>JBKDKA010000139.1:0-17780 GCA_046345315.1 Planctomyces sp.
TCGTGTACGTGGGTGGCCCCGGAAGATCCGCCGGAAGCAGCGTTCCCGCAACATTGATCGCAGCCTGAACCTGCTGAGCCGCCACGTCGATGTCAAGTTCCAGAGCAAACCGAAGCGTGATGACTGAGCATCCGTCTGAGCTGCTTGATGTCATCTGTGTCAGTCCGGGAACCTGCCCGAACTGGCGTTCCAGAGGTGCCGTCACGGACGACGTCATGACTTCCGGGCTTGCTCCGGGATAAAACGTCACAACCTGAATCGTCGGATAATCCACCTGTGGAAGCGCCGACACCGGCAGCTGGTACCAGGCAATGATGCCAGTCAGCAGGATGGCCACCATGAGCAGAATGGTGGCCACAGGACGCAGGATAAAGACCTGCGACGGATTCATTGCGCTGACCCCGACAGCGCCACCAGGTTCCGGGGCCGCTGACCTACGCCGAGAGTTTCTGTCTTCGTTGACTGTTTGTTCGTTTCAGCGTTTGTGTCTGATTTCTCAGTCGAAGTGGAACGCGGATCCGCAGGCGCATCACCGGGAGCTCCCCTGGCTTTTCCAGGCGAATCGGGGCCATCTTTTTCCGATGATCCGCCGTCTGTCGGGGCTCCACTCATTTTCTCCGTCGATGACGATGTCTTCACTGTGGCACCTGACTGCAGTTTGTCGAGCCCATCCGTGACGACAATCTCGCCCGGCTCCAGTCCGGAAACCACGACAGATTCTGTTCCAGAGACAACTCCAGTCACAACCCGCCGGAGTGTGACACGTGAATCACTGCCGAGCACGTAAACAAACTGAAAATCGGGGCCTCGCTGAAGTGCGGCTGACGGAACCACTGTGGCGTCCTTCAGCGTATCCACATGCAGTCGTGCATTCACAAATTGATTCGGGAAGAGCACTTCGTCTTTGTTCTCGAATTCCGCCTTCAGTCGCAGAGTTCCGGTCGCGGAGTCCACCTGATTGTCGATTGCGGTCAGCTTTCCGGAGGCCATCTGATTTCGGAATTCGCGGTCGAAGACATCCACGGTCAACGGTTCGCCGGCCCGATATCTGCGAGTCACCTGAGCGATGTCATCCTGAGGAATTGTGAACAGCAGGGAAATCGGCTGCAGCTGAGTGATTACCGCGAGTCCGTTCGGATCATTGGCCTGCACGACGTTGCCGGGATCGACGAGCCGCAGGCCGATGCGACCACTGATGGGAGCTGTGATGCGACAGTATTCAAGCTGAAGACGAGCATTGGCAATTGTTGCGCGGTCTGTTCGAACCGCTGCTTCAGCCTGCTGAACCAGAGACTGCTGTTCATCCACCTGCTGCTGCGCAATCGTGCTGGACTCCAGAAGCAGTTTGTAACGATCCAGAGTCAGTTTCGCACCCTTCAATGTCGCTTCGTCGCGAGCGAGCTGACCTTCGGCCTGCTCCAGTTCCGCCTGACGATTTCGCGGATCAATCAGCGCCAGCAGATCGCCTTCCTTCACGAACTGACCTTCGTCAATCGGAACTTCGAGCAGTTCTCCTTCGACACGACTGCGTACCGTCACCGTGTGAAAGGCTGTCACAGTTCCCAGTCCGTTGAGGTAAACCGGCACGTCGCGACGAGTCACGGGAGCTGTGCCGACGACCGGTATTCGCTGAGGTGGTTTCGTGGGTGCCTTTGGCCCGAGAGCATCCTTCGCCTGAGTGATCAGCACCTGCAGATGCGCCTGATAATGCCAGCCGGAGACGCCGATTGCGGCGAGCAGCAGTACCGACCAAAGACGAATTTTTCCTGATCGAGGGGTCTCTTCCATGGATTGAGATACTTTTCCGGATGAGGACCTGAGGCGAGAAGATCACGAGGCAGATGGACAGATGCATTCCACTCAGTGGAGACGGAATCCGGCCGGAGGCCTATTCATTGGGATCTTCAGAATACCTGTCGATCCGGGGCGATGATATCCTCTGCAATCACAATCACGAAAAATCTGGATGTGATGTCTGCATTCTGAAGGGGAATGTTGCAAATTCCTGACAACCGGACCTCTCAGATCTGCCTGGCCGATCCTGAACGGTCCCCATCCGGTGATTGCATCGGGATTCTTCGATTCCAAAGAAACGGTGACCTGCACAGGAGATTCGCAACTCCAGGATACGACAGAGAAGTCATCTGTTGTGTTGATTGCTTCGCCGGTGCTTCGGGATACTATGACAGAGGTGTTTCGGCGGACGTGGCAATATCCGGTAATGTGTTCTTTGTGACAGGGATTCCGATGTCTGTGCGACTGTGCTCCAGATTCTGGATGCTGCTGATTGCCGTTTCCACTTTCGCAGTTCGAGCGGACGCCGGTGAGACGACAGAGCCTCCCCGAAGCACTCAGAAAGACCTGCAGACAACGCTCACTGATCGCGTCATTCCGTACCTGCAGAAATATTGCGGAGACTGTCACGGTGCTGATGAACAGATGGCGGGGATTGCTGTTCATGAACTGAAGTCGATGGATCAGCTTCTGCCGGAGTACAAAAACTGGTTGAAGGTGTACCGGATGATCGATGCCGGCGCCATGCCTCCGCTCAGTCATACACCGTTCCCGGAGATTCAGGAACAGTCCGAAGTCGCGGCTTTCTTTCGATCAGCCCTGCTGGAATTCGACTGTTCCGGAATCAACCATCCGGGGCGACCGACGATCCGACGGCTGAACCGTGCTGAATACAACAACACGATCCGGGATCTGTTCGGGATCACCATTCGTCCGGCGGATTCATTCCCGTTCGACGACGTCGGGGAGGGATTCGACAACATCGGCGATGTGCTCAGCGTGCCTCCACTTCTCATGGAAAAGTATCTCGAGGCCGCGGAACTGGTCGCAGCGGAAGTGATCGATCTGAGAGATTTTTCAAAACCGGAAACACACCAGTTTCCGGCATCAAGACTTCGTTCGTCGCTCAACAATGAACCCGATGGTCTGGGACTGATCACTCTTTACTCCGAGGGCGCTGTATCCTTCGGGTTCAGAGCTCCCGTGAATGGGACGTATCGCATTCGAGTGAACGCGGCCGCCGATCAGGCCGGTTCGGAAGCTGCTCGCATTGGCTTTCAGCTGAACGGAAAGCAGTTCGCAGAATCGGTGACTGCAGACGATGGTAAGCTGGCATGGTATGAACACACTACGACGCTGAGCGCCGGCGAACTGGAAATTGCCATTGCCTTCCTCAATGACTTTTATGACGTCAACGCAGCCGATGGCCGGAAAGATCGGAATCTGGCTGTTCGGTCTGTTGAGGTGATCGGGCCGGCAGAAGGACGTTCGCCTCAATGGCACGCCGTGCATGAGCGAATTGTTTCTGCACGACCGAGCAAAAGGCTTTCCGTGCGCGAGGCCGCTCAGAAAGTGTTTCGCCCATTGCTGAGGCAGGCGTTCCGTCGGCCGCTGAAGGATCAGGAAGTCATTCGCTACGCAACGCTCGTACATCAGCAGGTGACTGAACGTGGAGAAACTTACGAACGTGGTCTTTCTCTGGCGATTCAGGCGATGCTGGTCTCCCCGGATTTTCTCTTCCGCAGAGAACCCGATCGGGAAGGAAATTTCGATTCATGGCCTTTGAATGACTTCGAAGTTGCCTCACGTCTGTCTTATTTCCTCTGGAGCAGCATGCCGGATGATGAACTGCTGAACCTGGCCGAGAAAAAGAAGCTCCTGAATCCAGACGTTCTGAAACGTCAGGTGGCACGTATGCTTCGTGACCCGAAATCCGTGGCGCTTGCTGACAATTTTGCTTCTCAGTGGCTGAACCTGCGCAACCTGGTCGATGTTCGCCCCAATCCGGATCAGTTCACAAACTTCAGCCCTGAATTGAAGTCCGATATGGAACAGGAAACGCGACGACTATTTCAGCACGTCGTGCAGAAGAATCGACCGATCGATGATCTGTTGTTCGCAGACTATTCCTTGATGAATCAGAGACTCGCAGAACATTACGGCATCACGGGCGTGAAGGGCGATGAGTTCATCGAGGTGTCACTGCAAGGAAAGAATCGAGCGGGCATTCTGACTCACGCATCGATACTTACGCTCACGTCAAATCCCGGACGAACAAGTCCGGTGAAGCGAGGCAAATGGATTCTTGAAAACCTTCTGGGACAGGCACCCCCGCCAGCGCCGCCAGCGGTGCCGGCTCTGGAAGAAACAGCCAAGGCATCTCCGAACCTCTCACTTCGCGAACAGATGGAACTGCATCGGAAGGCGCCGGGATGTGCATCCTGTCACCGCGTCATGGATCCGCTCGGACTCGGGCTTGAAAACTTCGATGCAATCGGACAGTGGCGTGACAAGGATCAGGACAAACCAATTGATGCCACCGGTGAACTGCCCTCGGGAGAAAAATTCCAGGGCCCCATGGAACTGCTCACCGTACTGCATCAAAGGAAAGCTGAATTTCATCGCACGCTGACGGAGAAGATGCTGATTTACGCCGTAGGTCGCGGACTGGACTACTACGACAAATGCGCCGTGGATTCCATTCTTGTCAGCATGAAGAACAACGACGCAACGTTTTCATCACTGGTGGAGGGCATCGTCAGCTCACCACCGTTCCTCAGACGCAGCCGTGATCGCGACCCGAAGCCTCCGTCTTCGAAAGCGAACGAATGACGACTGACGCCGCAGCCATTCCGAACGCTGCCGTCATGAACGACGCCGTTCCGTAGATGACTCGACGCTTTTCGCAAGCATGAGGCGAATCGGCTCGATGAGGACAAATGCACTGAAACCCGGAATCAACATCCCATTCCGGAACAAGCGGTTCCCGAACCTCTTCTTCGGAATACACGACCGGAATTCCGAAGTCTCGGATGGCAGTGTCAGTCTCCCCGGGACGATCGAGATCCGATGGCGAACAATGATTTTCGCTGCAGGAAGAAGTTGAACACTCGCTCTGGGAGCACGCGTTCAGAACGGCTTTCGTTGCGACTGTCGCCGTTGACGCCCCGCGCTGACGATTCAGTTCTTTCCGAATCACACGCGCCAGCGGATCGACTTTTGTCCGAGCCAGATCAGTGACACGAATAAGTGTCGGATCGAGGCGAGCCCCCGCTCCCGAAACACTCACGACGGGGATACCTCGCTCCAGACATGTCTTCAGCAGCAGAATTTTCGATGTCACATTGTCGATCGCATCCACGACAAAATCCGGGCGCGGCGTCAGCAGAGCCTCTGACGTTTCAGCACTGTAAAACGCCTGAATGGGAGACACAGCAACCTCCGGATGGATCGCTCGAACTCTTTCGGCCATCAGCAATGCTTTGGATTTTCCGATTGTCGCCGGAAAAGCCTGAAGCTGGCGGTTCACGTTTGTCACACAGACGTCATCGAAATCAATGAGACTCAGACGTCCGACGGCGGACCGAGCGAGCGATTCGGCAACGTAGCTTCCGACACCGCCAAGCCCGAATACGGCAACATGAGCCCCGAGAAGTCGGCGGACACCGTCGTTTCCAAGGAGTCTTACGAGACGATCCCAGCGGCGATGGATGACAATCGGGCCGTCATCAAAGCAGGAGCTGACCGCAGGAGATGCCGTGTGTGCTGGCGATGGCAGTGGCTGTTCCCAGGGACGCCGTGTTCGGTTGCCGGATCGAGTCAGATTCAGTTCCGGATTCACGAGGTTCCGAGTGTCCTCCGGAAAGGCTGCCGAGCCAGACGCGGAATTCTGCTGGTCAGAATCCAGGGAAATTGAATCGGGAATTGACATCAGTGATACTTCAGGGAACGGAGATCATGAAGGAACTTACAGGTGGATTCAAGATCGGGTAGTGGCCCGTATCGGGCACGAATTGTCCTGCAGAAGCTGTGGCTGCAAGGCTGCCTCGCAAGGTCCTGAAATGTGCTCGACGTGGCTGTCGATCAGAAATCCGACAGAACGATCGTCGATCGGGCTTTCTGGTACAAGTGATACAACAGGTTTCAGAACCACGAGTGGCTCCGGATTCTATGGAAGAGCCATTCGAGAACGACGTGTCTTTCACGCGACGGGGTGTACTTCTGATAGATTTACGAATCACACAAAGCAGCTTTTTCATATTTCAGTATACTCCGTCTGATGGCTCACTGTCAGAATAGCTGTATTCAGCCGGGGCAGCGGTTACAGACGTTGACGATAATGGCTGACGGAAGAGGAGTAATCACCGATGCTGCGAGTTCATACAGAAGAGACGGGAAGTTACTGTGATGGAATGAGCCGTCGCAGTTTTGTGCAGATCGGCGTTGCCGGAATGGCGACCGTCGGAATGTCCGATGTACTTCGTGCCGCCGGGACCAGTGAATCACGTCGTTCGGATCGGTCGGTCATTCTGATCTGGCTCGATGGTGGTCCAAGTCATCTCGATTTGTACGACATGAAACCACAGGCACCCGCTGAGTATCGCGGGATGTGGAACCCGATCGCGACGAACGTGCCCGGAATGGAGATCACGGAACTCTTTCCGCTTCAGGCAAAACAGGCGAACAAGTTTTCCATCGTGAGATCGCTCTATCACGACACGGGTGATCATTTCGCTGGTGGCCATCGGATGCTGACGTCAAAGGATATGGGGGTCAGCGGCGCCAACACTGAGGGCAGATTTCCATCGATCGGTTCAATCCTTACGCGGCAACTGGGCGCGCGGCATCCCAGTATGCCAGCTTATACTGCCGTTCCGGTCGCAAGCAGTATTGGTCTGGTGCCGGGTTACTTTGGTGGCAACTGGCTGGGTGGTCAGTACGATCCGTTTCAGACGGGCGGTGATCCAAATCAGGCGGAATTCCGAATCGACAATCTGATGCTTCAGGGCGGCCTGACAATGGAACGACTGCAGGATCGCAGATCGCTGGTCAATGCTCTGGATCGCATGGCACGTCGAGCTGACTCTGACAGGCAGTTCGTTGTTCGTGATCGATTCGATGCGGACGCTTATGATTTCGTGACCGGCGAACGCGCTCGAAAAGCCTTTGACCTCAGCTCTGAAGATGAAACCGTTCGAAATCTGTACGGTCGCGATTCCTGGGGGCAGAGCACACTGTTGGCGCGACGGCTGGTCGAAGCGGGGACTCGATTTGTCACGGTCCACTTCGGTGGCTGGGACCATCACTGGGATCTGCAGTCCGGAATGGAAAGCTACCTTCCGCGTGTTGATAAAGCCGTCGCAGCGCTGTTTGAAGATCTGAGTCAGCGAGGACTTCTTGACAATACGCTCGTCGTGCTTTGCGGTGAGTTCAGTCGCACACCGCTGATCAACGATGGCGGAAACGGAGGTCCACCGCTCAGCAAAGGATCCCCGGGGCGTGATCACTGGGGCGCAGCCATGTTCTGCCTGCTTGGAGGTGGCGGCGTCAAGGGCGGCACCATCGTCGGCTCCACGGACGCAAAGGGAACGCGTCCTCTGACACGCGCTGTGCGTCCGGAACACATCCATGCCACGATTTACAAGGCGATGGGAATTGACCCGAAACTGCAGTTACTGGATCATCGCGGACGCCCGACATCGGTGCTCGATGATCCCACGCCGATACACGAACTGCTCAGCGATTCGGCTTCCGCCTGATTCGCCCCTCAACTGCAACTGATCAGGTCAGGTCAGGACTATGTGCCATCCACTTATCCGCACCCCTCGCCGGCCGGGACTTAACTGGCAGCTACCGTCGACCTTGCGTCGGCGGAGCGATAACTGACAGCTACCACACACGAAGTAGATTCCTCAGCCTGGTCTCCGTCTGGCTTGACCAGGCGGAACCAGCGATGCATTCGGATGGCTGGCACGAAGAGCGAGATTCGCTGCTTCCGCCCGGATGAACCGGACGGAGAGCCGGCGCCCACAGGCCTTTCTATAGCTGCCATTTATACTGCCGCCAGCGCGAGGCCGACGGAAGGCTATTTTCAATTGCGGCGTAATGAAAACTAACCGACCGGCAAACGTGTTGAGAGATTCTTCATCCCCGACATAGACCACGGCGGAACGTTCTCAGCGGTGAAAGATCGGGATCTTCCGGGAGGGCGAGGCTTCTGCCGAGCCGCTTCTGCGACCGATGTCGGAACTCCCCAGCGGCTCAGCAGGAGCTTCGCCCTCCCGGATGATGTCGAAGACCTTCGCCATGTGTTCCTGAAAGATTTATCGCGGAGTGCCCGGAGCCGGATGTCGAATCAGATCAGATTCCGCATCTTGATGTTCAGGTATTCATTGATCAGCTTTTCGGTCAGCAGATCGGGCGGAGTTTCGATCATCATCACACCCGCATCACGGAGATTCGACACTTCGCGAGACTGGCCGGCGAGAATCTGAGCTGCGGCGGCGGTGTGAAATGCATCCAGATCGGTTTCGGGGATCTGCTCGGCAAGCTTCAGCAGGCCGACATCCTGGAGCAGCACACAGACTGAAAGATATGGCAGAGACTTCAGACGAAGACTCTCACCGATCACTCGAAGCTGAAGTTCATCCGTGACGAACGTGATCAGAATCACCAGAGCACGATTTCTCTGAACGGTCGTGAGATATTCCAGCGCGAGACTGTAATCCGACGCATCGCGAGAGGCCTGAAGATCGTAGGTGGATCGGAGAAGATCCTGAACGCCCGGCTTGCCTCGAACAGGTCGGATGTAACGTTCAATGCGGCTGGAAAATGCGAGCACCGAAACATTGTCTCCCTGTCCCAGTGCAATATAGCTCAGCATGATTGCAGAGTTGATCGCCCGGTCCAGATAGGAAACTCCGTCTGTTTCGTTGCGCATGAATCGACCGCAGTCGATCATCACCACGAGATTCTGGTTTCTTTCGACATTGAATTCGCGACTGATCAGAGTCTGTTGACGCGCCGTGGCCTTCCAGTCAATCTGACGCACCTCATCACCATACCGAAACTCCCGCAGTCGCTCGAACTCTCGCCCCTGACCGGGCATTCGCCGCGTTCGGACACCGATTTCTGAAAGTCGATTCTGCCGAGCCAGCAATTCATATCGTGCCACAGCGCGAATGTCCGGGTAGATACGAATGCGAGTTTCCAGTGGTCTGACCTGATGGCGCGTCCAGAGGCCAAGTCGAGTGGGAAATCGGAGATGAATCCCGGGCATGACCGAAGGCCCGCGCCGAAATGGACGGACAGAGTAACTGACCGTCTCACGTTTCCACGGCATCACGGTTACAGTGTGAGGCAACCGATCAACCGTGCAGAGCGGACCTGGATCGTCATGCAGTGTGACCTTTAGCGGAAACGACGCGGTGTTGTGCAGAGAAATTGTCGCGGGATTCTCCGTTCCGACGCTCAGCACTTCCGAGATGTCTCGTGTGACTTCGAGGTCACGCGGCGACGGACTGATCAGGAGATCCACGATGGCTGCAAGCACGATCACCAGATTCGCAAGCAATGCGGCATCGGCAATCGAACGATTCACTCCCGCAAGCATCAGCGGAAGTGTCAGAATCGCCATCAGAATGATCAGTCGTCGCGACGGAATCATGATCGGGGCGCCTCGATGCTTTCCAGAATCGCGGCAATGGTTTCATCGGCTGTGCTTCCTTCAATCTCTGCTTCCGGCCGGAGACGAAGACGATGACGCAGTACCCACGGAACAAGTTCCTTGATGTCATCGGGAGTCACGAAATCACGTCCTCGACAGGCTGCCATCGTACGCGATGCAATGAGCAGACCGACTCCGGCACGAGGGCTGGGACCGATCGATACGGATCCCCATGTTCTTGCTGCTGATACAATGTCGACGATGTACTGCAGCAGCCTCGGTTCCACGATGACTCTTCGAGCCACCTGCTGCACGGCGAGCACATCCTGAGCGGTCATGATCGGATTCAGCTGGAAACTGTTCAGGCGTCGTGGGTCTTTTCCGGAAGCGTACATTTCAAGAATTCCCAGTTCATCGGCTGGTGGCGGATAATCCACGAGCAGTTTGAACATGAAACGATCCACCTGAGCTTCCGGGAGCGGGTAGGTTCCTTCATGTTCGATGGGATTCTGAGTGGCGATCACCAGAAACGGTCGTTCAAGACGATGGGTGACACCGTCGACGCTGACCTGTTGTTCCTGCATCACTTCCAGAAGGGCAGCCTGTGTCTTCGGAGGAGACCGATTGATTTCGTCGGTCAGAAGAATATTGGTGAACACCGGGCCCGGGTTGAACTGAAACGTCTGCTGTTTCATGTCATACATGCTGTGGCCGGTCAGATCGGACGGCATGAGGTCCGGAGTAAACTGAACTCTTCGAAAGTTGCAGGAGACAGTGCGGGAAATCACATTCACCAGGAGCGTTTTTCCAAGTCCCGGTGGTCCTTCAATCAGGACACTTCCCTCAGCGAAGAGTGCGATCAATACGCCTTCCACCAGTTCAATCTGCCCCACGACCACTTTGCTGACTTCGAGCATCGTGTCTTCGAACAGTCTTTTGACGTCTTTCAGGTCCATGTTGCTTTCCAGAATGCTGTCGAGAGAAAAGTTCTTCTGAAGGTGATTTCAATACCGGGACTGGTTCCCGACGGACGCGATGTTTTCTGAAGCCTCTGCAGTTGCAGTGATGCCCATCACGGTTTTCAAATGCGATCTACTGAGTTTCTGTGCAAATGTTTTCAGGGGCATTGATGCAGTCATTGAATTCATTGACTCCCCGCATCGCCGCGCTGTGTATCCAAAGGTCTGCCATGAGTGCCCTTCTGCGATTCTGGACGCGATTCGGAACGCTTTCGACGATCATCAGTGTCTTCGTCAGAGCGTCGGGGACGTGGCGGCAATTCTTTCGGATTCGTGACAGCTGCTGGATTACCGGCTGACCGATCTTCATGCATGCGGGTACGACGCCGAGGTTCCTGACCCATGCGTTCATTTGCGCCAGCGATCCGTTTTTTGACCGCAGATCTGGATCTTCTTCCCGAAGGGGTCGTGGAAGTTGTTTTTCGGTCGTTCGAGACTGAATTTCTGTCCGACATCGGAATCGGTTCGGTAACAGAAGACTCCGCGATGATCTGAGCGTGTACGGCGTCGCGGTTTCCTGCCAGTCGGCTCTGCAGCATCGCCAGCCAGCGGACCGACGCTGCGGCCTGAGCGGAACTGACTTTGCCCGCCCGCGCCACTGCAGAAAGGTTTTTCAGTGCCGCCCGTACATGGTGAAGCTCCAGATCGGCTCGTTGCGCCAGCACATCCGGTTTTTCAAATCGAACGTTGGCGCCAAAACGCCGCGCGAGATATCCGCGAACGTATTCGATGTACTGATGCACCACCGGTCCGCCGTCATGAAGCCGAAACTGGAGACTGCCGACTGCCATCGCACTGTCTGAAAGACTTCGACGCTCTGCGCTGCTGACACTGGTCACGGGGCCAAAACGGTGAAATCCGTACCAGAAGCCCAGCAGTGCCAGCGCAATGAGCTGAAGAGTTCCGCTGCGCAGCGCAGGGCTCAGCAGGACTTTCGCTTCCTGATAAGTCTCCGCACTGTTGAGGTACTCGGAGATGACTATCGTGTCATCTTCCCCGGTGAGTTCCCGATGATGAATTCGGAGCTTTTCGACCAGCCTCACAGCCAGTCGTCGGGAGTCCGGAAACAGCATCGAGCGATTGGAAAACACATCGGGCGAAGAGCAAAGGATGACACGGCCATCTCCAACCTGCCATGTTGCAGCGTGCACAGTGTCCCCTGAAGAGACCAGAGTCTCTGTTTCCAGCCATCCGGCCGTTTCAATCCGCCCCTGTGTCCTCCAGGAAACTGAACCGGAAACCAGCGGACTCGTCACCGTCTCAGCATTGGCATTCGTTACTTCGTCTTCCTTTGCCGGATCAACCTGCGCCGGAACCCCGTTCCCACTATTCCCCGTTTCGCCGTCGCCTGTTCCTCCGTTGCCCGTTTCGCCGTCGCCCGTTCCACTGTTGCCCGTTCCACTGTTGCCCGTTCCACTGTTGCCCGTTCCACTGTTGCCCGTTCCACTGTTGCCCGTTCCACTGTTGCCCGTTCCACTGTTACCCGTTCCACCGTTACCCGTTCCACCGTTACCCGTTCCACCGTTACCCGTTAAACCGTTCCCCGTTCCAGTCACTTTGATTCCCAGTGACGAGATCTCCAGTTCGGGATCTCCCCAATGCGGAGCCATCAGCAGAGTTCCGCCACCAGCGACGAACTCGTAAAGCTCCAGTTTCTCTGTTTCAGACGGATATCGATCGGGCGCAATCATCAGCAGACTGGTAGCCGACTCCGGGCAGAGTTTCATCGGGTCGCGTTCGACATCGGAATACAGCGATCTGAGGACCTGATAAAGGCCGAGTTTTCCATCCACCGTACTGCTGTACGAATCGGTTGCCGTCCCCTTTTCACCCGGCAGCCACCAGAACTGCAGGATCAAAATCGTCAGGAAGGCCAGTCCCCAGCAGAGGTCAGACCGCTGCAGTTGGTTGCTCTTCTTCACGGAAGGCTCCTCGAAAATTCTGCAGACAATGGAGGTATCGTTTTTCGTTCGCCTCACGGCGACCATAGAAGATGCGTTCAAACTCCAGAGCGATGACAGCGAACGCGTCACGTTTGTCGCGTCGCCGCCAGACAGATCGCACGTAATCCCGGTTCGTCAGTCCCCGACGGTAGCGAACCATTCCGGCGCGTTCGATCCAGCTCATCGACCCGAGAAGCAGTTCACGAACAGCTCCGCGAAAATTGCCTTCAGCCGCCAACTGAACCGCTCGACTCTCATAAACATTCGCCGGTAGTTCTCCCGGCGGCACACTCAGCTGCGTCGGATCGTCCTCACTGAGTTCGGGGATTCCTGACGATTCACGGCGACGTCTGTCACCCCTGCGAATAATGAACGACGTCAGCATGACAACGATGATAAGAACGATGCCGATCACGATGATCACCAGCAGCTGCGAGAGCCAGTCGAGAGAGCTGGATCCTGAACTGTTCGTTGCGGGAGTCTGCGGAGCGTTCGGAGCGTTCGGAGCTGCTGGTGGCTTCCGGCTTCCAAAAAGCATTCGGAAAAAATCTCCGACAGCATCCAGGACTGTTGAAATAACTTCCCCTGTTCGGCCCATGATGTTTTCGAGAAATCCTCGATCAAAATCAGCGGGGTCGATCTTCTCCAGAACTCTGCGTCGCACTGATCGGAATTCGTTCCGTGACATTACGTCTTCACCGGCGCGGTCAATCTCGGCGTCAGTAACTTCTGTTGGATCCTGCAGTGAGATGATCTGCACCGACGCTGTCAGGGCATCAAAATCCTTCGGAGCTGCCTGGAGGTTCACTTGAAACCAGAACAGCATGGTGAACACCGGGATCAGGCATCGCACCACCGGGATCACCTGTCGCAATCGGAACTGAATTGCCATAGTCATGTCATGGCCTCCAGTCGAGCGGTCTCGGCACGACACTGCAGCTGGAGATCCCAGCATTCATTCCGGATCCGTTGATCGAGGTAACAGAAGAACCAGGCCAGGCGAACGACCGGGTACGAGACCCAGCACGATACGTGGATCGCCGTCAGAAACGCCGGGTTGTCCAGTGTCACTGCGGCAAACTGATCTTCGAACGAAAGTTGATTTCCAGAAAGCTGTCCGCTCAGAATTCGAACATTGAAAAGCGATACAGCCAGAAAATCAATCAGAAGAAAGACTCCCGCGGAAAACAGCATCCAGAATGCAGTCAGCGTCATGGCTCTTCCCACGTTGCGACCGAACCCGCCTCCCTGGCCAAGCCAGCTGAGACGTGACAGTGATTTGCTGATCGGCGACTGCTCCAGAATCAGAACTTCCGCCAGATGTCCGAAATGAGCCGTCACGAGTATGCTCGGAATGAGAAAACAGAATCCGCTCATGACCTGAAGAAAACGAAAACAGCCACAGAGCAGCAGGTATCCGAAAATCCGTTGTCGAAGCAGCCGCAGTCCGCCACGGACAGACATGGGAACTCCGAACACCTGCGGCCCGACAGCTCCCACCAGCGCACCGTTGTACAACGATGCAAAGAACAAAAAGATCAGCAGTGAGGGGAACAGCATATCGGTCAGTGTTGATGTCAGCAGCCAGACCAGCGCGCAGGCGGGCACGGCGAATACAAGGGTCAGCCTGAGCAGAGGATTTGCGAACTCCCGCGCGAACACAAATGCCAGATCCAGACACCCTCCAGTGCCGCGACGTTGCACGCCGACGATGCAGTCTTCCACTTTCATCAGGAGGATTTCTCCTCAGCTGTTTCGGTCGAAGAACTGGAAGAATCAGTCGAGAAAAAGGCTCCCTTGACTGATGCACCGCCAGTCTCACGTCCGGCCAGTGCGAGATACAGAATCACGAGGATCCACATGAAGGTTCCGACGATGTACTTGTACCACGGAGCAATCGGCAACGGCGAAAAGAATGCTTCCAGCAGGGCGGCAACGACCAGCATTCCGCCAGCGCCAAGGGCCAGCAGCAGTGATTCCGTGCCGTGATATCGCAGCGAGTCGATGCGGCTTCGGTTACCGGGAAAAACCATTCCCTGACCAAGAACCAGACCTGCGGCACCAGCGATCACGATCGCAGTCAGTTCAAAGGATCCGTGAGTGATCACGAAGCTGAAGAAATTTTCCGCCGCAGTGCCGCCGGACCATGCCATGTATCCGAACACCATTCCCAGAACAACACCGTTGAAAAGAAGTTCCTTCGCGGTTCCGATCCCGAAAAAAGCCCCGAGTGCGAAGGCACGAAATGCGATTCCGATATTGTGGTTCACATAAAACCCTGCCATGAACGTGCGCTGTCCGGCGTATTCTGAGTCCAGTGAGTTGTAGAATTTCTCGCTGTAAGAAGTCCGGGATGCTTCCAGCGATTCTCTGCCGACGACCAGTTCCGCCAGATCCGGTCGAAGCGAGGCGATCAGAGCGGAAATCAAAAAAGGCAGTCCGAAAAGACCAAGGGCCAGCAGGAACGAACCGGAGCGTTGACGAAGAAGACGCGGGAAACCAGACCGAAAAAACTCAACAACTGCAGACCCCGATCTGGGCGGGGATCGATACAGACAGTTGTGACCTCGTGCCACCAGGTCATTCAGATGCTGTTCCAGTCGCGCGCCCCATTCACGAGACTGAACCATCGAAAGGTCATAACAGATCGATCGATACAGCCGTGACAATTCCGCAACATCCTGACTCTGCCAGCGCGATGTGCGTTTCTCGCTGAGCCGGCTCAGAAGGCTTTCGAAGAGTTTCCAGTCTTTTCGCCGTTGCTGGATAAATCGTTCACGGTTCATCGATTTCTCTGCTGCCTCCGATCTTCGACGTCAGCAGCGGTATCCAGGTTCTCAGCGGATTCTGATGTCAGCCATTCGTCGAGACTTTCCGAATGACGATCCTTTACCGGTGCTCGACGTCTGCGAGGCAGTGGCTGGTCTCGGTGATGAGCATTCTCTGAACTTCGAGACTGCGATTTCGCCAGTCTTGCTCGAGGATCTTCCGGCTGGTCGCCGAAGGTTCGAAGGACTCGACGTAGAAAGACGGTGTGTTTCAACGGAACCTGTTGAAAGTACTGATGCGGATTTCGAGGATCGGGCCCTTCTTCAGAAAATCCGAGGCGCTGCCGAAGTGCCTGGCTGAGCGGGCGAGCGATCTCCTCCCGACGCAGATCGGGCACTATGCGATCGTCATCGAACAGTCTTTCAATCACAGCCAGAGTTCGTTCCGGCACGCTGAAGCGGCCTGTGCATTCGCTTCGAGCAAGCACGTCAACCCCATCCGCTGCGTTCGCTGATCGAGGAACCAGATCACGGGATTCATCAATCACCATGGTATCGAAAACCAGATCGCCGATTCGCTGCATCCGTCGATTCATAAGCATGCTCAGGATACCAACGGTACAGAGCATGCTCGGCTGGCAGTCAGCGGCGAGCAGGAAATTGCGTCCGACCGCACTGACGGGGGTAATTGCAGTACCGTTCGTTCTGACGACACGCAGTCCCATACTGCGTTTTCCCGGAGTCTGACCATTCCAGAACGCTTCAAAAAAACTCCCGTAGAACCACCCCAGCAGAAACTGAATGACCAGCCAGATGCCCAATGTGCCGCTGATGACTTCCTCACCGACGACCGCCCCTGCGAATATCATCGCAAATAGACTGGCGACGGTGATTCCCTGTTTGATGACGAAATCGATCGCCATCGCCGTGCCACGTTTTCCGGGGCCTGCGATCGCGAACTCAAAGTCGACGCCTTCCGGTGTTTCGACAAGAATGCGAGCATCAACTTTTCGTCGTTCCGATTCCGTCATGCACGAATTCCTGACAGAGCGACGGCCTGATCAAACTCGAGTTGAAAATCTGGTGAGCGGGCTCAGCGATCAGGGCGTTTCACCACCAGACAGCCGGCGATGATGTCATGCAGAGCCTGTTTTCTTTGCGTAAACAGGGCCATCAGGAATCCGATCATAAGGATAATCGTTGAAAGAATCTTCGCGAAGTGTCTGCCGGACGCACGTCCAAACGAAATCTGCCGACCTTCAAGGTCCACGACCTGAATGCCGAGCAGCATTTTGCCGGGAGTTGCCTGTAGTGAAGAACCTTCCATCCCGGCGGAATAGATCCAGCCGATCAATAGCCCCAGCAACTGCGAAATTGCTTGACCAGACGCGTCGCCTCCGATTGTCACGCCGACGCCGATACCGACAACGACTCCGACAATTGAAGTGATGATGCCATCCACAAATGCCGCGAGGAACCGCGTCAGGAATCCAGCCGGAACCAGTTCAATACTGGCAGCAAGCGCCGGGTCGTTCAGGCTCATGGGGGCCGCAAACGGGTTGTTAGCAAACGGGTCCTGCGAGCTCATCGAACGGGTCTCCTTCTGCGTTACTTCTTGTTTCCGCACATTGCCGTCTAAAGAACGACTCCAACCAGATCAGCTCCGAATTTCCCTGAAGCTGCTCAGGGGGTATCACGAACTTTCAGAAGGATAGTCTTTTGAACCGTCCTGCGGAATCGAGAACGCGCTCTGCCAATCGGTTCCCCGAGGCACACGGAGATCCCGTCTACTGTTTCCGGTGTTTCCCTCCAACCCATTGCCGTGTCAGAGATTGAACTGGATTTTCGTGTCGTGCCCACGCAGGGGTGAATCTGTCATTTATACATGTATACATAAGCATTCTGAATTCCCTCCCATTTGGCTCCCGAGGTGATTTTCCAGCCTCATGACAAGGGCACGTGGGCACGAATTGCTGAAGAATGTGTCGTGTTGATTGTCCGGGAAACAACCAAACAGGATCTCTCGAAGCACATGACTGTGACTTCGGGCCGAAGTCCCAGCCGTTCTGCCAGCCCGGGCTGAAGCGAAGCGGTGGCCCGGGCAACGCACACAATTGATCAACGAGGGCCAACGGCCCGGCCATTCGAATTGTCAGAGATTACCATACGAAATGAGCGTGAGGTCGTTCCTGAATGGGAATTATTCGACGACCGCATCAGGTTGACCTCACCCGCGAACGGCTGAACCTTCGGTCCGTCGTCACAAATTTAATGGGACGCCTGACCTGGCCCTCCGCTTCGCTTCAGGCCAGGCTATGGGAACGATTGGCCCGTTGGGCCGAATGCCCATGCCTCCGCAGGATGGTGGATTTCGTCAGGGCGTGGCTCGCCTTTGCGACCAACAATACTACCTATGTGTGTATGCACTTGCGGGGATCTACACTGAGCTACTGGATTCCAGCCGGCACGGGAATGACGCCCCCCTGAATCACGATTTGCCAAAGCACGAGCCCTCAGATTCATCCGAAAACTGCGGAATACGCTGAGGATTACTCTGAAAAAGGAAAGACAGCCCCGCCGGACGCGACAT
>JBKDKA010000140.1:0-5073 GCA_046345315.1 Planctomyces sp.
ACATTGTTCCCTTGCCTTCACGCAGCGGCTTTGCGGATCCGGCATGATCTCCGTAACTCAGCCAGGGACCGTTGTCGGACGTGAAAATCACGAGGGTCTTCTCTTCCAGCTCATTCCGGCGCAGAGCTTCCATGATCTGACCCACAGACCAGTCAACTTCCATCACAACATCACTGAAGATCCCCTTGCCGCTTCGCCCCTCAAATTCCTTTGATGCATACAATGGAACGTGCACCATGGAATGAGGAACATACAGGAGGAACGGCCGAGCGGCGTTTCGATCGATGAACGATACCGCATGCTCCGTGTACTGTTTCGTGAGCTGTGTCTGATCGTCGCCGGAAACCATCGGATCCACGATGTCGTTTCCGGAGATCAGCGGCAGTTCCGGCCAGCGTTTCAGACGTTCTTCCAGCGGCACATGGAGAAACTCCGGATGATATGGCCACATATCATTGCTGTACGGAAGTCCGAAGTACTCGTCAAAGCCATTCTGCAGCGGCAGGAACGGGTGATGATGTCCGAGATGCCATTTGCCGAAACAGGCAGTTGCATAGCCTTTCTGACGGACCAGCTCACCGAGCGTCATCTCGTCTGTATGGATGCCGGTCGTTCCTTTTGGCCCGAGAGCCCCCTGAATACTGATGCGCCCGTTATAACAGCCGGTCAGCAGACTGGATCGAGAAGCCGAACAGACCGCCTGAGAAACATAAAAGTCCGTGAAGCAGCGTCCCTCAGCGGCCAGCTGATTCAGATGAGGAGTCAGTTCGCGGTCTCCACCGAAGGGGCCAACGTCCGCATATCCGAGGTCATCGATGAAGATGAGCACCACGTTGGGCCCGCGCTCACCAACCGCCTCGGACCCGGAATTCTGCGCCTGAACCCTGGTGAAGGTCATCGTAAGCAGCAGAAAGAAGATCATTCGGACCACTGGAAGACTGTGCTTATCGAAATATTGCCGGTTCATGATTCACCAATCGCCTTTCCGAACGCCCCTTGCCCGTCCCGTCTCGCAGGGAAAATTCAGCCAAACAACTCCCGGTGTCGCCATCATGGTGCATTGTCACACCTTGATTTTGGGGTCGTCATTCCCGCGCAGGCGGGAATCCAGTGCCCCATTGTGGATTCCCGCCTCCGCGGGAATGACTCAATACCCCTGTTTTAAAATCTGACAACGCAATGGGGACAGACGCTGACGAAAAGATTTTCTGGCTGGAAACAAAGCACTCCGTGGGCCGACTGGTTTTTCGCAGAGTGTTTCGCTGAGTCAAGTGAGCACACCGGCGCAAAGGTGGAATCCGGCAGGAACCGACCCAACGGGGGGCGAAGATGGCCTGAAAGAGCCTCCGATGGCCTCACAATTGCTGCTTTTTTGGCTCTGAAAGGTTGGAACCCCCGGAATTTCCGGGGAATCACACAGGTAACCAGTGGGAATAAAAATCAGACATTTGTGTCAAGGGACCAAAAACAGTAAACTCTGCGGTTTTGCCGAAAAATCGGAATTGACGCGCAACCGAACGTTCGGATTTGTGTCCGATTTCTTCCGCGGAACGCCTGACGAAATCTACAGGAAGTCAAAAGTGCCCACAGTGACTGCGGTGAACGTAAAGTCGATCTTCGAATCTGATGGTCAGATGACTCAGGAAATGCTGAATCAGCTGGAATCGGCAGTTGGAAGTTCTCAGCTGACTGAGGTCAGACAGGCTGTCACAGAACTGCTGCGACAGATCGACGGTGGTCGAAGTTCTGAAAGCGCCCTTGCTCGAGCTGGTGTCGGCTGCTTCCTTCTGGCTCGTCAGGAACAGGCGGATAAACTGCTGTCCGGCGTCAGTAAGGATGGCGTGGCTCTTTTCGTTCACGGTCAGTGTCTGACATCACTGGATCGCCATCGTGATGCGGCGGATCGATTTGAACAGGCCGGCAAGGCTGGGTTTGATCCCGTCGGAAGCGCTCTTCGTCGCGCCGGTGCCATCCGAGCTTCAGGTCAGGTGGACGAAGCCGAAAAGCTTCTGCGGAGCGTGGCGGCATCTGCGGCCAGTCGTGCGGAGTATTCGTTTCAGATGGGCTGCATCTGGGCTGATCGCGGTGATGCACTGACAGCGGTGGAATACTTTGAACGTGCTGTGGACATGGATCCGCACCATTCGCGAGCTCTGTTCTGGCTGGCAGCGGAGAATTCACTTCGCGGCAACGATGAAGAAGCCATTCGATATTACGAGCGATCTTTGTCTCGCCCGCCGTTTTATATCGGAGCCCTGCTGAATCTGGGCCTGATGTACGAAGACCGGGAAAACTATCAGGCGGCGGCGTTCTGCTTCCGTCGAATTCGTGAGTACGATCCGAACAACCAGTTTGCGGAACTGTATCTGAAGGATATTGAAGCAACTCAGGGCATGTACTACGACGAGGATTCGGCTCGTCAGGAAGCCCGAATGAAGCAGCTGCTGGGTCGACCAGTGACTGACTTCGAACTTTCTGTCCGAAGCCGTAACTGTCTCGCTGGAATGAATATCACCTCACTGGGTGATCTGACAGAGATCAGCGAGCAGGAACTGCTGTCCGGAAAGAATTTCGGCGAAACTTCGCTTCTGGAAATCCGTGAGCTGCTGGCAGCTCATGGTCTGCGAATCGGCCAGAATCTGCATCGGATTCATTCGCGCGAACATGTAGTTGATCAGAATCTGTCGCCTGAAGAACAGGCGATGATGAATCGTGCCATCGGCGATCTGAACCTTTCCGTTCGTTCACGCAAGTGCATGAGCCGACTGAATATCCAGACGATCGGGCAACTGCTCCAGCGAACGCCGGACGAACTGCTTTCCAGCCGAAACTTCGGTGTGACTTCGCTCAACGAAATCCGACTGAAACTGGGCGAAATGAACCTTCGCCTGCGGAACGACTGATGAAGTCCGTAACCCGGTGGTGTAATTGGCAACACAACAGATTTTGGTTCTGTTTTTCCAGGTTCGAGTCCTGGCCGGGTTAACTTTCGATCACGCAGACTGACGAAATCATCCGCAGACCCCCGAAAAACATTGGTTTCTCGGGGGTTCTTTTTTTTTACACGTTCAGCAGTTTGCATCGCTTCGCGCGGCTCACTGGCCACCCGAATGACCACCGATTCGCTGCGAATTGCAACAGTTTCGGGTTTCGAATCGGCCACCAGATCCGCAGGCTTTTGAACCGCTGCTTTCTCGAAGTGAGCATCCGTCACCTGCAGATTGTGTTTCTTTGCCACAGCTTCATAAATGCAGATCCATCGACAGACGACGTGGGCGGGATAACTTTCCATCAGTTTCGTTTCACGAGTGGATCGCAGATTCTGAAACGGTTTCGGCCAGGGAGCGATTCTCGCTCGCTTGATGATGCGATTCAGTTCCGTTCGCAGATTCTGATTTGACGATCGATATCGGGTGATGACGTGGACTGTTCCGTCCGCAGCCTGTTCCTGAACTTCCATCAACGGCTTCAGCAATTTCGGGAACAATGGGATCACCCGATTTTCATGGCCCTTGTGGTGTTCGGTCTTCGGACAGGTGACCACGATGCGATATGCACCCCTGACGATGTCGTCCCGGGTCGGAGACAGAACTTCTGACGGACAGCGAAGTCCACCGTATCGGCAAAGGCTGAACAGCAATCGCCATTCTGCATTCGGGCAGGCATCCAGAATCCATTGAGATTCTGCTTCTGAAGTAATCCGTTCCTTTTACTTGCTCCCGCTCACTGTTACGGGCATTCCATCGAAAGGGTTTTCTTCGAGCCGCTTTCCCTTAATCGCAGCCGTAAAGAACCGGCGAGCCCTCCCGCAGCGTCGACGAAGCGTGTTCTCGCTCAGCCTTGAGTTCAGGTCGGTCGTGGCATGGGCGGAGCAGATCAACAAGGCACGACTTTGGGGATGCATTACTCACGGAAATCGCTGCGTCTCCCGAGTCTGACGAACTGCCACCGTACGAGCCAAACTGGGGCGAATCGTGGCGAAGTTGTGACCGCACAGGCGAGTTTTGGCGACGTGTGAACTCTGGAAAGACTGGTTTCACGGTCCCGCTGGGCGTGGTATAATTCTCAGGAGATTGAGATTTCCATCGGGGAATTTACATGAGCAGCGTTACTGTAGAGCTTGAACTTCCACAGGATTGGAAGCGTTTTCAAATGCCAGCGGCCTTGCAGGCTCGCCTGAGTTCGTTGCTGGATGAACAGGACAAAACCGGGAAGCTCACCAAGGCTGAACGAGAAGAGGCTCAGGCGCTGACGGAATTGGTCGATATGCTTTCCTTGATGAAGCTTCGGGCCGAACGTGCGGGCCGCAGTAATCAATGAGTCCTCCGATTCCTGTTCGCTTGATTCGACAGGTCCGTCAGCGTGCAGACGATGTCTGCGAGTACTGTCGCCTGCCTCAGGCGTCCCAGGAAGCCACATTTCACGTGGACCATATTTCGCCACGTTCGCAGGGTGGGCCAACGGAACTGATGAATCTGGCTCTCGCATGCGTCACCTGTTAGCTTCGCAAGTCGGCTCGAACATCTGCCGTGGACCCGAAAACCGGCAACACGGCGGCTCTGTTCAATCCTCGAACCGACGACTGGTCAGAACATTTCGACTTCACGGTCACCTGGAAGCTTCGCAGCCGTACGGATACGGGAAGAGCGACTATTGAAGCGCTTGGCATGAACCGAAACGCGATTGTGTTGATTCGCCGGGAGCTGGTTCTGCTCAATCGCTTCCCTCAGTAAAAATCATCCGGTCTGGCGCCTTGCAACGCCGGCAGAGGTTATGCCGGCCCGGCGGTTCTGAATCGCAGAATCTCCACAAGAACATGGCGCTGTCCTCTTTGTGACCTTCGTATTCAATCCTGAACATTGCCACCGCGCAGAGTGGATGACGCTCCTTCGGAATCGGGGCCGCTCAGCGTTTCAGCTTCCTCCTGAACACAACTCGGCGTCAGCATCACAATGAATCGTTTGAAAGCGCCGGAAACCACTGAATCCACCGGTTCTTCCATGACCAGCAGCAGAGTCTGACCTGAACCGACGAATGAGAATCGCGTCGTTTCCAATGGAGCATTCTGCAGGC
>JBKDKA010000141.1:0-15290 GCA_046345315.1 Planctomyces sp.
GTACCGTTCGGTGTAGATTGAATCGTAAGCTTTCCAGTCTGTGACGGGAGCTCCAGCGATTCCCGCACACAAGTGATCGCAGTGCGTCATGGCATACACCGTCAGATATCCTCCGTAACTGTAACCGCTCAACCCGATCCGTTCGGAATGGACCCATGACTGCCCCTTCAGCCACTGACAGACGGCCTCGACATCCCGAGTCTCCTCGACACCCAGTTGCCGATGCACCTTCCAGACATCACGCGATCCGTGTCCACCGGCGCTTCGAGTGTCGAATCGAATCACCACGATATCCTGACCGGCCAGCAGGTGTTCCTGCATACGATTGTTCCATGCGTTTCTGACCGTCTGAAATCGAGGACCTCCATAAGTCATCAGCCAGACCGGATACTTCCGCCCGGGATCAAATCCGGGGGGAAACGCGAACAGTGCGGTTCCTTGAGTGCCATCTGCCAGAGGCAGTTTTCGAAGTTCGAGTTGAGCCAGTTGCCACTGATCCCGTGGCACTGAGGCCGGATGCTGCAGCGTGCGAATCATACGCCCGGAAGCATCGCGTAACCCCATGGTTGGCGGCTGATCAATTCGACTCCATCGGTCAATCAGATGCTTCCCACCCGGGCTCACATCAGCAACATGGTGCCCATCATCCGGTGACAGTCGCTGCGGTGCATTGTCCTGTGGTGAGTCATCCTGCTGTGTACCGTCGCGATTCAGCAGGACGTGACTCAGAGGGACACGATAGATCTGATCGGCGACCGTCGAATCCAGAGTTCCCGTAACCAGAAGAAAAGTCTCATCGGCGCTGACACCCGCCAGCGTTCGAACATCCCAGTCGCCGGATGTGACCGGCACCAGGCGGACATCCTCGCGAAGCTCCGCAGCAGCATTGCGACCATCGCCATGATCGCGACCAGATCGAGCTGCACGATACAGATGACGTCGGCCGGTTCGTTCACTGAAGATCAGGAAATCGCCATTGGTGAGAAACCGCACCTGACCGGGACTCTCTATCCATGCTTCGGTTTGATCCCGAAGGAGCGGTCGAGATGCGCCGGAAATCGCATCCGACTCCACAACATCCAGAAACGTCTGAGTTCGATTCTGGGAATACCAGAGCACGAAACGACTGTCCGGGCTCCACTGAAATCCGGAAATAATTCGTTCGGACGCCGCAGGATCCGGTGTGGATAAGCAGACGACCGGGCTTCCGATCAGATCAATCACTCCCAGCTGAACCTGAGGATTCGGATCGCCAGGTTCCGGATAAAACTCCGTCTCTTTGACATTCGGATTGCGTGCCTGATTCACGAGCTCATATTGAGGCACGGAGGAATCATCGCACTGCAGGAAAGCGAGCTTCTTTCCATCGGGGCTCCACTGGTACGCTTTCCAGTTTCTCCCAAGCAGCTCTTCATAGTAGACCCAGTCCGCTTTCCCGTTCCTGATCCTGTCAGAAGCACCCTCAGTCAGTTTTACGATGCGGCTGGTTTCAAAATCAGCAGCCCAGAGTTCATTCTGACTGATGAATGCAACCGCTGTCGCAGTGGGATTGAGCTCCATGAGCTCGCGTGTTGACGGTAGACCTTCAACAACAGTCAGCGATGTCCCGTCGAGCGTTGTGCGGACCAGCGAGCTGCCTCGTACGAATACAACGACTCGATGCTGATGCGAAATCAGGTCCCAGCTGCCGGACGCCAGCCGCTGAGCTTCCTCAGCCTCGATGCCCGGAACCTTCTGAAGTGACCTTGCAAGTGCATCAGCGTCATACCAGGCTTCGGAGGATCCTGTGACCACATCGTGGCGTTTCCAGAGGCCATCTTCAGAAGTCAGAAATGCTGTGTCGCTGAGCCAGATGTACTCCCGATCCTGATTCTCGACGAGTTCAAATCGCTTCGTTCCGTAGACATGATCCCACGTAATTTTCTGCTTCGCCGCGGTATTCTGAGAACGGATTGACGGTTGCTGCTTTCCGTCCTCTGCCGTTGCCGTTGGACAAGCGACTGCTGAAACTGTCGACCAGAGTGCCAGCCAGGCCAGATACTGAATCAAAATCACGGAGCTGATCAGTGCGTTGAGAAAACGAAATACATGCATCCGGAAAATCTCTGACCGGGCCGAGAACTCACGCGGGGTGACGGTGGGAACACACGGAGCGACGAAATCGTCGAATTCTGTGGAACACTCGGGCATCTGGATGTTCGACAACTCCGAAACACCGGTGCCCAGTCCCTGAATTCTTTCTGATACCGAAAGGCAATGCAATCAGCCAGAATCTTTGCAGCATGTCATGAACCAGGAAGTACTTCCGCGAGCTCATTCTTCGGGATTCTCACGTCCATGCAGAAAAATGGATTCCGACCTGTCAGAATAGCTGCCGGCCTGTGTTCTTATGATGCTGTTGATTTAATGGGGTCAGCCCCCCCTGCTCACGGTAGTCGAAGCCAAAAACGGTGATTTTTTCCTGCGACTGCCGTTATGAAGGGGTCTGACCCCATTAAATCGACACTCTGCTTATGCCGGAGGACGGACGGTGAAAGAGATTCCCGATACACGTGACAGCCTGCTGCTTTGAGTCGCCGAGGGACACGATCAGACCGCATGGGAACTGTTCGCGCGAATCTATCGTCCGGTGGTGTACAACCTGGCCCGCATGCGAAGACTGCAGGATGCAGATGCGCAGGATGTGGCACAAAAGGTTCTGATGTCAGTCGCGAGAGCCCTGGCAGCGTCGAGATGAATCAACGCGCTTTCCACCATCATCTGGAAACGTGCGAGTTGTGTCGCAGTCGAATTCAGGCAGCGGCCGCCGACCCGTCCACGTGGAATGCCGCGGCGGAGTTCCTGCAGGATCAGCCCTTCGATTCGGAATCGTTCAGCTCCTCGGCGTGTGACGTTCACGCAGACCACGACACAGGCTCCGATCGCCGTGCATCAGTGTCGGCTGAAGTTGCTCAGGTACTGGGCATGCTGAATCCCACTGATGATCCTCAGATGCTGGGACGACTGGCGCATTCTAAGATGTCCAGGGGCTTCGGTTCCGGCGGAATCGCGATTGTGCCGAAAGCATTCGACCGACCTCTGGATCGGCCGGTGGCCATCAAAGTGCTGGCTCCTCGTCTGGCGTCCAGTGGTTCAGCGCGGCGGCGTTTCGCGCGAGAAGCGCAAGCGGCAGCAATAGTTCTGCATTAAAAATGTTATCGTGATTCATGGTGTCTCCAATGAAGGCCCGCTGCCGTTTCTGGTCATGCCATATCTGCGAAGTAAATCGCTGCAGAGACGACTTGATCGGCAGGGCTCGTTACCTCCTGATGAGATCGTGCGGACTGCGCAGCAGGTGGCCTCAGGACTTGCTGCGGCTCACGGTCAGGGGCTGGCCCATCGTGACATCAAGCCCGCGAATACTCTGCTCGAAGAGGGCGTGGAACTGTTCATGAAGATGGTCATGTGATTGTCGAAGATCTGGCATTCAATGACTCAATCTCGTTCGATATTCTGGAGGATTATGATCGTTGTGAGTACCGGCTGGAACTGCAACATGTCGGCATCGGCAACCCCGCCTCCGAAAATAAAACTGACGAGAAAGTGATTTCCGATATCGCGCACAACGCATTGATAATCGAATTCACATCGAAAAATCAGAAACAGGCAGCGGCGGGGCACATCATCAGAAAAGTGATTCATGTGAATTCCCGGACCGGGAATATTGAAACAACGGACTTACCGCCGAGCGATCATGGCTTCGGTGCCGCGATGATTGCGTCGATAGAGGAATATGTTCCTGGTGTTGTGAGGATTGAGGCCATTACAATCAGACGCAACACTCCGGACGCCGCAACAACGCAGTTACCACAGTCTCAAGACCTGCTGGCGTCGTTGCAGGGCTGGTGTAAGTGCGAGGTTTTCAACGCCAGCGGGGAGTCGATCTTCAGACCTGATGCGATCACGATGCTCAACATCGAAGGGGCGGTTGCGTCATTCAGATATACACAGGCGTCATTGGATTCTGCGAAAGTTGTGGACGATGACGATCCCGAAGCAGCAGAATCTGAACAACAGGTGTGGGCCGTGTGGCTGCTTGATCTGGTCGGATCCGAGTTACCTCAGCAGATCAACCTCATTGCCGACCCAAACGGCGAGAAATCGCAGTTGTATGGCATCATTGAATGCACCGAAGATCGGCTCCGCATCCGTGTGGCCTGGGAAGACCAGGCAATTGCACTCAGCCGGCCGACGATCTTTGCACCCGGATCAAAAGTGCTTTACGTCGAAGCCCGAAGGCAGACTCCGGGTGCAGATCCGATCCCCCAGCCGAAAGTTCCTGAATCCACTCCCTGATGATCCTGACAAACCTCATGGCGACAGACGACAGCCCAGTTGTTCTGGTGCTGTGTCACACCCTGATTTTGGGATCGTCATTCCCGGCTGGGTGGCACTGTGGTGCAGTAAGAGTTGACATCTGAACGGGCTGAGCTTGTGTGCCACTGGCTGTGGCAATGTTTTCTGCGGGATGACCGACTGGTTTGCTCGCCGAGTCACACCGGAAAGCTCTTCGTCGGTTTGATACGGGTTAGTCATCTGCGCGAACTCTCGTTTTCGTGCTACCGTCAGCTCCCGCTGCTGACAAACGATGGCAGAAAGGTACAGGGTTTGATCGAAATCTCTTTTCCCCGGCAGTAATCTCAGCATCGATCGATTTTCTCCAACTGAATCCAGTCAAGCGGCAGCTTTGTCGGGCCGCTGTTGATTTCAAATGCTCCAGTGCGACGTTACACCTTCAGGGCATCATCGATCCAGACCTGCCGGTACTTCTTAAATCTGATCCGGAAGCCAACCTGATCCGGAATGGTTTCATTCCTCCGGCAACCGCTCCAACTGAAAGCCGCACTGGCAGAGCCAATGGCACAAAGGCGACGTCCGGAGAACTCAGCGGCTGGTGCGATACACGGAGCAGATCGCTGAGAAACCGGATGCGTCAACGCCTCGGCAGACGGAACACTGGGGTGACTGTAAAGCCGTGTATCGACTCGTCGAACGCCCCGAAGTCACTCTCGAATCTGTAACCGCACCGCATTATGAGAACACGCGAAAGCTTCCGCACGGGCGTTAATGGTCGGACCGACCGACGGTCTCACAACAGATGGTGGAAGACGGCCGGGCCTGGCATTTCAGGAAATACTCGAAGGATGAAGAGCCGGCCCGTCGTTGCTGAGTTGCTGAATTGGATGACGACACAACACATGAGCGAGCACACCGGCTTGTTCGGGCAGCTCGATGTGAACGACCCGCGTGGGCTCTCCCGAGCCGTGATGGGTGGCTATCACTTCTGGCTGCTCTACTTTCAAGACCGCATCGCAATCATGACGACTTCACCGGGAATGTTCAAAAGATGTAAAAATAGTCATCTCTCACGGTGTTTCCGATTCGCATCATGACGCCACAACGCGGCTGCACAGGTCCAGTCGAAACGATCGAAGGGACCTGATGCTTCATGAAGACACGCCAGCATGTATCGTCGCTTTTATTTGGAAACGGCTCCCTAAATTCCTCAACTCCGAATCTCAGACTCACTTGATTCTCGCACTGAGGCGTAAACCCCCCCCTCAGGGTCGATTTCAGACATCATACTTCACTGGTCATGCAGCGACTGGTGGAATGAACTGCATTCGGCGCTGTTCGCTGCCAGCTCTAAGACCTTCGGCATTTTTGGAGTACTGACAATGGATCTGACCAGAAGCCTTGACCTGATTCTCGCCAACGTTCAGGAACTTCTTGCAGAATCTGACGAACAAGTGCATGTCGCGCCGGGAGAATTGAATGAGACAACTCGTCTGATTGGTCAGCAGGGCATACTGACATCGCTCGAACTGGTAACGCTGTTGTTCAACGTCGAACAAACGATCAGCGATGAACTCAACACCGTCATCACGCTCGCGGATGAACGAGCGATGTCACAGGAGAAGAGCCCTTTCAGAACAATCGGCAGTCTTGCTCAGTACGTCGACACGCTTCTGACTGAGGCATCAAGCAATGAATGATGTCATGCTGATCACCGGAGCTCGTAAGGGAATCGGTCGTTACCTGGCGGAATATTATGTTCAGCGAGGATACGTGGTCGAAGGCTGCAGCCGCAAGGCTCCGGACTGGACACTCGAGGGCTACACACATCACTGCGTTGACGTAACAGACGAAGTTCAGGTCCGCGACATGCTGAACAGTATTCGAAAACGCCGCGGACGCCTCGATGTCACTTTGAATAACGCTGGTATTGCATCGATGAATCACGCCATGCTGACCCCGATGTCGGTCGCTCAGAAGATCATCTCCACGAACTTCCTGGGGACTTTTCTGATGTGTCGCGAAAGCGCCAAGCTGATGGCGAAGAACAAGTTCGGCCGGATTGTGAACTTCAGCACCATTGCTGTTCCCCTGCAACTGGAAGGGGAAGCCCTGTACGCATCAGCCAAGAGTGCTGTAGAAACGCTGACGCGAATTCTGGCGCGGGAATTCGCGGAACTTGGTATCACCAGCAACGCAATCGGTCCGACACCCATTCCCACCGATCTGATTCGCGCCGTGCCACAGGAAAAAATGGACGCATTGATTGATCGTCTCGCGATCAGACGACCTGGATGCTTTGAGGATGTTTCCAACGTCGTGGACTTCTTTATCAGTCGCGCAAGCGACAGCGTTACCGGACAAGTACTTTACCTCGGGGGTGTCTCGTGAATCTCGACTGGCTGATGGAACGACTGACTTCCTGCGAAGACAAACAGGCTGTGATCTGGCGTGATCGCCATTCGACCTACGCGGACCTGGTCTCAAGCGTCGAACGCTGGAGAACAAGACTGCCCGAACAGAACTGCGTCCCAGGCTCTGTCGTTGGCGTTATCGGTGACTTTTCACCGGAGATCTGCGGGCTGCTGCTGGCCTTGATGGAACGCAATTGTGTGATTGTCCCACTGAGCGCCGCCGCAACGACGTCACACCGCGAGTTCCTCGACACGGCGGAAACGCAAATCGTGTTCGAGTTTTCGTCTGATGATTCGTGTCGAATTCAGCATCGCGATGTCACCGTGACGAACTCGCTGACTCACGAACTGATTGCGATGGGTGATCCAGGCCTGGTCCTGTTCTCGTCGGGCTCAACCGGAAAACCAAAAGCGGCCCTGCACAACTTCGCGAAGCTCGTGGAAAAGTTCCGGACACAACGACCGTCGCTTCGCACTCTGGTCTTTCTGTTGTTCGATCATATTGGAGGGCTGAACACATTCCTGCACACAATCTCCAATGGCGGCACAATGGTGATTACGAAGGATCGTAATCCGGACGAGGTCTGCCGACTGATTGCCGAACAGCGCGTCGAGCTCCTGCCGACTTCTCCGACGTTCCTGCGACTGCTGCTGATTTCAGAAGCGTGGCGTCAGCACGATCTGTCGTCTCTCACGCTGATCACCTATGGCACAGAAGTGATGCCGGAAAGCACCCTGATTCGGCTGAATCAGATTTTTCCGAATGTCCGTTTTCAGCAGACCTATGGACTGTCCGAACTGGGCATTATGCGATCGCGATCGAAAGAATCAGGATCGCTGTGGGTCCAGGTCGGCGGTGAGGGATTCGAGACGAAAATCGTCGACGGAATTCTGTGGATTCGAGCGGCCTCCGCAATGCTTGGCTATTTGAATGCTCCGAGTCCGTTTACCGAGGACGGTTGGTTTATCACGGGTGACCTCGTGGAGATTGATGGAGATTATCTGCGTATCAAAGGCCGCGCATCGGAAATCATCAATGTGGGTGGCGAGAAGATTTATCCGGGCGACGTCGAAAGCGTCGTCCAGCAGATGGACGGTGTGGACGAAGTCGCCGTCGCTTCAGAACCAAATCCCATCACCGGACAAACGGTGACTGCTCGAGTGAAACTCTCTACAGCGGAAACTCTGCCCGTGTTCCGGAAACGTATGCGGGAGTTTTGTAAGTCACGACTACGCCCCAATCAGATCCCGCAAAAGGTTCTGCTGGTGGCTGACGACATGCACAGCTCGCGCTTCAAAAAACTCCGAGCCGGGAAAGGCTGATTTATGCGACACAATCAGCGCATCGTCAGCGATGGGTATACGGACGTTTGCTACCAGCAGTTTTCGCCCAGCGAAAATCTGCGCAGAGCAATGCGAATCGCCGCAGTGCTGACATGGCCGATCGTCTGGCCGATGGCAATGCTGGCTCGACGATCGGACTTCGCGTTTCGAACCTGCTCCGAACTCCTGGCAGTCATTCCCTACGTGTTCGGCATTATCGTTCGAGGTGAATTTTATCAGTGGACGCTGCGGCAGATGGGTGACAACGTCGCCATCGGCTTCGGTACGATTTTCTTTTACCGCGACGTCGCCATCGGCAGCAATGTCCTGATCGGAAATTATAACGTCATCCATCACTGCGATTTCGGTTCCTATGTCCTGACAGCAGACCATTGTCAGTTTTTGAGTGGTTCGCGATACCACAACATTGACCGAATCGATACTCCCATGGCGCTGCAAGGTGGTCGCCTTCGACGAGTTCTGGTCGCCGATGACTGCTGGATTGGTGCCAACTGCGTGGTGATGAATGATGTGGGGGAAGGTTGTGTGGTCGGAGCAGGTTCAATCGTCACGCGCCCGGTGCTGCCCTTTTCAGTAGCCGTCGGAAATCCAGCACGCATCCTGCGCAGCCGGCTGGATTCAGACTCAACTCAGTCACTTGATTCAGCCCCGGCAACAGACAAGGCAACAACCAGGACATTCGACAGGCCACTCGTCGGGAGCAGCACTTAATGACCGTTTCAGAGAAGTCTGTCCAACCTGCGTTCCGCGCGGCAGTTGCTCCATTGGCAGTGCCAGTCGATTTTCGCATGGTGGACTTTGACGAGTATCAAGCTGCACCTGTCAATGTGCTGTCCGAGCTGCATTCACGCATCCTGCCGACAAGTCCGCTCGTGCGTCTGGGTCACCGATTTATGGAGAAGTTTTACTATAACGTCCTGCCTGAAGGCGGTCTGATCTTCGGTGCCATCGCCTATGTGAACGAAACGCCGGCGGCATTCATTGTGGCAACGCATGACTCCAGTGGATTCATCCGCTCCGCAATTCGACGTTTCTGGCTGAGAATGGCTTACGAGTGTGGAATATCGCTGATCACAAATCCAAGCGTGCTGAAGGTTGTGCCCGAAGCCGTGTCGCTGATGAAAGCAAGGCTTGCGGAATGGCGGCATCACTCGAAACACTCGGTGCCAAAGTTCAAAGCTCCAATTCCTCATGGTGGCGAGATTTTGTCCATCGGGACTCTGCCGGATTACCAGACCCCGAAGTTTCATCGAGAAACAAAACTGAATCTGGCTCATGAACTGCTGAACTTCGCCGTGAATCGACTTCAGGACAGCGGGACCAAAGTCATTCGCTGTGTTGTCGACGCGGACAACAAACCTGCTCAGTTCTTCTATCACTGCCGCGGCTGGCGTCGAGAGCCTGCCCCGGACTCCGGATGGAAAGTGCCAGTGGTGGAGTTTGCGCTACGTAATGAGTGACAGAACCAGCAGAAAACCGTGACCGTTCGAAAGCATTATCGCGTTTCTGTTTCCTGAATTCCTGACACCTCGTAAATAGATCCACTTCATGATTCTTCCGGACCCTGCATTCCTGAAGCAAACCAACAGCCTGGACTACTTCCAATGGAACTACCAGTTCCCGATCAAATACATCCAGCGATTTCGATTTCAGGCAATTCTGAAGATGCTGGGGCAACAGCCTGTTGATTCGATTCTGGAAGTCGGGACTGGCAGTGGGATCTTCCTGCCCGAGCTCTCAAGACATTGCCGCGATCTGCACGCCTGTGATGTCCACAACAACATGGGGGCAGTCGAGGAAGTGTGTCGGCTCACCGGAACAAAAGCCACTCTGAGAACCTGTCCCCTGGAGAACACAGGCTATCCGGACGCAAAGTTCGACATTGTCATCGCGGTCAGTGTGCTGGAATTCGTAGACAATCTGGACCAGTCTCTCCGTGAAATTCAGCGCATCCTGAAACCCGGCGGACACTTTCTGACCATTTGCCCTCACAAAAGTGAGACGCTCGATTACGTTCTGAGCTTCTATTCACGCAGGAAGCCCGAAGAAGAATTCAAGGATGCACGCTCAAAGGTCTGCCCGTCGCTCGAAAAAAACTTCAAGGTGATTGAGAAGCGAGTCTTCCCCGGGATCATCGGCCGAGTTCTGCCAGTCTACAACTATTACAAGCTGGGAAGAACAGCCACCGTCTAACGTCGCAGAATCTCACACTGGCGCACAGCGGTCGTTAAATCAGAGTCGCACCAAATCCGAAATCTCATATGCCTGCTTCACCTTCCTGCTCGATTCGTATCCCGATGACGCTCGTCATCATCGCAGCAGCGTTACTGGTCTCGCTGCCGGGAATCACAACATCAGGACCGTGTTCTCCGGATGGTCAGCGATACACGTTCAATGGCGTGCTGGTTCACGACATGATCCGCGACGGACAGGCACTGGATCCTTACCATTATAACGTGGATTTTTATTCGCGTTATCCGGCAACGAATCTGCCATATGGTCCTCCGGTGCTGGCTGTCGTCTTTGCGGCGGCGTTTAAGTTGTTTGGCGTTTCCTTTCTGACAGCTCGCGCGATCGTGTCGCTCTACACAATCGCCACCGCGCTCATGACAAGGTTTCTGGCAGAACGGGTTACAGGACGCTACTGGCTGTCCGTGCTGGCGGTTGGGTTGCTGCTTTCGAATCCAATCATCGGCATCTGCGCTCGCGATATTGGTCCCGAAATGGCAGTAGCGCTGCATTCGTTCCTGACTCTGTGGCTGTTCTTTGAGTATGTCGAAAATGACCGCAAGTGGTTCGGATTCTTCGCGGCCGTTGCTCTGGGTTTGGGCTATCTGAGTAAACAGTACATTATTCCACTCGGACTGGCTTTGCCTCTGTATGCCGCATTGCGGTGGAAATGGAATCTGTTGAAACGCCGTGAAACGTGGGTCGCAGCATTCGTGGCCGTCCTGCTGACGGTTCCGTATACTGTCCTGAGTCTGAAATTCTCTAATGAAGACCTTGGCCTGAAGCTTGCTCCACCGATGTCGCTGAATCTGCTGCTTGGCTACCCGCGACTGATGATGCAGTTCATTCCTGTCCTGCTGATGATGGCATTAATCGGTTGCATCGTCGGCCTGATGCGTCGCCAGCCAATCGTGCTGCTGACCAGTCTGTGGGCGCTGACCTGGTACGGTTTCAACACGTTCTCAATGGGCTACGTCATTCATGAACGATACCTGTTTTCCTTCGTGCTGGCGCTGATCGTGCCAGCCACAATTGCTGCCGGAGAAATTCTGCTTCTTCTCAAACGAGCCAGCATCCAACCGATTGGTTTTGCCGCGATTCTCCTGTGGATGGGCGTGGAAGCCAGTCGGACACCTCGCTACTTTGTTCGCGGCTACGAAGACGCCGGACGGTTCGTCGCGGAGATGCCTGAACGGGGTCGCTCGGTCCTTTTCTACGGAACCTACGATGGTTCGTTTATGATGGGGGTTCGCGAACGCCAGCCGGTGGGAGGCCCGCTGATTCTTCGAGGCGAACGACATCTTGCCGTGCGACTGTGGTTTGACGACGTTCCGAAAGAAATTCGCGTCCACACCTCGGATGACATCGTGAAAATGATGAACCAGCATCAGACCGGATACGTGGTTGTGGAAAAAGACCTTCCGGGTACGAAGAACAACTATCCCGAGTATCGCCTGCTGCTGAAAACCGCTGAGACTCATCGGCAGTTCGAAGAACTCCGGCGATTTCCCATCGAAGACGATTGCTGGTGTGGAGCCGGTTCTGAACTGATCGTCTATCGTTTTCATCCCGAAGCAACTCCGGAGAAAACAGGAACTGAATCGTCAGACGCTGTGACTCGACTTCAGATTGAACTTCCTGCCCTGACTGAAGCGATGGACGTCGCCCTTTGATGGAAATGCGCTGCCTCAGCGCCTCTGTCGTCCACGCAGCCGTCATCCAGCAATCGCTTCAGCAGACACTGACAGCGACGAAGGAGAACTGGCCGAAGAACGTGGGCAAGTTGCTGGAACTGCTCCTGGAACTCACGGCCGGTCACTCACTGCCGCTGACATCGGAGTTCCAGTCAATGCTTCAGTCGGGGAACGCGTCACGGAAACAGAAGAAGCTGGCAACTCAAATCTTGAACGCGGCAAAAGAGGGTCCATCCGGGTTTTCTGTGGGTCTGGTATCATTCGGTTTTTCGGGTGTGCGGTAAAAATGTGACATTCTGCTTGATGTCATGATGAGTATGTGGATTTCGTTGAATTCTTTGTGTCCTTCGTGATCTTCTGTTCGTAATTTCGCAACTTGCCTGAGACGACGGAAAGCAATCAGCGTGACAGAAGGTCGCAAAGATCGCGAAGGTATACGCACACAACAACGAATGTGAATGTCTGCAGCGATTGATCATCTATCCTGGGAATCACAAAATTGGCCCCACAAGAAACGTAGCTGTCCATTTTCCCGGAAACCGACGACTCGATTGGGGTCTCAGGCGACTTTTGGCAGCGGTACGAGGTTTTTGAGCCGGGAATCATTCGGTGGGCCGAGACCACATTCTTTCAGCAGGCGAGCAAACAGGCTTTCGCCGCGACGCCACCATTCCTGCACTTCGGCCCGAACACTTGAGATCGTGAAAGCCGGAAGATGAAGTTTCAGGGATTCCAGTACGCTCACCAGAATTGTTCGCGGCTGAGCACCGCGAAGTGTCTTGCTTGTGCGACCAGTCCGGCGGTCCTGAGCTGGACCACGAAGTGTTCGTTCAGCCTCGTTATTTGTCCCATCAGCTTCGGGGTGCAGCACGAACGTAAACAGTTCGTTGTCGCCCATCAGGCGAACGATCTCCTGAACAAGGTTGTCATACTCATGATCGGTGGCATCATCAGCCTGAATGCTGCAACTGTCCGCCGCATTGCATCGAGACACACACAAGCCTGAAAGGTCGTCGACAAGGTCAGACACTCGTGCTGCTCGACCTGCATCTTTCAGTCGCTGGTCAGCTGATGCACGTTTCGCTTTGCGATACACGTCCACAAGCCCGTTCAGAAATGTCCGGTATTCTTCATTCTCCGGCTGCAGCAGTGTGAAGCGAATCGCCTTGCGGATCAGGTGAGCCCAGCATTTCTGCGCCCTTGAGAATCCCTGATACACGGCCGCATCATCACTCACCAGAATTCCGCAAAACGATTCCTACGGAAGAATCTGAGCCAGAGTCGACGCATCTTTGCGGCAACCAAAGATCAGCACGCGAGCCTTCTCTGACAGGAATGCCCACACCGAATTCAGACTCCATCCGGTCTAAGTGGTCTGCGATAGAGCGGCTATCTTCCGGCCGGAGCCTCACGCATCGCTTTGTTCGTGCGTCCGAGCCCATCAGTAAAGACCATTTCCGTGGCAGTCATGGCCTTGACGGTAAACAAATGAGTGGTTCCCACACGCCCCGGGTCTGTCGATGTCCCGACGTTGGTAAGAAATTTCCCCTGACGCACTTCCCAGGCACCACTTGAGATAGGCGATTCTACAAAGACGCGACGGAACAACTGCAGTTCTTCATGAACCCGAAAGGAAGCGAACGTTCCATTGTCACGGAATCTGATATGCAGGAATCCCAGCTGATCGGGAATTCGCCACACGCCCGGAAGCAGCTTATTGATCTCTTCATCTCCGAGCGAAACTGCCGTAGCTGCAGGTTGAGTTTTGCGGGGAGCCTCCGGTTTCTTCACTGGATCCGTAGATTTTGTGCGCCGCTGCAACACCATTAACATTGCGCCGGAGCCTTTGGGAGCAGTCAACTCGGCCGGACGCGTTTCTGTAAAGGTGTCACCGAAACAGACGATCAATTGTCCATTGTCAAATCGATAAATCCCCCGGCTGACCTCATGTGCATCGGAAGATTTAACATCGATGGTGCTCGGGTATCTGGTCGGGTCGATGATAATCGTGCGAGCGTGACGTTGACCTGTATGAACATCGACAAACAACAGGGAATTATCAACGATTTCGAGCTGGCCACCAGAAGGCAGCACGTCCGAAATTCGTTCGGCAGGAATCACCCTGCCATCCTCAATAAGTTTAACAACCGTCCATGATCCCTCAAACAACTTCAGTTCGGCCTTATCATCAGCCGGCGCTGCCCATGCGGGACTGCCAGCCAGCAACAGCAGGCACGCGATAATTCTGTGTTGAATGCATCCGTTCACTGTATTCTCCTGAATTCTGAAAAGTCCTTACGGCAATTGACAGAGTAACGCCTGCCGTGGCTTGTGGCAACCGCACACCGAGGCGTTGTCCCTGCGAACCGAGTGGTGCTTCCAGCGCCGAATTGGAGAAGGGGCGCACTCGTGCCCGACTGAAAGACTCCTCCGGCAAGGGTCCATGATTCAGCAGCATTGTAATATGCCAGTCCTCAGGGCAATCACATGTCAGAACCTTGAAAAACCGGCCCAAATTCGTTCGAGAGCGTTGTCATCCCATCCTGCACGGAGACGTTTGCCGCGGATGTTGTCCTTGATCGTTCGGTCACCTTGAAGAATGTTCAGTGCCATGCGGCGAAACGATCCGGAAATTTCAGGACTGTTTCCGCGACGGATTCGACTGGCATCCTCTGCAAAAGTGACATCGAGCACATAGTGCAGACTGTTTTCGATACTCCAGTGCCCCCGAATATGCTCCGCAAGTGTGCGAACCTTCGGCTCGCAGCTGGAGATGAAGAATGAGACTTCCATCTGCTCCTTATCATTCAGCTGTCGCTTACGAAACACCATTCCAATCGTCTTCAGCTCTGGCCATCGTGAAAGGGCCGTGCGATCCTTGTCAGTGATGCCGGCAACGGTGTACTCTCGACGTTCATTCCGTCCATGAGACTTTTCCATCGTGATTAATCGCCGCATCCCCTCGACCTTGTATTCGAGTTTCCCTGCGGCTTCGAATTGCTCCAGAAGATATTGATAAAGAGTCGACTGGTTATCCTTCACACTCAGTATGTAATCCGCATTAGCATCAACAATTGCCTGTGCTGTCGCAGTCTGGCAGTGCATGGCATCCAGAGTCACCGTGGCACCGTCCAGATCGAGCAGCTGGAGCAACAGCGGCACGGCAGGAATCTCATTCGACTTCGCTGGTACCGACATCTGTCTCAGGCATGTCCGAGTGCCAACGGCGAAAGCGGTCAGTGTGTGGAGTGCAGACTGACCAGCGGCTCGATCA
>JBKDKA010000142.1:0-29489 GCA_046345315.1 Planctomyces sp.
CCTCAATCAGCTGCCAGCCTTCTGCGTCACTTCCCAGACGCAGCAGATCACGCCCCAGCTGCAGTCGAGCCGGCACGAAATCCGGGTCCGACGCAATGGCCCGTCTCTGAAATGCAGCTCCTTCAGCAAACCGATACTTCAACGACAGTCGCTTTCCGATCAGGTGGTCAACGACCGGATTCTGCGGAGAGAATTTCAACGCAGCGCTGCGACTGGACTCAGCGTCATCCGGCCTCGACTGGAAAATGGCAATGACCGCATTCAGTGCGTGAGCTTCTGGTGAATCCGGGTTGATCGCGAGCATCTTCTGAATTGTTTCAGTGGCAGTTGACCATTCTTCCGCATCGATTCGGAACTCTGCAAGTTTCTGGAGAGACTGCGGGAGATTCGGATTGAGTTCGAGTGATTTCTCGAGCATACGAACGGCTGCTGATCGGTCACCGGAATCCAGTGCATCCGAGAGTGCCAGATGAGCCTCCGCGTGCTCCGGAAATCGCCGAACGGCGTTCCGGAGAAGTTCCGCTGCGAGACGATCATCCCCGAGTCGATGTGCCAGCCGGCCTCCGGCGAGATATCCATCCGGTACGTTCTCATGGTTGATTCTTGCGCGATCGAAAAAGCCCTCCAGAACGTCCTTCGGATCGATTCGCTGCTTCAGAGCCACCTCGCCGAGCACCACCAGATCATCCGCATCGGCGTATCTCCAGGGCGATTCGATGGCAAGTCGTTCGATCTCATGAAGAGATTCCACGGCTTCCGCATACCGTCCGTTCGCCAGACAGCACTGATGCTTCAGCCAGTGCAGTCGAACGCTCCAGGGATATTTTTCCGTCGCTGCAAGTACGCTCTGCATTGCCGCAGCGTACTTGCCCAGCACAAGCTCGCACTGGATTCGCAGAACGGGCCACTCCTCGCCATACGTCCCGCCGTCGACAGCTGCCTCAGAAGAACGCAGCGCTTCTGAGTAACGACCGGCCTGAAAAGCGGACAGACTTTCGCTGAGCGATTCGGCAGCAGCGACTCGGGAGGGAATCCAGACGCCGAGCAGCATGATTGCCGGAAGTATCGTGAGAACGCGTCGTCTGACAACAGGCAGCCGAAACATCGCGACGTCTACTCAGCGGCCGCCGGAACTCATCGCCTCATCAGAATTGACGGACTGGTTCTGCGACTCAGTGGGTGCCCCGGATTCTACACAGGGCTCGGGGAATTATTCCAGCGGATCAGCTCGCAGGATTTCCTTGACCCGAAGCGTCAGATCATTAAGTTGAGAGTCGACGAGAAGCAGATCCTTTTGACGGCTCGTTTCACCGCGGATCAGACGCACTGAGGTTCTGGGAACAGCAAAGAGTTTCGAAACGAGTCGGATGACTGCTTCGTTGGCTTTTCCCTTGTCCGGTGGTTCCGCAACACAGACCTTCAGGCGATCCTGATGGAGTCCCGCCGCTCCGACCCGGCGTGACTTCGGCTGCACATAGAGCCGAAGCAGCACCCCTTCGGGAGCGGAGACCAGAATCTGTTCAGCGGTCACTGGATGTCACGCAACCTTGCGGAGCTGACCAACGATCCGTTCAAAGTCGCTGTTGTCACCAAAGTGAATCACAATCTGACCGGCATCATTCTTCTTCAGCTTGATATCAATGCGAGCACCGAGATGCTGACGCAGATGATCCTGCAGCGAAAGCACATGATTGGAGAGTTCGGGCTTCGGAGCTTTTTCGTCTCCCTGAGTACCTGACTGAGGCAGCGAAGTGGCGCCCGACTGCAGCACTTCCCGGACGATTTCTTCCGTCCTGCGAACAGACAATTGTTCCAGTTCAATCTGACGAGCAAGCTCGCACTGCTGGCCTTCTGAAAGCGGAAGGATCGCTCGAGCGTGTCCCGCAGAGATCTTATCCGAGCGAAGCATGCTCTGAACCTCTGCAGGAAGTTCAAGCAGACGCATCATGTTGCTGACTGTGGCGCGATTCAGACTGAGCTGACGACCGAGCTCCTCAATCGTTCCGCCAAACCGATCCAGGTAATCCTTGAATGCCTGAGCCTTCTCAAGAACATTCAGATCCTGACGCTTCAGGTTCTCTTCGAGTGCTGCTTCGGAAACCTGTTTGTCTTCGAATGTGATGACTCGGCAGGGAATGCATTCCAGCCCGACCTGCTGAGCCGCACGCCAGCGACGCTCACCGGCAATCAGCTGATAACCAGGCTCACCATTTGGTTTCGGTCGAACCAGCAGAGGCTGGAGAATTCCGTGTCTCCGAATGCTGTCTGCCAGTTCATCGATTGCGGTCTGATCGAATTCTCGCCTTGGCTGAAACGGGTTACGTTCAATCAGTTCGAGTGCGATGTCGTCAGAACTTGGCCCCGGAAGTGTAAAGGCGATGACCTGAGGAGCTGCTGCTGCGTTTTCCTCTTCGGCACTGTTTCCAAGAAGAGCATTCAGACCTCGGCCCAGTCGTCGCTTCAGATTGGGCTGCCCAGAAGAGTTCATCTCGGGATTGTTCAGCACGTCCATGTTACTGCCTCGTTGAGCCTGATCTGTGGGAATCTGAATCCTGTCTGATCCGCGACTGTTTTATCGCAGATCACGACAATCGACTTTCATACCCTCATGATCGGCAAAACCGGAACACTCGATACAGTTTCTGTCACACAATCGTGGTCACACAGACTGAAGTCTTCCGGCAGTGTTGAACGCCTGCATCCCTGTAAAAAGCGGTCGCGGGAATTTCTATGCTGCGCAGCACAGGCTCATCATAGAATCCGGCATTCTCTGCCGAACCGCGATCCGAAGCATTGTCCGCAATTGATTGCTGTCAGGTCGGCGATCGCAGGAAACATAACGACGAGATCCGCACAACCCGCCTGAGACGTCGAGAATCTGTCAGCGGCGCGGACTGAGATATCCCGAAGTCACTGGAGACCTCGTGCTTTGTCACACCTTGATTTTAGTGTCGTCATTCCCGCGCAGGGGGGAATCCAGTGAACCAGTGTGGATTCCCGCCAGCGCGGGAATGACACAAGACCACTGTTTTGAGCTCTGACAATGCACTGGACGGGAGCTTTACTTCGCTTTATCCCACAGCGTCAACTTGATTCTGGACCCGGGCTTCATTTCAATTTCTGTTCCCGGTTTCGGTTCCTGAGACTCAACGGTGAACGCATCATCCGCGTTTCTGGCCGGAGGACCTTTCTCCAGCAGAATGGATTTCGGACGATCAGGAGTCTCTTTTCGCGTGAATCCCATTCGCTCAAGCTGGATCACAGCATCCTGATGGTCCATCCCGATGACGTTGGGAACCGTAACCTTGCCTCCCGTTGCCGCCTCAACCCGACCGTCGGGACCAATGACATTGACCTGAATGTCACGGAGATCCGGCTGGAAAATGGTTTTGGAGTTGAACCCGACTCCCGGCAGGAGCATCCAGTCTCGTTTGGTGCGTTCGAGTTTTGAGAACTGATAGACCGTGAGTTTGGTGCCTGCAGGGTCAGTCAGCTGCACGCCGCTCGGGAAGAAGGTTTTCAGATCCAGAATGATTTCTGCCTTACTCCAGTTCTGTGCATCCTGAGGTGTTCTGGGGCGAGCCGTGAGATAAGCGAACCCTTCGTCTTTGTTGAATGGTCTTGAGAACTCCAGCTGAAAACGTCGGCGAGCCTTCTCCGGGGGCATCCCGAAGAGAAACGGCAGGGGGCTGTCCATAATCTGCGCTCCCTGAAGATTGGGAGGCAGCTGCACGACATTGCATTCCTTCTTCAGAACATCAATGTCGTAGATCTTCTGTCCGTCGCAGACCCATTTTTCGCCCTTGTCTGTTTCGACATCAAATGGTTCGCCGTTCTTCTTCTTGCGAGCCTTCGCCTTACCGGACTTTCGGGCGCTTACGAGCTGAGAAGTTACTTCCACCGGATTCACATCGATGCGCCCTTTATCGGGGGCTTCCCAGTAGAACTTACCTTCTGACAGCTTCTCAATTTCGAATTCAAGGTCATAAACGCGTCGGAGATGTTCGCCCTGAAGACGCTGAATTCCCGCTGTTGCCGTCGACCAGTTTTTCAGCAGCTGCTCCAGCTCCGGCGGCAACGGCTTCTCATCGCGAGCAAGATGCTGATCGCGAACTTCAACGTCAATCTCTTCTTCACCAGCAGGCATCGGAGACGATACCGCTCGCACTCTGGGACTTCCGGCAGCAGCTCGACCCGGAACGGGAGTCTTGCCGGATTTTCCCTGCGGGCCTGTTGAAGGCCGAGACTGCTGAGCCATCGTTCCCACAGCACAGACAGTCAACGTCACACAGAACGCAGTCGCACGAATGAATCGCAAGATCGGACTCCTTCCGAAACCTGAGATAATCGAATCCGGTTCGCTTACCCGGGACGACTCAGGATCACTCCATACTGAATAACTCGATGGAGCGTTGATTGTCACAGGATGCGAAACTGAAGAACTGTCAGCATAATGCTTCGAAGTTCAATTCCGGCTTAACAAGCTGCCTGGTATTGGCTGACGATTCAGGCAGTATGAGCGCAGAAACATCAGGGCATACGACGACAGCAGCAACTGAGGCTTATAATTGTTTCTGCAAAATGACACCAGACCGATTTACGGCAGGACTCAGGGACATCTGAAGAGAACCCGGTGACTGAGAACACCCCGAAAACGCAGCAGACGGTCCATTCTGTTTCCGGCAATTTCAGCCGAAGAATCCGTCGTTTCCAGTGGCTTCAAAAGCGTGCCGGAAGTGCATGATGGTCGGGGTCGAAGATTCGTCAGGCCATTCAATGGAAATGATATCGAATCGAGCCGACTGACTGAGGCGTCGGTTTTCTTTCAGCCAGACCAGGGCTGCTCGAGTCAGCTTCTGCTGTTTTCGAAGGTCGACGGCTTCAAAGGGTTTTCCCATTTCGCTGCCGGACCGGGTCTTGACTTCGACGAACACAATCTGCGGTCCGTCGAGTGCAACGATGTCAATCTCGCCGCCAACATTGCGATGGCCGCGTTCAAGGATTCGGAACCCCTGAGACTTCAGAAAGCGAACCGCGGTGCGTTCACCGCGGTCGCCAAGAATCTTCCGCAGCAGGTTTTTCACCGGCTGAGGATGTTACTTTCCGGTGTCGCTGACCTGAACTTCCCACGCACGTGCTCGGCGTTCTTTCAGGCGAGTCGCCTTGCCGGTACGTTCACGCAGGTAGTAGAGCTTCGCTCGACGGACGCGAGCATGTCGCTTGACTTCGACCTGAGCGACCTTGGGGGAGTGAACCGGGAATGTGCGTTCTACACCTTCCCCCTGCACGATGCGGCGAACAGTGAACATCTCACTGGTGCCACTGCCTCGGCGAGCGATGACAACACCGCTGAAAATCTGGATTCGCTCTTTGTTGCCTTCCAGAATTCGATTATGAACCTCAACGGTATCACCCACAGCAAACTGCAGAGAATCCTGCCGCAGGCTGGATTTTTCCACAATATCAAGCAGCTTGTTTCGCATAGCCAGAGTCCTTCAAACAGATACTTATATCGTCGCTTTCGACGTCAGTGAGTTAGTTATGTGCAGCTCAGAGAATTTCAGATTCATCTCAGGAGGCCATCATGAATCAACCCGAATCGGATTTAGATTCCGCATCCTGTTCGTTCTTCAGAAGATCCAGACGTCGCTCGGCAGTCCGCAGATAGCTCTGCTCTTCCTGCCACTTCCGAACGGCCTCATGATTGCCACTGAACAACACTTCCGGCACCGACATCCCTCGGAACTCCCGCGGACGGGTGAACTGAGGATGCTCCAGCAGGCCGGAACCGCTGAAGGAATCATATCGACTACTTGTTTCGTCACCAAGAACACCCGGAACCAGTCGAATGACCGTGTCGATCACGAGCATCGCCGGCACTTCACCACCATTGCAGATGAAGTCTCCGGCAGAGACTTCCATCGGCTGAAGTCCCTGACGAATCCGATCGTCAAAGCCTTCATATCGGCCACACATCAGAATCAGACGACGTTCTTCGGACAGCTCTTCAACCAGCTTCTGATCAAGTTGACGTCCCTGAGGCGTCATCATAATCAACCGCCCGGGATCTTCATGCTGAGCCCGCACGGTTTCGACGCAGTCGAAAATCGGCTGACACATCAGAAGCATCCCCGGCCCACCACCGTAGGGCTTGTCGTCGACCTGCTTCCGCTTTCCCGCTCCGAAATCACGAAAGTTATGCAGTCTGACGTCGACGAGACCTCGTTCGATCGCCAGATTCAGCAGACTCTGCCCGAGATAACTCGCGAACAGCTCAGGAAACAACGTCAGAACGTCAAATCGCATGACACCATTCAGAGAACGCTCGAAACAGGAAGGTCCGAATTCACGGACAATCAATCAGAATCGGAACGCCTCCGACCGATGTTCACTCTGAAGCTTCGCCGGAGTCTCCAGCAGCTGCCGCAGCGACTTCTCTGACCTTCGGTGGAGTCATCGGAGGAGGCGACTTCACAGATCCGAAACGGTTCGTACGAACCTTACGAATCAGCGCATTCACCTTTTCGCTTGGCTGAGCACCGACAGAAAGCCAGTAGTCAACTCGCTCCAGGTTCAGCGTCACTCTCTTGGACTTCTCGAGAACCATCGGATCGTAAAACCCGACTTCCTCGATCGCCCGACCATCTCGCTGGACGCGAGAATCCATCACACAGATTCGGAAGAAAGGCCGATGCTTTCGTCCCATCTTCTTCATTCGAATTCGAACTGCCATTGCAACTCCTGAACAGATTAAATTGAGCTACCGCTTTCGGTTTCGCTTCTTTTGTTTTTTCGCGTCTTTCTTCTGCTTCTTCCGTTTATCTCTGAGCTCACCCAGATTGACCGGCGCTCGCCGAATTCGCACGCCCGCATCCGCCATATCAGAACCAGGTCCCATGAAGCCTCCGTCAGCCAGCTGACGAACAGCCTTCAACCGATCTCGGGTACCCAGATTTGACATATCCTGCATCATCCGGCTCATCGCTGTGAAGTCCTTCAGCAGCTTGTTCACATCAGCTGCCTGAACCCCACTGCCTCGAGCAATTCGGTTGCGACGACCGCGGTCGATCAGATCCGGATTATTGCGTTCATCAGGGGTCATCGAATTGATGATGCCCTCAATGCGCCGCATGTCATCTTCGGGATTGACATCACCCAGCTGATCAACGATTCCACCGAGGCCGGGAATCATCTTCATGATATCCCGCATGGAGCCCAGCTTCCGAATCTGCCGCATCTGTTTGCGGAAGTCTTCGAAAGTGAACTTTCCTCGCTGCATCTTCTCCTGCTGAAGCAGCATTTCGTCTTCGTCGAATTCCTGCTGGGCTTTCTCAAACAGGGAGACAATGTCGCCCATTCCCAGAATTCGACCCGCCATCCGATCCGGATGGAAGTCTTCCAGCCGATCCAGCTGTTCCCCGACACCAATGAACTTGATCGGAACGCCGGTGACCGCCTTGACGCTCAGCGCCGCCCCACCGCGAGTATCACCATCCAGCTTGGTCAGAATGACGCCGTCAAGCTCCAGCGCATCGTTGAATGCACGAGCACTGTTGACCGCATCCTGCCCTGTCATCGCATCGCAGACCAGCAATGCCTGATCCGGCGATACACTGCTGTCGATCTGCTGGAGCTCTTTCATCAGAGCACTGTCAACATGAAGTCGACCAGCGGTATCGAGAATCACGACCTTCGCCCCAAGGCGAGCCGCTTCTTTCACCCCATTTTTGCAGACCTGAACGGGATTGCTCTTCGATGGGTCTTCAAAATAAACCGGAACACCCAACTGCTGGCCGATGATCTTCAGCTGCTCAATCGCCGCAGGACGCTGAAGGTCCGCCGCAACCAGAAGCGGAGAATGACCCTGTTCCTTGAGACGCTTCGCCAGCTTGCCGCAGGTTGTCGTCTTTCCGGACCCCTGAAGACCGCACATCATGATCGTGCTGATGCCGTCACGCCGGATCGCCAGTGTATGATCCACCGGACCCATCAGGTTGATGAGTTCCTGATGGACAATCCCGACGATCTGCTCTTCCGGCCGAAGCGACTTGAGCACTCGCTCGCCAATCGCCTGCTCTGTCACGCGAGTGACAAAATCCTGCGTGACGTCATACGCAACATCGGCCTCCAGCAGAGCCGTACGGACCTGCTTCATGCCTTCATGGATATTGCTCTCTGTAATCTTTCCGGTGCCCCGAAAAGCAGAGAATGCTTTACCCAGATTCTGCGTAATGCTCTCAAACACAGTCAGACCAGAGTTTCAGAAACGGGAACGTAAGTACACTTTATCCGCGAACGACGAATGGATCCGGCTGAATCAGAATGGGAATCAGGGCTTGCGCGCAGCCCGGGCCGGAAAAATCGAACTGCGGATCATATCGTCGGCGTAAGTCTCTGACAAGCTGTTCGTTGCGATAGACGCAGATTCTCCGCCGGTTACCCGGCCACGGATCGTCCAGGTGGGGTTGAGCGATTCAATCACGACCCAGTCCGGATGACGATCAATCGATTTTGGGTCTCGACTGCGGCGAAATACCAGTAAATCAACGTCTCCGGGTATCGCTTCGACCTGAATCTCCTCGCCCCGAAAAATCTGCTGACAGATCCCCAGACGGTGAGAATAATCAGGCGTATTGAACATATGTCCAATCCACGGGCGAACGGAACCGTAACTCGGCAGCAGATAATTGACGTTCAGGTCCTCCGTCAGCACGACGGCCCCTGCGTGTTTTTCGCTCAGTTGCCGGATCAGCACCTGATCGTCTCGCTGAAGATGGTAACCCCGCTCCCGAGACCAGAGCCATTCGGCATGGATGGCAGAAAATGTCAGGTTATCCGTGAAAAACAGAACGAGCAGGAATCCAGAGGCCCATTTCGCGACCGTCGATCTCGACCTGAGTGCCTCAATCCAGCGAACAATGACCGGCAACCCCAGCAGAAACAGCGGCATCCAGAGGTAACCTCGCGTGAAATGCAGCGGCTGAATCGGCGAGATCAGTCGATCGTGAAAGACGAGTCCGAAAGTCACAAAGAACGCACAGATCAGAAATCGCTCCTGGTCGGACAGGCGGCTCGACTGCTCCTCGGTCTGCACATTTACGGAATGCAGGAATGCTTCCCGCATTCGCATCAGTGCAGGAACTGCGACAAGACAATACGCAAGACAGGCCGAAACGCCCGAGAGACTCCAGTCGAGCTCCCAGACGGTCTGCAGCTTTCGATGGTGCTCAAAACCAGGAAGCCAGACGCGATAGTACCCCAGAAAAATCACGATTGCCGTCACTGCGAACGCCAGATGGATCATCGACGACCGTGATCGATCTCTGAACCAGCTGACCAGCCTCCAGAGATTCAGGATCAGCAGAATCTGAAGTCCGGACCATGGGTGAGTGGTTGCAAGCGCCGCAGCACACAACATCCCTCGATTTCGCCTGCCCTGCATTTCGGAAATCCAGCAGAACGCGGCAAGGCAGTGGTAAAGAGATTCGGTGCCAAAAACGGCATTCCGGCCCCAGTTAAGAAACCAGAGCCCCTTGCCGGGGTCAAACTGAAGCGCACTGGAAATCGGGTCGCGAATTCCGAAGACCGATGCCAGCAGTCCACAGGGTACGAGGAGTCCACCTCCCCACATCGCCATGAGGAAATAGATATTCGGCGATGTCTCCGGCTTAAGCCGCGTGGAAACAAGTTTCCACGTTGCCGCTCCGAATGCCAGCGTTGAAAAAAATGTGACAGCCAGCAGAACATCACCCGGATCAGCGTTCGCCAGGACCGCCGCTCCACCGATCAGCCAGAGAAACCAATGAGCATAAATACAGGGAGCATCAGGCGACGGATCGTAAGGATTCGGGTAAGCAATCCCGTTTCCACGTTCAAATGCAGCTCTGCCATTCGCAACGTAATAAGGTAGCTCTTCATGATAGAAACCCGTGGCTGTGGTCGGGTTCGTCAACACATGGGCCAGAGGCAGACACCAGAAAGGAAACAGTGCCACAAACAACAGAATGACCGGAGGGAGCGAGGCGTTTCGAACATTCTCCGGAACGTCATTCTCCGAGCCCGTTTCGGGGACATACAACCGTTTCGGAAGGACACGCTCCGCAGGCTCCGGTGCCAGAACGATCCGGCTCAGGATCTGAGAATCTGCAGGCTGAATTCCGTACTGATTCATGGTTCCGTCTGACCGAACTGTCGGAAAACACTCTCAGCCGCGTTGCAAAAAAAACGTCTTCAGAAGCTGAAGAGACTCCTGATCGACCGAGACAATCCGCTGAATCTGTCGACTCCGAAAGATTTTGTCGAGCCTGATTTCGGCCGCCGACAGACGACAGAGTCGCCTTATTTGCACTATTCTTCCGAATTTCCTGAATCCCGAATTCCGTTCAGTATCACATCACACGTATTCATTCCAGTCTCAGGTGATAAGCCCCCGATGTTACGTCAGAAGCAGGGGGCTTTGTGCCGCTCCGCAGCCCAGCAAGAATCAGTGAACCCGAGTTGTCTATGAAACGAGCAATCGTTCTGATTGTCGGAATTGTGATTTCAGTCGGTTTTTTCGCCTGGTCACTCGAAGGTGTTGACACTCAAAGCCTCATCCGCGGCTTTGCCAATGCAAATTACCTGTCGCTTCCGGTCCTGCTCGGGCTGCTGTTCGGTTTTTACTGGCTGAAAACGATTCGCTGGGCATGGCTCCTGTCGCCAGCGGGGAACTTCACGTTTCGAGATCTTATTGGCCCCATGCTGATTGGATTCGCTGCCAACAACATCCTGCCAGCTCATCTGGGAGAATTCGTTCGAGTGTTCGTTGTTCGACGTCAGTATGGCGTCCCGGCAGCTACGGTTCTTTCCACTGTCGTTCTGGAGCGAATCTTTGATGTGCTGGCGATCCTGATGCTCTTCGGAGTGGGGCTGGCATTTTCCGGTGAGCTTCCCCCAGAGTACCAGAAGGGTGCGCTGATTCTGGGAGGATGCGCTCTCGCGGTCGTGATCGCCGTGGTCATCTATCTCATCTGGACCGAATGGTTTCTTCGGATGACGTCACGGATTCTGAGTTATCTGCCGTTCATTCCGGAATCGCTCGGAAACAAAGTTCTCGACATGCTCCGAACCGGTGCCAGCGGACTGGGGGCTCTTCGAAGCGGCAGGATGGTTGTCGCAATTACCATCAGTTCCCTGCTGCAATGGCTTCTTAATGGCCTGATTGCCTATGTGGCACTTCGAGCCTTCGGGATTCCAGTCACTGTCGCAACAGGACTGATCGTGACTGGCGTTACTGCGGTCGCAGTGACCATTCCGTCGACGCCCGGTTATTTCGGAATCATTCAGGGAGCGTTCAAGCTGAGCATGGAGTCGCAGACCATCCAGCAGGATCCGGCTCTGGTACTGGGGTCATCCGTTTACTATCACCTGAGTATGTACATTCCCGTCACGGTACTGGGAATTTACTTCCTGATGAAATCCGGACTTCATCTGAAGGATCTTCAGGACCCGAATACGATCGCTCCGACGACTCAGGAAGGATCTCAAACATCCCCTATCTCGCCGAATGCTCCGGAGAGCAGATTTTCGGACATGGAATGAGGGAAGCCGCTTTTCCTTCGAGGTTTTGAAGTGCGATCCAGCCTTGCCCTTTCTGAATCGCAGATCCTGTTCCTTCAGCTCTGATCACCGTTCGCCGTCTGCTGTTCGCAGGAACAGCACTGGCATAGCCAGTGGCACACATCAATTGATGTTTGACAGTGTATGAGCAATTTCGCTCGTCATAGTGCTGACGATGTGCTTCAGATATCAATCCACGTCAGATATCAATATCGATATCTGCGATGGCACTGTAGTTTTCGAATCGCATAAACTCTTTTCGCCAGGTCAGCCGCACAATCCCGGTGGGACCGCTTCGGTGCTTAGCGACGATGATCTCGGCTTCACCCGGGCGATCTTCGGCATCGTAAGCATCCGGTCGATGAAGAAACATCACCATGTCCGCGTCCTGCTCAATGGAACCGCTCTCGCGAAGGTCAGCAAGTCGCGGGCGTTTGTCTTCACGCAGTTCGACACCGCGATTCAGCTGAGCCAGAGCGATCACAGGAACTCGAAGCTCTTTGGCGAGGAACTTCAGACGTCGGGAAATCTGAGCAATCTGCTGTTCTCGCGGGAGGTTCTTTTCGTCCGGCTCGATAAGCTGCAGGTAATCGATGATGATCACACCCAGCGGCGCTTTTCGATGCTGCCGCCTCGAAATTGCAGCCACCTGCGTCATCGTCCGGCCGGGCTTATCGTCAATAAACAGAGGAAGCCTGGAAAGCTCATCGGACGCCTGCAGAAGAAGATCCCGCTGTGCTGCGGACAGATTTCCCGACCTGAGATCATGGCCGTTGATACGAGCCGTGATTGCAAGGAATCGCTCTGCAAGTTCAAGATTTGACTGTTCGAGGCTGAAGAGCAGCACGCCCTTTCCGGAACGTCGAGCAACAGCTTCCGCGATGTTACAGACGAACGCTGTCTTACCCATACTGGGACGTGCCGCCAGAATAATCAATTCAGTGGCCTGAAACCCGGTCGTCTGACGATCAAGGTCCGCAAAACCCGTCGTGATGCCTGTGACATCACCTTCGCTGTTCATTCGCTCGTCAATACGATTGAACGCATCAATCAGGATATCGCTGATCGCGATTTTACCTGTATTCGACTGCTGCTCCATAATGCTGAAGATTCTTCGCTCTGCACTCTGCAGCAGCTCTTCAACATTCTCGGAAGCACTGTAACTCTCGCTGAGAATTTCTGTGCAGGAATAGATCAGCGTTCGCAGCATCCATTTCTGACGAACAATATCCGCATAGTATCTGACATGTGCAGCGTGAGGGACGGATTCCAGTATCTCGCGAAGATAGTCGGCTCCACCCGTGGCCTCAAACTCAGTCCGTCGGATCAGCTCTTCAGCAAGTGTGATCGCATCAATGCCGCGAACACCCTCTTCATAGAGCTTATGAATCGCGGCGTAAATTTTCTGGTGAGCATCGCTGTAGAAATGCTCGGCCCGAAGCGACTCACCGATTTCATCAATCGCTTCATTCAGGAGCAGAATACTGCCCAGCACACCACGTTCGGCATCCAGATTCTGCGGCGGCAGTCGAAACGAATCCGACATCACGACATCCATCGGTAAAAAAATCCCCAGCCGGATTCATCCGCCTGAGGATTCATGTATCTGAATTCAGAAGAGTCAGCTGTCGTCTGTCAGAGTCTGCACTGATCAGACCCGGCAGCCGAACTTGTCATTACGGGCTGGTTGCTGACGGCACAACCCAAACCTTGACGTCAGCCTGTACCTTCTCGTGAAATCGCAGCTTCACGGTGTACATTCCGAGTTCCTTGATCGGTCCTTCCAGACGCACGTGCTCAGCTTCCACTGGATGTCCGGCAGCCTTGAGAGCCTCACTGATGTCACGAGCCACGACCGACCCGTAAAGGTGGTTGTCGGCTGTTGCATGTGCTTCGATCGTTGCGCTGTACTTGCTGACAGCTTCGGCAATCTTCGCAAACTGCCGAATTCGATCCTGCTCAAGTGCAGCCAGGCGAACCTTGTGTCGCTCAACCATCCGCTTGTTGTGCTCGGTAGCAACCGTTGCCTTACCCTGCGGAAGAAGGTAATTGCGTGCGTAACCCGGCTTGACTCGAACGATCTCACCGCGTTCACCAAGGTTATCAACACTATGAACGAGGAGAACTTCCACTGCTCTGGAAGAACCGGTAGTTGTCTGACCAGCCATCGAAACACACGCCCTTCAACTCAAACAGGATCAGAAAGGTACATTATCGTCCGAAGCCCCGGGATCGTCATAAAACGCCTGATCGGGTGTTCGGCCAGCACTATAACCGTAATCTTCTTCGGCTGCATCCGCAGGAGCACTACTTCGGCGTGCTGCCGCAGGGGCACCAGCCTGTCGCCCCGCAGGAGCCCCGGACTTTGCCGGTGGCCCACTGCCACCTTCATTCCGACTTCCCAGCAACTGCATCTGTTCACCGACAACACGCAGCTTTGAACGTTTCTGACCAGTCTCTTTGTCTTCCCACTGGTCGAGCTGCAGCCGTCCTTCAATCAGAACGGGACGTCCTTTTGCGAGGTACTCACCGGCAATTTCCGCCTGTCGCCCCCACAATGTGATGTCTACGAACGTCGTTTCTTCTTTCCGCTCATTGGTGCTTTTATCGGTCCAGTAGCGGTTTACCGCGAGTCCAATTTCTGTCACTGCCATCCCGCTAGGCGTGTATCGAACCTCAGGATCACGCGTGACATTTCCTACGAGGAGCACCTTGTTGAATGAAGCCATGTTGTATACTCCCTGCCAGATCACCCCTGTCGCCAACACTCCGTCCCTGACGAAAACGGCCCGGACACCTCGCAATTCCGTCGATGCCGACCGCCTGATCTTTCCCTGATGTCAGCTTTGAATTCCGAGTTTCAGACGCCACGACAGCGGTCGCTGAAAAATCGGAATTCAATTCGTGCACTCAGTTCTGATCGTCAGCATCAATCGCATCAGCGGCGACAACAGTTTCGGGCAGAGCATGCACCGGTGCGTTGCCGGAGATGATCGCCACTGTTGCGTCAAACACTTCCTGCGGCTGATTGATCACCAGATGGCGAACAATCGTTTCGCTCAACTGGGCCTGACGATTCAGCACCTTCATCCCTGCTCCCGGCATCCGGAAACAGACGATGTAGTGCAGACCCTTTTTCATACCATTGATTTCATAGGCCAGCTTCCCGTCATTCCACGGGCGATGAGCAACCGCGGTGGCACCCGCTCGCTTCAGCACAGCCATGATATCATTGATTACACCCTCGGAGTCCATGGCAAATTTGCCGCTGTCTACAAGGAACATGCCTTCATACAGGTTCTCACGAACCGGTTTTGTTTCTGTAACCGACACCGAACACATGCTCCTCAACGATAAAACCTGCCGCTACTGCAACCAGACATCTGGTCGTCAGCTGTGAGCAGACAGACTACCCGGAATTCCTCAAACTATCAATTCACATTTTGCTCACGTTGTAGCGATTCATGGTGGCCACGATCCCGTCGCGAAGACACAACTCCACAGAATCCGCTGCAGTTTTTATCGCCAGAGACGCCTCTTCTCGCTCTTCAGGACGATACCGACCCAGAACCCAGGAGACGACTTCCATTTTTCCGGGCGGACGGCCAATTCCAACCCGAAGCCGCGGAATATCCTCAGAACCAAGCCGCCGAATAATGTCCGCCAGACCCTTCTGGCCTCCCGACGACCCACACGCTCGCCACCGAATTCGCCCGAGCGGAAGATCAAGATCATCACAGATGACCCCAATTTCAGCAGACTCGATCTGATAAAATCGGCAGATCTGCTGAACCGCCTCTCCGCTGGCATTCATCCAGGTCATTGGAGCTGCGAACAGAACCTTCCGACCACCACAGAAAACTTCCCACAACTCCGAACTGAATTTCTTCTGACTGCGCCCCGGATTCAACCGAGCAATCAGTTCATCCAGAACCTGAAAACCGATGTTGTGTCGCGTTCCCTCGTACTCCGCACCGGGATTTCCAAGACCGACGATCAGCCGAATCGGCACTTGAGTCTCGACAGGCATCAACCTGCCTTGCGAGTGTCAACCAGCTCGATCAGCATCAGATCCGGGCTGACCGCAAGCACTGCATGCTCAGGCAGCGAAACGTCCGACGCCTTCAGCACATCGCCCACCTTCATCGCACCAATTCGAACCACAATCGATTTCGGGATTCGGTAATCCGGACACGTGATCGACAACGTCTTCTCGATCTGACGAATCGCACCACCATCCTTCAGACCAACCGGATCGCCGCGAAACTCGAGCGGAACGGCAACAGTTGCTTTCGCATCAGGATCCACTCGATACAGATCAAGATGCTGAACATACGTACCAAAAGTGTCCCACTGAACTTCCCGAACAATGGTCTTTTCCACTTTACCGTCGAGTTCCACATCGACGACTGATGAACGGGTTGCCACGAGCTGCTCGACGATTTCGGCACAGACCGAAACTGACTCACCCGCGCCACCACGACCATAAATATTGGCAGGAACGCGCCCTGACAGCCGAAGCCGGCGAGTCTCCGCTGTTCCGTTTTTCGTACGACGCTCTACTGGCAAACGAAGATCTTGACTCATCGGGAACAATCCCACCCTGCAAAACGAACGATCTGGAAATTATCGCGGCCTCGTGGACCGGAATCGGCGCGCAGAAAATGCAGCGATGACTGGTCCATTTCCGAAGGAAGCGGGGCAGGATATCGCCATTACGGCCAGCATTCAACACCAGATGACAAATGCTGAGATCAGATTCTCAAAGCCGTCACGCTGAAAATTCAGGAGCCGAGGTCAGAAAAACCTTGGTCATCTCAACAAAAAAACGCCCTCGACAGCCGCTTCCGGGCAGTTCGAGGGCGTTCAAACTCAACTGAAACTCAGCGATCGCCTCACATCTGAAGCGCAGCAACCTGACGAATCGCATTCAGAGCAGCAGTTTCATCACCGCCACATCTTTTCAGCAGCTCCTTCGCTGCAACCAGCAAATCGATTCCCGGAACCCCGACAGCAGAGGCTTTGGCCACGGGAGCGGCAGGACGGGCTGCCGACCAGGCGGCCTTTTTGCCCGGGGATGCAACCGGACGTCGCTTCCGGACTACAGTGATTCCCATTTTTCGGCGAGCATAAACCACTGCAACTGAGCAGCTGTTTTCATTGATCGTCTGCTTTGGAAACTTCTCCCGAATCGCATTGATAATGTCTCGCGTAGACATATTTCGATTCGTCTTCAGCAGCGATCGAATTTCTTCCGCCATATTGAATTCGGTGCTATCAGAACTTCCGGCTTTCACAGTCGCACTGCTTTTCTTGGCCATTTTTCCCCCTGAGTAACAAATTTTCCATCGATTATCCTCCGAAAGATTTGCAGCCGAAAAACGTCGTTTGCCGGAATAGACGATCCTCTCTGCTTTCTCAGTGAAATTAATAGTTATCAGTATAAAGCGTTTCAAGCTTCAGACCGTAATTAGCGATGGTTTCGCGAAGTTCGCATGAAAAACGCATGATTTTCCATTGAATCAGAACACCCTCCGATTCCCGGATGAAGCCCAGCCGCCCCACAGAATCCCTCAGATCTCCTGCCCTGCCGTAATGCTGACTATGATCCCAGGGCAGTGGAGGCCGACTTCAGGTCTGCTCTTCAAGTGACTGACTATTAACTACACTTGAGGAAGCCATTCTTATTTACTGAGGCATTCTTATAATTTCACCTCGAGGGTGTACGCATGAATCGCACTGGAAATCCATTGAGCCACCTCTGAAAGAACAGGTGGCCTGCTTTCTCTCAGGATTCTCCGCCCCTCTGGAGAACTTATAACGGCATCAATTCTTTCCAGCAGCTCCTCGGAACGACATCGACTCAGAGCGGCTGCATCTCGGATTCCCGCTGCTACCAGAAGCTGTGCATCTCGCCCCGACAGAGCATTAACGCAGATCATCAGCTCTGCCTGGGACTTCCAGTCCCGAATCACATCTGCCGTAATGTGCCGGACACTCAGCAATTTCGCTGTCGCGTCCGCGTCCGCATCGAGCAGGCCGGAGACGAGATGAATTCCGATCTGCTCAAATCGAAGCGCTGTCTTCGGGCCGATCGACGGTGCATCCACGATGGGATCTTCAGGTCTCAACCTCCGCCGGGCTCGCGATACAGAATCATTCGAAGGCACTTCAGATGGCTGGCTCGCACCGGTGGCAGGCTCTGATTTCAGCGGAACCGATTCGGGCACGGCTGCCTGCAGATCATTCTTCCGTGCTGCTTCAGCAACAACGGGAACATGTGGCCTGCCCGACGATGCGTCATGAGCTTGCATCCGGGGAGTTGCTTTTATCGGCTGACCGTAATGCAGACCGGATGGACGCGGCTTTTCCTCATCGAGCTTAGTGAGGGGGACACCAAGAACCTCTTCCGCATGAAATCTTCGAACCAGTCGTTCACTGTCCGGAAGCGATCTGACGGCTTTCCCTGTCTCCTTCACCTCCCGGAATATGGCTTCGACTTCTTTTCTTTCCCTGTGGTCGGCCATCCGATTCAGAATCTGCTTCAGAGGAACTTCTGCGGCGGCAATCACGGACTGCAGAGGTACCGATACGGGAGGTGGAATGGCACCGGAAGCGGCAACCGCCATTTCAAAGATCTTTCCCAGACCCGCCACCGCGTATGCGATGCACTGACCGGTGACTGTAAGACAAACTTCGTCGAGCCCGGCCTCTGGCTTCCGAACACCCTCCTCAAGGTTATAGTGATCGATGATCACATCGTAAAAGGCATTTGCCTTCAGAGCCCCCTCCCGGACCATCCGACCAAGCCAGTCATCAGAATTGGGTACGAGGACTTCCGGGTAGCCTCCGAGTGATGTTGTAATCATTTCCCGAATTCGATCATAGCTTCGGGAAACACTCCATTCGGCTGCTCGATGGACGGCACCTTCTGATTCAGACTGGGCAGTATGCAGTGGCATTAACGGATCGCTGTAATAGTGACTCAGAACTCCGTACGACCATGACGCCTCTTTCCACTCTTCCGCTCGAAGGTGATCGACGAGCTGCCCGTACCAGTACTCCGCCGCGCCGACGGCACCACCCCAGAAGTTTTCGTTCACGTGGAGAACATGGTTCCGAAAATCACGGAAGTCGTCATCAGGAGCCTTGGAACCCGCCAGCAGCGACGAATACTCGCTCAACAGCAGCTCCTGCCACATCACAGCGTCGGACCGGCGAAACTGAAGCAGAGAGTCGAGAACGATCCGGTGATGGGTTCCGCGTGCATGTCCGGCTACCACAACGTTGAACAGCAGAGACATCCGTGAACCGCTTTCCCGTTTCCCGATTTCGACAGTGACACCGCCTTACCCCGGCCGATTATTCAGCCTCGGAATCATTTCCCGACAGCTTCCGGAGCAACACATTCAGGGCAAACCACTGATCCGGCGGCAGAAACACGACAAACACCAGCATAAACCATCAGGCCCGGCAGAAAACTCTAACTCCCAGGGAGGATTCCAACAATACAGCCCTGTCCACCCTCTGCAGATCACTCCTTCCGAATCATGGAATTTCCGCGACACAGATGCCCGTGTCTCGGGTTACTTCTGAAGGAGGAACTTTATGAAACAAACTCATCGTGCCCTGCTTGCTGCATTCCTGCATTACTTCTGCCTGCTGACAGTGATCCTGCCAGAGCTCACGGGAGTTTCCGCCGCTGAGCCTGAGCTGAAAAAATGGTCGGTGAACCGCATCGAACGAGAAGCTCTGGTCTTCATCCCTGATGCCACTGTCCGCTCCGAGCAGTCTCCCCCGGTCCCGGTAATCTTCGTGTTTCACGGCCACGGTGGACACAGTCAGCATGCCACAAGATCATTTCATCTGCATCAGCTCTGGCCGGAGGCCATTGTGGTGTACCCGCAGGGACTTCTGACTCCTGGAAGACTGACTGACACCGAAGGCAAGCGAACCGGCTGGCAACGATTTTCCGGAGATCAGGGGAATCGCGATCTGGTCTTCTTCGATCATATTCTTGCATCGATTCGCAGAGACTTCAGAATCGACGAAACAAGAATCTATGCGACCGGACACTCGAACGGAGGGGCCTTCTCTTACCTTCTTGCCGCAGAACGAAGCGCCGTTCTCGCCGCCATCGCACCGTCCGGGGCAGCCGCGATTCGTCTCAAACGAACACTTCCTCCTCTGCCTGTCTTCCACATCGCCGGTGAAAACGATCCTCTCGTCAAGTACCATTGGCAGCGAGAAACAATCGACATGATTCTGGAGATCAATCGTTGCGATTCGGGTGCCGCATGGAAAAACGGAGCAACAATTCATCAGTCCGAGATCGGCATGCCAGTGGCCGTTCTGATTACTCAGGAAGGCCACCATTTTCCACCCCGGGCACCGGAACTGATCGTCGAATTCCTGAAGCAGCAGTCCCGAAAAGCAGACCCCGCTACCAGTAAATGAATCGCTGGAAGATTTCCCGTTCCCTGACCGGCAGAGACTCCACATTGCGGACCAGGTAACGATTGTCTTCGACGTCGATCAGTACTTTCCCGCCAGCCCCGAAATCCTGTACCTGAGCCTGACTCCATCGCATCTGAATGCTGCAGGGTCCGTACTCCGTTCGCAGAGCAATCTGCAGATTCCCGAAATCAACTCGAATCGAATCAATCCCGGTGACGACGCGAAGCAGATATCTTCGAGCCAGTGCACTGCAGACTTTTTCCTGCACAGTTTCCGGCCAGTCCTTCAGAGAGCGAATCAAGCCCACTTCCTGCTCTCTGCCGTCTCGGTCCCAGGTTCTCAGACTGATGTAGTTCTCAGGTTCAGAAGCGGGAAACAGTCGAACCGCAAAGACTCCCGCATGTCGGCCGATCTCGTCTCCCGAAACATCCAGGCATCCCAACTGGTCCACTGTAAAACTGGTTGTCGCCGGATTCAGCCAACGAGGTCCGCTCCCGGAACGGGGTTCAGTTGCAGATGACGGCGAGCTACCTGAGGTCTCCGGACTTTCATTCGCGGAAACTGTCTCCTGACGCTTTCCTACCTCCGCGACCACAGCATCCACGGAAGACCCAGAGTTCAGCTGAGTCTGAATGCGAACCAGTTTCGCATAATGACCATTCTGATTCATGAGCTCCGCATGACTTCCCTGTTCCGTCAGCATGCCCTGATCGAAGACGAGGATTCGATGAGCATCCTTCAGTGTGGTCAGCCGATGGGCGATCGCAATCGTAGTTCTCCCGCGAGTCAGTTCTCGCAGGGCTTCCTGAATCGCCTGCTCCGATTCGGTGTCCACACTGCTGGTGGCTTCATCGAGAATCAGAATTCCGGGGTTGTAGAGCAGTGCGCGGGCAATCGAGAGTCGTTGTCGCTCGCCTCCCGACAGACCTGCACCACGTTCGCCCAGCCAGGTGTCATATCCCAGTGGCGAGCGAAGAATGAAATCGTGAGCCTGAGCGGCTTTCGCCGCCGTAATGGCCTGCTCCCGGGTTGCGTCTGGTTCACCATAAACCAGGTTGTCCCAGATCGTACCGCGAAACAGAAATGGTTCCTGAAGAACGATCCCGACCTGCTTCCGCAGTTCTTCGCGAGGAATTTCCCGAACGTCGGCTCCATCGATCAGAATCGATCCCTCCGAAACATCGTAAAACCGACAGATCAGGTTCACGAGTGTTGTTTTGCCGCTTCCACTTCGCCCCACCACTCCCACCATCTGCCCGGCAGGAATCTCCAGACTGACGTTCTTCAGTACCGGTCGGTGCCGCTCATACCCGAAAGTCACGTTTCTAAAGGAGATGTTGCCACTGCAATCTGTTCTGTGAATGGGCTTGTCTGATTCCCGTGTCTCGACAGGAGTATCGAGAAGCTCAAAAACACGCTGACATCCGGTCATGAAACTGGTGAGCCAGGTCGTCAACTGAGACAGAGTGGAGAGCGGCCCGTAAAACATCGCGACATAGGCCAGAAACGCCATCAGCGATCCCAGAGTCATCTCACCGGCAAGAACGTCACGGCCTCCGACGTACCAGACAATGAGCGCCCCGAGGCTGAAGATCAGCTGCATCACCGCAGAAAATGCAGCGGACGATTCTTCAACGGTGGTTCTGGACTTTCGAAGGTACTCGCTGAACTTCTGAAAGCGGTCAAATTCCCGCTGCTCCTGAGAAAACGCCTTGACGACTCGAATGCCTGACAGCATCCCGGTCAGAGACCCGGCCTGCTTGCTGCTCGAATCCCAGTACCGATAGTATCGCGGATAAACACGCTTCCAGAAGAACCAGCTTCCGCCAATCACAAGCGGAGTCGGAATGAGCATGTAAAGGGCAAGTCGAGCGTTGAGCGTAAAGAGCATTGCTCCCACGGCAATGACCTGAAGAATCTGCAGGAGAAAACCACCGGTGATCTGCTGCAGGACGCTGTGAATGACTTCGCTGTCACCGGTCACGCGGCTCGTCAGTGAACCCACCTGATGTCGATCGAAATAACTGACTCCCAGCGAATGCAGTTTCTGAACCATCTGTCCGCGCAGTTCCGAAGTGAGCGCCACTCCGACACGCGTCGCCAGAATCCCTTTCAGGTAACCAACGACACCCAGAATGATCCGAGTCGCCGCCAGCGAAAGAACGACGATCAGCAACGACCCGGCAAGCTGTGCCGCGTCGGGACGAGTCGCACCTTCGTTCAGAATCTGATCGACCAGTTTCTGCTGGAGTTTCGGCGGTGCAAGCTCCGCAATCACGCCGACCACCATCAGCAGGCTCATGGCCAGAGCTGACCGCCACTGAGGTTTCAGCATCTGAAACAGGCGAAGCACAATCGCCTGCCTCGGAACACACCGCGGACATGGTTCCCCGCGTCCCGGAAGGATCACACGACACTGAGGACATCTAACATCGTCGATTTCCTCTGTCGCTTCCTTTGCCACCTGACCGGTCGTGCGAAGCTCTTCCAGACAACCGGCGATGCGTGAGAATCGAGAAGCGAGCGTATTGGAGTATCGCGCGAGGTCAACCCAGCTTTCGTCGACCCATGCCTGAAGAAACCCCGATCCGATTGTGCCCTGAATCCGGAAGTTAGCCACATCCGGCAGATTGACCGTGCAGGTCACTGAAGGACTCTGATCATCCTCCACCACAGAAACGTGATGCGCTGTCGCCACCACCCAATGCTTCTTCGGTTCCCCGCTGAGCGAAAGATCCGTGCTGGTTGCCAGCAGGATCGGGACACCATTGAGCCCTCTCGCTTCCAGTTCTCTGGAAACGTTTCCGGGCAGGAGTTCCTGTACCATCGTCTTGTGTATTGCTGCCTTCTGCTCTGCCGTCTCTGGCATACCTGCGAAACGGGATTCGACGGACTTCCACGAATTCCACCGAGTCAGTCATCAGCATCCTGGTCTGCTCGACCAATCACTGATTCAGACTCCAGCCAGATGCGTCGCCATCCATCCCGACCCTTTTTCACGACAGCGATACTACGCGCGCTAAAAACACCGGACAAGATGCGGAAATTTTAATTTGAGGAAATAGTCCGCGATCGCTTCTCGGCAACTCCCGGACAAACCAGCTTCCTGTCACGATCCCGGCTCAGCCCGTCCCTCCGACGAGCCACACGAAGATGAGTTTCGATTCCTCGCAATCAGACCGGGGCCCTTCCGATGAATCCGAGTCAACCTATCTACAAGGTCTGTTCCGCAGCCGAGTGGCAGATCGCCGTCACGAACGGGACGTTCTCCGGATCTGCTGTCGACCAGCGAGATGGTTTCATCCATTTCTCTGCAGCTCATCAGGTGACGGAGACGGTGCGTCGTCATTTTCAGGGTCAGGCTGATCTGATTCTGATCGCCGTCGACCCGAGACCGCTGGGCGCTGACCTGCGATGGGAAGCATCCCGTGGAGGCGATCTCTTTCCTCACCTGTACGGCACTCTGCCCGTTGCCGCAGCAGTCCGAGCCATCCCTCTGCAGTTCGATGATGCAGGGGAAGTGGTTCTACCCTGACGGAATCTGCGTCAGGGAACCGGTCTCAGTGGTTTCGAGCCACAGCAAATCGGGCGATCGATTCGAGCAGGGAGCGTTCCGGAGACTCAGGAAGCGACATCAGATTGCGGACCGCACGATCAATCAGTTCTTCCGCTGTGAGCCGCGCCGAATCCGCACCACGCTGAATCATCGGAAGCTGACGAAGAGTGTCACGCTCGTCGGGATTCTCCGATGTCAGACATTCACGAAAGATCCGACGCTCATCGGCATTTCCAAGCTGAAACGCTCGGATCAGAGGCAGCGTGAGACGACCGTTCTGCAGATCATTAGCCTCATCCTTGCCGGTGGTTTCTTCTGACTGAGTGAGATCCAGCAGGTCATCTGCGATCTGAAATGCCATTCCCAGTCGCAGTCCGAACTGTTTCAGCTGCTGCGACTGCCGATGATCAGCCCCCCCGGCACGACCACCCAGCAGACAGCTGACGGCAAACAGATGCCCCGTCTTTCCGGCGATGATTCGGAAGTAATCCATTTCCGACTCGGACCTCACCAGGCGAGCCGCAATCTGTTTGAGCTCACCTTCGCAGGTACGATCTGTCGCTCTTCCGATCAGAGCACACGCGCCTGCGTCTCCTGTGGTTGCTGCCAGATGGAACGCGCGGGAGAACAGATAATCTCCCAGCAGAACACTTGTTTCAGTGTTCCAGCGACGATGCACCGTCGACACATGGCGCCGCATGTCGGCATCATCGATCACGTCATCATGAACCAGCGTCGCAGTGTGGATCATTTCAACGACCGCACCGAACGTCCGGGCCATCATGACCCGAGATTCCGGAATTCCAACGGCACGAGCCGACAGCATGACCAGAATCGGACGAATCTGCTTTCCCTGGTACCGGGCAACATGCGAACAGACGTCCTGAACGAAATCAGTTGGACTCTTCAACTGACGACGCAGAATGTGATTCACGGCATCCAGATCTGCTGCAGTGAGCAGACTCAGTGTCTCGCGAAGCTCATCCTTGGTCATCAGGCGTGTGGTCATACCAGGTGCATTCCCAGGGGGATGCGATTTCGTAACGATCAGACTCTGTAAAACCCGTGAATCGGGGGAACACATTAACAGTTTTCTGTGTTCGCTGCATCGTTTCCGAGTGAATTCGAAAGATTCTCAGTTCGAACGAAGAAAATGCCCGGAACTTCCTCCGGATTTTTCGAGGAGGCGAACAAGTGTCACCTGCATTTCACGATCGATCGATTTGCACATGTCGTAAACAGTCAACGCTGCCGTGGTGACCGAAACCAGTGCCTCCATTTCCACACCCGTTTTGCCCTCACAGGAGACTCTCGATTCAATTCGCATCCGGGAATCATCAGGAAATTCGAAAGCGACAGACACGCTGTCCAGATTGAGCGGATGACAAAGAGGAATCAGGTCGGACGTTTTTCGAGCCGCCATGATGCCGGCAATTCGAGCCACCTCGATCACATCGCCCTTGGCTGCCACTCGACTTCGGATCACACGGAGCGTTTCCGGCTTCATCTCCAGAATCGCCTCTGCCCGGGCCATTCGCTGAGTCACAGCTTTGCCGCCCACGTTCACCATGTGGCTTGCGCCGGATTCGTCAAAATGGCTCAGTTCACCCATAACTCAAGTCGATTCCGATCGGCGTCAAATCGCGGCAGAACCGGAACGGAATCGATCTGCGAAGCGATATCGATATCGTCCCCGTAACCAAGTCGTATCAGGTTACGCCCGCCCCGAGTTTTTCGCAACGCTGCCGAGACATCCACCGAACTGACCGGGCTGCGGTTTGAGTCCTGTCGGACAGTCATCTGCCAGTAACTCGCGGCAATCTGAGCGGAGTCTGTGAACTCCCAGAGGTCTTCTGTGGGTCCCACTGCGGAGCGATGCTCCTGGGAGAAGGCTTGCTGCTGCATCAGGTCTGTAACCGCCATCCCGGCGAAGAGCACGTCTTCACCGGTGACCTCGCCATTTGTCCCGGCACAGACAAAAACGACGGGCTTTCGAACTGCAGTCAGAAACTCGAAGACACGAGCAGAATTGACGAAGCTCCCAATGATGACGTGTTCAGCTCTGCGACAATGCAGGAGCGCTCGTGTCCCATTCGTCGTCGTAAATCCGATCAGACGCATCGCGACAACGGAGGGACTGTAATCCCGCGGGGAGTTACTCAGTTCGAATCCATCAATCCGGATGCCCCCTCGTTCACCACCGAGAAGCGGTCTGTCATTCCCTTGCGGATCTGCATCGCGAAGAGCCAGTGCATCTTCGACGGTCAAACAGGGAACAACCGCTCGAGCGCCGTTTCGAAGGGCCGTGGTTATCGTTGTGGAGGCTCGAAGCACATCAATAATGACCGCAGTACAGCCTCCGAACGAATCGGGATCAGACTCGCAGGGCAGAAAAGAAACATGCACCGAAGCAGTCATTGTTCTCGCCCATGCCGAGACAGGTTCCGCGAAATCATTGGATCAGATCGCGGAGATCAGCGTGAGAACCCGGCCGGCATGGCATTCATGCCGCCGCCAGTGGAAGATGACTGGACACGCAGACCACGGACACTTGGACGTTTCATGTCGATCAGCACGGGCTGAGGCGGCTGACCTGTGCCAACATTTCCGGCAACGTCTCTGGCCAGCAGTCGAAAGTATACGGCCGGAGGTGTTCCAGGGCGAACTGCCCACTGTGTTGAGCCGGTATCCGGCTGCCAGTCGGTGACCGGAGTCCAGGGGCCATTCGGTGCAGTCGAGTATTCGAGCCGAACCGGATTTCCGGCCAGATTGGATTCACGAACTTTCCAGTTCAGTACAACGACACCATTGCCTTCCGCCGTGAGCGAAGGCTGTGGAAACTCAATCTGTGGAGCACTCTGATCCACGGTCACGACGATCGTTGGAATTTCTCCCGGCTGCGGAGGTGGATCCGAGAAGCCAAGTCCGTTTTTCACGCGAACAGCAAAACCAAAAGTCCCTTCACCCTGGACATCAACGGCAAAAGGACTCTGGAGATCCGGATCAGTTCCATAGCGAAACCACTGACGACCGCCATCCTCGGTAACGAAAAGCTCAACAGCACCGACTCCTGACGGCCCGACATCTTCGATCTCGTAGGAGATATCGAACACGCTCGTGTTCACGAATGCTGGACCATCGTCAGAGCTCACCTGCGAAGCCCCTGCCGGGAAGTTTGCCCCCGGCCCGACCCCAAACCCGGAACCGACCGCCCCCGGCCCACCGAAGCTCTGAGCGACCGGTCCTCCGGAAACTGATGTCACGCTCGACGATCCCGGAAAACCCTGGCCGGGAACTCCCGGCACAGCGGCTGAAGAAGGAGTCGTCTGTTGAAATGGTGATAATCCCATGGCCTGAGCTGGTGCGGGAACAGCGGGAGCTGGCGTCGCCGGCACACCTGAGTTTCGCGGCATTGCATTCAGAACAACCTGCGAAGACTCTTCCGCCCGATTCCCGGCGGCATCAGAGATCGTCCCTCGAATGGAAACAACCGCTCCGGGCAGAACCTGAATCACCGTCTGCCCCTGAGGAGCCGGATTCAGTCTGACAGGCTTCCAGCGCCCATCGCGTCCCTCAGAATACTCCATTGCCAGCGTTCGGAGATCGAGATGCGGATCGGAGCATTTCCAGCCAGCCATGACCTGCCCCGGAGCGATCTCCGATGCTTCCAGCTGCAATGACGGCGCCGATGTGTCCACCTTGACTTCCAGTTCTGCGGTCATCGCCCCTGCCACAGGCTGCAGGTTTCCCTGAGCATCCATCATGCGAACCGCGAATCCGTACGTGCCGTCACCCGGCGCAGAGAACTGAAACCCGCCTTCCGAGGCAGAAACGGTCTGAAGTTTTTCCCAGGCACTGCCGTTCCGCGAACCGAAAAGCACTGCGAATCCCTCGACAGGCTCTCCCGGTGATGATTCGACATCAAACGGAATCTGGAACGTCGAAACACTCGTGACAAGAGATTCCTGAGCCAGTGATGTCGAACTCGGAAATGCCGCGAGAATTCCGAATACGCCGGGTACCGCAACAGATTTCAAGAACCGACGGAATTTCATCCGGACGTTCCTTCACTCGAAAACCACACCATTCCGGGGCCAAAGTCATGTCGGACATCAGGCACCCGGCATCGCTCATTCAGTGAAACGGAGCTGAGGCGCGCAGGGTCGCACCGAGCAGAATCCTTCATCGATATCGGTGAAGCGGTCCGGCGCACTTGACGGGATTAGTCATTCGAGTCGGACTGTTCGAGTTTTAAGGATGTTATGTGTTTCGAATGTTCTGAAACGGGAATCAATTCGGCAGAAACTGCCGGTCCATCCAGTTCACAGGATTTCTCCGATTGTGCCGTCTGGTGAATCAGCAGCGAACGCGAAATCCAGGCAGTGTGCACAAAAAACAACGCCGCAGAACATTCTGCAGGGAAGACTCAATCGGGCGAATGGGTATCTCCTGACGGGATCGCTGAACGCTCTGGTCTGAGGCCTCATCAGCCCTCGGGTCAGTCGGACGCGTGAATCTCCGTCGGTCGTGCCCCGGATGCCCTCGTCGCTCAGAGCGACTCAGATTCAACATCAGCTTCAACATCAGAACGTCCGAGGCGAGTCTCGTCGGCTCCGCCTCGACATCAGGTGCAGGATGACTCGACCAACTCGAATTTCCGGCGATATCGGACGCTGCCTGCTGCTGTTTCTGCTCGGATGCGGCGTCTTCGCGCCGACATTTCAGACGGATTTTCTTAACTGGGACGATCCGGCTTACATCACTCACAACGAACTGATCAAGAGCTGGTCACCGCAGAACCTGGGTCTGGTCGCTACGGAGAGTGTGACGAGGAACTATGCGCCGATCACGATCTTCTCGTTTCTCCTGGACCACACGTTCTGGGGAATGAATCCGAGTGGTTATCATGCCACCAACGTTCTCCTTCATGCCCTGAACGGCCTCCTCGTTTATCTGCTCGTTGCGCAGGTCACGGGAAACAAGTCCGTCGGCTGGGTCACTGCAGCACTTTTCCTCGTGCATCCGGTTCAGGTCGAGACTGTCGCGTGGATCTCCAGTCGAAAAGGAATTCTTTCCGGCACGTTTATTCTCGCAGCACTTCTGCATCGACTGCGTCCCGCGGCATCACCGGGAGAGGACGGCTGGTACATCGGAATGCTGGTTGCAGCCCTGCTCTCGAAGGCACTGGCCGTCGTCGTTCCCCCGATCGTCCTGTTCTATGATCTTCTTGTCCGCCGTGAAAAATTCTCCGATGCGGTCGTGCGACAGTTTATTCCCGGACTGCTCTCCCTGCTGCTGATGCTCCACACGATGGGGGCTCAGAACTCCATTCTGGGCGGAGTTCGGACGCACATGGACCTGCCGCTGTATCAGATTCTTGCCGTTGATGTGACAATCCTGTGTCACTACATCCGGATGCACTTCTGGCCGCATGACCTGTGCGTGCTCTATGATCCGCCCGTCACAGGCATCTCCGGTCAGGTGTGCCTCGGGCTGATCGTCTGGGCAGGCGCTTTGTCGATCTTCTGGAAGCATCGTTCCCGGCAGCCTCTCTGGCTGTGGAGCACCATGGCTTTTCTGCTGCTGCTGTTTCCGGTCATGAACATTTTTCGTATCACGACGTTGATGAATGATCGTTATCTCTATTTGCCCTGCATCATTGTGTTCGCGATGGTTTCATCAGCTGCTGAGTGGCTACTGCGTGAATCCGAACAACGCCTCCGTGGAACAGCGGAAGGACTTCGCAGCCTCCTTCGAACAACGATCAGAGCAGCCGGACCGCTCGCTGCAACATCGGCACTGGTTATCAGTGCCATCCAGACGAATCAGTACCTTCCGGTCTGGAAGAATTCGGAGTCTCTCTGGAATCACGCAATGA
>JBKDKA010000143.1:0-10572 GCA_046345315.1 Planctomyces sp.
AGATCGAGCAGCTGGAGCAACAGCGGCACGGCAGGAATCTCATTCGACTTCGCTGGTACCGACATCTGTCTCAGGCATGTCCGAGTGCCAACGGCGAAAGCGGTCAGTGTGTGGAGTGCAGACTGACCAGCGGCTCGATCAAAGGACCCCCGCAGAGTCTTTCCGTCGATGGCGATTCTTTTGTTTCGAAGGCTTCCGCAGAACTCATCAACCCAGTTATGCATGGCGGCCAGAAACTCCGCTGTATCCAGCCTTGAAAACACTCTGCCGAATGTATCGTGGCTGGGAACGTCGCTCTCCATGGGGATGAACCGTTCAAACCACTCGATCTTTGCTTTGACAAATCGCTCCACATCCGCCCATCCATTCGCTCCGCAGATGGTAGCGGTGAGCGCCATAAAGATCATTTCATGAAGATCATGGTTTCGACCTCGGTCGACGCGGGGGTCTGTAACTTTTTCAAAATGTTGGTAAACAACGGAAGCCGCTCCCTTCGTCATCACTTCTCTCCTTCGTCAAAACACTCCTGAACAAAACTCGACTATTTACGAAGGCTCCTCCACTGCAATCATTGGGCCAGACACGCAAAGAACATGCGATTGCCCTGGGTGGTTCGCACTGGTGAAATCACTCCATTGATTCCGCAGCCAGCGATCTGAATCTTCGTTTCCGGTCGCATGGATGCGTGTTTCCACCATGCTGAATTCTGTCGTCGCACTATCAGCAGCAATTGCTGCACCGATGATTCACCGCTCTGGTTCACTGGATAATCTGAGGAATGAGAGCGTCATCATCAAAGCTCGCTCTCTGACTACAAATGGATGGTCCTTGTATGTTCTCCTTGTATGTTCTCAACGGGAGCTATGACTTTGGCTTCTCAACCGTCAGCTTTCGCCGATAGATTCTGTTTCCGTGAGCAATGTAAAGAGTGTTGAAGTCACTGCCGCCGAGAATGCACGTGGTCAGGGGCTGTCCGGCATCAGGTTTCGGAAGGACTCCACAGGGGCGTCCTGTCGGATCAAAGATCTGAACTCCGATATCACTCGTGACGTAGTAGCGTCCCATGCGGTCAACAGCCATCCCATCACCTTTGGCCGTCGATTGATACGGAGGTGGTTCATGGCGACCGGACTGACCGTTCGGGTCGATCAAAAGCCGCATCGGCATCGTTGGCATCTTCGCATCCAGAACACCTCCCGGGCTGACTCGAAACGTCCATGTGTGTGTGCCACCGTAGTCAGACACTGCCAGAGTGCCACCGTCGTTCGACAATGCAATCCCATTGGGCTTTGTGATTCCGGTGTCCACAGGAGTGACTTCGCCTGTTCGCGGATTAATCCGAGTCACCTGTGATGCTCCGGTATCAGTGAACAGAATGAAATCATCTTTCGTCACTGCCAGATCGTTTGGCTTCACGCCTTCAGCGATCGTCTTCACTTCACCCGTCGCCGGATTGATCGAGATGACTCGATTCTTCGCTCCCTGGCAGGCATAAAGCAACGTGCCGTCCGCACTGAATTCCAGCCCGCTGACGGATTCTTCGGCGATCACGCTGCGAGCACCGTCTGCCGCGTTGATACAATACACGGCCGGAGCCTTCATATCACAGAAATAAACATTCCCGTGACTGTCCGCACACAGCGCGTCAGCAAATCCCAGACTGTCAGCAACAGGCTCCCATGATTGACCGGGTACGAGCAGATTCAGGAGTGTGAGATCGCCACCCAGATCTCCTTTTGTATCAAGAGCCGGAGAATGAGTTTCCTTTCTCCACAGCCAACGGAGAGCATCAGGAAACAGAGGGCCGGCATGATCATGGTTGTGACCATAGCCTTCAGCATGATCAAACCGGATGTCGTATCCCATGTAGATCAGCGATGAAGCCATCTGCTGATTGGCCCACCACCAGCTTCCCGCCATGTTGTCAATGTCTCCGCTGGTATCTTCGAGATACACGCGAAGAGGTTTCGGTTCAGTTTTCCGAATGAGCGATGAATAAGCATCACCACCACGAATATTCGTAAAGCTTCCGATTGTCGAAAGCACTTTTCGAAACGCTTCCGGATGTTCCCATGCGACCGTGAAGGAGCAGATGCCTCCGGAACTTGCGCCACAGATCGCACGCATCTCCGGATCCTTCGTCAGCGTGTACTGTTTCTCCAGTTCCGGGATGATTTCCTCTGTCAGAAACCGAGCATAACGATCTCCGAGGCTGTCGTATTCGAAACTCCGATTGGAATTCCGCCAAGGGGTCTCCGGCTTCTTGTCGGCCGGATTATGCCCGGGATTGATGAATACGGCGATCGTTGTCGGCATTTCGCCTCGAGCGATCAGCTGATCGAATACGATCGGCACACGAAACCGTCCTTCCAGATCTCTGTAAGCGTGGCCATCCTGGAATACCATCAGCGCCGCAGGTTCGTCTCTTTTGTATTGAGCCGGCACATAGACGGCCCAGTCCCGAATCGTGTTCGCGAAAATCTTCGATTCGAATGGAGGCAGGTCATGTACCTGCCCCTGCGGCACATCAGCTCGCGCCACGGCATCAGGATGCGGTTTCCATTCGGGTTTCGTTTCGACAATCGGAATCTGCGTTGACTCCGCGTTGTCATCCCAAAGCCATCGCAGAGCATCCGGCAGGACTTCGCCCGCCCATTTGCCGCTGTGCCCGCCCTCTGTCATCACCAGTTTGTATTTGTATCCCGCGAACTGCAGTGCGGCGGCAAGCTCCTGATTCCCAAGCGGCCAGTTTCCGTGCAGATTATTGACATCATCAACACCATCATGCAGATAGACGCGAATCGGCTTTGGCTGATCCTTTGTTTTGCGGACAAGTCCGGGATAGGCCCATCCACCTCGAATGTTTGTAAAACTGCCGATGTGACTGAGGACTCGACCAAACTGATCCGGACGTTCCCAAGCCACCGTGAATGCACAGATGCCGCTCGACGAAATTCCGCAGACGGCGCGACGGGATGGTTCCGATGAGACATTCAGTTCCTTCAAAGCGACCGGCAGAAACTCGTTGATCAGAAAGTCAGCGTATCGGTTCCCCAGTGCGTCATATTCAAAGGAGCGATTGCTGCGGTCGCTGCCTCCCGGAATGGCGGCCTTGATTGTGCCGGGATTGACGAACACGGCAATCGTGACCGGCATCGCTTTCTGATGGATCAGATTGTCAAACACGATCGGGACTCGGAATGCGCCATCCGCCTTCGCGTAACCACTCCCGTCCATGAACACCATCAGATTGGCAGGCTGATCACTCGAGTACTGAGCAGGAACGTACACACTGTAGTCTCGTGTTGTTCCCGGAAAGACCTTGCTGTCAGCGAACTGCCCGGAAGTCATGTTTCCTACCGGCACACCCGGCTGTGTCGTTCGATCCGCATGATCTTCCGCCTTTGCATGCACGATGAGGGTCATCAAGCAGAGCAGGGCTGCTGATGCAGACTTCCGGAGTTTCACCTGATGAGGCAATTCAGATCGATGCTGCATTTCAGAACGGCTCCCGATTTCAAAGAGACTCTATCATCGCGTTTAGCCCCGGATTCTTGCAGGTTGCAGAAGCAATTTCACTCACTCAGGAGAATCCCTGCAGTGAAAATGCGAATCCGTGAGTCACAGTCAGCGTTCCGCGGCCGGGCCCACTTTCACTTCCAGTTCTTCAAAACTGTTTTGCTCGTTCATCGTTTACCAGCGGATCGCCTGCGAGCGGGCCATCGGTTATATTCTTTCATCCATTCGAACATATCACTGCATTTATCCATGGAGACAGTCGCAATGTCTGACAAAAGCCGTTTCAGAAAACACTCAGCGTCCAGAAGGCAGTGGTTACTCTCGGCGACATCACTTGCTGCTGCGATTGCAGGTGCTCGAATCGTCTCCGGCAGTACTTCTTCCGCAATCGCTTTTTCTGCAGACCCGTTTCAGATGGGTGTCGCCTCCGGCGATCCATCCGAAGACGGTGTGGTTCTCTGGACACGCATATCAACGAATCCGACAGAGATCGACGCATTGCCATCAATCACTTATCCGGTTCGTTGGGAGCTTTCTGAAGACGACAGCTTCCGATCGATTGTCAGAAACGGAACTGAATACGCGACGCCACAGCTTGGTCATTCTGTTCACGTGGAACTGAGTGGTCTGCAGCCGGATCGATGGTACTGGTACCGTTTTCACTGCGGTGATGCCACGAGTCCCGTCGGTCGAACTCGGACAATGCCAGCATCAGAAACTCTGCCGAACCGCCTTCGCTTTGCTTTTGCATCCTGCCAGCATTTTGAGAACGGGCTGTACACAGCTTATGAACACATGGCAAAGGAAGAACTGGATCTCGTTCTGCACCTCGGCGATTACATCTACGAGAAAGAAGGAATGGACGGTCGCGTTCGAAAGCATCTCGGACAGGAAATCACGACACTGAATGACTATCGCAGGCGTTACGCGCAATATCGATCAGACATCCATCTTCAGAAAATGCATTCACTCTGTCCGTGGGCTGTCGTCTGGGATGACCATGAGCTCGACAACAACTACGCCGGAGCCATCTCCGAGGAACTCGGCGTCTCTCCAGAAGAACTTCTGCGTCGTCGTGCCAATTCTTATCAGGCATACTATGAGAACATGCCTCTCCGGATATCGTGCCTTCCGAAGGGAGCTGATCTGACATTGCACCGCACAATCCGATTCGGACGACTCGCACAGTTTGAAATGCTGGATACACGACAGTACCGCACAGATCAGCCAAACGGAGATCGCCAGAAACCTCTCGAAGGAGCAGTTTTCGATCCAAAGGCAACCATGCTGGGAGATGCTCAGGAGAAATGGCTGATGAGCGAACTTCTCCAGTCGACCTCGAACTGGAATGTGCTCGCCCAGCAGATCATGATGGGGCGTGTCGATCGAGTCCCGGGGCAGGAAGCCGGGTACAGCATGGATCAGTGGTCAGGATATGATGTTGCCCGGAAGCGTCTGCTGACTTTTCTGCAGGAAAGGCAGATTCCGAATCCAGTCGTGCTCACCGGTGATATTCACTCCAACTGGGTGAATGATCTGAAGGTCAACTTTGATGCCGCAGACGATCCGGTGGTCGCAACGGAATTCGTCGGAACTTCCATCTCTTCGGGAGGAAACGGACAACAGACTTCAAAAGATCAAGCGGCAATTCTGTCTGAGAACCCATTCGTCCGTTTTCAGAATTCGGAGCGTGGGTACGTCAGCTGCGAAGTGACACCCGGCGAGTGGCGAAGTCGATATCAGGTCGTCGAGTACGTTGACCGTCCGGGAGCTCCACTCGTCACACGCGCTGAATTCGTGGTTGAAGATGGAAAGGCAGGAGCCAAGCCAGGTTAAGGCACTCAGGCAAGACCGGCAGCAGAAGTCGAGAGACTTCCTGAAACGTGGTGAATACTGACGAACTCCGGTACCGATTCACGTATGTCCGCTCGGATTGCTTCGATTGCAGGTCACCTCCGGTTCACGGATACTGCGATATGGCACTGGCAGACATTACCACGAAATCCCGAGCTTTCTGAGTATCCTATGTTGCGGTTTTTCGGCGATCAGCTGACTTTTTTTCGTGAGTTTCGAAATCAGTTTGAAACAACGGGAGCCATCGCGCCCAGCAGCAGCAGTCTTGCACGCTCGATGACGTCTTTCCTCGCACAGCGGGACAATCGCAGTCCCGGTGCGAAAACTTCACTCAGAGTGCTCGAAATCGGTCCTGGAACCGGGCCGGTCACAGACTTCATCGTTCGCAGTCTTCGGGAAGGTGATACGTTCGATCTGGTGGAACTCAACCCGAACTTTGCAACGATGCTGCGAAAGAAGTTTCAGTCGAATAGTGAATGGAATGCAGTGGCCGGATTCTCTCAGATCCATGAAATTCCGATTCAGGATTTTCAGGCAACGGCCCCATACGACTTCATTATTTCAGGACTTCCACTCAATAACTTTCCGGCTGATGTCGTTCAATCCATCGTGAAGAGATACATCGAACTGCTCGCACCCGGAGGAATACTGAGCTACTTCGAGTACATGTATGTGCGGCCCCTGCGAGTCAGAATCCCATTCGGCGATCGCGGCGGCAGGTTGAAGTCGATCGATCACACGATGACAGATCTCTGCAGGCAGTATCGAATTCGACGCGATACGATTCTGAGAAATCTGCCGCCCGCATGGGTTCAGCATCTGCAGAAGCCCGAGACCGACGTAAAAGCCTGACGGACCGGGAAATTCACGTCATCACTTTGAGCTGTTTTCATTGAGTCTCCCTGATGCGGGAAACGAACTGAAATCAAGCGTGGCAAAGTAGTCGCTGTGCGTTTCGGCCCGACGAATCTGTCTGACAGAACCATCTGGTTTCAGCAGCAATTCCGCACACCGCAATTTTCCGTTGTACTGAAACCCCATGGAATGTCCATGGGCACCGGCATCGTGAATCACCAGCAGGTCACCGCGATCGACCGGAGGCAGCTGCCGCTGCACTGCAAACTTGTCGTTGTTTTCACAGAGCGATCCGACGACATCAACGGTCGTGCTCAGCGGAGCGTCTTCTTTGCCCAGGACGGTAATATGGTGGTACGCGCCATACATACCGGGGCGCATCAGATTCGCCATACATGCATCGACACCGATGTAATCGCGATAAATATTCTTATGGTGAATCGCGGTCGTAATCAAATAACCATGCGGACCGGTGATCATGCGACCGTTCTCCATGAACACCTTCATTGGAGCGAGTCCAGCAGGCACGATCATCTGCTGATAAACATCTCGAACACCCTGTCCGACCTGCTCCAGATTGACCGCGGTCTGCTCGGGACGATAAGGAATCCCGATCCCGCCTCCGAGGTTGACAAACTCCAGGCTGATCCCGGTTTCCTTTTTCAGTCGGACCGCGAGATCGAACACCATGGAAGCGGTTTCAACGAAAAAATCACCATTCAGTTCATTCGAAGCCACCATCGTGTGAAGGCCGAAGCGTTTAGCTCCGGCATCACGAGCGAGGCGATAACCATCAAACAGCTGACTCTCCGTCAGCCCGTACTTGGCTTCCTCCGGTTTTCCGATAATCACATTGCCTTCGCGAGCGGGTCCGGGGTTGTAACGAAAACAGATCAGCTCCGGCATCCCCGCCGTCTCTCTCAGATATTCAACATGGGTGATATCGTCGAGGTTGATGATTGCGCCAAGTTTACTTGCCGCCTGATACTCTGCTGCCTGAGTGTTGTTCGATGTGAACATGATTTCGTCGCCGGAAAATCCAACTCGATCCGCGAGAATCAGTTCCGCTTCACTGGAACAATCAGCTCCAAGTCCTTCTTCACGGAGAAGACTGAGGATGTGTGGATTCGGTGTTGCCTTGACTGCAAAGAACTCTCTGAAATCTGCGTTCCAGGCGAAGGCCTGATTCAATCTCCGCGCAGTGTTTCGAATTCCCTGCTCGTCGTAAACATAAAACGGCGTTGGAAACTGCTCAGCAATGCGACGGACGGTTTCGAGCGAGAATGGCAGGGCTTTACGCGTGGACATGAATCTCTCTGAGTTCCTGAAAATTGAGTTCAGAAGAATATCTCTCTGACACAGTTTCGCCGCTGACGGCTTTGATTTCAACGCATCCGGGACACAGCCGCCTTCGCCGCCACAATCGTCTCAACCTCCGAACATCACGACCTCGTTGCTGCCTCTTCGGTCAAAACCTGATTCCGGCTGAATTCGCCGATTTCTGGTGCCGATGATCTCAGTTTCGGGGTCCCTTCCGCTGCACTGCTCGAAAGCATCATTCTCCCTGGACAGATGCCATTCCCCGGGGTTCGCTGAGAAATCGCACGGAATGGGGAAAACGGCACTGAAATTCTGGTATCAAGTCCCCATGACCGCCACCATACTCACAACAGGTATTCTGTTTCCTGAGTTAGACTCTGAATCATGAAGACACTCTTTGTTTCCGTTATCGAATTGACGAGCCTCAGAACGATGGTCAGGACTTCAATCCTACGATCTGTCGCAATGGTGATGCTCGCGGTCACCTTTACCACACCCGTATCCGGCTGGCAGGTATCCCTTGATCAGAGTGTCTCCAGGGAACAGCTTTTCCTGTTTTCGCCGGAAACTCCTGAAGAGCTGATTGACGCGGTAATCACTGCTGATCGACTTGAACGCTGGGCAACTGCTCAATCGTTTCTTCGTTCCGTTCTGGACAGGAAGCTTTCACCGGATGAACTTCTGAATCTTCGGAAAAAGTTCGGAATCGGTCAGTTTCTCGTCTTCAACGCAAATTCGAATCTTCAACCGGAGGCTGGCGAGCTTCTGCTGGCAATCAATGTCGCATCGCAGTCCGGCATTCCGACTGAGGAAGCCATGGCGGCGGCAGTCAGGGATCTTGGAAACAACGGTGCTGTGCGCGACGATGCAGTACGCCTGTTGATGGCTGCAGGAGCATCAGCGGTACCGGCATTACTGAGTGCGCCTGATTCAAGCGCGGAAGGTACTCTCGCTCGCAGAATCCTGTCACGCAACGCTCGCGAAATGCGATACGGCATGCTGAGAGCACTGTCCGGTGCGACAGAGGCGGATCGCGTTCTGATGATCCGGCTTCTGGGAGGAACAGCGGACCGTCGTATCGCATACTCTCTGTATCGATGGCGTTTCGGAGAAGATGTCAGCAGCCTTGTCACGACGGCTGCTGAGAAGGCCATCATTCAATTGTCAGCGGAAGGGACTGTACCAAAAACATCTGATGTCGCGGGAGCAATCCTGAAAGCTGTCATGCGGGAGCAACTCGCACCACAACACCCTCGTCAGATCAATCGGTATTCGTCTGCGGATCGCGATGCCGAAACTTCCTTCGAAGTTCAAATGACTGATCTCCGCCGTCTCGCTTCAGATTCACTGACGCTTGATCCGGATGATGAAGAGTTTCAGGCAATCCATCTCGCTGTGCTCGCGGCGCTGCATTCGTGGTACGATGCCTCCCGAACCGCATCATCCAGCCCAGACTCTTCGTCTGAAGATGGTTCCAGCACTGAATTCAGCAGCGATGAAGAGCTGGCCGCTCTGGAAACTGAACTGCAGCAGCCAGCAGATCAACATGTTATCCTTCTGTCGCTTTCGGAATCGCTTACCGCAGAAAACTCGTTTGCTGCGTCCGGAATCCTGAAACTGATGATCTCTGCGAACATCAAGCCGGAAGAACTGTCGTATGCATCGAGTCTGATCGACGCAGCAATGAATTCAACAGATTCTCGCATCCGCACAGCAGCCGCAAAAGTGGGAGCTGTCAATAAGCACCTGAGCTGCAACGACCAGAGGGTGACGGAGATCATCGAATCCGTGCTGGCTGGCTCTTCAGAACCGGAGGCGGTTCTGATCGATACAGACAACGGTCGACTCAATGAACTGGCACCGGCTCTGGAAGATGCAGGATACACTGTTGCAGCAGCCCGCACTTCGGTGATCGGTTTTGAGACTGCGATCCGCCAGTTGAACTGCGATCTGATCATGATCCACAGCAACTGCCTCCGTTGGGAACTTTCGCAGGCGGTGGCCAATCTTCGCGCTGACGTCAGAACGCGACGCACTCCGATTGTCGTTTTCGGGCCTGCAACATCAGAGGCCAAAGTGCGGTCCTTGCAGGCTCGCTACCCTGAGATCTGGTATCTTTCAGAACCTCTGGGAATGCTGACGCTGTCGGATAGACTTCGCTTCGAGGGGGTGCCTGCACCGAATCTGAGCACTGCGGAAAGGGCGGCTCTGAAGAAATCTGTTACGGATGCGATCACCGGACACAGCGAGGCTGTGTCCAAGGCGGCAGACTGACACCGAAGACTTCCGTAACGACTCAGGCTGAAGTACAGCTGCGGAGACGATCAGACATCGTCTCAACGCTCAGCTTCGTGCTCGCATCAGCACGAAGCCGATGCTGATACAGAAAACCAGCCCGATACAGTATTCCTGCGGACTGAGATGGGACAGTTCTCGCCCCACAATGCTCTGGACCTTGCTCCACCAGGAGCTGAGCCCCGAAACGATACTCATGAGCATGGCCGAACCCTCTCCGCCAGCCGAAGGCGGCGATGTAAGATCGAAGAATCTCTGCGGAACACAACTTCAATCTTGGTTCGCAGACATTCCCAGCGTGCCCGCATGGTCTGATTTTCGACGCTCATCGAAGAAAATCAGGTCCGGATGCAACAATCACTCCGGCTGAATCGATGGTTCGGGGGATACGGCAGCCGTAGTTCGGTCCGGTACGGTTGACCGAATCTGAAACAAAGGGCAGGGGGGCATTGAATCCCGCATCCATGGAAAATCGATCTGACGGAACAACTCTGCAGGAATCGCTACTTCGCGGTCCAGGCCAGATTATCCCGATGAACGACCTCGCCATAAGGAACATGGCCCAGTGATGCTGATATTTGATCGGAGCGCTGACCATGAATCAGCCGGATTTCCTGCGCAGAATAGTTCGCAAGACCGCGTGCGAGTTCCGTGCCATCCATGGAATGAAGCCCAACAAGTGACCCCGGCTCAAAGTCACCGCGCACGTCGCGAATACCGACCGCCAGG
>JBKDKA010000144.1:0-41703 GCA_046345315.1 Planctomyces sp.
GTTGAACGGAAATCTGATGCAATCGAGCACACCGTCGTGGGTCAGTGACGCGATCTTCTATCAGATCTTTCCCGACCGATTCGCTCGAAGCGGTCGCGTGAATACCAATCTGAATCTTGAAGACTGGAATAGTCCTCCGACGACTCATGGCTTCAAGGGGGGCGATCTTTATGGAGTCGCTGAACATCTCGATGAGCTGTCCGACCTTGGCGTGAATGCACTCTACCTGAACCCAATTTTTGCCTCGGCCTGCAATCATCGGTATCACACCTACGATTATTTTCAGGTTGATCCGCTGCTGGGAGGAAATGACGCCTTTCGTTTTCTGCTTAGCGAGGCGCATCATCGGGGAATACGCATCGTCCTTGACGGAGTCTTCAACCACGCGAGTCGGGGCTTCTGGCAGTTTCATCATGTGCTGGAGAACGGAGCTGCATCGCCGTATCGAGACTGGTTCTGTTTTGATCCTGAGCGAATGAACGGACAGCGACCATTTCTTCCCTATCCGGATGCAGACGCGGCAGAAGAGCTCCGCCGTGGTCGAGGCAGTCTGGAAGCGATCGGCTATTCCGCGTGGTGGAATCTTCCGGCTCTTCCGAAATTCAATGTCGCGACTCCCGCGGTGCGTGAGTTCCTGCTCACTGTGGCGGAACACTGGATCCGCTTCGGAATTGATGGATGGCGACTTGATGTTCCCAATGAAATCGATGACGACGACTTCTGGCGTGATTTTCGGCGACGCGTTCGTGCGATCAATCCGGAAGCATGGATTGTCGGTGAGGTCTGGGGCGATGCTCGACACTGGCTGCAGGGAGATATGTGGGACGCGGTGATGAACTATCAGGTCACTGCGGCATGTCTGGCGTTCTTTGGCGGGGCAGGTCTGGATTTCGAGGAGACTCGACGTCCCTCCAGTTTCGGAAACATCCGCCCCATTGACGCCGGGGAGTTTGCTGCGGAGCTCGATCGTATTGAGCGATCGTATCCGGAAGAAGTTACTCGGTCCCAGCTGAATCTGCTCGACAGCCACGACATGCCTCGTTTTCTGACCTGCGTTCGGAATGACAAGGCAGCGCTCAGAATGGCGTGGCTGCTGTTGTGCACACTGCCGGGTGCTCCCTGCATCTACTACGGCGATGAGATCGGGCTCGACGGCCGGCACGACCCGGACTGCCGCAAAGCGTATCCACAGGAGCCGTCACTTCGTGACGAGGAGCTGAGGCAATGGTATCGCGAGTGCATTCAGCTTCGAAAACGCTGCAAATCCCTTCGCCATGGGGCTCGAAGAACGTTGCTTGCTTCGGCGGACATCTGCGTGTTCCTCCATCAGCTCGATGATGAACTGATCATCTCTGCGTGGAACCGATCGAATGACAGTCGAAGTGTGACTCTTGAAGACGAGCACGTCGTAAAGGAGTCCGCCTGGATTCAGTGGCCGGACGATATCATGATCCCGGTCACGCCACCGGCCAATCGCATCGAGTTCATAGTGCCGGCTCGTTCCGCGTGGATTCTTGTGAACCGTCGATAACGAGTATCGGTCAGAAACATTCGGGTGCGAGCGAATCAGCTCTGACAGTCTTTTTCCGGCGCGAGGACCTGCAGCAGCGAACCGGTTGCTCCGGGAGCCTGATGCGTCAGACCGCGTGTGCTTCGTGGATACGGAGCTTTCGTCTGAGCGAAATCCATTCCGATTTCCATCTCTCGCTGAATCCGTTCGGTCTGCTGACCAAGATGCATCCAGGAGGACATCAGAGTCTGTGCCAGTTCAAACTTTGCAAATCCCATGAAGAATGCCTGAATGGAGTTTCTCCAGTAACTTCGGCGAACCTTCGGGTTCTTTGTCATCCACCATGCAATTCGCAAAAGTGCCAGCCCGTTTCTTCGGAGCTCTGCGAATGACGGTTTCTGCCGACGGACAGGACGAGTCATGCGAGTCGTCCGCATGACTCGGTCCATAAATCCCACAGGATCGTAGACAGTACTGACGATTCGCTGATAATCATCATACACGTTCACGCGGTCACGGGTGGTGACAAAATTCAGGCCGCCGCCGGTGCTGTCGACGCCGTCCTTGTTCTCGAGGCGATAGACGCCGCTTGATGGAGGCACAAGCTGATGGTCGTTGCCGATCAGACGGCCTTCCTTCATCAGCCGACGTGTCAGCTGAGTGTTCGGGAGTGCGCTGAGCAGTCCGACCATCGCTACGACGATTCCGGTCTGTTCAATGCATTCGATCATCGCATCGGCGACGCCTTCTTTTTCTCCGTCAAATCCGAGAATAAAACCCGCTGAGATCGAGATCCCGTACTCATAAACGTGATGCACCCTCTCCACAATGGGTTTCATCGAATTCATACGCTTCTGCGTGATCGCGAGCAGCTCCGGATCCGGTGTTTCAATCCCCATGAACACATACCGGAAATCGACACGTCTCATCAGATCCAGCAGTTCGTCGTCATCTGCCAGATTCATGGATGCTTCGGTGGTGAAGTAGAATGGATAGTTTCTGCGGCGCGACCAGTCTTCGAGCGCCACAAGAAGTGTCTTGACGAACTTCTTGTTGCCGATGAAGTTGTCGTCGGAAATATCAATCCAGCCACGATGACCAAGATCTGCAATGCGATCGAGTTCGCGCAGTACCTGTTCCACGGTCTTGCTGCGGGGAACACGACCGTAAAGTTCGATGATGTCACAGAACTCACAGTTGAACGGGCAACCGCGAGAAATCTGGATGCCGACGTGGAGATAATTCCTGAAATCGACCAGGTCGAATCGAGGCGTCGGAGACGTTGTCACGTCTGGGCGGTTTTCAACCTGAAAGACCCCGCAGGGCTCACCGTTTCTCCACGCATTCAGCCATAATGGAACGGTCGCCTCGCCCTCTCCAAGAACACGAGTGTCAGCGGCTTCGTAAATCTGCGGCTGACTTGTCGGGTCAGGGCCACCCACCACAATATACTTCCCGTCCTGGTTTGCTCGATCAATCAGCTTCAGAATGCCCGGCTGCTGAGAAATCATTCCCCCGGTGCAGATGATATCTGCGGAATCCCAGGCTTCATCAGTCAGTTCGGTGGCGTTCAGGTCAATCAGCTGAATGGTCCAGTGCTGTGGGAGCAGCGCGGCTACCGTCATCAGACCGAGCGGAGGGGCGATGGTTTTCGCTCCCGTTGTTGCAGCACTTTCCGTCAGATTCCAGAAGTTCGCAGCCATGAATCGCGGCTGAATCATCAGACATCGAACACTGTCGTCGGGGTGGCACGCTGGTTTTGCCATCGTGATTTTCTGTGCTGACAATTTCGGTGAACGGCGTGAGCAGCGGAAACGGAGAATCCGCCCGAACTGCGCACTCTGGACAGATCCATGAGCCTGAGTGGCCTGCCGTGCAAAGTCAAATGGAAACTCTATCCGGCAAATCGCATTTCAGAATGACATACTGCGACAACATGTTGCGGAAATACGGCAGGATCCGAGAATCAGTGCATCAGAATAATCCGGAGATCGGTTGCCCCGAATGTCCGAAGAAAACGGGTCGATCAGAAGACGTATAGAGTGGTTTTGAACGATCGATTCCCAGTTTCTCATAGATTGTCGCTGCGTAGTCCTCCGGAGTGTAAGCTTCGGAGACAACGTAACCGCCGTCGCGGTCCGTCTGTCCGATCACCTGACCGCCCGGAATGCCGGCTCCCGCGAATGCAATTGAATAAGCATTTGTCCAGTGGTCGCGGCCAGCGAAACGATTGAGTCGCGGAGTGCGACCGAATTCGGAGACGAAGCAGACGAGCGTATCGTGCAGCATGCCGCGTTCGTCCAGATCCTGAACCAGAGCTGCGAATGCCTGATCGGTACTTCCCATCATCACCCAGTGCCCGATCCCGTAACGCCCCTCACCGCCGGCTTTATCACGTACCGTACCGCAGGACCCGCTTGTGTAGATCAGGTCGTGATGATCCCAGTTCAGGTTAAATCCACCGGGAGTTTCGTCGGTGAGTGGCCATCGCACATCGACAGTGACGAACCGCACACCAGCCTCCAGCAGACGCCGACCGAGAAGGTAGCAGCTTCCGCGATGCCCCTGTCCGTATCGCCGCCGGGTTGGCTCCGGCTCTGCCTGAAGATCAAATGCGCCGGCGACACGATCACTGGTCAGGCTGTCAAACGCCTGCTCATAGAACCGGTCCATTCCCTTCAATGCCTGACGATCGCTGTCACGTTTAAAGCGATCGTCAAGAACGGAGAGAAGGTTCTGTCGAGCAAGAAGACGTTTCCCCGAGTTATCGCTTCTTGCCATCAGTTCGCCGACACGCCAGTCCGGCCGAGAAAGGTCACTGCCTCCGGTCTTGAATACCGAAAGTGACCGCGGAAGAAAACCTGTTCGCGTCTCTGCGGCCTGCTCACTGTTGCCAGGGACCATTACGTAAGGCGGAAGACTGGGGTTGTCAGTCCCCATCAGGCGACTGACGACCGATCCGATATCCGGCATTTCAACAATGGAAGACGGATGAATACCGGAAAGAGCATACTGGGTTCCGTTCGGATGAGCGTCAGCACCGGCTTTCTCATGGTGCATGGAACGAACGACGGCCAGGTGGTGAGCGATTCCGGAAGTATGCGGCAGGAGTGACGTGAACTGCATTCCCGATACGGAAGTCGAGATCGGAGCAAACGGGCTGCGATGTTCTGCGACGGCTTCCGGTTTCGGGTCCCAGGTATCCATATGAGACACGCCGCCCTGTTCAAGAAGAACAATGACTCGCTTCGCGGCTGGCTGTTTCCCGTTCGGGAGGAGTGTCTCCGCTGCAAGAAACTCAGGGAGCGAAAATCCGGGCAACCCGAAGGCACCGCACTGCAGCAGACGCCTCCGTGTCTGAGCAGGCAGCGCTAAGATTGAGCGAAGAAAATTCTGCTCACCGGAAACAGAACGGAATCTGTTGCAGCAAGGCTCGTGGGAATTCGTCATCGTGCCTCGGCGCTGCTCATCATGGCTCATGACTGAAATCCCTCAGGTTTCTGAAATCTACCGTGCATCATATCTTCGTCGTTGCTCGAACCGAGCTCGTGCTGCGATTGATATCTTCCAGCAGTTTCGCTGATTCACAGAACGCTTCAATGTCGGCTTTGAGATTTCGCGAGAGTCCGAGCATCATTCCAAACCCGATCGCACCGAGTGTACTCAGGACAACCAGCGCCATCTGACTGTCCTGAATATGCCCGGCAGACATCAGCAGGAGAATGCCTGCCGCCGGGACACCACCGGAGACATAAAGGAACAGATCGATCCAGCTTCCCAGTCGCTGCAGCGAAGTGACGTCGTCCGAGGTCAGTACATCCCGTCGAAGCAGAACCGGAAAGAATACATGAACGGACATGACCGAGACCAGAAAAAACGGATATGCGGCAACAACCATCCCGCACAGAAGAAGCGATCCGAAGAAATGAACCCACCATTCCCAGGCAAGTCCTTGATGCATCAGCGAATGGAGACTGACGGGATATGCGATTCCCGCAATGCTCCATTCGGTGATTCCCAGCACTGCGAGAAAGAGCCCGAGCCGAAGTGATTTCTGGCGAGCGTAACGCAGTGCACTCAGCCGATCGTCATCCAGCGATCGAAATTCCGGCGTTGCACCAACGCTGTTGTGTTCTGCCGCGACCGATGTGGACAATGACGAATCTCGCGGCTGGCCAGGTGATCGCTGCGATGAGAGTGCTGCCAGCAGTGGACGAAGATACCAGACACCAATGACGATGGCCAAAGGAAATGCAATCAGGTTGATCACCGCCTGAACGTTCCAGAACACGTCTTCCGCACGCGTATCGTTCTTCAGATGATCAATGATCGCGCCTTTGTTGTAGACCAGATTGAACACTGCTGCGAGAGCATTCGGTCCAATGGATCCGGCAATCACCGCTGAAAGTGGCCAGCGACTGATGAGCCGAGAGACGCCGTTGTTACTTCGATGAATCAGCGATGCGACACGAGGCTGAAGGCAGAGTCCGAAATCCTGCACGAGTTCGCGAGCAGACTGATAACGACTCTCCGCATCGGGCGCCATACACCTGCGAAGGATGGCGACCAGCTGCTTCTCAACAGGGCTCATCGCTTCCACCGGCGACTCGGGAGCACCGGAACGCCGAAGCGTCGCCATCTGCAGAAGCGTCTCCGACCAGGTTCCTTTTACGGATTCATCACCGAAGGGTCTGCGACCGTACAGCACTTCCCAGAGCAGTATTCCCAGCGAAAACAGATCGCTTCGACCATCGAGCTCCTCAGGCCGACGTTCATGTTTCGGATGGCTCGCCTCCAGCTGTTCCGGCGACATATAGGCGAGACTGCCGCCGAAGTAAGCGGCCGGACCGCGGCTTTCCAGATGACAGCTGTAACTGATGTTGAAGTCCGCAAGCTTCGCGGCACCATTGACATCCAGCAGAACATTGGCAGGTTTCAGATCTCGATGCAGGATTCCCTGTTCATGAGCGTAATCCAGAGCTGTTGCCAGCTCCATTCCGAGGCGACAGACCACTTCCGGCCAGGGGCGAGCTGCCACGCCGGCTCGATGTCCACCGGCGTCGGGAGAAAGCACACCGGTCTGTGAAAGTGAGCTGGCGACACAGGAGGCAATCAGCCGACTGTCGGGGCGTTCACAGTGGCGTGATGCCTCGATGACGGCCTGCAGCGTTCCTCCGGGTACGAACTGCATGTACAGAAGCCGAAGATTTCGATCCGGCAATCGGTTCTGATCATACACCCGGACGATATGGGGATGATCAAGCTGAGCCAGTGTCTGGGCTTCAGCACCCCGATCGCTGGAAACTTTCAACGCCACAAGACGCTGCATGGATTCCTGTCGAGCCAGGAATACGCTTCCGAATGCACCGGTCCCCAGATTCGACATGAGGTAAAAGTCCCCGAGTCGATCTCCTGGTTTATGAGCCGCATGCAGCTGAGTGCCTGAAAGTGATGAGCTCGACGTCGGTTCATTGATCTGAAACAACCGGTGAAGCTGGTCGGCATGTTCCGGAAATCGCTGGAGGTAGTCATTGACTTCGACAGATTCCCCGGCGTTCTTTCTGACGTGAAACTCTTCATAGATCAGATCTGAGGGAACACCTTCACCATCCGCCAGTTCCGGAAACTCGTCTCGATAGTCTTCGATCAGCAGCCTCGGAACATCACGCCGATGGCGATATTCCAGATCGATCTTGATCAGTTCGATCAGCACCATCCTTCGGAGAATGCCAACGGAACCCGGCAGATGTTCGTCAATTCCCGGGGGATACTCCGCAGTCTCCCAGGAATTCAGAAAGCCGTCCAGGTGAGCCGAAAGCACTTCCCAGCTCTCTGCAGCGCAATCAAGGCGGAGAGCTTCAGATGATGACGATTCGCCGGGTTGACGTCCGAGAGAAACCATAAGGGCGAAATCAGTGGGATGCTGAATTAATCAACCACCACAGTCCACATTTCACTGCGAGCGATTCGAGCCACAATTGGTGAGGCTGATCGTCGCCAGGCAGATGACGGTTGGAAATGTTATCAGATTTGCTTTTCCGAAGAATTCGATTTTCAACGAAATCCCTCCGAGAACCGCATCAACTAATGATCTCGTAATCAGTGAATCTCTTCGGGCAGAGACCAAAGAAAACAACTCACCAGCGCGACGAAGGCAGAGTGCAGCCGCATCCATGCGAGTTTGTTGTTTTCGACAGGAGAAGCACAGATACGGAACAATCCGGTCACGCGACAATTCGGTTGTAACGATCCGAATGAAAACAGCGGACGTAGTGCCGTCGATTCTTTTCAGACGTTTTCAGAGAATCGTCTGCGGTTGATGGATTCGACTTTCGTATTTGTTTTTTTTCTTGCAACCCATGATTCTCGGGAATATCTACGACACCGTCCTGCACTGAGTGCAGAATCCGGTGTTGCTTGAGATCGCGGGTTGCGTTCGTCAGCCGCACCATATATCCGACATTGAATGCAGACACGATCAACAAGTGAATTCATGACAAAGATTGCTGTGATTGGTTGTGGATACTGGGGACCGAAGCATGTACGCACGTGTACAAGCCTGTCGGGATGCCGAGTCGTGGCCGTTGATTCCGACCTGAATCGCCTGAAGCTGATCCGTGAGGCTAACCCGGAAGTGGAGACGGAAACGAGTCTCGAACGGATTCTGGTTGATCTGACCATCGATGCTGTGATTATCGCCACACCCGCCAATACGCACTTTGATCTCGCAAGAAAATGTCTTCAGGCCGGTAAGCATGTTCTCTGCGAGAAGCCACTCTGTCGCAGCACAACAGAAGCGCAGGAACTCATCGAGATTGCTCAGAGCACGAACCGCATCCTGATGGTCGGCCACATCTTTCTTTTCAACCCGGGAATCGAAGAACTTCGTAACCTGATCCATCTGGGAAAACTCGGCGACCTCCGATATCTCACCGCCGTCCGAACGAACCCGGGACCAGTGCGATCCGACGTCAACGTCGTTTACGACCTCGCTGCTCACGACATATCAATATTCAACTGGCTTCTCGGGACGCTTCCGGAATCTGTTGCTGCTCATGGAACATCCTGGCTGCAGCCTCATGTCGAAGACATCGCGATGATTCAGCTGATGTATCCGGGAAACTGCCTGGCAAACATCGAAGTCAGCTGGATGAACCCCAGGAAGGTTCGAACGATCACCGTTGTCGGCAGCAGACGAATGGCCAGGTGGGACGATCTGGATCTGTCTGCACCCGTTGTTGTCTATGACCGTGGACGGGCCTCCACGGAATCTGAGTCTGATTTCGCTGAGTTTCTGAAGATTCAGGCAGCCGACGGTGACAGCCATGCTCCCAAAATCTCAGCCTCTGAACCACTGCGTGTTCAGAACATGGCGTTCATCAACGCAATCGCCAAAGGAGCGACAGTACGTTCCGACGGAGATTCCGGACTTGGCGTTGTCGCGGTGCTTGAAGCGATCACAGAATCGCTTCGTCTGGGCGGTGTCCCTGTGAAGCTGAAGACATGTTTGACGGAAATTGTTTCTGAGGAGCCATTGAGTCATGTCGCTGTTGAACACGAATCGGATTTCAGTGAGTGCATCAGCAGACACGAAAATGGAGCAGGAACTGCCGGATATTCCGCTGGTGGACCTGAAGCAGCAGGTATTCGAGCTTGAAGACGAGATTCATCTCGCCATCCAGCAGGTCGTCGATCGCTGTGATTTCATTCTCGGCAAAGCCGTGGCGGAGTTTGAATCGGCGTTCGCAGCCTGGACCGGCGTCAGGCATGCAGTGGGGGTTGCCAGCGGACTTGATGCACTCACGTTGTCTCTGTCGGCCCTTGGTGTGACCGCGGGCGACGAGGTGATCGTCCCGGTGAACACGTTCACGGCAACGGCGATGGCAGTCGTTGCTGCCGGAGCAAAACCGGTCTTTGTCGACTGTGACCCTGACAGTTATCTCATGAATCTGAAGCATCTGGATTCTGTCGTGACCTCCGCGACACGAGCCATCATTCCCGTGCATCTGACTGGTCAGCCGGCTGACATGGAATCCGTCATACGGTTTGCCGAACGTTTCAGTCTTGCGGTTGTTGAAGATGCGGCGCAGGCACATGGAGCTCGATATCAGGGAATTGCGTGCGGTGCATTCGGCAATGCAGGATGTTTCAGCTTCTATCCCGGAAAAAACCTCGGTGGGTTCGGTGACGGAGGGATGATTACAACCAATGACGAACGGCTCGCATCGAAGCTTCGATGTCTGAGGAACTACGGTCAGCGTCAGAAGTATGAACATGTTCTCGCCGGAACGAATTCACGTCTCGATACCATTCAGGCTGCAGTTCTGAATGTCAAACTGCCACGAATGGACGACTGGAATCTGCAGCGTGCTACAAAGGCCGCCCTCTACCGCGAAGGTCTGAAAGACGTCGGGGACCTCGTGATTCAGGCTCCGCTGCCGAACCGGACACACGTGTACCACCTGTTCATTATCGAAACAGAGGATCGCGACGGGCTCCTTCAGCATCTGAATTCCGGAGGCATTCAGGCAGCGATTCATTATCCCGTACCGCTGCACCTCCAGCCGGCATACAGTCATCTTGGATATAAAAAAGGAGACTTCCCTGAAGCAGAACGACTGGCAGGGCGAGTGCTTTCACTTCCGATGTTTCCTCAGATGACCGAAGCACAGGTTGATCGGGTCTGCCAGCGAGTGTGCTCATGGTTCAGCTGAAACCGGCTCTGACCGTTCGTCGATTTGAGCTTTGCGACCATGAACAGTGGGAGTCGTTCGTGGAGCGTTCCGTGGAAGGAACGTTCATGCATTCGAGAACGTTCCTGAGTTACCATCCTCCGGAGCGTTTCGAAGACTGCTCACTGATTGTGATCGATGATCGCGGTCAATGGCGAGCCGTATTCCCTGCAGCCGCGGTTGTGTCTGGGAACACTCGAATTCTTCAGTCGCATCCGGGAGCCACCTATGGCGGCATCATGATGCCGGAAGACACGGTCACAGTTCAGATCGACAGCATTATTTCTTCAATTGCTGACGCTGCACGCAGTGAAGGCTTTGGCGAGATTCGAATGAGAACTCCCGAAAGAATCTTTCGGCGGCGAAATTTCGATGAACTCGATACGGCATACTTTCGTGCCGGATTCCGGATCGAAGGACGCGAGCTTTCGTGTGCTCTGCGTCTGAATTCATCAACGAGGGGCGAACTGCTCGAACGCTGGAGACCCCTCGGAAGACGCCATCTTCGTTCTGCGGAGAAGTCGGGAGTCACCGTCGGAATTACCGACGACTTCAGCGAATACTGGAGAATTCTCGAACGAACCCTCGATGCACGTCACAGTGCTCGTCCCACTCATACACTCGCCGAGATGCAGCGACTGAGAGATCTTCTGCCGGGACGAGTTCTGCTCGTTGGAGGCTACCTGAATGAACAGCTCATTTCGGGAACAGTCCTTTTTCTGTTCAACAGCACTGCTGCTCACACGTTTTATATCGCTCAGGACTACGATTACTCCGAATACAATTCACTTCCCAGCGTCATGCTGGCTGCTGCCGAGTTCTGTCGTGACAAGGGTTTCGCATGGATGAACTTTGGAATCTCTTCCGAACCCGGAACACTTGGACATGACCTCAATCACGGACTGTATGGATTTAAACGCAGCTGTGGCGGGGAGGGTGTCACTCGCGACCTGTGGTCACTCAACCTGACGAACAGAAACCTTTGACCACGCATGTCGTACGAATCGTTTTTAAAAATGCTGCTCTGAACAAAATCGGGACTGGCTCCCGCAGAGAGTCTGAAATCCTTGAAAAAGGTGACCTCCAGGGGTGCCTGTCCCGGTTTTGTTCGAGCGTCGTAGTCAGAATCCAGCTCTGAAGGGCGGAATGTATGTCACAACCAGTCAGATCATGGGCGGATCTCTATGACCGCCGGGCAGAACTCTTCGAGAATCCGCTCGACATCTGTGAGTTCTATGTTGGAGACCGCCACACGAATGACGACTGGTTTCGAGCTGCAGGAGATCACATATCATCTGCGATTCAGCTGAGCAGTACTGATAATGTTCTCGAGATCGGATGCGGCTGCGGTGTCATCATGAAGTCGCTGATGTCTCGCGGTGGACGATTCACGGGTGTTGATCCCGCGAGAAAGGTGCTCGCGAAGGCTGCTGAGTCAATCCCCGACGCGTCATTTTTCTGCGCATCTGTGGATCAGCTTCCGTTTCCGAATCAGACCTTTGACAAGGCTTTCAGCTATCAGGTATTCCATTATCTGGGAGATCTGGAAACAGCTTCGCGAGGAATCCAGGAGATTCGCCGTGTCGTGCGGCCCGGTGGTCGAATCATGATCGGACAGATTCCTGATGCATCCCGCGAAGCGGACTATCAGGAACATCGAAAACAACGGGGCTTTTCACGACCGGAGCAGATCGAACATCAACTGCGATGGCTCTGGTATCCACCGGAGTTTTTCGATCAGTTTCGCAATGATTTTCAGGAAGTCGTCATTGACCAGTCAGTTCCTGAATTCGATCCGATTTATCGCTGGCGAATGGATGTACTGCTGACGGTCTGACCCGCGGCGTTCTCGCTTTCAATACCCTCTGCCGTTGCGCCGGAATCTGACGTCAGTCTTGCGTCATAGGGCCCCTTCACGCGGTAAGTCACTCCGCGCCATCGTACGTTCCGCTGCAGGCTGACGATGATCACAAGAACACCGAGCGTAATCTGCGTTAACAAAAGTGCAAACGGCATTCGAAGGAAGTAGCCGACGCCAAATGGAGTGATCGCCTCACCGCGTCGCCGCATGCGGCTGCGAATTCGATGTTCCATCAGAAGCATCAGGGGCTGAGGAACGGTGACTGTGAGTGCCAGGGCCGCGAGTCCGGGGACTGCAAGTGATGCTCGTCCGCTGAACATACAATAAGCACTCGAAACAATGAGGAACGCGCTGCTGGAACTGAACAGCAGCGCAATGATCGCGATGCTCGACGCATTCTTTGAATAGGTGAGTATCCAGAACATCTGTCGAGCCAGAAACTGAAGACTTCTTCGGAACGAAATCGTCTCCCGATTGATGACGAGGAGTTCCGGCACGTACTGCATTCTCAGACCCAGACCTTCGATTGCGTCTCGAATGGGAATGTCTTCGATCAATGATTTCCCCCAGATTGTTTTCAGTCCAGACCGATGGATGTCCTTGATGCGCAGGCAGACGGTTCCACCCCATGGAATGCGGAACTGCCACGCCAGTGTGTTGGCGACAACGTTCCAGAGATATCGGAGCATCCACCCGAAGTTTGTGTGCGGGGACATATACCATCGATTTCCGAGGGTGCAGCCGACCGAAGGATCACTCAGAGCATTGACCATCTCGCTCAACCAGTTTCGAGCCACCACCATGTCCGACCCGCAGAAAGTAACGAGTTCGACGTCTTCAGTGAGAGAATCCAGAAACTGAAGGAGGCCGTTGCAGACGAGGCTGCATTCCGGGTTACGCCGCGTCAGAGGAACAACCAGAACTCGCGAATCATTCAGAAACGAAAGAGTGTCGCGAACAACATCCCACGAGACGTCGCTTCGAGAATCGACGATGATCGTGACTGTAAAGTTTGTGTAATCCTGCTGCAGAAGATTTCGAATCGCCTCCGGCAATGAAGGGTCAAGCCCGCGAACCGGCATGAAAATCGCCACTCGCGGCACAAACGTTGGATCCACTTCCCTCCGCTGCCCACCATCCCGGGTTGACCGAAGATACCGAATGGAAAGTCCAGCCCGCAGCAGCGTGAGTCCGACCACCAGCGATACACAGATTGTCGTAGCGAGATTCATGGCGACCTGAATTCCAATGATCTGATGATGGTTCCGAATCATCCGGGAAGGCTAACAGATTCCCTGAGTTCGTACCCCCTGTGTTGATCATCGGAACGCGGAAGCCGTTTTTCGGCGGTTGATCATTCGTTTGCCCTGATTCCGGGGAGAATCTTTTGCCGGTGGTCGATGAGCAACGATGATGCGATACGCTCAACAGATCTTTACTCCGCAAAGAAAATAGTTGTTCTGCTCAGACACCCGTGGTATCGTGGCACTGACAATCGTCAGAATGTCAGTGCATCTCACTCAACTCATGTTTGGAAATACTGCATGTCCAGGCCTCGTGGTTTCACCCTCATCGAATTGCTCGTTGTGATTGCGATCATCGCGGTGCTGGTGTCACTGCTGCTTCCGGCTGTTCAGTCGGCTCGAGAAGCTGCCCGAAGAACTCAGTGCAGAAATAACCTTCGCCAGACAGGGCTTGCGCTCCACAACTACGAAAGCAGTTTCGGTCTTTTTCCGCCCAGTTCAACAAGCGGATTTGGCCGAGGTGTCTGGCTCTATCCGGCGACTGGTATGAACGACCCGAACATTCATCTCCACAGCTTCGCATCACTGATTCTGCCTTATCTGGAGCAGAGCAGTCTGTATCAGTCGATCAACTACAATGTCTCATCACTGGCACCGGCAAATCGAAGCATTGCTGAAACAAGACTGCCTGTCTACCGGTGTCCCAGTTACAGCGGACAGCCTGTCAGTCGTGAATCGCTGTATGTATCTCTTGTCGGTTCCTCTGAAATGGCGATCCGAAATTATGCGGCCCTCGGAGCGAAGACGGTGGTGGGACTTTCGGGCACCATCCCGGCGGAAGGAACGATGTATCCGGGGTCTGCGACACAGTTTCGAGACATCATCGACGGGACATCGAACACACTGGTGATTGCGGAAACAAGGGAACCGAATGCTGCTGTCTGGATCGACGGCAGTACAGCATCTCTTTGTGCTCGATGGGCCGATCCGACGAATTTTCCAACGTTCGGGGGGAATACCTGCTCCATCAACCACACCCCCTATTTTGCAGCCGGCGGACCACTCATGAATCCGATTCAGCAGACTTACGGCCCGTCCAGCCAGCATGAAGGTGGCGCAAATCATCTTTTAGGTGACGGTTCTGTCCGGTTCGTTTCGGAAAACATTGCTGCCGGTCTCTATGAATCACTGATCACGAGGAATGGCAGTGAAGTGACAGGAGAGTATTGAGCGGAATGATTCGAAACGGTGCGGAAGCGGAGAGCAAAACGGTGTCGAATGATTCCCTTCAACCCGAAGTCTGTGCTGAACGACTGCGAGCCCTTGCAGACCCGATCAGACTTCGGATTGTGAATGCGCTGCGATCACAGGAGTTCTCTGTCAGTGATCTGGCGATTCTTCTGGAGTCCGAAACTGGAATTGTGTCCCATCATCTTCAGATCCTGAAACACGCTCATCTTGTCGCGGCTCGAAAAGAAGGCCGGTTCATCTATTACAGCCTTCCGTCGAATCTGTATTGCTCAACTCGCACCGAGGCGAGAGATTATCTGGATCTGGGCTGCTGTCGTCTGGAAATTCCGCAGAATTGAACGGTCATTGACAGCTGCAGTAACTGGACGAGTTGCCAGAAACAGCTCAGCACAGGCGCACCCTTCCCTGGATCTCACCCATTTCAGCGTTCCGGCGAGACAACCCGTAAAGTGTTATTGATCTGAATCCCGCGTGCCTTCTACGATCCGCTGTCAGGGACAGTCGTAGATGACTGCAGGTGGTTTCAGGACCGGGGCTGGCTCCGGTGTCGCAGCATGTTTCCTGCAGAATCTGCAGCTGTAAGTGTGCCTGTACGGGTTTTGAAATGCACTCTGCTGTCTTGTCAGCCATCGTGAAACACGCATGTCTGTGAAACCCGCATGTCGGAGCGTGCCAAAGCAGATCAGCCGGCCTCTTCATGTTTCAGGTGTGGTCTGAACTGACTCGAGCGAAAAGTTCTGGCTTCACCATCAATTCGGCCGGGAGCAACTGATCATGGAAACTGGCTTCAGGCTTCCGAATCTCCGTGAGCTGGCGCCATGGCTGGAATACGCATCCAGTCACTCAACGATCGTGATTATTGCGGCAGCGGTGCTGCATTTTTTCATCTTCTTCGTTCTCTGGCTCTGGTACATCCGCGATCTGCGAGCGATAGCGGTCTGTCTCGATGACTTTACTCGCGGACTTCGATATCGCAGCATCCTCGGCAGATCAGCATCTCTGAGTACGCAGATTGATGCTTTCGTCGAAGACATCAACGATGTTCTTGCAGATCCGAGTCGGCATGCAGATCGAGTCGAATGTCTGCGCCGAATGCATATTCTTGACGAGAAACGAAGTTATCTGGATTCTCTCTCCTTCGAGACTGTGAGCCATACAGCCTATACGATGATTGAGGCGTATCCGCTGGCCGGAGTTCTGGGAACGATTCTCGGCATCGGTGCGGCACTTCAGCAGCAGTCTTCCGGTTCAACAACTACGGCCATCAACAGTATCGTGAGTCGTTTCGGAGACGGCATCTGGTCCACATTCGCAGGACTCAGCGCCGGAATGATGCTGATGTTCGTGAACAGCATCCTGGAAACGCGATTCAGCCGTCTCACAAGCTGCCGTGCTCATGTTCGTGAGATGGTGGCCAAGGCAAAGCGAGAGCTCGGGATGTCTGCATCGTCACTCCAGACGGAGAAGGCGACGTGAGCGGCGTCCGAAAACGGATCGCACTGCAGCTGACACCGCTTCTGGATCTGCTTCTGATTGTGATGTTCATTCAGTACATGGACATGAAGCAGCAGGCCGAAGTTGTCAGCACAGAGTTCACTCAGAAACAGACTGCCCTCGATGAACAACGCAGACTCCTTGATCTGGAGCTTGCAGCCCGAATCAGGGATCAGGATGTCAGTCTGCAGCAGCAGAAGGCTGAACTTGAGCAGCAGCGAGTTGAGTATGCAGAAAGATTTCGCAGCATCCTCGAACAGCATCAGCAGGCGGCCAAAAGCCTCGCAGAAGCTCTGAAGCTTCCAGGTAACCTGATGGAGCAGATCGTTCGGCTCCGTTCTTCGGGAAACGCCGAAGATGCGCGGCGACTGGAAGAGGCCTCACGCAGCCTGACCGAGCTCGTGTCGACTCGTGGCGAACAGCTGATGCAGATGGCCATTCGGTTTGACGAAATGCAGAAGCACATGTCGGTCTGGGAGATTCATCTTCAGTCCAACGGTCAGGCTCTCTTTACTGACGGGCAGCAGTCCCGCACAATTGCTTTTGAAACATCAGAAGGATTTCTTTCGGGAATCTTCGAAGCAAGCAAGGCCTTTGCCGAACCGCGCACGCTCGTACTCATTGCGCTGACCTATGGGGATACACAGGCAGGACAGCGACGCAGAGCGACAGACGCGATGCCGGAACTCATCCGGATGCTCCGGAAAGACTCCGGAGACATTCGATGGTATGATTTCTCCCTGATGGGGTATCGTCCACAGGGTGGGCTGTTCTTTGCTCCCACTCAATCACTCCCCACGCGGAATTCTCCGGACGTCAGGGCGAAAGGGGAATCCGGTTCGGATAACATCAACCCGAGCAGCTCGGAAGGGGCGCCGCAAGGCGGCCAGAAGAATTCGCAGCCGGATGCTCAGGCGACGAAACCTGACGACAGAACATCGCCCGGCGAAGAGAAGCCGGCGGCAGAGAAACAGGCAGAAACAGAGCAGTAGTCGAGGTGATCAGCCATGGGTTTTGTCCGACGTCAGATTGAAAACAGCCCTCCGGGGAAGATCATCCGAAAGACATCCCGGGCGGCTACCGGAGGTGCCATCCTGTTTGTTGCGTTCATGGCTCTGATGGTCTTTCGACACGGGCTCGGGGGAGGAACCGGTAACGGGATCGGCGCGGGCTCCGGGAACGGAGTTTCGGTTTCCGGAGCGTCCGACAGTTCCGGCAGAGCCGTTCCGAAAGAACAACCGAAAAGCGGTGTTTCGGCATTGGACGATTCTGCAGCGATCAACACGGAGTTCACTGAGACTGAGTTCACTGAGGAAGAAAAGAATGCGGTCGGATCAGGGCTGCTGACCGTGCTCATTGATGAACATGACTATCTGATTCAGACCGCAGCTTCGAAAACACCGCTGTTTCGGAAACAGACACTTCCTGACATCATCAGACTTGCGAAAAGCTGCTCGGGCGACGCAAATGGAATCCGCGTCCGTATTCTGCGGCGAGAAAACGCTCGGGCTTCTGCCGAAGAGAAACTCAAACTGGAACTCGTCCATGCGGGAATCACCGAAGATTCGCTGCATATGACTGAACAGTTTGTCCCCTGATAGACAGTGCTGACCGGACACAGGTGGCTTCAAATCCGGGACTGGCTTCCTGGTTTTGAAACCACCTGCGGTCATTGAACGACGTCTGTCGCCGGACCTGGGTATTCCCGTGATCCGCAGCGATTCTCCGTTTCAGAGCCTGTCACGTCACTGAACCGATCTTTCGGCTCTCAGAGAGCCGCGACGCAGCGCTGTTTTTCTGTTCTGAAACGACTACGATTCCACGGGACTCTTCCAGAAGAATGGATGGGCTCCTGATGACCATGACTTGTCTGCTGAATATTGATCCCGGAAAGCGAACAGCTCTCTGGATGGGAATTGTGCGATCATGAGGAATGTCAGACGCTTGAAGCACTCTCGAATGAACATTTTTGTCGTTTGCTTTGTGGCTCTGGTATGGATGCTGCCTGGCATTTTCGGCTCATCTGTTCTGAATGCTGCCAGTCCACAAGTAGCAGCCACTGAGAAAGAGGAATCACCGACGTCAGCCTCCACAGTGTCGGCGGAGCGTCAGAAAGAACTTCTGTCTCGGATTCGCTGGCTGAGTGGACAGACATCAGACGAAAACAGGTCCGCCTGGTATCGTTTCCGATTCTCGCTGGCCGAGCCTGCGGACCAGACGCTGCTGACCATGGTTTCTGATGCTGCGACCGTGGTGACCGTGAACGGTCAGCGATTGTCCCGTAGTGCAGTGCCGGTGGTCGCAACAGGACTCCCCGCATCCGGCTGGGAGATCGGTCCGCTGCTTCGAACAGGTCGAAATGTGATTGCCGTGGAGCTGCATGCTGCCGGCAGCAATGCGAATCTCGGCCTGTCGCTCCTGTCTCAGTCTGTCAGTACAACCTCAGCCGGAACGGAGATTCCGGGCGACTGGAAAACGGTATCGGCAGAACCACCAGCCGGATGGCAACAGACTGATTTCAACGATCGAGACTGGGCAGGTATTGAGGCTGCAGATGGAACACCGGGTGGCCTCCAGGTCGTACTTCCTGACGAATGGAAGTCAGCGATTCGCAGGCCTGCTGGCCCGAGGCGTCCGTTTTCGCTTCAGGACGGTGATCACGTTGTGTTTCTCGGGGCGACGTTCCTCGAACGATCGCAGCAGTTCGGCCACATCGAGTCTGCTCTGATGGCCGCGGCTGGAACAAGACGTGTGACCTGGCGAAATCTTGGCTGGGACGGGGATACGGTCTATTCCGAGAGTCGAGGGATTTTTGATTCTCCGGAGGTGGGTTATCTTCGGATGGTGGAGCATGTGCGGGCAGAAGAGCCGACAGTGATCGTTCTCTGCTACGGGCAGAATGAAGCGCTTCAGGGAGACAGAACTCCCGAGCAGTTTCGTGCTCAATTGCTGAAGCTGTTGGATGACCTCAGTCCGACAGGTGCCAGTGTGGTTCTGATGTCACCACACGAACTTCTGCCCTCCACTCGGCCGATTCCGGATCCTTCGCGATTCAACGAGAAGATTCGTGCCTATGTGGAGATACTGCAGGAAGCAGCGGAGGCTCGGAATGCAGTCTTCGTTGATCTGTTCAGCGGATTCGCAGAAGACCTTCAGCGAGCTGATCAGATACTGAACGCTCCGTCGAGCCCTTCTCTGATTGATGCGGACGCACACCCGGATCTGTTTCGCAGTATGGCGCGGAATCTTTCCGACAACGGCATGCATTTCAATTCCAGGGGTTATCGAGCTGCTGCGCTGGTCGTCAGGCAGCGATTGCTTTCCGTGCCCGTCTCTCCTGCTGAGATTCGTATTGCTCTGACAGATCGGAAGCTGCATGTTTCCGGAGTCGAAGTCAGTCAGGTGCGCTGGGGATCTGCCAGTGAGGCATCCGGGAAGCTGGTGCAGTTCGCGTTCCGCGAGCTGATTCGGTCTCCGCTGCCGGTCAGGATATCACTCACTGGTTCCATTGGTGGCTCAACCGATCGCTACCTGGCTGTCGTGAATGATCAACAGCATGGAACCGGCAGCGAGGGTGCTGCGCCAGCAGTGCCGGATTCACTCAGCATCCGACTTCGATTCCCCGAAGCCATTGATCAGGAAGGTGCTGCAGTCCTTCTGGCAGATGACGGCTTTGAGCTGCTGCGAAAAACCGTTGTCAGAAAAGATGAGCTGTATTTTCATCGCTGGCGTCCGCAGAACATCACGTATCTGTTTGGATTTCGAAAGCATGAACAGGGCAACAACGCCGTCGAGATCGCTCAGTTCGATCCTTTTGTGAAGAAGCTGGAAGACGAAATCCATTCTCTACAGCAGCCCCGATGGCGAAACATTTCGCTGGTCCGGGAAGATTGATCAAGACTCTTCGTTGTTCAGTGACTCTTCATTTTTCTGTGAATTCGGTGATGCTGATGTCTGTTCTTCGAACGATTCTCTTTGCACTGTCTGTCTGCTGTGTCATGGTCGGCACTGACCCGGGGTCTGCGTATGCTCAGCGCGACCTCAAGGATATCCCTGTTCCTGATCCGGAAATGGAACGCGCAACGTTTCGACTTCCGGAGGGATTCGAGGTGAATCTGTTTGCGGCTGATCCAATGATTGCGAAGCCGATTCAGATGAATTTTGACGAAGACGGGAGATTGTGGATCGTCAGCTCTGAGGTGTATCCACAGATTGCTCCCGGAAAAGAAGCCACTGATCGAGTTCTGGTTCTGGAAGATCAGAATCAGGATGGCGTGTCAGACGCGACTCATGTTTTCGCGGGGGGATTGCTGATTCCCACGGGCGTGGCTCCCGGAGATGGCGGTGTTTACGTCGCCAACAGCACAGAACTGCTTCATTTTGCAGATACCAACGGAGATCTGAAAGCAGATTCGAAACGCGTTGTGCTGTCCGGCTTCGGTACCGAGGACACGCACCATATTCTGCATACGCTGCGATGGGGATACGATGGCTACCTGTATTTCAATCAGTCGATCTACATTCACAGTCATCTCGAAACGCCCTGGGGAGTCAGGCGACTGAATGCCGGAGGCATCTGGCAGTATCGACCGGAGACTCAGGAGCTGGGAGTCTTTCTTCGCGGACTTGTGAACACCTGGGGGCATCACTTTGACCGTTTTGGGCAGTCCTTCGCGACGGACGGTGCAGGCGGTGAAGGAATCAACTATGTCATTCCCGGGGCGTATTATCTGACAGCCGCCGATGCGGCTCGAATTCTGCCGGGGCTCAATCCCGGAAGTCCGAAACACTGCGGTCTGGAACTGGTGGAGACTCCTCAGCTGCCTCCTGACTGGCAGGGAAATGCCATCACCAACGACTTCCGAGGTCACCGAGTCGTACGTTTTGTGCTCACGGAAGAAGGTGCTGGATACGTCTCGAGAGAGCAGCAGGAAGTCATTGCCTCCGATCACGTCGCGTTTCGTCCGATCGACGTCAAACAGGGTCCCGATGGCGCCATCTATATCGCAGACTGGTACAACCCGATCATCCAGCACGGGGAAGTGGATTTTCGAGACGACCGCCGCGACCACACTCATGGTCGCATCTGGCGAGTTCGCTGGACGGGTGCGAAATCGAACGGATGGAAACCGCTCTCCCAGCGGAAGAATGGTGAACTGTTTGAACTGCTTCGTTCTGCAGACGGGTTTCAGCGGCAGGGAGCGAAGCAGATCCTGCGTCAGCGCGGTCAGGACATTGTCCCTGAACTTCTGTCGTGGCTGAAGACCGCGAAACTCAGCGATGAGGAACGCGATTCCGTTCGGCTGGAGGTTCTGTGGTGCATTCAGGCGGCTCGTCTGACGGACAGGGGTCTGCTGACGAGCCTTCTGGAAAGCACCGATGGACGAATTCGAGCGGCTGCACTTCGAGTTCTGAGTCACTGGAAGTATCAGATTCCGGATTCTCACGCGCTGATCACGAAACATGTTGAAGATTCGCACCCGCGAGCCCGCCTTGAGGCGATTAGAGCGATTTCCTTCTCGCCTCTCGACGATTCAGAACGTCAGACCGCGTTGAGCAGCGACGACAGTGTGGAACGATACCGCGATGTCTCGGCACTGTCGGTTTCCGCGAGCGACGCAGCAACATCCGACAACTTGGCGGCAGCTGTTGCACAGTTCGATCAGCCAGCCAGCATCGATGCGGCACTCTCTGCGCTCAGATTACCGATGGATCGATTTCTGGACTATGGCCTCTGGCTCACCACGCGTGAGCTGTCTCGAACGTGGATACCCGCATGGAAGAATGGAACCATCACGCTGAATAACGATGAGGATCGAATTCTGTTCGCATTCAATGCTGTGGGCACGGGGGCTCCGGTGGATCTGCTTCTGGACAGAATCTATACGGCACAGATCTCAGCTGACCAGAGAGGTCGGCTGGTCAGCCTGATGTCTGCCTCCGCTACGGCCGATCAGTTCGGGCGGATGGTGCAGTTGGCAGCAGAACATCAGGATGCTCCGGCACTTCGGATCATCAGGGATGCGACTGAGCAGCGTCGAATGATTCCGACGCTGAAGGGCGATGAACTGCAGAGTTTTCTTCAGTCGAATGATGCTCTTCTGCGTCAGCTGGCTCTGGTGGCCGGTGGTCAGTGGAAACTGGCATCAGTCAGTTCGATGCTGCAGCAGATCCTCCGTGATTCCTCAGCCGACGAATCGCTTCGGGCCGCTGCGGTCCGTGGCGCTGCGGCTGGAGGTGATTCCGAGCTTCTGAAAACGCTCAGTGAACTGGCCGCAGACCGATCGGAGGCGTCCAGAACCCTGCGTCGACTTGCCGTGATTGAACTGGTGCGTCGCCGCACGGAAGATGCAGCGTCGCTGGCCGGGGAACTTCTTGTGGAAATGAAGGCTGAGGATTCCGTATCCGATCTGGCGGAAGCTTTCCTGAGTCACCGTGACGGTGATTCCCTGATGATGACGTCTCTGCGGACTGCGACTTCCAATGCTCGGTCAATCGACAGCCATGTGGCTCGCGGGCTGCTTCGAACGCTGCGGGAATCCGGACGGACCTCCGCTGAACTTGAAACTATGATCCGCACCATGGGGCAGATTTCCGGACGTAGAATGCTGACTCCGGAACAGAAGCAGTCGTTGCTCGCGTCCGTGGCAGCGAGTGGAAATGCATCGGAGGGTGAACGGATTTATCGCAGCGAACAGCTGGGATGCATCAAGTGTCATTCGATTGCCGGGGCCGGGGGACAGGTTGGACCGGATATGGTGAGTCTGGGCGCGAGTGCTCAGCCGGATTACCTGCTGGATTCACTTCTGGAACCCAATGCCAAAGTCAAAGAGAACTACCACACCACAGTGATTGTGACGACCGAGGGTAAAGTTCTTTCCGGAATCCAGATTCAGAAATCGAAGGAAGAAACCCGGCTGCGGCTGGCCGACAATTCTGTGGTGACGATCCCTGCCGCAGATATTGAGGAAACCGCCAACGGCGTTTCGCTCATGCCGGAAGGACTGGTCGATGCGCTCACCGATGCCGAGATCGTTTCACTGGTTCGATTTCTTTCGGAGCTTGGCCGGACCAGTGATTTCACCGTTTCGCGAAACCGGTATGTCAGGAACTGGCAGGTCATGCAGGCGACCCCGGAGGCCGCTCATCTGCTGCGTCGTCATCGTTATTCGATTGCGGCGAGCGATGATCCGGCATTCGTGTGGAAGCCTGCGGTCAGTACTGTTGCCGGATCACTTCCGCTGACTGATATTCCTGTGGCTGCGGTGAGGCAGAAATCCGGCGAGAAGACCACTGGAAGCGGATTCGTGAGGGCTGGCGTTCAGGTCACATCTCCCGGAAAGATTGGATTTCGGGTCAATTCTGCGGAGGGGCTGGAGCTGCGAGTGGGTGACCGCCCGATTGATCTCGGGACGGAATTCACCGTGGAACTCACACCTGGCGTCCACAGGCTGACGTTCATTGTGGATCTCATGCAGAGAAAGCAGCCGATTCAGCTGGAACTGGTTGATCTGGCTGATGGTGGAACAGCTGAGTTTCAAAACTGAAACAATCATTGCCCTTCTCTGATGGATTCAACACGGGACTGGCTCCCGACGTACGCGGTTTCTGACTGCAAATTCAGCAAGAGCAAGGATTCCTGTCGCGGTTTTGAAGTGCGATCTACGGCTGGAAAAACTCTTCACAGGAAAAAGTCGATTGAGCATGATGCATGATCAGGCAGCAGGACGATCCTCGCAAATTGTTCTGATCGGTGACACTGATGGCCCTGTGTTTCAGTCGCTGACGAGCAGATTGCATTCGCGATCGGATGCGACGGTTGTCGCTGAATTTTCTGAGATCCGAGCGGCGCTGCGAGCCGGAATCGGGGCGGATCTGCAGGCTGATCTGATCGTTGTGTTTCAGCGATGGTCCGATGAATACGTTCGACGAGATGTCGATGAGTTCATCGGGAGAACACTTTTCAGTCGGGTATTCTGCAGTTACGGTCCCTGGTGCGTTTCGGACGGGCGCACTCGCGACATCTGGCCAGTGGCATTCCGTGTTCCTCTGGCGATCACTGAGTCGGTGGTTGAAATGGAACTGAAAAGGTTTCGGCAGCAGCGTGAGGTTCTTCTTCCGACAGCATCGTCCGAAGAGACATTCGCGGATCGATGCGGCGATGATTCCGCTGATAATGATTCAGCGACAGATCGCGATGAGTCCCTGCGGCATCGCAGTCCGGAAGCGGCGGCACTGACAGGTCCATCGGTTCTCGGAATCAGCCCGGACCGCGTTCTGCGAGATCTCTGGGCTCAAAGCTTCCAGGGCATGGGATGTACTGCCATGGCGTTGCCTCTTCTTGACGAAGTATCTGCTCCGAGACAATTCCGTATCTCACCGAGTGCTGTGATTCACGATCTCGACCCGGACACTGACGTCGTCAGAGAATCCATTCGTCGAGTGCGTCAGTTGTTTCCGGTTGCGACATTGTATGGAGCTGCCACGATGCCGGAAGCCTGGTCAGCGTCGGATCTGTCAGAACTCGGAGTCAACCGCGTCGTGTTGAAGCTCGACCTGATCCATGGCATCATGGACGCTGTTTTCCGCGAACGTTCATCACGTTCGCGGAAATAACGTCTCTGTTTCGGCAGGAACGATGTCGTCCTCGCGTCCGTGCCGGCTCCCATTACCTTCAGTTGAGCTCTGCGGAAATTCCGGACCAGTCTGCCATCAGGTGATCCACCAGAACTGAGTCCTCAGTGACAGCTGACTGCCGTCCCGGACGATCTCCCAGCAGCACGGTCATGGAATCGCTCAGGAGCGAATACCATTGCGTCTGAGTGTTCGAGACGGCGAGAGTTAAGTCTGAAACGGTAGACACATCGATCAGAGAAATTCCTGGAATCACTTTTCGTGCAGAACGTCGCTGGCCATCTTCATGATGTGAAGTCTGTGATACCACTGAAGTCTGTGATACCACTGAAGTCTGCGTGTTGATGCTGACCGAGGTGAGGTCTGCGATCATCCGAGCCTCTGCTGCAGTTGTTTCAGAGACGTCAGCAGCAGCTTCGCGGATCAGAGATGCCAGTTGTGTTTTTCCGGATCTCAGGTCGTTCTGAAGTGAAGAGGAATCGACGGAAGCCTGACGTCTCCGAAGAGTTGCCGGGGAACCGACCGTGAATAACATTGTGCTCCAGTTTGTCGCCTGCCCCATGCCACTGACTGCTCGGACCCAGACGCGATATGTTCCTGCGGCAAGAGGTTTTGCGGTGGTGTAGGACGTTGAAGTCAGATCCGTTCGCATCGCGATTTCTTCGACTGTTTTTTCCGGTGTTCCGGAAACTCGAACGAGCCGCAATTCGTATCGCACTGCATCAGTGACACTTGACCAGACAATCGTGGTGGGTTTGCTGCTCAGAGAACCATTTGAAGGCGTGCTGATGTCGAGGATCGTAGGGGCAAGCCCAATGTTGAACACGTGACGTTGCGACCAGGCGCTGAAGTACTGGTTGTAATATGCTTTGACCCAAACTGCATATTCACCATCAGCGAGAGGAATTGTGGCTGTCCGTGTCGTACCGGTCACGAACAGGTCTCGAAGCACCGGCACGTTCGGAGTCGCTTTCTGCGATACCCAGATTTCGTAGTGTGTGGCTCCCGAAACTGCGTTCCATGAGAATCTCGGAAGATCATCGAAGCCGCCTCCGGCTGTGGGGGCATTCAGGGTGACTGGCGGAAGCACGGCGAAAGTCACCGGTGTGCTCCAGAAGCCGGCCAGCGCACCGGATTCAGCTCCGGAGAATGCTCGAACCCAGACCCGATAGATTCCGGCTCCCAGATCAACTGGCGACTGATAGCTCGTCGTCAGCAGATTCTCCTGACGAATCACCTGGCTTTTTCCTGTCGTCAGGTTATTCACCCAGACGTCATACCGAACTGCGTCCTGCACTGCATTCCAGGAGATTAACGGGAACCTCGAAGGGGACTGCAGCTGAGAAACTGCAGGCGTAGTAATCGTCGGTGCCGTTCGAACTGTGAAGTCCCGGGGGAGACTCCAGTCACCCGGGCGTTCCAGCGAGTCGTACGCCCGGACCCAGACCCGGTAGACTCCCACACCAAGATCCACTGGTGGGCGGAACTGCGTACCGATCACATCAATGTCGCGAACTACCTGGACGCCGCGTGACAGACTATTGATGTAGACGTCATACCGAAGCGCACCGGGAATTGCAGACCACTGTATCAATGGGCGAGCATCGCCTGTTTCGGCTGCCGGCAGGCTGATCACCGGGGGTTCATGGTCCAGAACCTGCAGTGCGAGGACCTGGCTGACGTAACCCGTTGCTGAGGCAGTTACAGTCACATCAGCGATACCGTCGAAAGCACTGTCGTTAATGGCCGAAATTGCAAACGTTGCTGACCTCATGCCGGCCGGTATCGTGACTGTCGTTGGCACAGTCATTTCGGAGACATCACTGCTGGACAGTGTCACGACCAGTGGCTGACTGATATCTGTATTGTTTCGAGTGACAGTACCGACTGCTGCATTCGCACCACTGTTTTCTCGGAAGGAGCTCACGCTGGCAGTCAGAGCGAGCTGCTCAAAATCGGTCACATCAAATGTGCCTGAGCCGGTCAGATTCATCAGGCCTGCCACATATTCTGCAGTGACTGTGACCTTTCGAAGCGGATCCAGACTGTTGTTGTCGGAGATATCTGCCGAAAACGTGAAGGAGTTCTGTCCCGCCGGAATCGTCACAGTTGCGGGGACTGATACTGCAGCCGGACTGGTCTGGATGACCGAGAGAGCGATTGTCCATGGAGTGCTGAGATCCGGCTGGTCAATGCGAGTGACAGTGAGTTCAATGACGCCGGCCTGCTCCGATACGGAAGTCTGTGATGCTGTGACAATGAGGCCTGGTTCGAGGTCTGTGACGCTGACCGACTGCTGCGGCTGGTTAATGTACCCAGTCGCTGAAGCCGTGATTGTCACTGTCTTTGTTCCATCAGCTGCCGTGTCATCCTTCGCATTGATCGGGAATGTGACAGATGCCTGCCCCGCCGGGATCATGACAGGAGAAGTAATCGTCAGCTCGTTGACGTTACTGCTCGTCACGTTCACAAAAAGCGGCTGTGACAGATCATCAGTGTTGGAACGTGTAACGGTTCCGGTAAGAGCTCCCGCGCCAGCAGCTTCGGAAACGGTCGTCCCGGAAACCGTCAGCGTCAGAGTCTCGTAGTCAGAGACTGTGATGGTCGCTGAATCAGCCTCAAGTCCCGGCTGACTGATTGAATCAATCGAAACCAGGACCGACTGGTCTCCATCCAGCAGGAGATCGTCGACAGCTTCGATATCAAAGGTGACCGAGGCCTGATTCGCAGGAATCGTCAGTGTTGCAGGAACAGTCAGCTCGCTGGTATCAGAACTCGAGAGTGTCACAGTGATGGGAGCGAGGCCGGCGGTGGTCAGACCCAGACTCCATGAGTTCAGAATGCCGAAGTCTCCGCCGCTGTCGTCGGTGATCTCCAGTGTCCACGTTCCGACAGGATCAATTCCGTCAAACTGACTGAGATCGCCTTCCGGCCTGAAAATTCCTGTGAAAAACGGGGCAACGGCACTGATCAGCGGATCGGGGGAGTCGCCATCAAGCACCGTCTGGGCCATCTGCGACTGACTCGTCACCAGATCCGTGAACAGCTCGACACGAATACCATTCGGGCTGACGAGAAACACGTCCAGATCGCCGATGAATGAGTGCTGAAGACTGAGTGTCACGTCGATGTCTGATACGACGGAGATCTGAGATGGAACATCCACTGTGGAAATGACAGTATCCAGATCGAGAATCGTCAGTGTGACGTCATCGCCGTTCAGCGGATTACCCGCAGCATCCCGTCCGGCGATTTCTGTGTACTGAGTAAAATCATATGGTCCGGAAACGCTGGAACGCGTGATCGTTACGGCTCCACTGATGACACCAGCGTTTTCCGCGACAGGATTCTGCTGAACTGTCAGAGACAGCCCCTCAAAATCCAGAACGTCCAGACTGCCGGAGCCTGACTGATAGCCGGAAGCGGAAGCGGAGACAGTCACAGTCTGTGTTCCATCGAGCAGACTGTCATCAATCGCGTCGATCGGAAAAGTGACCGACTGCTGTCCTGCCGGGATCACAATTGTCGCAGGAACTGCAATTTCGGACGGATCGTCGACTGTCAGTGTGACGGTGAGAGCCGAACCTGCAACATCCGTGTTGCTGCGGGTGATCGTCATCGTTGTCGCCGCTGAACAGGCGTTTTCAACAACCGTGAGAGCTCCGAACGATGCTGTCAGCGTTTCGAAATCGGTGACTGAAAGCAGCGCTGTATTCTGAGCCTTGGCGAGGTACTTCAGATCGAAAACAACTTCCTGAGTTCCGTCCAGAAGTGTGTCATCGAGAATATCGACATCAACCGTGGTCTCCGTAGCATCAGCAGGAATTGTGATGTCGCCGGAAAGAGCCCCGTTGAATGACGGAATTGAAACCGCAGAACCGTTGTTGAAGGAAAGAGTCAGTGTCAGCGGCTGATTCAGAGCCCACGCCTGTTTTCGAAGCGTCAGTCTGACAGCAGAATTGCCGGCATTCTCGGCAACAGTGCTTGTATCGATCGACAATGTGGCTTCCTTGAACGACAGCAGTGTATTGTTGGCGTTGAGCCGTCCTCCGGTCACCACACGATTTGAGAGGTTCTGCTTCTTGTCCACGGTGCTGAGAATCGCCGATCTGACCTGCTCGACGGTTGCTCCCGGAGCATAACCGAATGCCAGAGCGGCAACGCCGGCAACGTGGGGCGCCGCCATCGACGTTCCGTTCAGGAACGAGTAAGTGTTATTCGGAGTGGTGCTCAGAATGCCGACACCCGGCGCAGCGAGGTCTACCGATACGGTGCCGTAGTTCGAGAACCCGGCGAGCTGATCATTGCTGTTTGTTGCCGCGACGGAAATGATATTGTCCAGATCGTAGTCGGACGGGTAACTGTGAAATATTTCGTTGTTCAGACCGCTGTTTCCTGCAGCAGCCACGAACATGATTCCCGCATTTCCATGAGCTTCGATCGCGTTGTAGAGTGCCTGGGAGTACCCGCCACCACCCCAGCTGTTGTTGGTCAGTCGAATGTTGACTCCACGGTTTCGCATCATTGTCGCATAGTTCACGGCTTCGATGGCATCGGAGGTCGTGCCACCATTGACTCCGAGGAACTTAATGGCCATGATCGAAACGGTCTGGGAGACACCAGTGATTCCGACGTTATTGTTGCCTCGAGCACCGATCGTACCGGCAACATGAGTCCCGTGATCGTCATCATCCATCGGATTGTTGTCATCGTTCGCAAAGTCCCACCCATGGATGTCGTCAACGAAACCGTTGGCGTCGTCATCAATGGAGTTTCCCGGGATTTCACCGGGATTGACCCAGATGTTGTCAACCAGATCCGGATGGTTGTAATCCACACCTGAGTCGATGACACCCACGACCACAGAGGAGGTTCCGGTGGTGATATCCCATGCCTCGACTGCGTCGATGTCGGCATCATCTGTACCACCTGTCTGCCCCGTGTTATTCAGTCCGTAGAGCTGAGAAAAAGACGGGTCATTGGGGACTGCTTGTGTGGTCAGAATGAAGTTCGGTTCAAGAAACGAGAATCCCGGGATACTGCTCACCGCTGGCAGCAGCTGCTCGTAGGTCAGGGAACTTGGGGCGATCACTTCCACACTTCGATTTCCAAGCAGCACGTGATCCAGCTGCACCCCGGGAAGACTGCTGCTTGCTGACAGCGTTGACGAAACACTGGAGGCAATCTCCGCAGCTGATCGCTGAGAAGGTGCCAGGCCAACGATCCAGCTGCCGGCTTCAACAACATGATTGGCGCCCTGCCACTGGATTGTCTGAGTCACGAGCGGCGTTGACGAGTTGCTGGTCGCGGAAAGCATCTGGCGACACTCAAGCGCTTCCGACAGAGATCCGCGCGATACTGACGTGCGACGATCAGTCGAACTCCGTCGGCCCGGACGATGACCAGACATGGAAACGGACTGAATCCACTGCTTCATCTGAAAAAACAGCGAATATGACTGGCCGGGTGAACGCTTCAGCATGGGTGATTACGCCCTCGTCGAGATACGGCAGAGAATGAAAAAATCTCGGTTGTCGCGAAGTGGTGATGTCAGTACCGCCGTCTGCAGATCACGCCAGGCGGAGAGAACGGTCATACCGATCCACGGAGCGACAACATGACGAACAGAATACCACAATCCAACGGTTCTCTCACCGCGGTTGATGTCAGAACCTCTGTTCAGCATCTCGTCACCCGGTCACATCTTGTGCCAAGCCAGCGGTCGGATGCAATCTTTTTCCTGGACAGAACCGGGTAGTCGTCAGGAACTCGTACTCGGCACCGTAATCCTGCCTGACACAGGGAAATCAGCGGAAAACGCCTGAATCTCAGTTCATGGAGGTGTTTTCAAGACGTTGACGCAGGTAGCCGGCTCGAGCCAGATTCCGTTCCGACGATTCCAGATTTTCACCCTGGATTTTCTGCAGGTGTGCTGGCTGAGTATGAAGAAACAGATCATTCAGGAGTTCCGTCGAAAGGTTCTCGATCAAACCCAGACGAACTCCCATGCGAACGCTGGAAAGCAGGTGCATTGTCTCTTCAGAGCTGATGGAACGAGCACTTTTCAGGACCCCAAAAGCTCGAGCAACCTGATCGTGCAGTTCGCCTTTCTTGTCCTTCACCATCAGATCACGAACACGACGCTCCCAGACAACGATGTGATTGACAACCTCAAGAACGTCACTGATCAGCTGCGGTTCACTTTTTCCGAGGGTGACCTGATTGGAAATCTGATAGAAATCGCCCATAGCCTGACTGCCCTCGCCGTAAAGTCCCCGAACGGCCAGGTTAATCTTCTGTGCAGCCTGATTTACCTTCTGGATTTCTCGCGTACTTCGAAGTGCCGGAAGGTGCAGCATGACACTCACGCGAATTCCCGTGCCCACATTCGTCGGGCAGGCGGTGAGATATCCGAACTGCTCATGAAACGCGAAGGGAACACCCGCTGCAATCTGATTGTCGAGCAGATCGCATTCGCGCCAGCATTCTTCCAGAGCCAGACCGCTGTGAAGCACCTGCAGACGCAGATGATCTTCTTCATTGATCATGACGCTGTGACGCTCACTCGAAGAGATGATCACACCGCGAGGTCCGTCACTTTTTGCGAGTTCGCGGCTGATCAGCTGACGTTCCATCAGCAGCTGACAGTCCAGTCCTGACATCAGTTCCACGTCCAGAAAGTGCATCCGCTGACCTTCAGGAGTTGCTCGGACGAGCTTTCGAATCGTCTGAACAACCTGCGCCCGCGCGTCGGCGGACATCCGTGTCATGAATGGAAACCCGGAAATGTTTCGTGCCAGCCGGACTCGGCTGGAAATCACAATATCAGAATCCGGCCCGTCACCACGCAGCCATTCGCCGCTCGTGCGAGCCATCTCTGTCAGGCTGACTGAACCCATGGAACCTTCGGCGCTCAAGAATGTTCTTCCCTGCAATCTGATTGAATCTGACGTTCAGCTGAATCTCGCGGGCGTCTGTCATCTCGTATTGAAGCAACGATCCCGGGTTGTCTGGTGCTCTCAGCATTGAACTCCGGATCATTGACTCAACGACCGCATCAAACAACGACACATCGATGACGTATGACATCAACGACGGCGTGAATGACGCGACAAATGCATCTCCCTGGGCGTATCTTAAGCTCCCCGTCGCCATCCGTCGATTGTTCCATGATCGGGAATCAGTCGGATCTGTGAGGCTGGAACTTTCAGGAGCAATCATCCCGAACGAATTCAGCTGAATCTCGCTTCTGAAACGTCTTCTGAATTCGCGGAGAAGTGGCCCTGATGTATTATCCGGCCCTCTGGACAAACCATTTTTCATGACAACAGTTGCTACGGTGCTTTCAGCATGACCATTTTCAGTCGAATCATCAGCAAAGAAATACCAGCTGACATTGTGTACGAAGACGACGTCTGCCTTGCGTTTCGCGACATCAATCCTCAGGCTCCCGTTCATGTTCTGCTGATCCCGAAGAAGCCCGTTGCGTCGCTCAATCAGCTGACTGCCGAGGATCAGGAACTGTGCGGACATCTGCTCATGACGGTGCCACAGATCGCGTCACTGTTGGGACTCACGGGAGGTTATCGCACCGTAATCAACACAGGTGATGACGGGGGACAGACGGTTCATCACCTCCATATTCATATCCTCGGCGGTCGAAACCTCACGTGGCCCCCGGGATAGTCTGACGCAGAGTACGTTTATCGCTTCAGTGAATTGCCTCAGTAAGAAGAGCTCGTTTCATGCGATTTTTTGATGTTGGTGTTTTGCGGTCAGTCAGGTCGCTGATAGCGACAACCATGGCGGCGGTTCTGTTATCCACACTCCACGCTGCTGACACAGGTGTGGTGACATCAGAATTCATCTACGAAACAGCTCCGTTTCCACAGTGCCATGCCTCGACCATCGCTGAATCATCCAGCGGACTGGTGGCGGCGTGGTTCGGCGGGACTCATGAGAAGAATCTCGATGTCGGTATCTGGGTTTCCCGGCACATTACCGGAAAGTGGACGGATCCCGTCGAAGTTGCGAATGGAATTCAGTACCAGAAGCCTGATGGGTCAGTGCACCGGCATCCCTGCTGGAACCCAGTACTTTTTCAGCCAACCTCCGGTCCGCTCATGCTCTTTTATAAGGTCGGGCCGGATCCACGCACCTGGTGGGGCATGCTCATGACCAGCACTGACGGCGGTGCCACGTGGTCGAGCCCCGTCAGACTTCCGGAACAGATCGATGGACCTGTCAAAAACAAACCGGTTCAGCTGCCCAATGGTGATATCCTGTGTGGGTCAAGCACGGAGAACGATGGATGGCGAGTCCATTTTGAAGTGACTTCGGATCTGGGTGCAACCTGGAAACGAATTGGCCCTGTGAACGATGGTCAGATGATCGGTGCAATACAGCCCTCTATACTCTTTGCCGGAGGAAGTCGTCTTGTGGCCATGGGGCGCTCTCGTCAGCAAAAGGTTTTCCGAATCGAATCAACGGATCTAGGTGCTACATGGGGAGAAATGACACTCAGCTCTCTTCCCAATCCCAACTCAGGTACTGATGCCGTCACACTGAAGGATGGTCGTCACATCATCATCTACAACCACACCGGAAAAGGACGATCACCACTGAACGTGGCTGTTTCCGAGGATGCCGTCAACTGGAAAGCTGCACTCGTGCTGGAGAAGGATCCTGGAGAATACAGCTATCCGGCAGTCATTCAGACGGCGGACGGTCTGGTTCACTTCACCTATACATGGCAGCGCAGGAAAGTTCGGCACGTCGTTGCGGATCCGTCGAAGCTGACTCTCCAGGCCATGCCGGACGGACAATGGCCTCGGTAACACAGTTCTGTACCGAGAGAACCATCAGACGCCGGCTGTCATCAGAAAACCAGAACGACCAAGCGAGGATCTATGATGTTGGCGGAACCCAAAAACAGGCATTTCCAGACAACGCAGCGCCGCTGGTCCGCTTGCTGCTCACGAATGGCAGCAGCCGCTCTTATCCGCATCTGCCTGAGCGTTCTCATCGGCGTTGTCTGGGCTGGCAGTGAAGCGTCAGCTTTCGCAGAGGCAGCGCAGAAAGCAAATGATTCGAAGACTGCTGGCTTTCCTGCGGATGCTATGCTCGTCCCGGAACTCAGCCAGCCCGAGATGGAAGTACGTACTTCAGAGAGCAAACTGTACTTTCGATTCCGGTCGCTGCCTGAAAAGAATGAACTTCGAGTTCCGAGGCTCGGCAATTCTGTTCGCGCAATTCACTGGTTGTCCATGGCGTCGAAAGACATGGCCCTGAAACCAGAAATTGAAACGTGGATTATCACGTTGCCGGAGCGAACGAGCGACAGCGGCGGTTTGCTTGTCATCGAACTTGATGGGCCGGTGACGTTGATGACGACTCCGCCCGTCGAAAAGCCGGATGATGACGGCGTGATTACTCTGCCGGCGAGCCATGGTGTCACGCGAGGCAAGAACCTGCGATACGAACCTCAGCCACACAAGAATACGATTGGTTACTGGAGCATGGAAGCTGACACGGTGGAATGGAAGTTTTCCACGAGTGATGCAACCACTGATGCGACCACCTTTGAGATTGACGTACTGCAGGGATGCGGCAAAGGGCATGGAGGAAGCAAGGTCAGTGTTGTCCTGAACGATCAGTCGGCTGCGGAATTTGATGTCCGTGAAACCGGGCACTTTCAGAATTTCATCTGGCGGACTGTCGGCAGTGTGAGCCTGAAGCCGGACGCTGAGCAGACTCTGCGAATCGTTCCCCTGAGAAAGATCTCCGGTGCTGTGATGGATGTCCGGGCGGTGCGACTCGTTCCGAAGAACTCGAAGGCTCCACGCCCAATGATTCCGGAACTTGCAGATCCGGCTGCTCTTCCTGCAGGCCTTTAGCTGGCCGGAGTTCGTTGACCATCGCAGGTGCACTGAGTACCGTGCCGACAGAATTTGTGATGATGTTCGCCGGGGCGATACGAAACACTGCAGTGAAGGGTTGTGGATATGATGCATCCTGCTCTGACCTTGTTGATTGGTTTCAGTTCTGAAGAATCAGACCTGCCTCGTGATGGGGAGTTTCCGCAGACACTCCGTGCCACAGCTCAGCATGGAACATTTCGAAGAGCTCGATCTTCATTTGTTGTCTCGCTGATCATCCTCGCGACGATCATGTGCAGCCTCGCAGTGAATGCAGAAGACTGGCCTCAATGGCGTGGTGCCAACTGCGGTGGTGTTTCGAGCTCAACGAAAAAGCTGCCGGAAAAGTTCTCGCCGACGGAGAATGTTCGCTGGTCTGCTGTCGTGGGAGACGGAATCAGTTCCCCGTGCGTCTGTGCTGGTCGAGTCTACTGCACAGCGATGACGACACCCGATGGTGTCACTCTGGAGAAACCGGAGTTCAAGGATCTGACGCAGTTCGTCGTGATGTGTTTTGATCAGCAGTCCGGCAAGAAACTCTGGCAGAAGTCGTTCAGTGCGGGCCCGGAACCGCTGCCTCCGATTCACGCTGTGAACAGTTACGCTTCGGCGACGCCTGCGGCTGACGCGGAGCGAGTCTATGTTTACTTCACTCGAATCGGCCTGGTTGCACTGGACGCGACAGACGGACATCAGGTCTGGCAGTACTCGGTTCCGGAGCCGTTCTTTATCTTTGACTGGGGACCTGGGATGTCGCCGGTTCTCTGCGACAACAAACTTCTTTTCGTGCAGGATGATGATCTGACTCCAGCGCTTTACGCGTTGAACAAGGTCACAGGCGAACTGTTGTGGATGGATGATCGCAGCGATATGGCGGTGAGCTATTCACATCCGATTGTTTCGGAGACAGCCAGTGGCGGTGAGATCGTCGTCGCAGGGACCGGAAAACTCATCGGCTACGAGCCGGAAACCGGTCGCCGAAAATGGAGGGCTGACGTGTTCTGCCGCAACATCAAGACGACACCGGCATCGGTGAACGGGACCATTTACGTGTCGGTGGAAGGGTATGGAATGTCTTATCAGTGGCGAGCGACTGCTGATTCGGACGGCGATGGGAAGATCACCAAAGCAGAGATTCTTGCCAGCCGCAAAGACCAGCAGTCAAAAATCCCGGACGCGTTCTGGAAGAAGTTTGAACGAGGCGATGCCAACGGCGACGGGGTGCTCGAAGGCGAAGAGATCGACAATGCATTTCTTGATCCAAGGAACAAGGCAGGACTCCTTGATGCCGAAACTCGTGCTCGAGGTGGCGAGGAGAAGGACTGGAAAAAATGGGACGCAGAGCTGATCAAGGAAGCATCGATTCAGGCTGTGCGAGGTGGCGGTGAAGGCGATGTCTCAGCGACGCACGTGCTCTGGAAACACAAATCAAAAGCCCCGGATCACCTGATCTCTCCATTGGTCGCGGAGGGAAAGATGCTGCTGGTTAAAGGAAACGGAATTCTGACCAGCTATGAAACCGAAAAGGGAACAGCCGTTGGAAAACCTCGGCGACTGAAGGGTGATCCCGGAAGCATTCTTGCGTCGCCGGTTCTTGGTGACGGAAAGATCTACATCGCTGCGGAGAACGGAAAGATCGTCGTAGTGCGAAATGATGATTCCGGCGAAGAGCTTGCCGTCAACGATATGGGGGAACCCTGCATCGGCACGCCTGCCATCGCCGACGGTCAGATTTTCCTGCGAACGCGAACGCAGCTATGGTGCATTGAGACACCTGAGACTTCCCCGTCATCTGCATCGGCAACAAATCCCTGAATCAGACGGTTCTCGGTTTCAACTTGTGATTCGGGAGGGCGAAGCTCCTGCTGAGCCGCTTTAGACCATCGGTGGGCCTTCCGTGAATCGCTCGGAATGGGCCTCCTGGAGACCGACATTGCATTTCAGGACATGGCGCTCTCCAGCTGCGGGCTCGACAGCACACTTGTCCCTGAGGAGATCATGAACGATGAGAATTGCCGTTATTGTAACTTTGCTGATGACCGGAGTAATGACACAAGTGACCGAGGCTGCATCTGCTTTGAAGGCAGGCGCCGCTGTGATTGACATTACTCCACAGCGTCTGCCGGTTCTGGTCAACGGGGGGATGGTCAGTCGAACCGTAGACAAAGTGGTCGCAAAGCTTCACGCGCGAGCCATTGTGCTGGATAACGACCAGGAACGAATTGCTCTGGTGGTTGTCGACAGCTGCATGATCGGAAAGGCCGTGCTGGATGATGCCAAACATCTGGCTGCGAAACGCACGAAGATTCGTCCCGAACGGATGATGATCTCCGCAACACATACTCATTCGGCACCATCATCCATGGCGTGCCTCGGAACAGAGATGGACACTGACTATGTCGTGTTTCTGCGGGAACGATTGGCAGAAGTGATCGCCCTGGCTGAAAAGAATCTGGAGCCCGCGGAAGCCGGGTGGAGCGTGCGAAATGCTGCCGACTACACGGCGCTGCGGCGGTGGATTATTCGTCCCGATCGAATCGGCGAGGATCCATTCGGCAATCGCACGTTGCGTGCCAACATGCATGCAGGAGCTGACCTGCAGGTCGTCACGGGTGAATCGGGGCCTGAAGACCCTGACCTGTCACTCATTGGCTTCCGTACTCCTTCCGGAAGGCCCATTGCGGTTCTGGCAAATTTTTCGATGCATTACTTCAGTGCTGAAGCCCTGCATCCGGATTATTTCGGATTGTTCTGCGACGGTTTCGAGGCACACATCAGAGAACCAGCAGATTCGAATTCCGCAGTCAGTAAGGATGGAGACGGCGGAAAACAGTCACCTCCATTTGTTGCGATCATTTCGCACGGATGCAGCGGAGACATCTGGAGGCGTGACTATAAAGTTCCTGTGACAGCCCCGCTTCAGACAACGACCATTGAAGAGTACACAAAGGGACTCCTGGGAATCGCCAAAGACGCCTGGAAGGCGATGGCGTTTGCGTCTGCGGACCTTGCGAGCTCCGGTGAGCTCTCCATGGAAGAGCGTCGCCTTCCGATGAAGTATCGTGTTCCGGATCAACAGCGTCTCGAATGGGCGAAACGGATTGTTGCAGAGTTGGGAGATCGCCTGCCGGAGACAACTCAGGAAGTTTACGCTCGCGAGCAGGTGATTCTGCACGAACTGCAGTCCACGGAGATCGTCGTTCAGGCCATTCGAATCGGTGAGATTGCCATCGCAACAACACCGAATGAAACGTACGCCCTGACAGGCCTGAAGCTGAAGCATCAGAGTCCGTTGAATAAGACGATGGTAATTGAACTTGCCAACGGTGGCGACGGCTATATCCCTCCTACGGAACAGCACTTACTGGGAGGTTACAACACCTGGCCTGCGCGCTCGGCCGGACTGGAAGTTACCGCGGAACCAAGAATCACCGCAGAGCTTCTGCAGATGCTGGAGAATGTCTGCGGAAATGGACGGCGAAAGTACCAGCAGTCAGTGGGGCCTGCTGCAGAGACGATTCGTTCATTGCGACCACTGGGCTGGTGGCGCATGGATGAGTTTTCGGGGCCGCATGCTGCCGACTCCAGCGGCAATGAATCGGAAGCTGTCTATGAGCCCGGAGTCGTTTTTTTTCTCGACGGACCGCACTCGCAGAAGTTCTGTGATGCCGAGGAGGTCAACCGATGCGCACATTTCGTCGGAGGACGCATGCGGTGTCGGATGCCTCAGCTGAAAGATTCATACTCGGTTTCACTCTGGGTCTGGAATGGCATGCCGGTGGACGCACGCCCGATCGCTGGCTGGATGTTTTCGCGAGATCATGATTTTGCGATCAGCTCTCAGGGGGAGCACCTCGGAGTTCTTGGCGGAAGTGAGCTGCCTGGTCGACTTGTCTTCATGAAAGGCGACAAGGGGAAAATGATGTCCGGAACCACTGAGATTCCGCGGTGGACCTGGAATCACGTTGTCCTGGTTCGGGACGCTTCCGAAGTGCGGATTTATCTCAACGGACGAAAAGAGCCTGAAATCCGATCGAACGTAAGCGAACAGAACCATGACCACATCAGCCAGATGTTCTTCGGCGGTCGCAGTGACTCAGACTCGGGATGGGAGGGGCGACTGGATGAAATCGTCGTCTTCGACCGTGCCATTACCGCCGATGAAGCCGCGTCGCTCTACGTCGCCGAAAAATGACTGGAATCTCACACCTGCGACGAAACCAGTCGTCACTCTCCGAATGATGCCCTGCGATTAAGAAACGACGTGTTTTCAGGCTCCGGCACGTCAAAACTCACAGAGTCAACACTCGTTTTCGCTCGTGTCAATTCGGAATACCTGAATTTCAGAACATCCTATTCGGTGCCGTTGCTGCAAACCGTGGCCGAACCTGCGATGTTCGGCAATGTTTTTTTGCTGTGAGCACGAATTCTGTTATTCTTGCGTTAGAAAAGTCGGATCGAGCACCAGGACAGCGTCAGGTCTCGTGGAACAACTGGAAAAGACAAACCCGAAGCGCCAGCGAGGATTTTGATGGAAATCGTTTCCTCGCTGGCGCTTCGGGTTAATGATGGCTGCGAACATGGCGCTGTCCAGTTGAAAAGATTCTGATGACGCAGCCTTTTCTTAACAGAGCCGGATTGTGACCGGGAGTAAATCATTGTCCGGCAGAGGTTCAGAAACTCAGTGTCGCCAGCGCAGACGTCTCGGGAAGATTTCTCGGGGGACGGTGATTGCGATCAGCGTGATTTCGCTGACTGCGATCGGTGGCCTGATCTGGAGGAATCGAACCGTTTCTCAAACTTCCGGGCGTGACGTGCTGATTCCGTCGGTGGATCTTGAGCAGCGCACGCACGTCCATGCTCTCGGGCGTCTGGAACCGGCGGGCACCGTCCTTCAGCTTTCTGCTCGATCAGGAAATGAAGGAGCCACCGTCGAGAAGCTGCTCGTCAACGAGGGCGATGATGTTCGTGAAGGCGACGTCCTTGCCGTGCTCGACAATCATTCGCGCCGCGTAGCCGCCTGTCGTGAGGCGGATGCTCGCCGCGATGCTGCCCAGGCACGTCTGAAACAGATCGAAGCCGGCGCAAAGATCGGAGAAATTGAAGCTCAGAAAGCCGCCGTTCGGCTGATTCAGGAACAGTCTCGCGTCGCGGAAAGGGAGTTGACGCGGGCTCGAGACCTTCTCGAACGGAAGGCCATCGCTCGAGAACAATCCGACGAAAAACAGTGGGAGTATGACCGTCTGCAGCTCGAGCAGCAGCGCAGTCAGGGGGTGCTTTCAGCGTTGCAGGAGATTCGAGACGTCGACGTTCACGTCGCGAGAATGGATGTGCAGGCTGCTCAGGCGGCAGCCGACAGAGCCCGCGCGGAGCTGGACGCTTCGGAGCTGCGGGCTCCTTCGGCAGGGAGGATCCTGAGGATCGTCTCTCGACCGGGAGAGAAAATCTCCGAGAAAGGCATTATGGAGCTTGGTGACGTCAGTCGCATGGAAGCGGTGGCTGAGGTCTTTGAAGCGGACGTGACCCTCCTGCGTCTGAAGATGACCGCCGATGTGATTTTTGACGCTTCAGGAGACCGAATGACTGGGGTTGTCTCGGAAATCGGTAATCAGGTGGCTCGCAAGGTTGTGCTCACGAACGATCCGGTCAGCGATACGGATGCGCGAGTCGTGGAAGTTCGTGTGAGACTGGATGATCAGTTCATGGAACGAGTTGCTCGCCTTTCCAACGCTCGCGTGGAAATTCACATCCAGCTGGATGACGCTGGAGCTGCTGATTCGAACTCACCTTCGTTCTCATCCTCGCAGACAGCGATTCACTGAGGAGACGATCTGTGTCTTCCAGTGTGGCTCTCGCGTGGTACCAGCTCAGTTACCACAAAGTAAAACTGGCTGTCGCTGCGGCTGGCGTTGTCGTCGCCGTGATGCTCATGCTGGTACAGCTCGGGATTCGTCAGGGAGCTCTTGATAACAGCGTCGCAATTGCTCGTCGCATTACAGCCGATCTTGTCGTTGTCAGTCCGCGAACGAAGACAATCTTTGCCTCGGCGAATTTTCCTCGGCGTCTTCTGTATCGGCTTGGAGCGTCGGAAGCGGTGGACGAAATCGTCGAGATGTACATGGGGCAGGGACGTTTTCGAAACCCGTGGGATAAGCTGGAATTCCCAGTCAGCGTTTACGGGATCGACGTTCGCGAACCGATGATGGATCTTCCCGGGATCAAGCGATTCGAAGAACCGCTGCGGCAGCCCGACCGAATTCTTTTTGACGGGCTGAGCCGCAAGAACTACGGCCCTGTTCTGAAGTACCTGAACGAGCTTGGAACGCTGGACGTGGAGGTCAACCTGCGAAAAGTTCGGATCATTGATTCGATCAATGTGGGAATTTCGATCAACACCGACGGCAATCTGTACATGTCGCACGCGAACTTTCTGCGGTTGTTTCCGGACCGACCGCCAGCCGGTGTCGATCTGGGTCTGATTCGACTCAAGCCGGGAAATTCTCCGGAAGCCGTTCGAGACAGCCTCTCAGCACTGCTGGGAGGAGAAGCCAAGATTCTGCTGCGCGACGAGCTGATCAATCAGGAGATTGCCTTCATTCGCGAGAATGCTCCCATCGATTTCATCTTCGGCATGGGAGCAGCCATCGGTTTCTTCATCGGATTTGTCGTTGTCTATCAGATTCTCTACACCGAGGTGACCAATCATATTCCCCAGTACGCAACTCTGAAGGCCATGGGGTTCAGTGATCGGTATCTGCTGTTCGTGGTGCTCAGTCAGTCGATGATCCTGTCGCTGCTCGGATATTTTCCCGGGTTTGTGCTGGCGCTGGGTGTTTACCGAATCGCGACACGAGCAATTCAGATGCAGTTCGCCATGACATTCGAGCGTGCGATCACCGTGTTTGGGCTGACAGTCCTGATGTGCGGACTGTCAGCGATGATTGCGATTCGTAAGGTACGTACTGCCGACCCGGCGGACGTATTCTGAGAGATGTTTCTGCGGATGACCATAGTGCTCTGTCAACGATCCATTAATGTGTGCCACTGGCTATGCCAGTGC
>JBKDKA010000145.1:0-77646 GCA_046345315.1 Planctomyces sp.
GGTCAAGCTCTTTCCGACCGCGTTCGGAGAATTCTCTCCACACGGCCTCATCCACTTTGTTCTTCCGGTGGGTCTGAAGCTCAGTCCACAAAGTCTGATAAACAGTCATCGGGTCAACCTGTTCCGGGCGACTAAAGATCCTCCACTCGGTTATCGTCAGAACCAGATAAGCCAGAGCCGTCACAAGCACTGCGTATCCCGCCAGAGTGCGAACCAGGCTCAGCCGCTCAACGAAGCTCCCAAATGCACTGGAGATCGCATATCGCAACGAAAGCTGCATATCCTGCAGTCGGCTGAATCGCTGAACCGGAATGATGTTCGGATCCAGTTCGGTCGGGACCTCAACCTTCGCGACAGGAGCATGAGCGTTAATCTCACTCACGGTCCCGGCACGAACCCATTCCCCTGTCATTCCTCTTCTGACCAGATCCTCAGAAGTCAGAGAGCCTTCACGTGCCATTTGTCGCAAGCGGCTGATGATAGCAGGGCCTGCTTCTCTGCCGTCAATGCTGTAGTACCAATGAACATTCTGTTCTCTGTCTGAACTCGACATTCAAACCTCAATCCTTTCAACGCCACGATCGGACTCATGTCTGGTGATGAAACTCAGGATGCTCGAGCCAGCAGCCAAAACACCGACAATGAGTCAAACGCCGATAATGGTACACTTCGGATTGCTGGTATTGATAATGACCAGACATTGCCATGGTTGATTCTGGAGAGTATCGTTCTATGCTGCAGTGTTGCCTTCTGAGCTGCGTGGCGCACGAAAAGCTTCGAACGAAGTGAGGGGATAATCCATGAAGACACAACCGCGTCACTGTCGTGTCCGAAGAGGGTTCACATTAGTTGAGTTGCTGGCTGTATTTGCAGTAATCGGCGTTTTACTCTCTTTGCTACTGCCGGCGATTCAGCAATCAAGAGCCGCAGCAAGAATGACTCACTGCAAAAACAACATGCGCCAGACAGGGCTCGCCATGCACAACTATCATGACGTTCATCGAGTTCTGCCACCGGGAATGTTCAATTATCTGGGATCTGACATTGACGATGTTCTGCAGCCGGATGGTTCCTATGGAGTCAAGGGCCCCGCACGGAGTTGCTGGATGCAGCGTATTCTTCCTCATCTCGATCAGCAGTCACTATATTCGCAACTTCCTCTCGACAGCAATACCCAGGCTCAAACCTGGGGAATTAAGTTCGGTGTACCTATCTGGACGATCATCCCTTCCCTCATGTGTCCTGCGGATCCTGCGAACCCTAAGAATGTGACGCAGAAAGGCACAGTCCCGGAGGATTCTCAGGGGTTTCATGGAAACGTTGTGATGTGCTCCGGATCAACGGAATTCGGAGTGTCTGACCATCACAAGATTGACAGTACCGGATCGGGACACGACCTGAACGGAATGTTTTACGCGCTTTCGAGCACCGCGTTCTCTGATATTACCGACGGTCTCACAAACACTGTAATGGGTTCGGAATTAATCATCAATCGAGACTGGAATGCCACAGCAGTGAGTAATGGCGGACGCGACACTCGAGGACGCTACTACAATGCTCACCGCGGTGGTGTGCTGTTTAGTACCAGGGTTGCCCCAAACACCCTTATTCCGGACGAGTTTGACTCCTGCGTGCCAAATGTGATGGCTCCCTGCAACGAAACCTCCGAAGGGAATGTTCGAGTTCTCTATGCGAGGAGTTACCATTCTGGCGGGGTGAACGCCATTCTCGGCGACGGTTCGGTAAGACTCGTTTCAGAAAACATATCCGCTTACGTCTTCAGGGCTCTGGGTACGCGAGCGGGTGGAGAAACCGAGAATGACTTTTGAGTCTCCGGGTTCTTCCCGGCATTTCTTGGCTACAGCTTCTGAGGTTTGAGGCTGAGATTTCCGCAGAAGAAGAGAACTCAAATTCAATACTTCCGGAAGACACGAAATGCTCTGGCGGCGGACTTAACGGACGGGATTCTGCTGTTGAAACCTTCCGCCGGGCCGTTACTGACAGGGAACGTGAGCCTGGTCTGAATTCGATCCCGGCGATCTTTCAGCAGGTATGCTCAATTGTTTCCTGAACTGTCGAAGATTGCTGCGGGAGGTCCGCCTTCATTCACGAAGCGATCGATCGCATTGCTGTCCATCGATGGGAGATCCTTTACCAGTATTCGGTGAGGCCAGATCTCAAGGAGCACCATCGTCACTGTTAACGCGACGGGCCCAAGAATCAGACCGGATGACCCGAAGACTGCGATTCCGCCGACCACAGAAATAAAGGCCAGCACCGTTGGCAGCTGCAGGCGTCGTCCCACCAGAACGGGGCGCAGAAGGTTGTCGATCGTGCCGACGACAATCACCCCCCAGAGTGCAAGAATGAAGGCCTGCCACCAGCGTCCCTCAGCAGTGCTGATCGGGATAAGCATTCATTCAGCCTCCGATGGGAAAAACACCGGTTCCCATAAGTGTCACCCTCAACGCTCCTGCTGGAGATAAGGATCTCCGAATTCTTCTCGAAATCGTGAGATTTCTTAAAGGTGGATTCCAAGCCAGGACCGGCGTCCGTCTCGGAGCATTTTCCCTGCAGCACCTGGAGCAATCAGGGTTTCGCCTCATCTTTCAGATGCTTTTCGAAGAATGCCCAAAGCGCTGCTTCAGCGCGTTTGCCGGACTCACCCATGAAGGCGTGGCCCTGCCCCTCGAGAACGATCAGTTCGTGAGATAGTCCGGCTTTCTTCATGGCATCATCAAGCAATCGAGCCTGAGATACAGGAACGATATCGTCCTGGTCACCATGGAGTGTCAGTACTGGCGGATCATCGGGAGACAGCCAGGAAACGGGACTGGCTCGACGGTAAGATTCAGCGGCCTCTTCCGGTTTACCACCACAAAGAGCAATCAGAAACGGCTGCACAACCTCCACGTCTTTGAATTCACGAGCCAGATCAGTCGGACCACAGTAATTCACCACGGCGTTGACATCACTGGAAAACTCCGAGTGCCCGCCATCGCCTTCCAGACCGGCGGCATCATCGACCAGTCCGACAAGAAGGCTGAGATGCCCACCGGCGGAACCACCCGTCACACCAATCCGATTCTTGTTGATCTGATACGTGTCAGCCACTGATCGCAGCCAGCGAACGGCACACTTGCAGTCATGAATCTGAGCAGGAAAAGGGACCTTGGCGACATGAGTCACCGGATCAGGCTCCGTCAGGCGATAGCTGATCTGAACAGCGACATAGCCTTTATCCGCAGCCCGCTGAATCAGCGATCGATAGGACTTCCGTTCGCCCCCGGCCCAGGCACCTCCGTGAATGAAAACAATGGCCGGGAAAGGCCCGTTTCCTTCCTTCGGTCTGGCCAGGTCCAGCTTCAGATCAACGTTGTTCACCCTGCCGTAGATAAGATTTTCTTCGACGACGTAGTTTCCATCGGCGTGACAATTTCCGATCAGGACTGCAGTCAGCGACAGGACAACCGCGACGGAGCGAAATCGACGAAGAGCGACGAAAGGAATTCTCACTGTGATCATCGAATGACCTTTTGACTGAAATCTGATTGAAGCATTCTGCTGAACGAAGCCGACGATCCGCCGTGAAGACATTCCGTCATTGTCTCGCACCGAATCGATTTTCTCGCTGGAGTTCTGATGCCTGAAGCGGCATCACGCGATATGTCGTCGGAGTTCTCTCACGGCCTCTTTGCAGTTTCCCTTTTGAATGATCTCCACAAGCCTCCGATGAGGCTCAATGATCACTTCCAGTCTGCCGCTGTACCTCCGGATTTTCTCACCGAAGTGACCACGAATCTGCGACACGACGGACTGCCAGATACCCAGGAGCTCCGGCTGAGATGCTCTTGCCACCAGGGAGCGATGGAAGGCGAGATCCAGCCCGACGAGTTCATTGACATCATCCCGACGACCTGCCGCGTCCATCTGTTTCAGAATGTCTCGCCAGAAATCAAAATCGCTGGAATTCAGATCCTTGAAATAAGACTTCAGAGCATAAGTCTCCACAGTTCGCCGAATCGGAATAATCAGCTCCCGAACCTCATTGGTCGGTGGTGATGCAACTGTCACGCCGCAGTTCGGTTTGGCGATCAGCAGCCCTTCGCTGACCAGCTGGGAGAGTGCTTCTCGAATCGCACCGCGTCCCACACCGAAACGTTTTGCGAGATCCATCTCGGCAAGGCGAGCTCCTGGATGAATCCTGCAACACAACACATCTGACCGAAGATCGTCAACGATCTGCTCGCGAATACTGCGAACGGTCTTGATCATCGAGGTGAATACTCCCTGGGAAAAGCGTTCTCAGCACGCGGGATTGATCGCGAAAACAGCAAACTCACTGCCGCGGAGATCGTAGATCAGAAGAGCTGGCACTGGAATCGTGATTCTGGACTTTGTCAGTAGTCAATTCAGTACTTTGCCGAGTAATTGTTGCCAAAAATGTTCAAAACTCGTTAACCAGTATGCTGACTCGGCATCCCTTCCCGAAACTGAAAATCGGATTCGACAACAGACAACGGGACCGCCCTCGCCTCTGCGCACTCTGCTGCCGACGGCATCGCAGAATTCGTCGCACTCCGAGCTCCCCACTAAAAATGGGTTTCATCCGGATCCCGTTCAATTGCGATTCGTTCTGGCCGCGCCAGCATTCCAGTCGTCAGCAAAGGTCAGCACTGAGGCAGAATTCACGAAACGTCGCCGACTCTGACCAGACACACGGGGCGATCAACGGTCGCTGAATCTGATTCGAGCCAGAATTCAGGGGAATTCCTCAAAGCGAATCGCCAGCCCATTCAATGGCAGATGCAGAGGGATATCTGATGACGATCACCGCTGCGATTGAATCCTCGCCTGCTTTCTTAGTTCTTCTTCGGCGGCTCAGGGTCCAGCGTGAAATCACTGGTGTTGTCACCTTCCTTCACCGTCACCTTCAGTGGACTGCTGCCCTGCGAACGGTACTTCAGTGGAACGATGTCCGTCTGAAGAATAACAAGGTCTTTCATCACTCTGCTGGCATTTCGCGTCACCAGAGCCTTCATGATCGTGGCCTGATTCTTTTCTTCGTTCTGTTTCTGAACTTCCGGCGACAGGAGAGGCGGAGAAATCGTGACTTTGTATTCCCCAACCGGCACACCGAGTTGCCCGGTACCCTGAGCAATCCTGTATTTGCCGCCTTCTGCGATCACGCTGCTTCCATGCAGGGTGTCTCCGCCAGCGGGGTGGAACACGACGACACAACCTTCCTGCAGCGGCTTGCCATCGAGCATTATCTGACCGCTCACTTTGCCCATCACATAAACTTTTTCCTGCTTACAGCCCACGATCATGAACAGACTGCAGGCGAAGGAAACAATGATCAGACGAAGGTTCGTGAAGAATCTCTTCATTGGAGGCGGCCCCGATTTCAGGCAGGAGAGAAAACTACCGATGCCCCGGCTCAGTGGTGTTACAGACAAAAATAAAGCACGAGAAGCCTGGCGGGGGCGATCGTCTACCCCCGCCAGGTGATTCACGTCAGCAGAAGTTCAGGTCAGAACTCACCAACGGTCTGTCCATCATCGCGAACGGAAATATAAGACAGCGTTCCGAGATCAATGCTGTCACTGATAAAACGTACCGAGCCATCGGTCAACAGCACATTGACGCCACCGGCATGACCTGACGACAATGGTGTGTTGTGGTGATTCCAGTAGTTGCCAAATGGAGGATTGTCACCACCGCAGCCCTGAAGATCCCACACACCAGAAGTAATGGTGGCCCTCTTGTTCGGACTGTAGCGAACTGTGGTTACAGACATATGAGGACCAACATCCCACGCAGCGCCAAAGACAGCACCCGTGTTTGGCCATGAACCAGCAAACCATGGTTGTCCGGCACCCGGGCGGTTGTCACGGAGAACACCGTCAGACGCCTTGAGGAAGTTGCTGATCTCACCAAGCAGCATCGTGTTGGAAGTACCATCCGTACATCCGGAAATCTTGACGTTGGACTTCTCTGGAATCATCCCGCGTTTGGACATGGCACCACCCCAGAAAACTGACGGGTTGACCACTGTGGAATCCGTGAATCCGCCGATCGGTACAGCTCCCGCGATTCCGAAATAATGATTGTCCTGCAGGCTGGCGTAAGCCGCGGCTTCCGGAACGTTGTTGATATATGGCTGCATTCCCTGATTGGTCAGCGGAGAAGACGGGCAGTTGATCCAGCCAAGTTTTGCTTTGCCAGCCAGCGCGAGGTTGGACAGACTGTGGTATCCCGGACCTGATCCTGCAGGGTGAGCGGGATTGACAGAATTGAAGTTCCATCCGCTGTAGATTGCTCCCTGATCGATGTGCGGCAGAATCGAAACCCAGAAGGAAATCGAGATCGTGGATCCGCCATCTCTTGGGTAATCGTTGTACAGCGAACACCCACCAGGAAATATCAGAGCCGAATCATGGTAGTTGTGAAACGCAAGGCCAATCTGCTTGAGATTGTTCTTGCACTGCGTGCGTCGAGCTGCCTCACGTGCCTGCTGCACGGCAGGCAACAGCAGTGATACGAGCACTGCGATGATGGCGATGACCACGAGCAGCTCGATGAGCGTAAAGCCCAGTCTTCTTCGACGTCCGGTATTCAGCGACATCTGAATCCTCCCCCAAAATTTAAAAGAACGACCAGCAGAGCCGAACCCGAGCTACCTGCCCGCGCATTCAACGAGGCACGCTGTGTCAGTACAAATGTATATGAATTGTCGACCAGATTGTCAACAATCGATGCAGAGAATCTCCGGCTGCCAACGAAATAATCCTGAAGGGTGAACGCTGCCTGTTTACCGAATCGGCCGGGATCCCGTTTGAACATTCCGGCCGGGACGTTTTCAGGGATCAGCCGAATCGGGTCACGCTGGACTTCATTCAGTGCTGTATTCGTCAGCCCTTACACACGAAAAACACAAACTCCATTCATCAGCAGATAAACAATCGCCGACATCCACGGACGCAGCTGATTCGCTCGCATCTTCTGACACAATCTCCCGCTGACGAGCAGTTTATCTTTCCCCGGAAATTGTCCCGTCAGAAGATCAGTCACTCGCAACGGGTGTTTGCGGACAAGGAGATCGACGACACCTCGCTGAAGCAGCTGTGCGATGGCAAACCCGCCGGAGAATCAGCGTTCTCGGCACGTGGGTATCACCTTCAGGAAAGGTCCTTTGCAGAGTTCGCAGCAGACGGCTTTTTCGCTCAGCGATCAGCTCATTCAGACCTCGGAAGCTGCCGAGGCTGGAGATCAGGTCAATCGTCTGGCAAAGACGTTTTACGTATCAACTGCAAAAACATGGCACACGGTCTGAGGAATCCTCATACCATCTGACTGATCGACCTGCGGAACCGATTCGGGGCGACCAGAAAGAACGTTCCGCCGATCAGCAGCAGTGCCAGAAACGATGGCCAGACGACAGCAACCCCTGCGCCTCGGAACAGAATCGCCTGACCGATAGTGACAAAGTGTGTCGTCGGCGCGATGAGCATCAGTGTCTGGATGAAGTCCGGCATGCTTTCGCGAGCTGTCGCATTTCCAGACAGCAGCTGCAATGGCATCATCACCAGCACCGCAAGAATTCCGAACTGGGGCATAGAGCTGGCCTGAGTTGCCATAAAGATTCCCAGCGATGTTGTCGCGAATAAGTGCAGAGCCGTGCCCGCCAGAAACAGGCTCACCGAGCCTTCGATCGGAACATGGAGCATTCCCTGCACGACAACGACCAGTGAAAGTCCCGCAGCCAGCAGTACAACAGTCCCCATCGACCAGACCTTGGCCAGGATGATCTCCGTGGGAGTCACCGGTATCACCAGCAGGTGTTCAATCGTCCCATGTTCCCGTTCTCGAATCAGCGCAGCGCCTGTCAGAATGATGGAGAGCATTGTCACGTTGTTTATGATCTCCATCAGCGATCCAAACCAGGCCTGTTCCAGGTTTGGATTGAAGCGGGCTCGCAGTGCGAGTCCAACGGCGGCCTGTGTCGTCACTTTCCGACGCTGAGCGAACTCGGTTACCTCATCAATACTCATAAGCTGAATATAACTGCTTCCAGTAAACGCCTGACTCATTCTTGTGGCATCGACATTCAACTGGATCGATGGTGACTTGCCTGCCAGAACATCTCGCTGGAAATTCGGCGGAATATCCATCACAAACGTAAAGTCTCCGGCATCCATCCCGCTATCAATCATGGGCTGACTGATCATCTGAGGTCGCTTGAAACGCGGCGGGTAGAAAGCCGAAATGATGCTGGCCGACAACGGCGAATCATCTTCATCCACAATGGCAATCGGGGCGTTGAGCGACATGGTGTCCCCGGAGTAAACAGCCTCAGCATGCATCCTCAATTGTTTTCTGAACTCTCAACAAGTGCTGCGGCAGGTCCGCCTTCATTCACGAAGCGATCGATCGCGTTGCCGTCCATCGATGGGAGATCCTTTACCAGTATTCGGTGAGGCCAGATTTCGAGGAGCACCATCGTCACTGTCAACGCGACGGGCCCAATAATCAGACCGGATGACCCGAAGACTGCGATTCCGCCGACCACAGAAATAAAGGCCAGCACCGTTGGCAGCTGCAGGCATCGTCCCACCAGAACGGGGCGCAGAAGGTTGTCGATCGTGCCGACGACAATCACCCCCCAGAGTGCAAGAATGAGGGCCTGCCACCAGCGTCCCTCAGCAGCGAGAAACAACGTCGCCGGAATCCAGACGACGAAGGCGCCGAGTATGGGAATGATCGCCAGCAGACCCATGACAACACCCCAGAGCAGCGGTGCTGAAAGGCCCAGAAACCAGAACATCAGACCTCCCAGAAATCCCTGAACTGATGCCACGACCAGCGTGCCATAAATCGTGGCGTGCAGGGTGTCCCCAACGCGATGCAGCATTCGATCCATTTCTGCAGAGCTGAGCGGCAGCGATGTGCGAAGCGCGGAGATGGCAGCGCGACGATCTCTCAGGAGAAAGAACAGCAGATAGAACGTCAGCAGCACACTTACCAGTTCGATTACGGATCCGCGCACGAAGCCCGCACCTGTCGTGCTCATCCATGTCACCGTTGACTTCACCGTCGCTGGAAGGTTCTGCTGTTCCACCCAGTCTGCGACAGGAATCAGTCGGGGATGCAGCTCGATTGCTCGTCTCCATTCGCCGGATTCGATCCTCGTGTTGATCATCTGTGTCCCGTTGGATGCTTCCTGAGCAAGACGCTGGCCCACGAATATCACGAAGATCAGACTCACCGCCCCGATCAGGAAGACTGAGATTCCGGCGGCTAAACCAGGACTGCGGACCAGGGCCTCGATCCGTCTCTGCAAAGGCACACAGACGACAGCCAGCGCCACAGACCATGCAATCGGAGACAGGAACGGAACGGCCATCATGAAGCAGAGATAGAGCCCCACACTCGTTGCAGACATCAGAACAACAATCTGGACATAACTTCGTGCCCCCCAGTCGTCAGAAACCGGCAGAGCGACTTCACAGGAAGAATGAACGTTCGCTGTCGGGTTGTCCGCAGAGGCTTTGGCGCCGGATGACATGCCGTCGGTGTCTGCAGCGATCTCGTCAACCGCCGTTCTGATGGCATGCTCCATCTTTTGGAAGGGAACATCACTGGAAATGGGTTCATCAACGAGATTCGACGCCGAATTCATTCGGATGCCTGTCAGGGAAAAGTTGAAGACGAGGTCAGGATTACTCGTCGGCTGCTCGAACAATCTGCTGACCGAACTTCCGACCTTCAGTCAGGCCGATAAACGTGACTGTCAGCCACGACCAGCTGTGGTCCCGAAGTGCTCTCGAACTTTCGCGGCGACCTGTGAATCGGACATCTTGTCGGCTGTCACCACTTCAACAGTTTTTGCAGGGAATCGCCTGAACTGAAGTCGCTTGAGAAATTCTCCTTTGGCCTCGCCTGGCCCGATAATCAGCAGCGGGTCGGCATCAGAAAGCTCTTTGAGAACTTCATCGTAGAAGCCATTCAGCTGATTCATGAACTTGTGCTCCTGCTTGTTTTCCGACTGATAGTTCTGAGGGTGCTCGTTAACGTTCGAACCAGGACCAGCTGACGACGAAAACGGTTTCTCTGCATCGGAGTTGATCTGAGTGATTTTCTCGCCCTCCGTGTTTATTTGAACAAGGATGGCCTTGTGGTGATCAATCCAGACACCGAATTTGATGGACATGGTTTGATGCTTTCCTGATTGAGAAGATGATGATTTCAATGTGGTGGCAGCATTCGGGAACAGATCTGTCGCCTCACGTCCTGCGTGCACCGAACACGATCAGGATTATTCCACCAGCGATCGCCATTCCACTGACCACTGCAGGTATGGGCCATGTGCGATTCGATTCTGCCGTTGCGCTCAATGGTCCCACATCGATCACGACGTCGCGATTTCGATAAGGGATCCCGCCATAGGACAACGCGACCGCGCCTGCCCCGATCAGGAGAAGACCTGTAAAAAGAAGCACTTTGTTTCGCACGAAGCTCACCTTTCAGATTTTGAAACGTTTTTCTTCCGGACCGGACGACACAGGAATGCACGCATCCGGGCCCATCGAAAGTTGGGGCGAGACCTTCCGATGGTCTCAACCCGCTGAATCGCGAGACCGATTCACATGGGAAATGAGTGGTGTTGATGATCAGGCGTTGGCAATCACGAATTGTCCGAAGTGAGTCATCTCTGTCGCTCCTTGTGTTCTCGCTGTTTCTGCCGCATTGCTGAATGTCTCAGCTTCCACGACGGCCGCGAACAAGATGTGATCATTCCTCACAGCATGGACGTATCGTCGAAGCATTTTTCCTTCCATGTCGCCAAAGAAGTACCGGGACACGCCTTCCTTCCATTTCTCGAGCTTCGTGACTCCTGCGGGTCCGTCGAACACTTCGACTTCACGGATTCCCAGCGTGTTCAGTGAGTCGCAGAGAGGCTTCAGTTGCTGGCGTGACTGAATCACGCCAATGAGCCTGCCGCACAGATCTCGCTCCGGAGCCAGCTCAGTCGTTCCCGTTTCCATGTTCACGCTGTGCATCCTTTCGTGTGATGCCGCCCCTGACGGCATCGGCGTCGGTTTTCACCTTTTCCGTATCAACGGACAATTTGACTTCAACGTTGCCAGTCCCTGCGCCCCCATCACCGGACACTGCGAACCAGCCTCGATAGAATCCAATTCCAACGACAAGAATTGTGAGGACGATTAACAGCTGAAAGAATCTCTTCATCGAATTGTTCCTCCCGGATGCGGATTGACAGTTTCGGTCATCCGATATCCACTTTTTTCAAGCAGCACAGGAATGACGAGGACGACCAGAACCAGACCAGTACCACTACTCGGCTTATGCTTCCTCGAGTTCACGGAGCCTGCGTTCCTGTTCAATAGCAATAATATCCCCGAAGCGAACGAACCAGGAACGCCTGACAAAACCAGGACTGGCTCCCGGACAACTCTGAAAAAGCTCACAAAACTGGCGGAGTAGGGTGCCTGTCCCGGTTTTGTCAGCATCGCGTGACGCAATAAAAAAAGCCGACGTAACGGAACACCTGAAGGAGTTCCATTACGTCGGCCTACTCGTCAACGAGCCCACCGAACTGGCCGGCTTGCTCTTTGTTTCGTCATCCGATTTGATTGGGAGACCAGAATTAATTCATCTCCCGATTTCATACTACCGTTCCCGACTGGCTGTGCAATACCACGTTCAGCGATTCCGGCATTTGCTTTTCATTTAGCAGGGTGTTGAGGTTCGTTCGGACGTTCACTGACGATAAATGCCTCATTCGTGAAGGATACCTCATTCGTGAAGAAGGATGACTTGCCATCTCAGAGTGAGGTCGGCAATCGCTGCCTGAGTCAAGTCAGGGCGTTTTGGGGCGCAGCCCTTTGAGCTTTATCAGGATCCGTTGAAAATTCCGCAATGCGAACCTCTGCAGTCAACTCGTCACGGAAGTACTGCAATCAGAACTCCACCGACGCTGACCAGAATTCCGAACAGAATGGCGACTCGAAGAAATAGATTCCGATGTCCGAGCATCCCGACGAGTGCGGCTTTGAAAATCAGGTTTGCCATCACGGCGGAGACAATCACTTTCCAGCCAGTGTCGGCCGTGAGCCTGCCAGCTGGCACCATGCAAGACGTTGACAGTGTGATTGCATCCATATCTGTCAGACCGGAAACCGCCCAGCGGCGCAAATACATGCTGCCGCTGCAGACCAACGAGCAATCCCAGCAGAAGCGAAATGCCAAGGTCTTCAAAGATCGGCAATGTCGCCATCAGTGCTTCTCGCTCATCGGCCAACAGATGCTGATTCAATGTTTGACTGCTCAGTCATCATCATCGCCGCCACCTTCGGAGCCTTCAGATTCTCCAAGAGGAATCGTGATTCCTAGTCCGGGAACAGTTGTCGTCCCGCTCGTCCGGTCGTAGTTCTGGAACAGTCGTGTTGTCAGGAAGCTGACAAACAGCAGGAAAACAATTCCAACGATCGGGCGGCTCGTTGGGATTGCGTCTTCTGCGGAGGCCTCCTTGCAGCCCGTCAACATGCTCAACGTGATGTTCTCTTTGTGCCGAAGTGAATACCACACAACACCGACGATATGGACGGCGACAACAGCCATCAGCGTGTACGATGCAACTTCATGCAGTTCTTCAGCGGCTTCATTGCCATTGGAAATCATTATTCCAGTGACCGCAGTTGCCAACACCAGCCCCAGCATCGCCAAAATGGCATAGCTTGATCCGGCATTGTGTCCGATTGATCGAGGTTCCGTGCCATTCAGAGCGCCTGAAACGTACCTCATCAGTGAGAACGGACTGAACAGGAAAGACGTGAAACGAGCATGTTTCGTCCCGACGAATCCCCACACGATTCGCAGCAACACCATTACTCCAAGTACGATTCCGACGATCATGTGTGCCGAGAACAACGGGCTGTCGTCATCCGCCGTGACTGAGATGGCTGCGGAGATAAAGAAGCCGATCGTCAGCAGCCAGTGAAAGATGCGTGTCGGAAGATCCCAGATCAGTACTCGTGGCATTGCTGGCTCCTCTGTTCACAGACGACGGAATTGAACCATCCTGTTGTCTAATGTTCGTAGATCACCATTCAGGACCCGCAAGTATCGATCCACAAGACGCGATTAGTGCAATCTGAGTCGAACGACGTTGCTTTCCAGACGATGAAGGGGGATCAGCAGCGCAGGTACCGCCTCACAGTGTTGTCTGGTGACTCACATGTGACCGATTCGGCACAATGTGTGCGAATGTTTGAAACACTTGTTTCCTGCGATTCGCAGCGGAGTAGCGGAGCTTGATGGCCTGTGGTGGAAACCACAGGAAGCAACCACGAATCAAAACCCCGAATGAGGTGACGTAGCAACGCGCTGGTCGCAACGAAACATTAAAGCGATACGGTTCCCCAATAGATTCTAAGTCGCTCCTCTGGAGCTCTGGAAACTCTCTCGACATCATTCCTCGGATTTGCAGTTGAGGCTATTGCACGCGGCTGCCCCGCAGCAAATCGCAATCAGTTCATTTCTGCGACTTCACCGGGCGCTTAATCTGTCGAAGTATCTTGAGTCCTTCAAACCAGATGATGCTTACAAATCCTCCGGCCAGACAAAGTACCAGGTCGTTCACGTGCAGTGTGGAGAAGTGGAAGAGTTTCTGCAGAAACGGCACGTAGAGCGTTGCTCCGAGAAACAAAACTGTGCCACCCACGACCCACCAGAGTGCGGGATTGGAAACCTGCATCGTCGACCAGATCGTGCGAGTCCATGAACGGTTGGCGAAGATCAGCCCCAGATTGGCTAACACGAGTGTCGTAAAACTTAATGCGATTGCGTCGTCAGCGTTCAGCCAGCCCCATACCGCTGACAGGTAGATCCCCAGCACAATCAGAAAACCAGTCAAACCCTGAAGCAGGCCGAGCCCCAGTAACCGGCTGCCAAACAGATTCGCTCCGGGATCTCGCGGCGGGCGATTCATCACACCGATATCTTCGGGCTCCGCTTCGAAAACAACAGAGCACGCCGGATCGATGATCAGTTCCAGAAACAAAATGTGTACCGGCATCAAAGCGATCGGTCCGCCGAGCAGCACCGGGACGATTGACATCCCGGCGATCGGGACATGGACGGCGACAATATACGTCATCGCCTTCTGCAGATGATCGTAGATTCGTCGGCCCATGCGAACCGAATGAACGATCGATGCAAAATCATCATCGAGCAGGACAAGTGAAGCGGCCTCCCGCGCGACATCGGTGCCTCGACCGCCCATCGCGATGCCGATGTGAGCGGCTTTCAGCGCCGGCGCATCGTTCACCCCATCGCCGGTCATGGCGACGATCTCGCCGCTGGACTTGAGTGCGTTGACCAGTCGCAGCTTCTGCTCCGGGACCATGCGAGCAAACACGTTGATCGCTCGCACTCGCAGCTTGAGTTGAGCATCTTCCAGTTGTTCAAGTTCTGTGCCCGTCATGATTTCGTTCACGGGCTGAATTCCCGCCTGCATCGCGATGCTTCTGGCAGTGGCAGGATGGTCGCCGGTGATCATTATCACTCGGATCCCGGCCGTATAGCACTCCTGAACAGCGGCCGGTACCGTCGGGCGAATCGGGTCTGCAAGTCCGACGAGTCCCAAAAATTCAAACCTGAAATCATGCTGTTCGCCCGGTAATGTGGGATTCGCAAAACGGCCTCGTGCGACACCCAGCACTCGCAGTCCATCCAATGCCATCGCCGCGACTTCTGCGCCGATCTTCTTCGTACGTTCCGCGTCCAGATGACATAAATCAGCGATGGCTTCCGGAGCACCTTTCGCTGCCAGAACGTAATCCTTCCCGGTCGGTGACTTCCAGACATGCGACATCGCCAGCAGTCCTGACGACAATGGATAGCCTCGTTCCAGAGACCAGTCCGCGTGCAGATGTTCGGTCTTTGCCAGTTGAGCATTTCCCAGATCGTGAAAGGCCCTTTCCATCGGATCGAACGGATCGCGCTGACTGGCGAGAATTCCAAACTCGACAATTTCATGAACCTCTTCCGGCAGCTCTTCTGAAGTCGATGGGTCCACTTCGAAGATTCGCCCGTTCACCGCCAGCTTGTGTATCGACATCCGATTGACCGTCAACGTACCGGTCTTATCAACACAAAGAACTGTCGCGGAGCCCAGAGTTTCGATCACCGGGACATGTCGAGCGAGCACCTTGATCTTTGACAATCGCCAGGCACCGAGTGCCAGGAAAATCGTGAGGACCACCGGAAATTCTTCCGGCAGCATCGCCATGGCCAGCGTGATGCCGGCCAGAATTCCCTGAAGCCAGTCACCTCGAGTGACTCCGTATAACACAACCACAAAGATGCAAAGGACAACTCCCAGCGTTGCGACACGTCGAACCAGCAGTCCCACTTCATTCTGAAGTTTTGTGCCTGTCGTCTCGATCGTCTGCAGTGCCTTCCCGATCTTTCCCATTTCGGTATTCATGCCGGTAAAGCGCACCAGAGCCGTTCCCTGGCCCTGAACGACCAATGTTCCGGAAAAGACAAACGGCAGGTCTTCGCCGCCGGGCCGAGTCATCTCTCGGGCTCCGTCCCATATTGCTTTCCGGACGGGCACAGATTCGCCGGTCAGCAATGATTCATCGGTCGAAAGGCCGTTGCAGGAAATGATCACCGAATCTGCGGGAACGCGATCTCCTTCGGCCAGCACGATCAGGTCATCCGGCACAACGTCTCGGCCAGCGATTCGCTTTCGTTCGCCATCGCGAATCACCAGAGCTCGAGGACTGGAAAGATCTTTTAACGCTTCGAGAGCGCGTTCCGTCTTTCGTTCCTGATAGAGCGTGATCCCGAGGACAACGAAGACGAAACCAAGAAGCATCAGTGCTTCCTGCACATCGCCAAGAATCAGATAGATCAAGCCGCACGCCAGCAGCATCAGAAACATCGGCTCACGGGCGACATCCCAAGCCGTTGCCAGCAGACTGCGACTTTGCGTGGATGGCAGTTCGTTGTACCCATGCTGCTGCAGACGCTGTGTCGCTTCGGCTGCTGAGAGGCCGGTCGGCGAATCGCTGTTGAGACCATGTTTGACCATTCGGTCCTGCTCTCTTTCAGTAGTCGTATTCATGCATTGTGCCTTTGGATCGACACAAAAAAAGCCGATGTGGCTGCACTCTGAAGAGAGCCCAGCCACATCGGCTTATGCGCTGACAAGCATCCCGGTTGAACCGAGCTGCCCTTCGTTCATCATCCGATCGCGATGGTATTCTAGAACGCCAAGGTGACAAAAACTATTGAGACGACACCTTGACTTGCCGCACTTCCCCGGCTGTTGAGAAAACATGACCGTTTGTCAGGCCGGATAACGAATGACATCGCTGATAAGCGACTTCACAATCTTCGCCCAGACTGACGTGGCGACCGTCGATTTCGACGCACCACGTATCACGGAATTTGCGGTAGCATGGTTTTAGAATGTGGTAGAGCATGAGCGATTCTCCGGAAATACGCTGCAACGGGAGCAGACCGGATGACTCGCAGACAGCCACAGTGATGGCCCTGGATCCCTGACACAAACTCTGACAAGCCACCTTTGCCAGCACAATTGACGTAAGTCCTTGTGGCTCTATTGTAATGTCTCATAAGAACGGGAACTCAATATCAACTGCTGGCTTCATATCTTCTGACAAAGGAGGATACGATGCGAATTTGCGAAGACCATTATTCTGACTGACAAAGAACGGATCATTCTGATGCAGTGGTCGCGTGGCAGAAAGAAACCTGTTCGATTGGTGCTGCGGGCAAAGATTGTGCTGGCAGCTGCGGCTGGACAAGCGAACAAGAACATCGCTGCGGAATTGAAATGCACGCGTCGAACGGCAGGGACGTGAAGATGTCGACTTGCCGAAGGTCGGCTGGAAGCTTTGAAAAAAGATGCACCTCGAAGTGGTCGAGTGCCCAGTGTGAGAACGGACAAAGAGGCTGAGATCCTTCGTAAGACGACGCAGAAAAAACCACCGAACGCAACACAATGGTCCGTCCGCAGCGTGGAACCTTTGGGACAAGCGATCAAGGACTACACTGACCATCACAACGCAAACCCGGAAACCTTCGTCTGGACGAAAAAGCGGAAGACATTCTGGAAAAAGTGAAGCGTGCCGGAGCACGCACTCTCTAAGATCCCATGTGTTTGAGACACGAACTTAGTGCCCGAAGCTGGATGTGCGGAAATACATTGACCGTATTTCACATGAGAGACTGCTCCATTTGCTGGAAAGTCGATTCAAAGACGAAAGACTGTTTCACCTCCTGAATCGCATCATCGCGGCATATTGGGCAACTCTGTGAAGGAACTTTTGCTCGGGATTCTCGTCGTCATAGCGGCTGGGCGCAAGCCCACCGGTGAGTCCGAGGCATGAAGTCAACGGATGGCTCACGCCATTCCGGTTCAAAATGCTTCACAGCGTTGGCCGTCAATGATCGATGGCGTGCATTGACCCGGGCCGCCGCTTTGCTTCAGCCCGGACTGTCAGAACGGCTGAACCTTCGGCCCGAAGTCACGATTCCGATTCAAAGTGTGGCACGGCTGGAATGTATTTCAAAACCACCTCTTCGGTTACTGCTTCATGGAGCCGGCTGATCTTCCGAGCGGTCGATGTGTTCTGTACTCACGGCACAATTTCGGTCATCAAAGATGTTGAGATAGAACACGGTTGCGTCGGCAGGAATCTCTGCAGTCACTCGACATTGATCGTGATCGATCTTCGCGGGCAGGCTTTCCCAGAGTCGATCCTGCCAGCGGCCCGAGGCTCGCGTGAATGCCAGTTCTGCACTGACGATTTTGGTTTGGCTCTTGTAGGTGCACCAGGCTTGGGTGCTGCTGGATCCCTGTTCTGTGATGGACGGCAGAGGAGTTCCATTGTTCAGAATGTGGTCGGCGAAGACACGGATCTCTTCCGGTGCTTCTCCTGCCGGGCCATGAGCATGTGGCATTCGAATTCGGAGACAGAGCGTTCTTTCGGATTTCGGAAGTCGGCTGGAGCGTCTCCAGGAATCCATAGGGTATGCGAAGTCGTTGGTACCATTGACCCAGAGCACAGGCACGCGAGTTCGCTTCAGATAGCCACTGGGATCCCACTGTTTCAGCCAGAGGCCGGCCTTGTCCTTTCCCATTTTTTCGAAGGCTGGCAGCCAGGCGGAGTTTTCCCCGAGATAACCGCAGCCGTAAACGGGCACTGCGAAACGAAACCGATGATCAACACCGGAGACGATTGATGTGAGATAGCCTCCCCAGGAAATTCCTGTCACGCCGATTCGTTCGGCATCGATTTCCGGAAACGATCTCAGCAGAGAATTGGCGCGGGCCACTGCGGTGACGGCATGCCATGTCCACTGGTCTGTGATCGGCGATTCGAGCTGTTCGAAACTGGCATCCCATCCGGGAGGGCCTCCATGTTCGTGTCGTTTCCACTTCGAATACTCCCCCACCGGGACACAGCCGCAGAGGTCCATTGCGATCGCTGCATATCCCCTTGAATTCCAGAGTCTGACCCAGTTGTCGAAGGCCGTTCCACCCCCGCCATGGATCAGAACCATGGCCGGAAATTTCTGACTGCTCTTACTGCTCCCGTCGGAGATACTGGAATCCTTCGGAAGCGGAACACCGTACCATGCGAAGACTCGTGTCGGGCGTCCCTGATAGTCCTCGCCATCGTAGAACATTGATTGCACGCCTTCCCCTTGGAACTCCGGAGCTTCATGAATGCCCGGAACGGCTTCGAGAATCGGGGATGGAAACTCAACGCCCGTCGCGTCCTCAGTATGGAAAGAGTCGGCGGACAATCTTTCTTCACAGACGAAGCTGAGAATCAACGCGAGAACCATGAACGGCGTGTAACGAAATCTCAGTTTGCTCGGCATGCGATGATCACCAGTCCTGTCAGAGTCACTCCGGATGGACGTTGCATGAGACTGCTGCGACGGCACTGGCCGCGGCGCCGGGTTCAGTATTTCATTTTCTTCGCGGAAAGCAAGAACTCCCGAGCAATGGTCTGCGTCGGGTGACGCCTGCATTCGTCATCGCGTCAATGAACCGTGTGGCGTGCAAAGCACTGAGAACGCCTGACAAAACCGGGAATGGCTCCCGACCATAGCTGAGTTCACCAACCAATTCGTTGATCGAAGGGTGCCTGTCCCGGTTTTCTTAGAGCCTTTTAAGGAGGCAGAGGTCCTCTGACTTCGGCCGATTCTGCTTCCGATTGCAGAAGACTGGCAAGGTTCGACGGTCAGGTCACCAATCGGGCGGATTCCCGGATGGCTCTGATCGTTCAGACGATGTTCGTTTTGAATTTCCGGAATTCCTGAAGTCGGTTGTCCCAACATAAGATGAAGCGGGTGACGACAGATTCTTCGCCTGATTCCTGGTTCCTGAAATCTCTCCATGTTCCGCATTTTCTGCGGAATCCAGAGATCATTACATAAGCTCAGATGTTGCAGGGCTCGCTGCCTGCAGGAAAGGAATGTTATGGTACTTATCCCTCGAAGCGGTCGCGGACGTCGATCTCTCGGATCGCGTCGCGTCGGACAGCGGATGGAAAGTTGTGAAAGCAGGTCGCTGCTTTCCGCGACAACGGCCGCCACGGCGGTTGGAGACCTCGCGGAAACTCCTGCAGTCTGTGACGATGCAGAGAAGCTTGAGTGCTCTGTGGAATTATCAGGGATCGAGCCGCTGATCGCGGAATGCTGGGAAGTGATGCCTGTCTGGCTGGACCCTGTCAGCCTCAAAGGTGCCGACGAAGGGCCTGGATGTGGTGTTGCTGAGGACTTTATCTTTGTTGCTGACGATTCCCTTGTGACCGATGCCGTCACTGGCGGCGATGTCACTGAAGTGGACGGTGAAGTCAGCGTTTACGAGCTGGAAGATTTTGATCCCAGCTGGGTGATTCGCGTTGGTGGTGTCTCATTCGAAGACGCTGCCCCGATCGATGACAGCTTCGAGATGTGTTTGTTTGACCCGATTCCGCTCGAAGACTTCGAGCTGTCGGATCCAGTCTGGTGTGACTTCGGAAATTACAACCTCACGGGTGAATCCGTCGATAGCGAACAGAAGCCTGAACTCACGGATGGTGATGAGGTGTCCGTTAACCCGATTAACGAGGGTTCTGTCATCTGGACTCGCTGCCCGGTCTTCCCCGGGGATCTGGAAGTTGTCGATCCGGTCTGGGGTGACTTCCGGAATTACAATCCCACGGGCGAATCCGTCGATGGCAAAGAGACAGCGGAGCTCACTGACGGTACTGATGGTGCAGGAACCGTTGAGACTCTGATCGACGACTGTGATCCGGAAGTCGTCGATCCGGTCCGGTGTGACTTCGAGGGCTACGATCCGGTCTGGTGTGACTTCGGAGACGACATTCCCTCGGATGAAGCTGTCGAGGGCGGAGAGAAAACTGAGATCGGAGAGGAATCCGGTGTCGACGATACGACTGGTCTTCCGGATGGTACCGATGGTGGAGACTCCACTGTCATCGGTGACGGCACGAAGCGCGGAGAGACAACTGAAATCGCCGACGGTTCCGATGGCGACGAGACGCCTGACATAACTGAACCTGAAAAGGTTTTCGTTGACCCCATCGACTGTGTTTTTGTGATTCAGCCCTATTTTCCGGGTGAGCCTGGAGATCTGCAGGTCTTCGATCCTGTCTGGTGCGACTTCGGGAAGGGCGATCCGTGGAACGAGGCGGTCGATGGCGATCGTGTGTACAAATTCACGGATGGTGAAGAAAGCTCGGAACCTGTCTCTCTGGAAGAGTCGGAAATCAGGATTCCAATTCGATACGCGTTCCGGGGAGGAAAGGTCTCAGACACTGCTGTTGATGGAGATGGATTGTGCGTCTTTACACCTCCTGATCTGCCTTCCTCAGACGGGTCGGAGGATCCGCAGCCTGTTATCTGTGACTTTGGCGTCGACTTTGGCGTAATCCCGGGCTCAGAAGAAGGGTCTGAGAGTGTCGTGTCAGTTGACGGCACTGTCACTGATGAGCGCGGTGAAACTGTCAAGAATTTCCGCGGTGAATCAGTCGATGGCGAAGATTCGAACCTCGTCAGGTGTGAACTGCCAGTTGATGATGAGGCCGTTGTTGATCTGGTGTGGGAAGATTTTGCCGGGACTGGCCGGTGGGAGGACGGTTCGACCGAGGAGATTCCGGTCGCGGTATCGCTTCCTGCTGAATCGGGCACCGATGAGTATTCCGGCGTTGTGTGTGAGTCGACGGACTGGCAGGCATGGAGCACGATGCTGAATGCAGATCCGGGTGCAGCTGACGCGACGTCTCTCGTGTATCAGGCCCTGCCTGCGGAATCATCTCCCGAGGTGACCGCAGAGCCTGTGGTCATTTCGGTCTCCATGCCTGATGATCCGGAAATTGCGGATGTGTCAATAAGCGACGAAGCGGAAGTCCGTGAGGACGAAGGCTCCGAAGAAGTTGCGATCCCTGATTCGGTCGTCAGCGAATCTCCGGAGCTGACGTATGTTGCGGCTGGTCTGGAAGAGGAGCTTTTTGAGTCTCTGAGCCTTCTGTGACAGTGGGCGTTCTGCGGTCGTCTGACCCGGAAATATGAAGTTTGCGGCCGTCGGGGAGTGCTCCACACCCGACGGCTGTTTTTTTGACGGTGGAATTCTCCCGGACGACCGTCTCTGGCTGCTGCCGGCTGATTTTCACGATCCTGCGACGCTGAAATGACCAGGATCAGGCCATGAAACGCTTTTCCGATCGTTTTGCCGTTCATTTCAGGGCCGTGACGTGGGGTTCCGATCAGAATCTGATGAACCCTCCAATTGACTTTTCACGGAAATCGATTATTCTGCCACGCTTGTTTCCCCGGAATTTTCCCGAAGACCGGTGTCAGTCACCGGACACAGGACTGTTTTTGCTATGGGTCGCACTGAAAGAACTCGAGAAATTGCTCGTCGCCGAAAACGTAAGGTGCAGCTGAAGAAGATGCGTGTCCGATACGCTGCTGCCAGCACGACGGCCGACAAAGAAGTGATTCTCGCCAAGGCTCGCCGAATGAGCCCATTCATCGAGATGGAATAGCGATCAGCTGTCCTCTGCTGGTTTTGTGAGTTTCTCATCTGTTCGAGAAGACGTGCGTCAGCTGGAGCAGCGTCAGGCTCGTCGGGTTTTGCCAGGTCTGGATTTCCATGTCTGAAGTCAAAGTTAACATTCGCGACAATGGGCCATTCCTTCTGACAGGCGCGATCGCTCTGTGCGATGCGGCCGGGAATCCATTCGATCTCGGCGGCAAGGAAACGATCGCTCTGTGCCGTTGTGGCGCTTCCGAGCGTAAGCCGTTCTGTGACGGTGCCCATAATCGATGCGGTTTCAAGTCAGCTGAGCGAGCCGGACAGTAGTCTTCGCCTGCCGCCGTCATATCGAGTGAGTCGCCTGGAATCGGCTCCATTCTTTTCTAGACTCTTCACGTGCACCTCAGGGCGAGGCGATTTCTTGCGCTGAATTGGCTCTGTTTCCCTGCAGGTACGGTAAACCCGATAGCGTTCTATTGCGGAAAACGCTATATTTCCGTCGTGCGGAACAGTCACTGGTGAATTCAGGGACGCAGCATTCCGCCACAGTGTGACTTCAAACGCCTGACAACGTCGAAAGAGCTCGCGATGTCGACAGGCAGTGTTGTCAGTCGCTGTTTTGCCTGACCCCTTGAACGCTGTTGGAGCAGCGTTCAGTGTGTTTTGGTGGCGACGAGCAAGTTCATGGAAGAACATAATGAAGCCTCTTGCGATTCATGCATTGTTTGCAATCACACTGTTCTCGATCGGGATGTTTGCCGGGAACTGGGTTCGACAGAACCTGCTGACTCAGTCCGTTGTGTTTCAGGAAACACATTCCGCTGAACTGCTGGCCTCATCAGAAGATGTTCCGGCGGCTGCCCGTGAGACAGAGCAGAAGCAATCGGAGCCAGAACTTGCCGAGCAGGCATTCCTTGCAGGTCTTCAGGATATCGTAAAATCTGGTCAGGCCAAATCTGTGGATGCAGCCGCATCACCGAAAGACGGTGATGAACCGAGCGATGCTCCGTCGTCCGACGTAAGCCCATCAATGTCGCGTCCCCGTCGAGCAGATCTCAGCCAGGTGATCGATCAGCTTGCACCGGACGCGTCTCCCGATGAACGTCAGGTCTGGCTGGAAGAGTTCGCGGAGCTTTCGGCCGAAGAGCTTGTATTCTTTCTGCAGCAGAGGAAGACGTCCGGGTCCGGTTCACTCCTGTCAGGACTGAAGGCAGAGAATCTTGATGATCTCAAGGAGTCATCAGTGCAGCCTGATCCGCTGAAACTGGTCTCGTTGACGCAGGCTTCGGAAAGCCTGGACCTGAAACCAAAGGCCGTTGAGGAATTCTTCAGCATTGCTGAGCAGTCAGTGCGTGCGAACCTGCTGAACAGTAACGTACCTGGATATCGGGCAGCAGTGACGCTGCAGTCGCCGGGATGGCCGAATACGGAGTCATCCGGTGACAGTAAAGTGTCCGATTCCAGCAACCTGCGACAGGTCCGTCAGTTGAAGCGAGGAAGCCTGATTCACAGCGGCGATCCTCTTCATGTCGCACTTCCGGACCACCCCGGACTCATGTTCTGTCTGGCCGATGGTCGGCTCACCCGGCGCGGTGATTTTCAGAATACAGAGTCTGGTCTGATTCTTACCGGTGGTGGCAACAGCACTCAGCCTGCCGGCACCACAGTTGGCGATGGCGAGAAAATATTCAGCGAGAAAGATGCGCTCAGTTCTGTCGTTCGCATCACGTCTTCCGGAGAGGTGATGAGTCGTGACAATGACGGGAAGGAATTCTCCGCCGGTCGACTGAAAATTGTGGAACTGAGGCACCCTCAGAACCTGAAGACTTCAGACGGAGTCTTTTTCGTGATGGCGGATGCCGAAGACGTTCTTCGGGAACTGTCGCCCGGAGAGATTACTCTGACGGAACGCTGCTTTGAGTCATCTAATGTGACGGCGTCGGAGGAATGGTCCGCCCTGGAGTCCATTCGACGGATGCAGAGTGAGTTCCTGAGCAGAACTGATCTTCGTCACCACTGAATTGCGCTCTGGAGTGCCGGGAGGGGTTGGATCCTGTCCTTCTTCTCCAGCCGTTTGCTTGTTCCGAATGAACGCATGTTCTGGATGAGGGCAGGTAATGGAAGCGCCTCGCGAAGGTGCGTCGAGGGTATGTCCACCGTAATCTGAGTTTTCCCGCTTTTTTCGAATCGATTGCGCATTTCTGACCATCTGTGCCGGAAAATACAGCATCGGACGAACGCCATTGAAGTATGGCGACTCCAGGATGGAAACCAAAGCCATCAGATTCCTGAAAAAGCCCCTGAACTGTCAGAGGCCGCTTTTGTGTCTGCTGTCTGATCGCTTTAGAATGCGGAGCCTGATGCGACGTTATTCTGAGTCGTGCGACATACTCAGTCGTGAAATACTCGCTTCGCACCCTCTTTGAAACAGCGTGCTGAACGCCACAAATTCTGATGCCCATCAACCGCCCCGATATCCGTGAACTTCTCGAAAAGCGTATCCTTGTCATCGATGGTTCGATGGGTGCGTTAATCATGTCGAACAACCCGACGGAAGAAGGGTATCGAGGCGAACGGTTCAAAGATCATCCGATCGATCTGCGCAACGCCACGGACTTGCTGGTGCTGACTCAGCCGGCTCTGATTTCCGGCATTCATCAGCAATATCTTGATGCCGGTGCGGATATCATCGAGACCGACACGTTCAATGCGAACCTCGTGTCGATGGAAGAGTTCGGCTTGGCGCATCTGACCTACGAAATCAACAAGACCGGTTCCGAACTGGCCCGTGCGGTGGCCGACAAAGAAACGCTGCGCAACCCAAACAAGCCGCGATATGTCGCCGGCAGTATCGGGCCGACCAAAGTTCAGTTGTCAATGAATGCCGACAAGCCGGGAAGTCGGCCGTTCCAGTTTGACCAGATGGTCGAATCGTACGCCGAACAGATTCGCGGATTGATGGACGGTGGATGCGATCTGCTGTTGCCGGAAACCAGCTTCGACACGCTCAACATGAAGGCGTGTCTGTTTGCGATTGGGCAGGTCTTCGAAGAGAAAGGCCGGGAGATTCCCGTGATGATCTCCGGCACTGTGTTCACCGGCGGAGTCACTCTGCTGGGCCAGTCCGTTGAAGCCTTCTACGCAGCTGTCGAACATTTCCCCGCACTCAGCATCGGCTTCAACTGCGCGCTGGGGCCGAAGCAGATCAAGCCGTATCTCGAAACGCTGTCGAACATGGCCACGAAGTACGTGAGCTGCTATCCCAACGCCGGGATGCCGGACGGAATGGGCGGCTTTGACACAAGTGCCGAAGACTTCGCAGAGATTGTACGTTCTCTGGCGACCGCCGGTTTGTTGAACATCGTCGGTGGCTGCTGCGGCACGACTCCGGCGTATATCCGAGCCGTCGCGGAAGTGGTAAAAGATATTCCGCCACGCAAGATTCCCAAGGGCAACGGCTGGTCAACATATTCCGGCTTCGATTATCTGGCCCTGCGTCCTGAATCAAACTTTATGAACGTTGGCGAGCGTACCAACGTTGCCGGTTCACGCAAGTTCCTGCGACTCGTGCGAGAAGACAAGTTCGACGAAGCGATCAGCATCGCTCGTGATCAGGTCGAAGGCGGCGCTCAGGTGATCGACGTCAATATGGACGAAGGTCTGCTCGACGGCCCGCGCTGCATGGAGAAATTCCTGTGGCTCCTGCACGACGACAATATTCGCGTGCCCATCATGATCGACAGCTCGGACTGGAAGGTTCTGGAAGCTGGCCTGAAGTGCGTTCATGGCAAGAGCATCGTTAACAGCATCAGCCTGAAAGAAGGCGAAGCCGAATTTCTGCACAAAGCGAAGCTGATTCGTCGCTACGGTGCGGCGGTGATCGTGATGGCGTTTGACGAAGTCGGACAAGCCGCGACATGCGAAGAAAAGGTTCGGATCTGCAAGCGAGCATTCAAGCTGCTGACCGAAAAAATCGGTTTTCCGCCGACGGATATCATCTTCGACGCGAACATTTTGACCGTCGGCACGGGGATGGAAGAACATTCGAACTACGCGGTGGAATTCATCGAAGCGGTTCGACAAATCAAGAAAGAATGTCCTGGAGCCAAGACATCCGGCGGCGTGAGCAATGTGTCGTTCTCCTTCCGAGGCAACGATGTTGTTCGTGAAGCGATGAATGCGGTCTTCCTGTATCACGCGGTGCAGGCGGGTCTCGACATGGGCATCGTCAATCCGCAGCAACTGGAAGTGTACGACGAAATCGACAAAGAGCTGCTGGTCTATATCGAAGACGTGGTTCTTAATCGACGTCCCGATGCGACCGAGCGACTGATTGACTTTGCCGAAAAAGTGAAAGCCAAAGCCAGCGGCAAAGAGAAGGTCGAAGAGTGGCGAAGCGGCACCGTGGAACAGCGTCTGCAGCATGCTCTGCTGAAAGGCATCACGGATTACATCGACGGTGATACGGAGGAAGCTCGGCTGAAGTACGGACGTCCTCTGGATATCATTCAGGGTCCGCTGATGGATGGCATGAACGTCGTCGGCGAACTGTTCGGTGCGGGCAAAATGTTCCTGCCCCAGGTGGTGAAGTCCGCGCGAGTAATGAAGAAGTCGGTTGCGTGGCTGGAACCGTTCATGGAGGCGGAGAAAGCTGCGAAGATCAGCGGTAAACTGGAACGATTCAACGACTCCGGCTTGTTTCTGGGCCAGCGCGAAGAAGCCGTTGCTCTGGCGGAAGCTGCTGAGAAACTGGCCGATCCAAATGCCATGGCCAGCAGCAACCGCGGCACGTTCCTGATCGCCACGGTCAAAGGCGACGTGCATGACATCGGCAAGAATATCGTTGCAGTCGTGCTTCGCTGCAACAACTTCAAAGTGATCGACCTTGGGGTCATGGTGCCGTGCGAGAAGATTCTGGAAGAAGCGATCAAGCACAAGGCCGATATCATTGGGCTCAGCGGGCTGATTACGCCGTCGCTGGAAGAAATGATCATCGTTGCTCGCACGATGAAGGAGCAGGGCTTCACCGTTCCGCTCCTCATCGGCGGAGCCACCACCAGTGCGAAACATACGGCCGTGAAGATTGCTCCAGTGTACGACCAGCCGGTTGTGCATGTGGGCGATGCGTCGCTGTCGGTTGGTGTTGTCGAAGCGTTGCTGGACGCGGATCAGAAGGCCGACTATGCGGCGAAGAATCTGGAAGCTCAGGCGAAGGCTCGAGCTTCCTTCGATCAGCGTCAGCAGGTCACTTTGATTCCGTATGCAGATGCCCTTGCGAAGCGAATGACGATCGACTGGGCGAATTACGCGCCACCAAAGCCAGAGTTTCTTGGAACGCGAATCATCGAAGACCTGCCTCTGGAGGAGCTTGTTCCGTACATCGACTGGTCTCCGTTCTTCAGCTCATGGCAGCTAATTGGCAAGTATCCGAAGATTTTGAACGACGCAGTGGTCGGCGAGGAAGCTCGCAAGCTGTTCGCGGACGCTCAGGCAGAACTGCAGCTGATGCTGAAGGACAAGAGCATCAAGGCTCGTGGCGTCTACGGATTCTGGCCAGCCAACTCCGACGGCGATGATATCGTGCTGTGGACGGATGAGACTCGCACAAAGGAGCTGATGCGTTTCCCGATGCTGCGTCAGCAATGGGAACGAGTCGGGCAGACGACGTTTCGATCGCTGGCCGACTATGTTGCGCCGGTGGCGAAAATCCCTGACTACATCGGCGCCTTTGCCGTCACGGCAGGTCACGGTTGCGATGAACTCGCGAAGAAGATCGAAACCGCAGGTGATGATTATCGAGCCATCATGATCAAGGCATTGGCCGATCGATGTGCGGAAGCGTTCGCGGAGTATCTGCACGCCAAAGTTCGGCGAGAATGGAGCTATGGTAAATCAGAGACACTGACGAACGATCAGCTGATTGATGAGCAGTACGACGGGATTCGTCCGGCGTTTGGCTATCCGTCATGTCCTGATCACTTGCCCAAGGGACCGCTCTGGAAACTGCTGGACGCCGAGAAGGCTACGGGCATGAGTCTCACCAGCAGCTTCGCAATGTGGCCAGCGGCATCCGTCAGTGGCATGTACTTCAGCCTGCCGGATCGCATGATCCAGGGCTCCAAGTATTTTGCCGTGGATCGCATCAGCAAGGACCAGGTCGAGAACTATGCCTCTCGCATGAAGATGACCGTCAAAGACATCGAACGCTGGCTGGCACCGAATCTGGGGTACAATCCTTAGCGGCAATCGCGGGAGAATGACAATGGCAATTGACAAGGTGATCAACAAAGTCCGACTGGAGGGACAGTCGAATGACCTGTCTTTCTGGTTGTCAAAGACGCCGCAGGAACGTATCGCCGCATTGGAGCTGATTCGTCACGAGTACAACCGAGGGAAGTATGGACCTGACATCCGACTTCAAAGAGTTTGTCGAGTTGTTAAACAAACATAACGTTCGATATCTCATCGTTGGTGGATACGCGGTTGCTGTCTACGGCCATCCGCGTTACACAAAAGATCTGGACATCTGGGTAGAGCCAGCACCTGACAACAGCAATGGAGTAGTTGCCGCATTGACGGACTTCGGCTTTGGTTCAGTCAATCTGACTCGTGATGACTTCCTGAAACCGGGTTGGGTCATTAAGTTAGGCAATCCCCCGAATCGTATCGATTTGCTGACGAGTGTTTCCGGCCTTGAATTTGAAGAAGCCTTCGCTCAAAGGAACGTTGTGGATGTTATGGATTTGCCGGTCGCATTTGTCAGCCTGAAAGATCTGATACGCAACAAGAAGGCCTCGGGCAGACCTCAGGATATCGCAGATGTCAGTCATCTGCAGAAAGAGCATTGAGTCTCAGAGTATCTTCGGGTTGTGAGTTTAAGGACGTGAGTATGACAACCGCTGAAAAGGTCTACACCATGCTGGGAAACGAGAATCTATGCAGCAGCTGGCATTCCGTTCTACCTTCTGGTGCTCCCTGAGCAAAAACAGATAGTGGTGTTTACTGAGATTCGACAGGGTGTCTACTCAAAGAAGATGCTGTTGAATACATGCGAGGAGTTCGCACTGGCTGGCATAAGTAACGGGACATTGCGCATCGCACAGTTGTTTCCCGTGTGACCAAAGTCATTCACCGATGCCTGATTCCGAGTGATTGTTATCTCGTATTGACGCTGACGTGACCCTGGACTGATGATTCAGAATCAAATGAATTCGGCACGACCTGTGGAAGCTCGCAGCGTCTGTGCCATTGACGTTGGCAATACGCGAGCGAAGTTCGGGCGGTTTGAGCTGTCGCCGGGGGCTCTTCCCGAGCCGCAGATGATCAGCGCTGTTGTTTATCAGACGGCAGACGACATTCTGCGAGGCTTGAAAGACTGGGTGGAGGCAGCTGCCGTTCAGCCGTCTGCAGTCTTTGCTGTTGCCGGAAGTGAACCGGATGTTCGTGATGAACTGGTCCGAAACTGGCCTGACGGGCTGGCAAAGCCTCAGGTCATTCAGCGCTACGATCAGATCCCTGTGGGTGTGGACGTCGAATATCCGGAACGAGTAGGTATGGATCGGCTTCTGACGGCCTTCGCAGCGTATCGAATGACCGGCAGTTCTCGGTCAGCGATTGTTGTTGACTCGGGGACAGCAACCACCGTCGACCTGATTACGTCAGACGGAGTATTTCGCGGAGGCAGTATTCTTCCGGGACTTCGCCTGTCGGCATACGCGCTTCACGACTACACAGCTCGACTTCCCATGCTGGATACGGACCGTGAGCTTCCTGATCTCCCGGAGGTTCCGGGGCGCAACACGGAAGCGGCCATGCTGGCGGGGCTGTATATCGGGCAGCTCGGCGCCGTCAGGGAACTCGTTCATGGCCTGACTGATGCTGCGGGACGTCGCTATGAACAGACTCTTCCGCCCATGCTGTTTGTAACGGGGGGCGGAGGTAAACAGCTGGTCCGTCGGCTCACAGCAGCCATCTATTGCGACAGTCTGGCACTGCATGGACTCGCGATGCTGATGGAAACCGTCGTATAGTCGGTGTGTGCCGCGGAATATCTTGCCTGTGTTTCCGAACCCGCAGGTGTGTTCCGAAATCAGAAAGAATTCTCTGCCGGGTCAGAGGAACCTCCGACCAACTGAAGACCGCGTGATAGATTTCTGGCGTCCTCGCAGCGATCGGTGCTCAAAACAAAAGGTTCTCCACGCGGACCTGATAGTTGAGCTTTCCGAGACTGCGGTTCTGCCGGAGATGATTTCAGAATCACTCCGAGAATCCCTTTCAGCTTCACCGTGTCTTTACAGGTGCCGGAATGCTTCCACGATACTCAAAACGCTTTCTTTTGGCTCTGCTCTGTACGGTGGTCTCTGCCGAAGTGAATCCTGTTTCCGGCTGCAACTGCCGCGGCAATGCCGTCCACGCAGTTGCGATGCCGGTACCGGCCTTCAGCGCAATGGTCATGGCCCCGCCGATACTCGCCGGGGCAGCTTTTGTCGACGCACCTTCACTCCCGGGAACGGTTGGTGAAACGTACGATCGGCCGTCACACCCGGTGCCCATCGAAAAACACCCTCGCGTCGGAATGCTGGCCGTACGCGACAACGGGTCGGCACCGCTGATTACAGTGCGAGACATGGGTGGGTTTCGCATGAAGAACGGGATCTGGCTTTTCGAATCCCATCGTCCTCTGGACCACGGTGTCCCTCAGATCGTGAGAGTGGAAGCTCGCATGACCGTCAAGGACATCGAACCAACAGCAACAAAGTTTGTTCGACTGATTCCAGGTCGCATTGTCCACCTGGACTTTTGATGAACCAGCATGAGCGAGGAACTGACGTCTGACTCCGGAAGGGAGTAACTCGAGGCTCTCAGCCGAGGTTGGATTCAGTGCTTTGCATCGGAGACCGGCAGCCTTTCGCGTGGGGAAGGCTGCCGGTTTTTTTGTTGTCTGGAGCTCATGTGAACGGAACCAGCTGACTGCTGAACGCCCGATTCCTCAGTTCACATGTCTCAGATTCCAGCGAATCAGCTGAGTATTCCCTGGATGATCTCACCGTGAATATCAGTCAGTCGATAATCCCGTCCCTGATGTCGGTATGTCAGCTTTCGATGATCGATGCCCATCAGATGCAGCAGCGTGGCGTTCAGATCATGAATGTGTACGGGATCTCGTACGATGTTATACGAGAAATCGTCGGTCTCGCCGTACACTGAGCCGCCTCGAACGCCGGCCCCAGCAATCCACATGGAATAGCACGCCGGGTGATGATCTCGACCATAATCATCTGCCTTGAGTGTTCCCTGAGAATAAACGGTACGGCCGAATTCTCCTCCCCAGACGACGAGCGTATCGTCAAGCAGACCGCGCGCCTGCAGATCTTCGATCAGTGCCGCTGACGGCTGATCGGTGTCGTAACACTGACTCTTGATCCCCGACGGCAGGCTTCCATGCTGATCCCATCCGCGATGGTACAGCTGAATGAAACGAACACCGCGTTCGGCCAGCCTGCGAGCCAGAATGCAGTTTGCTGCAAATGTTCCGGGCTTTCGTGATTCCGGACCATACTGCTCGAAAGTGGAATCTGTCTCGTCGGACAGGTCGGCGAGTTCCGGCACGGAACTCTGCATCCGAAATGCCATTTCGTACTGATCAATTCGAGCCTGAATCTCCGGGTCTCCGGTTTCCTGCAGCCGGATTCGATTGAGATCGCTCAGATCATTCAGCATGGCACGCCGCCGATCAGGAGTGATTCCGGGAGGATTCGTCAGGAACAGCACCGGATCACGTCCCGGGCTGAACCGAACACCCTGATATCTTGGCGGAAGAAATCCGGATCCCCACATGCGTTCATGGAGCGGCTGCGCGTTTGTCGGGCCGCTCGGGCGGGAAATCATGACGACAAACGCCGGCAGGTTCTCGTTCTCAGACCCCAACCCCCAGGACAGCCATGCTCCCGCAGAAGGACGTCCGGCGATCTGATGTCCAGTTTGAAGCAGTGTCATCGCCGGGTCGTGATTGATCGCTTCTGTGTGAAGCGTTCGGATGACGCAGATTCTGTCTGCAATGCGACCTGTGTGAGGCAGGATTTCGCTCAGCCAGGTTCCACAGTCACCATACTGTCGAAATCGCCACGCAGACGGAGCGACCGGAAATCGAGCCTGTCCGGATGTCATCCCGGTCAGACGCTGGCTGCCTCGAACAGATTCTGGCAGATCTTTGTTGAAGTAATCCCTCAGCCCAGGCTTGTAGTCGAAAAGCTCCAGCTGCGAAGGAGCTCCCGCCTGAGTCAGCCAGATGATTCGATTTGCCTTCGGGAATTGCAGCGGGAGTCGCAGATTTTCAGCCTGATCCACCGCGGATGCATTCGCAGTTCTGTTAAGCAATGAATGAATCGCCGCCTGAGCCGTCAGTGATCCGGAACTCAGCAGAAATCGACGTCTCGCGGCAACTTCAGCATCAACAGACGCTTTGAAGACGGACTCACTTTCACGACGACTGAAAAACTGTGTCATTGTCGGTCTACTCTCGTGTCAGCGTTTCATCAAGATTCAGAAGTGTACCGGCAACAATGGTCATCGCAGCAAGATGCTGACGGTCTGAATGCTCGGCACTCGGGGTGGCCCCGACCTTCAGAAGTTCATCCGCAGCTGTCGGATCACTTCTGAAATCCTGCAACGCGCGGTGATACGCTTTGAGCAGAACGGATTCTTCAGAAGACGTCGGTTTTCTTGTCAGAACAACCTGAAACCCGAACTGCAGCTGGCTCTCGGCAGCTGTTCCGCCTTCGACCAGCATCCGCTGAGCCAGAAACCGGGCCGCTTCCACATAAGTCGGATCGTTCATCAGGTTCAGTGCCTGAAGAGGCGTATTCGTTCGAGTTCTGCGCATGGTGCAGGATTCGCGAAACGGAGCGTCGAAGACAAGCATCGATGGGTTGGGAACAGATCGTTTCCAGTAGGTATACATCGAACGTCGATACAGATTTTCGCCTTTGTCTTCGACGTACGTATTCGTGCCGCTGCCGGCCGTTACCTGCTCATAAAGCCCGGGAGGATGGTACGGCTTCACAGAGGGCCCGCCGATTCGAGGGCTCAGAAGTCCGCTCACGAACAATGCCTGATCGCGCAGGAATTCTGACTGCAGCCGGAATCGCGCACCCCGTGAAAGCCACTGATTTTCCGAATCGCGTTCCTGAAGTGCAGCATCGCGAGCGGAGCTCTGTCGATATGTCGAACTCGTTACGATCAATCGAATCATGTGCTGAAAATCCCAACCGCTCCGAATGAACTCATCGGCAAGCCAGTCCAGAAGTTCAGGATGCGACGGCGCTGCTCCCTGTGTTCCGAAGTCCTCAGATGTTCGGACCAGACCGACGCCAAAGAAAGACTGCCAGAGTCGATTCATGGTGACTCGCGCAGGAAGCGGATTGGACGGATCAGTCAACCATCGTGCCAGCCCGAGCCGGTTTCGAGGAAGTTCCGACGACATCGAAGGCAGAATCTCCGGTGTCGCAGCCGTGACCTCCTCACCCGGCTTGTCATAAGCCCCGCGCATCAGAATTCGAGTCACTCTTGGCTGTGGCAGTTCAGCCATGACGAGAGTCGTTGGTATCTGCTCTTCCAGCTGCCGGATGAGTTCCGGAATCTTCTTCTGTCGTTCCTCAGAAGCCTGTTTGTTATCTGCAACCGGTAAAGGCTGGCCTGTTTCTGCGGAGACCGAAACCTGAGTTGTCGCGCTGGCCTGCAGCATCGCCAGTTCCGCCTTCAGATCCGCGATCTGTTTTTCAAGTTCGGGGGCCGGCAGTCGAATCACCGGTGGAGCACTCATCCGATAGTGTGCACCGTAATTTCCGATGCCACTCTCGGAGATGTTGTGAAAGAAAGCGAACAGACCGTAATAGTCGCGCTGAGTGAAGGGGTCGAACTTGTGGTCGTGGCAGCGAGCACACATCAAGGTCTGACCAAGCCAGATGGTTGCAGTCGTTTCGACGCGATCAGCGCAGTATTCGGCAAGAAACTCTTCAGGAATGACTCCGCCTTCCTCATTCATCATGTGATTGCGGTGAAAGCCCGTGGCAATCTTCTGAGCCAGCGTTGGCTCGGTGAGCAGATCTCCCGCCAGCTGTTCCATCGTGAACTGATCAAACGGCATATTGGTGTTGAACGCTTCAATCACCCAGTCGCGCCAGGCATACATCTCCCGATCGCGATCCACCTGATACCCGTTCGTATCCGCAAACCGTGCGGCATCAAGCCAGTCCACAGCCATGCGTTCACCGTAGTGGGGTGACTTCAGAAGGCGATCCATCAGTCGTTCGTACACAGCATCTACGCCAGCTCGCGGAGCATCAGCATTCGAGCGGATGGATTCTTCCGCAGCCTTTCCATCCGGAGTCACAGCGGAGCTCTGCTGGAACTCGCTGAAGAATTCTTCCTGCAGTTTCGATGAAGGAGGCAATCCCGTGAGATCAAGCGACAGGCGGCGAATCACTGTGTTCACGTCGGCTTCGCGTGATGGATGGAGATTTTCCTGTTCCATCCGAGCAAGAACAAACTGATCAATCTCGTTTCTGCCCCAGTCTCGAGCCACTGGCTGCGGAACTTCCGGACGCTGAATTGGAAGGTAGGACCAGTGCTGCTGATAACCTGCACCGGATCGAATCCACTCCTCCAGAACCTGTTTCTGAGCCGCCGTCAGGACTTTTCCCGAATCCGGTGGAGGCATGACGGTGTTCACGTCAGTGGAATGGATGCGTTCCATCAACATGCTGTTCTCGGGATGTCCGGGAACGATGGCTCGAGAACCGGATTCAGCAGGCTCCGTGGAAAACTCCCGCAGGTCGAGACGCAGGCCACCCTTTCTTGCCTGGCGATCCGGACCGTGGCAATGGAAGCAGGCGTTGGAAAGAATCGGACGAATGTCGCGATTGAATTCCGGCTGAACCTGAGCCTCTTCGTTGGGACCCTTTCCGGATTGAATGTCCTCCGGATTTGATTCTGTGGCGGTCGCCTGCTCAGCTGCGGAACACAGATCAGTCAATCCGGCCGGAATGAAAGCCAGGACGATGACCGCCAGTGCAAATGGCGACATCCCTGGATTCCCCGGAGCGGCATCGAATGGATGCGACAGGAATCTGCTCATCTCCAGCCCTCTGTTCAAATTGACTCTGCCGGTACGCTGGATCGCAGTTCAAAACCGGCACCCTTCCAGCCGCAGAATTTCTCAGAAAATTCGCGTCTCTCGGAGAGCCAATGCCGGTTTCGAAACGACCTCTGTATGGATTTCGGGAACTGATCGAACACCCCGGCGTCTTGACCAGGGGTTACCCGGAATCTGGTTTCCCCCGGAATATACCGTCCGAATCAAGCACATTCATGCCCTGAAATGCGATGTTAAGGCGGTTTTGTCGTTTGATTCGGCGGGATCAGCAAAGCGAGGAAGCGGCAACACTGGAAACAGGATGTGCGCATCAATCGGAGAGCGGATCAGCAGCGGATTGCATTCTGAAGTCTGTCGGGATAGCCTTCCGCTATCAGGAACAATGCCGGAATTCCGGGCCTGACCTGAATCAGGGCTGACCCTCCGTTGGGGCAGAGCGCCTGAGCTCAGGGCCGAAAGGCTCATTTTTGAACTGCGACAGAAGCCAGTAGATGGGGAATTCTGAGAGTTTCAGAACTCGGAAATTCCCACCCGCGAACCTGCTGTGTCGAACAGTCCGGGCCGCATCCAGACGCCGGACATCAAACTGCGAGAAATTGTGTCATGAACCGACCAGAAGACGATTCACTGAACCGAAAAACGGAAAAAACGGACCCTCTGACCGAACACTATCAATGGCTGAAACCCGGGGAGGGTTCGGAACTGGGTGGTGAACTGCTGTTCGACGAGTACGACGACAAACCTTCTTCTGTCGAAGCACTGCTTGCTGCCGGAAAGAGTGGCCATACGCACGACCATGACTGCAGTGATCACGATCATGACCATGACACAAAGGGCCATGGTCAGCATTCCGAACCGCAGCTGAAATCAGCCAGCCTCGATTTCGATGAAGATATCGAAGACCTGATTATCTTCTCTGATGATGAAGACGACGAGGAAGAAGACGAAGAGGAAGAAGAATTCGACGATGAGTCGTTTGAATTCGAGGGCTCCGAAGATGAAGAGCCTGTTTCGGCAGAGGCCGGCAAGCGCAGTTCGGCCAAAGCCGCCCTCGACGAAGAAGACGATGACGAAGAAGATGAGGACGAACTGGACGACGAGGATGACGACGACGACGATGATCTGGAAGACGATGACGACGATGAGTTCGACGACGACGACGAGGAAGAGGACGACGATGAGTTCGAAGATGAACTCGATGATGAAGATCTTGTCTTTGGAGACGATGAGCCGGAATCAGCTCCGAGCAGAGTGACTCCCGCGTCGCGAAAGTCGGAAGAGAAGGCACCCGTTGCGTCCGTGTCTGATCCGCAGGCTCGCAGTGGTTCGGGATCACGCCGACCTCCAGCTGATGGCGGTCGTGCTGAAGGCGGTCGCTCCGACGGCGGTCGTGCTGAAGGTGGAAACCGTCATTCTCAGCCCGGTCGCAGGAAAGATGAAGCGGCTTCCGGATCGGATGACGATTACTGGGAACAGCTCGATCGCTGGGTCTGGACGGAAGCAGGAAGCACAGCAACCGGTAAACCGGCCGGTCGGAATGCGCAGAATCTCAGTTCAGACGACGATGAAGAAGATGATCTCGAGGAAGATTCGGCAACAGAATCTGCTGGCAGGGCTGCTGCAGACAAAGAGACGGCGGAAGACTCCGGAGAAGGGAATTCCGGACGCAGACGACGAGGTCGTCGCCGAGGCGGTCGTGGACGTGGTCGCCGCCCAGAACGCTCAGAGAACCGATCGACTTCGCAGGAACGAGCTGATTCCGTAGAAGCCGAGGAAAGTGATGATGATCTGAACGACATCCTCTTCGAGGAAGATCAGGAGGATTTCGTCAGTGTGTCTGCTGGTAGCGCTCGAGCTCAGAGATCCTTGCCACCGGAACAGGAACGTTTGTCAGAATCAGCTGATCTGACTGAAGCTGACGAAGCTGATGACGAAGAGTCGGACGGGGAAGAATCTGCGGAACGAACGTCTTCAGGTCGACGGCGTGGACGTCGCGGGCGACGTGGTCGGGGGCGTGGACGCGGTGGAGATCGCCCGGCAGACTCATCAGCACCAGCAGCTCCTTCCGCGAAATCCGAAGTTGATCCGGATGAAGAGGACGACGCGGAAATCGGTTTCAGCGATGAAGAAATCAGTTTTGACGAGGTCGAACCGCCACGAGGGCAGGATCGAAAGCGAGGCCGTGAACCAGTCTCCGGAAGACCACAGGGAAGTGATCGAGAGTCCGGGCGTGGCCGAGGTCGACGCGAGGAACGAGAATCCGCGAGACGAGAACCTGCAGCTCGTGGAGATGTCGTAGAAGCCGACCGCTTCAGCGACCGGGATCGTCAGGGGCCCGCCGACCGAGAACGCTCACGTGAAGGTCGTGACGGGCGCAGAGAACCGCGTTCTGCGACTGAGCGTCCGCAGCGACCTCAGCGTTCTTCAGAGCGAGAACGATCTCCGGCCGGTGAACGTTCACCCCAGCCGGAACGAACGCGTCCGGAACCGGTTTCGGAGCAATCTCGACCAGCCGCAAGAGAAGAACGAAGACCGGCTCGCGTACCGCAGGAGTCGGCAACAGCCGCAAAGGCGCGACCCGCCGATTACGATGAAGTCCCGACGTGGGAAGAAGCAATCGGTTATCTCGCCATCAAGCATCCTGCTGAAGACTTCAACCGCCGCTCCGGTGGACGCGGTGGTGGTCCTCGCGGGGGCGGTGGTGGTGGTCGAAGTGGTGGAAACCGTGGATCTGATTCCCGTGGCAATGAAGGACGGTCTCAGGATCGATCCGAAAAATCCGGAGATTCTCGACCTGGTGATCATCGGAGCGGAGAAAGCGGGGGCCGTCCACCCCGCCGCAGAAACGAAAACTTCGGAAATAACACCTGAGTCAGCAGTGTGTCGAACCAGATCCGAGAATCTTGTGTCATCGATCACAGGTTGAGGGTCAGAAGTGCCGAAATTCAGGCGGGGAGTTACTTGCGAAAGCTACTGTAAAACGGTAGGCTTTGCGGAAGCGAGGGGTCGTAGCTCAGTTGGTTAGAGCGCCAGCCTGTCACGTTGGAGGCCGCGGGTTCAAGTCCCGTCGACCTCGCTGAATAGAAAGCCCGCTGAGACCTCGCGTTTCAGCGGGCTTTTCGCATTTTCTGCTCTGTTGTTTCACCTGACACTGCTGAATCCCTGCCGGCAGAACTCAGGAGCTTCACCGCAGCTTCCCTCAGAATCCGAGGAATTCACGGCATGTCTTTCACAGGTTGCCAATCACTGTTCCATTGCCATGTTCGATTCCCGAAAGACCGTCAGGGGCAAGTCATACACTGGCTAAGCTCGATTGTCGTGGTGGCTCTGTGTCTGCTCACTCAGCGGGCAAATGCAGAAGTTTTCCGAGTTTACATCGGGACGTACACAGGTGACGGAAGCAGCAGTCAGGGGATTTATCTCTGCGAGTTTGATACCGCGACCGGAAAGCTCACGGAACCGCGACTTGTCGCTGAGGAAGCGAATCCCTCATTTCTTGCGATTCATCCGAGTCAGAAATTCGTGTTCTGCGTGAACGAGCTGGTTGAGGGTGAGGGGCGAGCCAATGCCAGAGTCACTGCACTGAGCGTTCAGGCGGACGGTACTCTCAAACGGATCAATTCTCAGCCCACGCTCGGCGGAGCCCCCTGCCACTGTAATGTGGATGCAACGGGTAAAAGTCTTCTGGTAGCCAATTACATCGGTGGTAATGTGATTGTGCTTCCGATTGAAGCCGATGGAACGCTTCGCCCCGCGTCTTCGAACATGGTTCATGGCCTCGAGAACTCAGGCGACGGAAAGAAAATTGTCTCACGAGCTCACTCCGTCAATCTCAGCTCCGACAATCGGTTCGCCTACGTTGCTGACCTCGGGCTGGATCAGATCCTCGTTTACGAGCTGGATGCCGCCAAATCTGAACTGCGACCGGCGGATCCCCCGTTCACATCCGTGCATCCGGGTGGAGGTCCGAGACACTTCGCAATTCATCCATCCGGAAAGTTTGCCTATACCAACAATGAAACCACGCTGGTCGCAACGGCGTTTCGGCGAGATCCTGTCGATGGCAGTCTGACTGTGATTCAGGATATCTCCACACTTCCGGAAGCTCCGAAGCCGGGCATGAGCACAGCCGAGTGTCTGGTCCATCCGAATGGTGAGTTTCTTTACGTCAGCAACCGTGGTCACGAATCGATCGCCGTGTTTTCGATCGAATCGCAGACCGGACTGCTCACGCATGTGCAGAACTCACCGACTGGCGGGAAAGAACCGCGCAATTTCGTCATCGATCCATCGGGACGCTGGATTCTGGCAGAGAATCAGAATTCCGACAGCATCCATGTACTGGCCATTGATCAGCAGACAGGTCGGCTGTCACTGACCGGCAATTCCATCACCGTGGGCCGTCCGGTCTGTATCCGAATGATGCCGGTGCCGTAATGCTTCATTGAACCTCACTCTGATCAATCAACTCATCATGTCATCTTGGGAAAGCTGGGTCTGCCGGAAGTCCGGCTGCCTCAGCGGCACGACAAAAGTAAGCAAAGCTCGCCATCAGATTGATCAGCTGATCGAGGTGTTCCGGACGATGATGTTTCAGAGCGTCTGCTGCACCTTGATCAGTTACTGCAATGGGTGGCGATGCAGGATGCCGATCAGTGTTCATCAGAGTCCCATCTGCATCACTGAAGTCCGCCATGTCGCCATTGAGTGACAGGATCTGGTCCATCAGGCTGGCACGGAACACACACAATACTGCACAAAATGCAGACGCTGTGGCTAAGTGACAGCGTATCTCTGCGGGCACGATTTTGAAGAGCCGAAATCGAAACGAACATCTTCGAAAGAAGTGTTCCGAAAGTCGATTGCGGGAATTCAACAGGACGGGAACCTCATCAGGAGACAAGTCACACTCCCGAAACTCGCTGAAGATCAGGCATTCACGAAAATTTACGGTTCCCACTGTTGTGTAGCGCTAAGAAACCGCCCTGCTTCGATTCAAAGATCCTGACCACCGAGTGGCGGCCTCCGTATATTGAGCTGCTCCGCATTCTGCGAACTGAGATGATCGAGCGGCGAAATACAATCAGTCGATGATCTCTTCTGAGTAACAGATGTCCATCTTGGCTACACTGGAACTGATTCATCGCAGGTCAGAACGTCCAGCGTTGCATTTCGGTCGTCACGCCCTGCCGGGAGCTCCAAACAGTTGTGAATGGTCCCTCAATGATTTTTGGAACGAATTACGAGCCTGTCAAAGCGATGCCGCGATGGACCGAGCATTGCGATTTCCAGAAAGCAGACCGGAGATGAGCTCAATCTGTTCCGTACTTGAAGACGCCGCATCCGCACTGCCTGAAAAACCCCTGTTCGTTTTTCCTGAAACGCGAACGCGACAGGCACTGCAGCTCACCTACAGCCAGCTTGCTCAGAAATCTATTGAAGCCGCACGAGCAATTGCGGAAGCGGCTGAGCCTGGTGATCGTGCATTGCTGCTGTTCCCCACTGGTCCGGATTTCTGGGCAGCATTCTTCGGATGTCTCCGACAGGGCATCATTTCCGTTCCTTTGCATACCCCGAACATCAACCGACCGAGCGAAGTTCTTCAGAATGTCTGTAATGACTGCTCCCCCACACTTTTGATCACCGACGAAACGACAGCAGAACTGCTGCATCGTCGAAGGGAACGGCATCCATATCTCAATGGCATCCAGGTGATTGTTCCTGAATTCCGAAACAACATGGGAACATCTTTCAGGATGACAGCCGTCGATGCCTCCTCATTCCCGGCACTGATTCAGTACACATCCGGTTCAACGTCGCGACCGCGCGGAGTCACGATCAGCCATGATAATCTCATTTCCAACCTCAGAGTGATCAGTCGGCAGATGGAGATTCGCACTGACGAAGATCGAGGAGTCACATGGCTCCCCCACTACCATGATATGGGACTCGTCGGTGGCTATCTGGCAACACTTTACAGCCGAAACACAACACTCTGTCTGCCGCCCGAGGAATTTGCCATCAGACCTGCGCGATGGCTCGAACTGATTTCTGCATCTCGAGCCACGGTCTGTGGAGGCCCGAATTTCGCATATCAGCTGTGTGCCGACAGGGTTTCGGACGAAGACGCCTCGAGGCTCGACCTTTCGTCATGGCGAGTCGCCTATGTCGGAGCAGAACGGATCAGACCAGAAGCGATCGACAGGTTCACGGAAAAGTTTTCGCGTGCGGGCTTTCGCCGAAGGGCCTTCTTTCCCTGTTACGGTCTCGCAGAGGCCACCCTGATGGTCACTGGCGGTCCTGCATCGGCGACACCTCGGACGCGAGAGGTGAGCACTGAAGGATTAAGGAATCATCAGGTTGCACGGCCCTCGTGCGACAGCGATATCACACGAATCTGCGGAAGTGGCAGATTGATCGACGGTACGGCTGTTGTCGTGATTTCGGCAGAATCGAAAGGAATGCTGCCTGACGACGAGATTGGCGAAGTGTGTATTTCAGGACCGTCCGTCACTGACGGATATTGGCGTGACCTTGGCGACAATCGGTCATTTCGTGAAGTCCTTCGAAACGGCACTCAGCAGAGAATGCTGCTGACGGGTGATCTGGGATTTCTTAACGAAGGCGAACTGTTCATCACGGGACGTTTGAAGGAACTCATCCAGATTCGCGGGCGCAACCTGTACCCCGAGGATATTGAACTTCAGGTAAGAAATGCTCACCCATCCGTGTCACAGGGCGCAGCGGTGGCCTTTTCTGTTGAAGATGACCGCCAGGAGAAACTCGTCATTGTGACAGAACTGAATCGATCGGAAGTGAATCAATCTGGTTCCTCCGACGCGATTGTGACGGCAATTCGGCAGCGGATCACCGAATGCTTCGGCGTCAGCCCCTTCGCGATACTGCTGGCTCGGCCGGGCAGAATTCCGCATACAAGCAGCGGAAAACCAAGAAGAATGCTCGTTCGGGAAGCCTGGCTTCGAGGAGAGTTTTCCGCTGGTCCGTCAACGCGCCAGCGGGATTCTGACTGAGAATACCGTAGCCTCTCCGTTCTTCCATCCGTTTTTTGGGCTGCCAGATTTTTCTCACTGTTCACAGCAGTTTCTCGCGGATAGTATCTCTATGAATATTAGTTGTGTAGTTTTGCCGGAGTCGCCTTCTGTGTTTGCAGGACTGCATTGTGAATAGGCATGCAGGGGTGCGGCATGGATCGCATGTGCTGTCTTTACAATTTTTCTGGAGAGAGTCTATGTCCCGTATCGGAGTGAACAGAAAGGTTCGAGGCTTCACGCTGATCGAACTGCTCGTGGTCATCGCGATCATTGCAGTTCTGGTCTCGCTGCTGCTGCCAGCTGTACAACAGGCGCGAGAAGCGGCTCGGCGAACTCAGTGCAAGAATAATCTCAAGCAGATTGGACTGGCTCTTCATAACTATCACGACGCACATCTCGTGTTTCCGCTGGCATCGTACCTTCAGGGGCTTCACCTTCCACTCCCTAATGATCTGGCTCGTTCACAATGGGGTTGGGCATCCATGATTCTGCCATACGCGGATCAGGGACCTTTGTTCAACCAGCTCATTATCGGCAGTAACACGCTTCAGCAGGCCACGGTTGACCCGGTGCGTCTGAAGTCACTCACGACTCCCGTTTCCGTATTTATCTGTCCGACTGATCCGGAAGACGGTGTCAATCGAAATCGTCCATTTCTGGGCGCTGGCACCACGTCGGGCCTGGTCATGACAATGGCATTGCCGGCCCCGGTACAGTATGCGAAATCCAATTACATTGGCTGCAACGGCAACAAAGACAGCGACGGTATCTTCCGCAGCGGTGGCGGGAAAGTTTCTATCAAAGATATTGTCGATGGAACTTCCAACACCTTGATGGTTGGGGAACGCAGCAGTCGCAAATGGGCGAAGCAGGATCAGTCGAAGCCAGGACCGTGGGCCGGAGTTTGGGCCGGACAGGAACTGTCTGACGACGGAATTACGAACGTATGGGCTTTGGCGGGACAGACATTGTATCAGATGAATTCCGGCAAGCACAGCCTGGATCCATCTGATACCAACGCGGCCGACAGCCCGTTGCAGGCATTCGGGAGTGAGCACGCCGGTGGATCACAGTTCGTACTGGCTGACGGCTCTGTACGATTCATCAGCGACAGCATTCAGTGGAATGATCATCCGCTGAATGATGATGTTGGCACGTATCATATCCTGGCGTCAATCAACGACGGAAAAACTGTCGGAGAGTTCTGAGGTCAAGGGGCCGCAGCAGATCTGCCCTGGAAACTGTCGAATCCATGCAGCACTGTCTCCGGGAAACCGTGACAGTGCTGTTCTCCTGTGAGGAATTAACGTGCTCTGCTCACTGACTTCAATTTGCAGCCTGAACCGGCCCAGGTTCAGTTTTGTCAACAGGCTCATCCCGGTCATTGCCTGTGGTCTTGTGACAGTATTCACCGGTTGTGGAAGCGGTTATTCCGGCCCAAGTGAATACGAACAGTATCAGAAGAAACGAATGGGGTTTGTGGAGACGATTCAGTCACTCGGTGGGAAAGCTGAATATGGCGAAAAATCCATGCACGGCTTCCGGATGAGCGGATGGCTGATCCAGCTTCCGGGTGCCGATGTGTCGGACGAACTGATTTCACAGATCATTGAACACACCCGGGATCAGGCCGTGTTTCAGCTGAACTTCAGCGGATCTAAAATCACGGACGCTCAGCTTGTCGCACTCGATGCCGGAAAAGTACTACAGAAGACTGTGGAACTGGATCTCAGCAACACAGCAATCACCGATGCGGGGCTGGATAAGCTTCAGAGATTGTACTGTCTCTCTGAGCTGAAGCTGAAGGGAACTTCCGCATCCAAATCCGCGGCGACGCGGCTCGGGGATCGCAAAATCGCCAGTCCAATCACGCCAGCTCCGTTCAAAAAACAGCCGAATGTAGACCTTTGATTCCTTTCACTGTTTCTCGCCGGGCGGCAGCAACGACGATGTCCGCATGACAATGTCGTAAAGCGACTCAGCGATCAACCGTTGGCCCTTTGCGGTCGGATGATAATCCTGGCTCGACGGAAAGAGTCGATCCTGATTGCGATGCCAGTCCGTGGCATCAAAGACCTGAAACCCCGCTGCCTCCGCAATCGGGATAATCTGACGACCAGCTTGACCGGAGTTCGGGTCCGGGATCGGGAGATAGATCCATACTGGCTTGATTCCTCTGCGAGAGCACTCGTCAGTAACGGTCAGGTAGACGGCCTTCAGGAGTTCTGGCTGAATCGCCAGAAGGCGACTGTGGATTTCTCCCGGCGGCATCGAAGAGCTGACGGCTGCTCTGTCGGCAACATCCTGAAGATGTGAAGAGGGAAGTGGGAGACCGGCGGCGATCAGTGATCCTGTATGACCTGCCAGTTCTGACAACTCATCCTGATGGGCCATATAGATCAGTACGTTGGGCGAGAACTTCAATACTTGTCGCTGAAATCTGACGAGACGATGAGGAGCGTATTGTTTCCCGACTCCGAAATTCAGCACTTCCACCCGACGGGAAGCCTCAGTCGTCGCGTCAGAGTTGATTCGCATCTCCAGCACTCTGCAGAAGGTCTCGTCGTCATTGACCCCATACCCCATAACGATGCTGGAGCCAATCACCGCGATGCGAGTCGTGTCAGGTGGTTTTGAAAGAGTAATCGAGGCCCGATCGCGCATACCGAATTGATTGATCGAGGTGCGGCTGCCGTTCAGTTCGGTCACCATGCCCGGAATCAGTTCAAGTCCCTGATAAAGGTCTGCTGAACGGGATACTTTTTCGAAACCCAGTGCCTGTTTTCTCTCCAGTTCAGAGTTATCAGAGAATGATTCGAGGAGTGGTCCGGCCTGAACGGCAGCAGAGTTCAGGTCTTCGTAATATCCTCGCAGAATCGCGTCCTGACTCACCGACGGCGCCGATTGCAGTGACGCAATAGACTTCGCAAACTCAGATCGCGGAAACGTGGTGATGATGGCAGACGGAATCGCCAAAAGAAGTGTCATCGTTGCCAGACAGACAGCAGCGGACTCACGAAAATCGCTCTGGTTCGGTGAGCTTTCTGCGATACGGGAATGCGTACGAACTCTGCGCGTTTTCTGAATGTGGACAATGCCAGTCCCGATGATCACCGCAATGATGAGAATCGTTAAGGTCGTTCCGAACCCGTTCCAACCATCCGGTAACGACAATACGGCCACAGAGAGTTGCAGGAAATCCGGTCTGGTCCAGCATCCCCAGAAGAGGCTTACCAGGATCAGCATGGCGACCGTCTGAGCAGCCGTTCTGAATGAACTCCACAAGCTCGTCGGCACGGCCAAAGATGTTCTTCGTCGAGCTTCCAGTGCCGCGTTCACGCTCACGCAGACGCCTGCACCCAGCCAGAGAATGGCATCATTCAGAGTGACAGGGAATCTCCCCAGCAGCCACCATGTCTGCCAGGAATGCAGAAGCCACGTACCGAAGAATACCCACAGCACACTCAGTGTGATCGCACGACCTGCAGTGAATCCCAGACGCCTCAAAGAGAAAAAAGCAGGAAAGAAGAAACACTTCGACATGAAGTCTTTCCAGTAGATATTAATGCGCCTCCAGATGTCGCTGAAACTGGATGCCAGAAAGTACTGGTTATGTGTTCGCGGCAGATCAAATCCAAACAGATGCAGAATTCCCGTGATCAGATGGAACTGTCCGGATACCTGCAGATATAGAGCATAGTTGGCCATGAGGAACCCGGCAATCTGACCGATGTTCCGCAGCTCGTTGATGTCCGGAAGCAGATACAGTCGAACCGCGCGGTACAGCAGCAGATGTGCGATCCCTCGCAGAATCCAGCGAATTCCCTGTTGATGGATCTCCCATTCCCGCGTGCTGTCATAACTGCTCTGAAACGTTCGAAAATCAATCACCGGAAAGAACGGAAAGCAGGCGTTCGGCAGCATGAAGAAATAGGATGCCGTCACGGCCAGATCAGGAAGTGTTCGCTTTGTTGTGCATTCGTGCACAAACAGAATCAGTCGAAACATCAGGATCGATCCGAGAATCGGCCAGATCGGCGAGGGAGTCCATGCTCGCAGACACACCAGAACAGCGACTGCAGAAAGAAGGATCATGTTTCGAAAGAACGCCGGTATCGGCAGAAAGCAGACTCCGATGCAGATGCTGACGCCGGCCACCACACAAAGACCGTTCACGACACCAAGGACGAACAGAGCGCATCCCATTGACAGTACGGCAAAACCGCTCAGACGGTATCGCGTCGGCACCCAGAAATGCGCCGCGAAACCTGCGATGACATAGCACAGCACCGGGAAGAAGTGACGTTGCTGTTCGATTTCAAACCGAAACACCAGAGCAGCCAGAAGAGCCAGCTGGAGCAGAACCAGACAATAATTCCGAATCGTCGTTGTCGCGCCTGAAGCGGAATCTGCCGTCGGAAGCATCGATCCACGATCACCAGGTTCCATCGCCTGTGCCTATACTGATTGCTGATGATTTGCCAGTTCAGCGGCAAAAACGGAAAGCTGCTCGATGGACGGATAATCATCCAGCGGATTGCTCGAAAACCGAATGGACAGGTAATCCTCAAGGCGTGCGATCAGCGAAACGACCTGCATGGAATCGATTCCGCAGGCAGGGATCGACAGTTCAGGCTTCACAGCAGATGAAGAAATCTGCAACTCCTGAGAGATCTCCCGAATCAGCCAATTCTGGATTTCAGCAGCAGACTTCAGTGATGTTCTGGATTCGCTCATTCTCTGAACACTGCCTTTCGTTGTCTTCAACAATTCTAAGTTCTTTCCTGACTCGCACCAAAGAACCTGAACAGCAGATCAGGAAACTTCTTGACATGCAACGGAGAAATGCGGACACTTCTGCGGTTTCACCAGCGGCAGCAGCGTGAGGCGATTCGTGCTCAGATTTCCCCAGAATCCGGCGACATCCGGCAGTCAGCTTGACCGACGGCAGGCAATCGCCGCCGGTGTCAGTGCTCTGTCTGTGCCGCAACTGCTTTGGCTTGAATCTCTCGCTGCTTCAGCGCCCGCTGTAACGGCTTCCTTCGGTCGAGCAAAGAACATTCTGCTCGTCTATCAGCAGGGCGCAGCTTCGCAACTGGAAACGTGGGACCCTAAGCCCCACGCACCTGAAGGCATCAGAGGGAAATGGGGAGCCATTTCGACGGCAGTTCCCGGGGTAGCCATCTGTGAAATGCTGCCGAAGCTTTCGCGGATCACCGATCGCATGGCCATCGTGCGCTCAATGACCCACGACAACAATAATCACTCCAACCTCTATACGCTCTCCGGGGCACCGGCAATCGATTTCTCCAGTGAGACGAATCCTTCGGATACTCGACACCGCCCATTTTTCGGCAGCGTACTCGACTATCTCGAAGATCGAAACGGCCAGAGCGCTTCACCGTCTGTCCCGCGAAACATCGGACTTCCGTGGCGATTCAGCAGTTTCACTCCATTCGTGCGGCGTGCTGGTCCGTACGCCTCATTCCTCGGTCAGGGATATGATCCTGTCTGGACGGAATTTGATGGCCAGGCCACACATAAGGTGTCGCGAGTGTCCTTCTTTGACCCCGGGAAGGATATCTATGTCGCTGATCCATTTCTGGGGATTACGCCGGAAAGTCGGCTTCGAATTTCGAAGGAAGTGCAGCTGCGGGACGGCCTGACAATCAGCAGGCTGGAACAGCGACGCAGTCTTGTTCGGCAGCTGAATGATCACCAGACACAAAAGAGCGATCATAAACCTGCGCATGGTTATGATCGTTTTGCAGGCATGGCATGGTCGATGATCAATTCGCCCGTGATTCGTAATGCTCTTGATGTCGGGCAGGAACCGATGGCGCTCAGGCAGCAATATGGCATGACTCTGTTCGGTCAATCCGCTCTGACGGCTCGTCGGCTGCTGGAAGCCGGGTGTCGCCTGGTTTCTGTGTTCTGGGATGAATACGAAGTCATCAATACGGCCTGGGACACACATTTTGATCACTTCACACGTCTGGAACAGGAACTGCTGCCCGGCTTTGACGCTGGTCTCAGTTCACTGCTGCTGGATCTTGAAGAACGGGGCCTGCTTCAGGAAACTCTTGTCATGTGTCTCACTGAACACGGGCGAACGCCGAAGATCAGTACCACAGACAAAGGCGGCGGACGCGATCACTGGTCAAAAGCTTACAGCGTGATGCTCGCTGGCGCGGGGATCCGGCCCGGGACTGTCATCGGTGCATCGGATGCAAGCGCCGCGTTTGTCAAAGATCATCCTGTCAGCCCGGAAGATATCCTGGCGACGATGTATCACCTCAAGGGAATATCTCCGGAGACAACAATTTCGGATCGTCGTAACCGCCCCGTGAAGCTCGTGGACAACGGAAATGTGATTGAAACAATTCTCGACTGAACGACCGGAACTGAAGCTGGCGATGCGTCTGTCTCCTGAGAACTCTGCGTGAACACAGTCATGGATGTTCTTTGGCTCCGGCATCAGGTGCCTGGCCAATGGTGATCAGGGAATTAATCCCGGGCAGCGGGACTCCGGCATCAATGCGTGGACTGTCGTTCTGAAGATCAAAATCCCCGGCTGATCGGTTCAGAAACTTTGGATCGGCATACAGCCCGTGCGCCTGCCACCCAAACTCGCTGGTGATCTTTTCAGGCGTATCGTACTTCCTCCGGTAAGCGTGAATGAGAAGTGGGGCCGATTTCTGCGTGACATAAAGAGTATCGTGATCCCAGTCCAGCGGCGACGGTTCACGCGGCCAGAGCTCAAATCCGGCGGCCTGACCACACCAGATGTTGTTTCGCAGGCGAAGCAGTTTCCATCGAGCCTGCTTGACCAGCATCGCTCGACTCTGCGGGTCCGATGTGAATGCAGTGTTGTGATAGAAGAACATCGGTCCTGACCCTTCATCCGCGCCGTGGCCGCCGTTGGTCTTGAACGGATAACCGTAATGTTCTCCTCTCGCTGCAGCAGGTACAGATCCGCATTCAGAAATGATGTTGTAAATCACGAATGTGGGGCCATCCAGTGCCTGAGCAACAGAAACGCCGGACAACGATCGTCGCATCGTGTTATCGAAAATGCGAACATTGCGTGAGAAGCCGTCTGCCTCAAGGAAATCATCAACACATCCGTCAATCACATTTTCGCAGAAGTCGATTTCATTGGTCCGGGCATCATTTTTCCTGTACGGGGTCAGGTGAGCCCCGTCAAAAAGCCCTGAAATCCGGTTTCGGCGAAAGACCAGACCACGGCCGGAGAAACTGGCATCCACGTTGACGGCACCGCCCTCAAAGCTTCCGCTGATACCTCCCTCCTGCTTCATCAGATCAAAGGGCCAGTTCAGGAGGTCGTCCTCAAATGAGCAGTCCTGAATCGTGATTCGGTCTGATTGTCCCTTCAGATAGATGAAGGAGTTGTTGTATCGAAACCGACAATCCGTAATGGTAAGGTCAGCAGAATCGCTTACGAAGATCGCTGTACTGTTGAGTCCCAGCCCGAAATGCCGAAACTCAAGGCCAGCAATTCGGATATGACTGCGTCGACTGAGCTGAAGTGCTCGCTCTGCTCCGGAAAGATGAATCCGGAATCGGTCCACCGAATCAGGGATCTTCAGATGAACGGCCTCGCCATCCGCATAGAATGCACCCTCAATACCGAGATCTCGGAACGACATCCGATCCTGAGAATCACTCCGAGACTTCAGAGTTCGGCTGAGCAGGTCGCCATAAGCATTCACAGGGAACAATCGAATTGTGCGACCTGTGACATCGTCTGTCAGGCACGCGTGGTGCGTCATCCCGGCCAGTGAATGGCTGAGAATACCGGTGTGAGTCTCTTTCCATGTCTCCGGGCTGGTGAGAGCTTCGTCTGTGCCATCAAGAATCACGGTTTCACCGTCTGCACTGCAGAGCGTCACCGGCGCCTCGGGCGTACCACTGTTCGTGAACTCCAATGAACTTTCATGATAGACGCCCTCATGCACTTTTACCGTATCCCCCGGACCGGCCATCACAAGGGCCTGCCGAATGGACTTCAGCGGACGCGTTTCGGTGCCAGAGTCAGTATCGCTTCCGTTCTTCGAAACATGCAGCACGGTCGTCGACCTGTAACTGACAGGTTCAGGCCGTGTGGCCCCCTGTCCAAACCAGACTTCATTGTGTTTTTCGTCCGGGAACTCCAGGCGAATCCGCACCTGATACCGAGAATCCGGCTGCAGCCAGAAAAGTGAAGTGACGTAATTCCGGGAGTGCCCCGACTGAACGAGGTCGTGCATTTCCGTCCATTCGCCGTTCACGTTCAGATCACATGTGACTCTTGCAGGAAGCAGCGATGGATCTCTGTCGGACAGATCGGCGATGACGCCGGCGGTGTGAAAGTTCCCGAAGAATTCCACTCGGCTCGATTCCCGGAAATCTGTCGGTATCCTGTCTGACGGTTCATAGGCTCGTCGAAGAGTTTTCGGGGGGGAAGACGATGCTTCCTGCCATGAAAAGATATTCAGAAACAGAATGACACAACCCACGAGCACAGCATGTTTCATCATGGGCCATCTCCCCCGAGACCACACTTCATGATGACTCCGACGTTCGCCGTGATCATCCCGTGAACTATGTCCTCACGACGTTCAGCGGTGGATGATGTGTGTTCCATAGTGACTGAATGAATTCGTCGATTCCATTGCCGGTGACTCGAACGACGCACATCGGCTGATTGTCATGTTGCGCGGAGAGAATGCTGACGAGTCGGACGTCTGACTTCTGGGCAACCTTGAGTACCAGGCTCAGAACGTCTTCCTGCGGCGCGGCGTAAAATGAGATTCGAGCTTCACCGGTGCCGGCCCCGAGGAGCTCAACGAAAGCGCGAAACAGATCGGATTCCGTAATCAGCCCGACGACTCGCCCCTGTTTGATGACAGGTAAGCCGCCGATCCTGCGTTCGTGCATCAGCCGAGCGGCACTTTCGATCGGTGTTTCCGGCGTCGTGGTGACGGGGTCACGCGTCATGATGTCCTGCACGGTGACATCCGTTCTGAACTGATCAGCGCCACTGATGCTGAACGGATTGATCTCCGCCGGGAATGCCGCATAAACATCACTTTTCGTCACGATGCCAATAAGCTGCTCACCACTTTCCGAGGGCTGCACGACTGTCAGCCGACGAACTTGGTGTCGCAGCATCATGGCTGCAGCTTCGTTGATCGGCCGGTGTTTCTCGATCGTGACCACATCGCGGCTCATCCACATGCTGACGATCACAGAAATCCCTCCAGACACATACAATTTCAGGCTGCCTGCAGCGGCAGCTGAATGATAATCAGTCGATCGCAGGCTGATTCTTTTCCGGAATGCGGCATTCCACAATCAGGTTTCACTCAGATCCGGAGAATTCAGCATAATGAAAAACCGCCATCGGCACCCCACCGTAACGATCCTGCTCACACTGAGCATCGTTTTGTTGCTGAAGAATTCAGCACAACCTGCAGATTCAGACGTCCGCAACATCAAAACGGGGCTGACGATTCCGAGCCGGAGCTATGCGGATCAGCCGTATCTCGTGAAAACCGACGACGGTGCCTGGCTGTGCGCAATCACCACCGGCACCGGGCACGAAGGTTCGGATGGGCAGCACATCGTCTCCATGCGAAGCACAGATCGCGGTCATACCTGGGAGAATCCGGTTGATATCGAACCTGCGGATGGTCCGGAAGCCAGTTATGTTGTGCTCATGAAGACACCCTTTGGTCGCATCTATGCACTCTACAACCACAACACTGACAACGTCCGGGAAGTCCAGCGCGAAGATAAGGGAGTCTATTCACGCGTCGATTCGCTTGGGCACTATGTCTTCAAATACAGCGACGATCACGGGCGTACCTGGTCAGCTCAGCGTTACGAGATTCCCGTGCGGGAGTTCGAGTGCGATCGCAGGAATGTTTACGGAGGAAAACTGCGTTTCTTCTGGAACGTCGGACGTCCGCTCATCTCCGATGACTTCGCTCTGATGACACTGCACAAAGTCGGCGCCATGGGTGATGGATTCTTCGCTCAGTCCGAAGGTGTATTCCTTCGCAGTGAGAATATCCTGACGGAACGTGATGCTGCCCGGGTGACCTTTGAAACGCTCCCGGACGGTGATGTCGGTCTTCGCACGCCTGCTGGAGGAGGTCGGGTGTCAGAAGAGCAGAGTGTTGTTCGCTTGAGTGACAACTCCCTCTTCTGTGTGTATCGCACGATTGATGGCTGGCCGGCGTGCACCTTCAGCCGTGACGGAGGTCACACCTGGTCAGAACCCCGATATATGACATACCATCCGGACGGGCGGCAGCGAGTGAAGAATCCTCGAGCCGCCAATTTTGTCTGGAACTGTTCCAACGGAAAGTTTCTTTACTGGTTTCACAATCACGGCGGAGTATTCATCGACCGCATGAAACCCGGTCGGGCCGGAACGCCTTCTCCACCGGGCTCCAATGGCAGTCCGTACGACGATCGAAATCCTGCATGGTTGATGGCTGGTCGGGAAGTCGAAACGTCGGACGGCAGATTCATCGAATGGTCACAGCCGGAGATCGTGCTGTATGATGATGATCCGTATATCCGGATGAGTTATCCGGATCTCATCCAGGAAGACGGAAGGTATTTTCTGACTGAAACACAGAAGAACGTCGCGCGTCTGCACGAAGTTTCTCCTTCGCTCATTGATGGGCTGTTCAATCAGTGGGATCACCATGAAGTCGCAACGAATGGCCTGCTGCTTGAAGTACCTGCCGGGAACTCTGCCGATGCCCCGGCGGTTCCTGCGAGCGTGAAGATGCCGGCGCTGCCTCGGTTCAATATCCGCGATACGCAGCGCAGGGACTACGGGATGAAGGACCTCCGAGCAGGATTCAGCGTCGAAGTCTGGCTGCAACCGGACCTGCCTCCCGGCGAGCGGACTTTGCTGGACTCACGCGATTCGAGTGATCGCGGGATGATGCTCAGGACAACCGGGAAGGGTACACTGAGCTTCATGTTCAGCGACGGACGACAGACTGCTGTCTGGAACAGCGACGCAGAGGTGCTCTCTGAAGCGGGACCGCAGCACGTCGTCATCACCGTCGATGGCGGACCAAAGATCATCACATTCGTGGTGAATGGGATTCTCTGCGACGGAGGCGAACAGCGACAATTTGGCTGGGGACGGTTCAGCAGCGATATGCGAACCCCGGACGGTGCGCCTGAGATGACGCTGGATCCGGCGGTGAAAAAACTTCGTCTCTATGGACGAGCTCTGCGCACCAGTGAAGCCGTCGGTCACTTTCGAGCCGGGCTGTCACCATAACCAGACACTCCCGCATGCCATGACACTGATCCGGAGTCTCTGTGAATGGCAGGGCCTTTCTTAATCAAATCACCTTCTCGATATAGAAGGACCCCGGCTCACGATTCCTGTCCAGAAACGGGCAGGCTTTTTTCAGCTGCTCGAAGTGATCGTGGAACAGGTGGTTTACCGCACCGACGACTTTCCAGTGAGGATTCCCGCTCAGAAGAGCTTCCATCAGATACTGTTCATTCCAGAGATGAACTTTGCCGATCACCCACGATTCAGGATAGTCGCGAGGTGTGAAGACGTCGTGAATGTGGACAATCACTCCCTTCTTCAGAATCGGCAGAATCTCAAGAAACTCATACAAAACGTCTCCCTGTGGTCGAATGACGTGCGATGAATCAATGAAGAGCAGATCTCCGGCTTCCAGCTCCAGAAAGACCGACTGATCAACAGCCTCCACAACCTGCCGGCGAATTCTGACTCCCGCCCGATCAAGCCACGGGTTTTCATAAGGTTCGATGCATGTATGTTCGCAGCTGTACCCTGGCTGCTGTGCACGGTTCTGTCGAATTGCTTCAAGCACAAGCAGTGTTGAGTTTCCACTCCCGATTTCGATCACTCGTTTCGGTTTCTTCACGCGGATCAGGTTGTAGAGAAACTCGGCATCACCGCACGTGAACATGGTGTTGGAGAAACTGTAAGTGAGATCGTCTCGCTTCGGTCCGTTGAAGGGACGAAGTTCTTCACCGTAGACAAAAGTCTTCAGCAGTTCGAACTGTTCCGAAAGATTCAGATCGATTCCCGGCAGATTTCGAGGTTCATTCAGCGGGCGAGTCAGCCGGCTGAAGTTGATCAGCGGCTCATGGTAATGATCTGCGATCGGAAAAACGCCGACCATCGAAAGAACACGACGACTGATCGGCAGTCGATGAGCTCCGGCACGCCGCATCATTCTCATCAGGATCGCTGCGGGAAACAGCAGCGGTGCCAGCAGAAGGTCCCAGAGCGGGTAGAGAGCCTTGAAAACGTTCTTCACCAGTTCAGCCTCAGAAGAATAGGGCGATGTGGTCGCTGCGGAACAGCCTTTTCCCGAAGAAACAGTGAGTCTATGTCTGCTTTCCGAAAATGTCTTCGGAATCAGAGTCGGTAAAGTCCGAAATCGCAGTCAGATCCTTCTGAAGATCGTTCAGAGGCACGTGCGGAGCAAATCCGATGATATTGTTGCGATCGTCTTTGAAGTAGAAACATCGGAATTGATGTGACGTAAGGAACGAAAGTACAGAAGCTGCCGAACTTTCAAACTTCTGAAGTGTGTGGTCAAGCGCTTCGATACAGATACAGTCGACGCGGTTCAGGATCGCCTCAGCGCCCCGCAGCACGTGCATCTCGAATCCTTCGACATCGATCTTGAGTGCGGAGATCCTTGAAATGGAGTACTGCTCCACCAGACTGCTCAGCGGGATACACGGAACTTCGATTCCGGAAGCTGAGCCGACAGCAACATGGTTTGTGTCGTCTCGTCGTCGCTCGTCCGTAAAATTGACAACGCCCGCTTCCGATCCGAGAGCCACATTCAGGGTTGTCACATTCCGGCAGTGATTGATGGCAACCGTCTTCTGCAGATGCTGATATGTCCGTGGATGCGGTTCCACAGAGAACACGCGTCCCTCCGCACCCACAGCAATTGAGCCGGCAATGGTGACACATCCGATGTTAGCTCCGACATCGATGAGCGTGTCACCCGGTTTCAGAACACTGTCAATGAATTCCTCGGCGCGGTCCACGACGTCCGGGTCCACCCAGAGTGTCAGCGCCATGTTGCTCTTTGCGAAGAACGGAACAGTGTACTGTGCACGTTTGAGTCGAATTCGTTCGGAACACCCGGAATTCTGAAGCGCATATCCGCAGAGGGCCCGGAATGGCTGTTTGAGCTTCGGGCTGTCGGAGCGAATGATCTTCTGAAGCAGATTCATGTGAGCCTCCTGATGCTCGATTGATTGTTCCGTTGAATGATAAAGATCACGCGGCAAGTCGCGGTCGGTTCGCCGGCACGGTCTGCCAATCCCGTCGGGGGGCATTCGAAGTTCGATTCTGCCGCAGAATCACCAGTCGAGCCTCATGCACGCAGGCAGCGAGCAGGAGTGTCATGCCGGGAAACGTCAATGGCATGGCAGTCCATGAGTAAGTCATGTAAGCCAGGATCGACAGGGTCATGAGAAAACTCTCCCGCCGCATCATCAGCGCCTGCAGCGGAAGCCTCAGCAGCAGCAGGCACAGGATGACAAAAATGACAGCGGACGGAATCCCTGTTTCCAGTGCGACCTGAATGAAATTGTTATGAGCATGGTAGGTATCAAGAATGGCCAGTGCCTTCTTGGAACCACCGGGACCAACGCCCAGCATCGGATGAGCTCTGATGTTTTCCCAGGCCACACGCCAGATGATGGCACGGGGTGCACTCGGGACGTATCCCACAAATCGAAGTCTGACAAGCAGATGATGCACGAACGGGTGCTGCAGAATGCTGTCGAAGGAGGCTCCGACACCGGTGATCAGGGCAGTCACCGTGAAGGCCAGTCGCTTGTGATTGAAGAGCAGATAAAGAGTGTAAATGATCAGCATCGCTGCAATGCCGTTTCGGGACATGATCACAAAGACAGCCATCGTGTTGAAGCAGATCAGAATCTGCCAGATGGTTTTCTTCAGACCGACAGCAGCATGAATGCGTCCGATCACGAACGGCAGTGTCATGTTGATCTGTGCTGCCATGGCATTGTCGCCTCCCGCCGGATTCGAGATCTGCCACGCCTTGAGAGGCTCAGCATGGTAGCCCTGATACAGCACAAAGACGGTGAGAAGGAGGTTGGTTCCGAGCATGAACTGCTGACAGAAACCCGACAGATCGCGAGAAGTGAAAGCCAGGCTGATGATCGCCACATAGGTGGACAGAATGTGGATCGTGCCCGGGAACGGAGACAGATTGTTTTCCGACGACACCAGACAGATGAGTGTCATCGCGATCGTTCCCAGCAGAAACGCGGGATGGATAATCACACTCCGATGCAGAACAGCCGCACATGCGACCAGAACAGACAACACCGCACCACCCACGAGTGTCATTTCATGAGACACATAGGAAGTCATTCCTGTGGTGATCAGAGTCGCGATGATGGCTGCTATCGTTGTCGACATGGTCTGAAAAGATCTGATGGATTTCTGCGATGGTCATACTGCCCGAATCCTTTCGGACAGCAGAATATTCAGGCAGCGCTTCGCTGAGTAACAGATGACTCTGAGATCGGGACGGAATGCCAGTGTCGATGTACAGAACGATCCGACGTCTCCGCTTTCGAAAACGGGCGGTTCTCTCTGAACGCATGGGTGAAAGTCAGGTATGGCAGCATCAGTAGTCCGCGCTGGCGATATATCACAGCGACGACAACGAAATTCCACAGACACCGCGAGATCAGGTAAGCACACGCTGCACCTTCAACACCGGCAATTCTGCTGAACGAAAAGATCAGGCACCACAGAACAGGGATATAGGCAAACAATGCCCAGGCATATGTTTTCTCCATCTTCATTGTCTGCATGACCGGCACTGTCGGGCCAGTCATACTGTCCACGATGACAGCCAGCAGCAGCGGCGGCAGCAGGCGACTCACGACGCTGAATTCCGAACCCAGGAGGATCGCGAGCAAAGGTGAACAGACCCAGATCACGAGCCCCATGGCAGCTGCCAGGAGAACTGTCACTGTCGCAGAGCTTCGAACTGCGTGACTTGCTGCGGAAAACTCCCCAGCCCGAAAATGTCGAGCGCAGCGAGAAATCATGGTGACGTTGAACGCGCTTAGTGGAAGACTTGCCAGAATGGCATAAGGAAACGCCAGCGTATAACAGGCGGTTTCTCTGAATCCGCAGGTCGCGGCAATCAGCAACGGAACCGACGACTGTGAAATCCGACTGCCGATTCCAACACCCAGAAACGGCAGTCCGGCACGAAACTGCCGCCGGATGTCGGCGGTCTTCAAACTCCGGACCGAGTTCCAGGCTGACCGATACACTTCATGAATCGGCCCAATCCGGATGGAACCAAAACCCACAACTACCATCACAATCGTGTGCGCCGCAACTCCGGCGACAGCTCCCGTCTTCCACCCGGCAGCCGCCATCAGGAACAGACTCACCGTCAACAAAAATGGCATGATCGTCTGTTCGGGAATCGCCGCCTGACGACTGCCCATGACCGGTATCGCCAGCCATTGCCGCATCAGAACGACGGTTGATGGCACAAACAGCATCGTCGCCAGCAGTACTGTTCTGGCCCATTCGGACTCATCGAGTACGAAGTTACAGACACTCCAGGTTGCAAGTGCTGCGATGACCAGAACAAGTCCCGAGATGATCGCACAGACATGAGCAATCGCAGTTTCGCGTCCCGCTTCCTCTACACCTTTTGTGATCGAAAGATTTCTGACCAGAAGCTGTTCTGATCCAAGTGGAGCGAGTGATGCCAGCAGCACAGCCAGCGCCTGGGCCGCGCTATAGGTTCCGTACTCTGAGGGACCAAGCAGTCGAGCTGCCACGGTGGTCGAAACAAACATCAGAACAATGCCGGCCACTCGGACTGCAAGTGTGCCGAACGCATCAGTCATCAATGGATTTCGTTTTTGATGCGTCATTCAGCAGTTCTGCAGCCTGAGATTCCTAATGGCTCTAACGAAACCGGGACAGGCACCCTTCAACCAACGAATTCGTTGGCGAATTCAGCTTTCGTCGGGAGCCAGTCCCGGTTTTGTTAGGCATTCTTAATGTCTGTCGGGATGATCGTACAGTCTGAGAATCCAGGCCTCGCCTGCTTCCCATGGGAATCTAGCAGTCCGGCAAAAATACGACAACACCGGTTTTCAGGCGCAAAAACTGCCGAAAACAGGGTTCTTTCGCGGGGCCAGACAGCCTTCACAGTGGCATATGCCACCCATCCGGAGACGATCAGCTACGCAAGTCTTCGAGCGGAACGAATCCTGGATTACCTGAATCCGGCAACTGGGCTGACTCGCGACTGCTGCCTGGATGCGCAATCGATGCCACAAGGTGGCGAAGCGTCGCTGTCTCACAATACGGACAGACAGCCGTATAAACAATCCGCCCGCAGTCACTGCATTCTCGTGGACCAGCGTTCGGTATCGACTCCCGAAGATTCAGCAGATAGCCCAGTCGAACCATCAGAATCAGAAACAGAACCGCCATGACATACGTGATCGGATTGCGAAAGTAGGACAGCAGAGCAAAGTCCACCGCAACAGCACAAAGGAGACACAGCCCAAATGACCACAATGCATGTCGTCGGTCCGCTGGCTGCGGAGCCGCAATTTCAAGCTCATAAAGTCTCTTGAGCGAGTTACGACGGAGTTCCGTTAGCGCTGGCGCGTCCGGACTGTGAATCGCCTTCAGCAGTCGCTCACCATCCTCCAGAAATCGGTAAACATCATGTTCCGAGAACGGCTGCTGGTGAGCCCATCGGTTCCGAAATTCTCGGAGCTCACTGACCAGGCTTCTTTCGACGAACGTCAATCTTCTTCGAAAGATGTCGTTCCATCGCTCCCAGATGAAGACCAGCAGCTGGAGTGAATCGACTTTCTCGGCGGAAAGTGAATCCGGAATCGCCTCGCCGGCAGCCAGAATCTGGTCATGCACAAAAGGCTTCAGCCCTTTTGCAAGCAGATCAAGACCTTTGGAAACGGGATCTTTCATGGATCACCTGCCGGAATTCACGCAACTCAGGATCCCGAGGTGCGCATTGCGATGCATCGAAGTACGTTCGAGATCGTGATAACGCGATCGGTGAGCGAAGGTGCACCAGATTCTTCACGACTTCCGGTAATCTGAGGTCTTTCTATCGGACGATTCGGAATGTAACGAAAATACTGGCTGGATCCCTGGCACACGGGAGTATTCTGGCAGATCAGATCAGTACCGCCGACAGCTCTGCCTGCCCAAAGGCAGCTCAAACCATCGAGACTCGCCCCAATGACCTTGCGGCACAGGAGAAATCCCCGAAACAGTTTGCCAACGGGCAGGAAAAGTGTGTCAGCAGACGACCGGCATTGCGTCGATTTCGATCCACCCGAGCCACGAAGCACCTGGTGCAAGCACTCGCCAGCCAGCGTCTACTCCCTGATTCTGCAGGTTAATGGCATCCGTAACACAGGTGTACGGTTCCAGGCAGACTGAATCGGACCACGGCGGAGTGAACGCAACGATCTCTCGAAAATCGGCAGAACAACGCTGTTCCATTTTGAGCCCTGCTCGCTCATCGGTGATCCGACATGTTACCACTCCGGACTCCGGGACAACGTCGGTATAGACGTCGTCCAGTTTGAGCGTATCCAGATAAGGAGCATCATTCAGGCAGGCTCCTTCCGGGGGATCTGTAATCACGCCTGTCGGTAGGAAACGATCCAGCTTCCAGACTTTCCGAACAGGAGCCCACGCTGTGCAGTGTCCCTTTTCGCTTCTTTTAGAAAGCGGCAGACGGAAATATGCGTGTGTACCGAATCCCCATGGAAGCGGCTGCTGAGAAGGATTCTGCACTTCGATATCGGCCCGAAGGCACGTTCCCCGAACGGAATACTTGATTCGGATCAGGCAGTCTGTCGGCCAGTAAGGAAGTCGATTCGGAGCATCTTTGCTGAGCTGAAACTCCCCGGTGACAGAACTCGCAGTCTGGTTAATGATTCTCCAGGGAAGATCCATACAAAATCCGTGAATGGCGTTGCCGATACCGTCCTGCGGAACGCCTTCCGTCGGGATCTGATACGACTTGCCGTTCCACGAATATTTTCCGCCTCGAATTCGATTCGGAAACGGGAAGAGTATCGGGATACCGTAGTGACTTGTCTGGTGCCCACCGTTCTCAAACCCATCGACGGCATCGATGACGTCCACCTGTTCGTTTTCATTGATGCGGGCCAGAAACCGAAAGCAGTTGAAACCAACGTCCGTCGCAATTCGAGCCACCGATCCGGAGGCTGCATCGTGGATCTCAGCAATGTTCATCTCAGAAATTCCTGTTTCGTGTTCTGATTGCAGTTTCAATGAAACGGTCGGTCACCTGTTCGGCGATTGTCGACCTGTGACGAGTTTTCAGTAAATTGATGGTGGAGGATCCTGGCTGCCGTCGGGATGCAGAAATCGGAAATCACAGCCCTCATGGGGCTGCGTTGCCTGCTCAAAGTAAAGGCGTCCGTATCCTCTTTTGAAGGGGATCTCCGGAGCAACCCAATCCGCTTTCCGCGCCGCAAATTCATCTTCGCTGATGAGAAGATTCAGAGTACGCTCCTGAACGTTCAGATCAATGAGATCACCATCGCGAACAAGCGCCAGTGGTCCTCCCACGAACGATTCGGGAGACACATGCAGCACGCAGGCACCGTAGCTCGTGCCGCTCATTCGCGCATCGCTGATTCGCACCATATCGCGAACCCCCTGCTGCAGCAGGTACTGAGGAATCGGCAGCATTCCCCATTCCGGTATTCCGGGACCACCCAGCGAACCAGCATGCTGCAGCACGATCACATGGTCGGGCGTGAGCTTCAATGCCGGGTCGTTGATGCGAGCTTTCAGGTCTGCGTAATTCCGGAATACCACTGCCGGCCCGCGATGCTGCAGGAGTTTCTCTTCAGCCGCCGCGGGCTTGATGACGGCTCCGTCCGGACAGAGGTTTCCTTTCAGCACCGCAAGACTGCCCTGAGCACAGACCGGGTTGCTTCGGAGGCGAATCACATCCGTATTGAAGGCGGATGCGTCCAGGAAGGTTTCGCCAAGCGTTGTTCCGACGACATTCCGGCTGTCAGTGTGAAGCAGATCCGGAATCTGTGCCAGAAGAGCCAGAAGCCCGCCGGCATCGAAAAAGTCACCCATGATGTATTTCCCGGCCGGTCTCAGGTTCGCCAGAACAGGTGTCCGCCGGGAAAGTCGGTCGAAAGCATCGAGTGTCAGGTCAACCTGAGCCCGCCCTGCCATCGCCATCAGATGCACGATGGCATTGGTGGAACCTCCCACTGCCATGAGCGTGGTCACAGCGTTTTCGAAGGCCCGCCGATCCATGATGTCGCGAGGCTGAAGATTGTACCAGGCCAGTTCCACCGCCTGTCGCCCCGTGGCCGAAGCCATGCGTGCGTGACCGGAGTGCGTTGCCGGAACCGACGATGAACCAGGCAGAGCCATTCCCATGACTTCCGCAATAGCGGTCATGGTGCTGGCCGTTCCCATGGTCATGCAGTGACCGGGAGAAGCGGCAATGTGATCCTCCAGCTGACACCAGGCGTCGCAGGAAAGCCGTCCGGCACCACGTTCTGCCCAGTATTTCCAGACGTCACTTCCGCTGCCAAGCGTTTCGCCACGCCATGAGGTCGGGTTCATGGGGCCACCCGGCATGACGATGCTGGGAAGATTTGCGCTGAGCGCTCCCATGAGCAGTGCCGGAGTCGTCTTGTCACAGCCGGTCATCAGTACCGCAGCGTCGAGCGGGTAAGTTCTGAGCACTTCCTCCGTCTCAAGCGAGGACAGATTGCGGTAGTACATCGACGTGGGCTTCATGAACGATTCGCTCAGCCCCATCACCGGAATCTCAACCGGAAAGCCACCGGCCTGCCAGACTCCTCGCTTGATCTCCTCGACCCGCTGTCGAAAATGAGCATGACAGCTGATGAGGTCGTTCCACGTATTCAGGATGCCGATCACAGGTTTCCCGGCAAATTCTTCAGTGCTGAACCCTGACTGTTTCTGGCGGGAACGATGCCCGAAGGATCTCAGGTCATCCGGTCCGAAGTATCGGTGACTCCGAAGATCTTCCGGAGCAAGTCGGTTGCGATCATACATGGTCAGAGAATTCCGAAGAGGATGTTCCGATCATCCGCCGAATCTGATCTCTCCTGTGGATCAGGATCTTCGGCAGATCAGGCTCAGACATCGAGCCCCATCATGCGCATCAGCTCCAGCGCATTGCTTCGCTGAACGACTCCTTCGCGCAGACGATAATCAAACGTCATTTTTCCGTCATGGACGACATCTTCAAAGTGACAGTTAATGCCGCGACCTTCCATGGAATCCACGATCTGTGTCAGTGCCAGATCGTGAGTCGTCACCATACCGAGTGCGCCCTGCCGAATCAGAGACCGAATGACCCCTTCGGCTCCGCGCCGTCGATCGTGCGAATTTGTTCCGTGAAGGATTTCATCCAGCAGGAAAAGGACGGTTCTTGGTTCTTTCGTCAACTCCACGATTGTCCGCAAACGCTGCACCACACTGAAGAACAACGACCGTCCTTCCTGAAGTGAATCACTGATCCTCATGGCAGTTGCCGGTTGAAACGGGTAAGTAGTCAGCTTCTCCGCGTTGACCACAGCACCGCAGAATGTGAGAACCAGATTGGAACCGACAGCCCGCAGAAGAGTACTCTTGCCGGACATGTTGGACCCGCTGATCAGCATCAGCGGAACCGCCGTCGTCAGGCTCACGTCATTTCTGACACAGGCGGAACGTTCCAGGAGTGGATGACCCAGCTGAACCGCCTCATAAATCGGCACCGTGTCGGAAACAGTCGGATTGCAGTAATCCGGATGCTCAAACCGAAACGCGGCCACAGAAAGCAGCGCCTCAAATTCTGCCGCAGCGTTCAGCCAGCGACTCACATCAGCTCCATGAGCCTGCCGCCATTTTTCGAGTCGGTCCGTCAGATGCACAATCAGTCCGCCCATCCAGGCGATCGGAGCAAAGAACTGATTTCGCAGTGAATGATTCAGCCAGCGAGTCCGACTGCTCAGCGTTCGAATCAGCTCGGAGGCCGGCCGACCTTCCGACTGAAGCTGTGACTGCAGCTCGATGAGTGAAGGCTCCGTGAAGGTCTGAGATTCAAGGATAACCAGAAGCTCGGCAAGCTGCTGCAGAGCATGATCAGCCGAATCGATCGATGAAAACACCTGATGGATCTGCCGCCGCGTCAGCAGGATGAACGGGGCCTGCAGAACGATCAGTGCCAGAACAGCTGTTCCGGGGACAATGCCGGGGATGGTGGCCAGTACCGTCGGGACTGCAAGAATTCCGATCAAACCTGAACCGACAAGAATCCAGGTTGGAATTCGTGAAGCCGGACCAGTTACCCAGTCACGCAGCATCCGATCGGTTTTATGCCATTCCACGGTGTCAGAAATGACTGACAACTGTTCGCGAAGAGAGACGTTCTCCCGCAGCGCTTCGGCTCTTGTCTGGCGAACTCGGATCTGTTCACAGGTTGGTACCGTCGTCATCCAGTCGGCCAGAAAACGACGACCGGGAGCTGTTCGGCATTCGGAGATCATCTGAAACAGGGATCCCGGTCCGAAAAGATCAAGATCCAGCGACCATGCGTGGCCGGAATCCGCGAACGTCTTCCCGTCGTGAACTCGATCCGACCAGCGATGCTGCATCCGATCAAGACATTCGCGATAGAACTGCCGAACTCGTGTCCATCGACTCAGCTGATCGACGCACTTCGAGTGCATCGGCAGAAGAATCAGAAAACAGATGGCCGGAAGAGACAAAAACCAGAGAGAAAGTCGCCCATCGCCAAGGCAGATAATCGCAAGGCAGACGGCCACCAGGAAAATCGCGACGCGGATTCGGACGAAACGGCGTTCGGACTGTCGGAGCAGCTCGACGGTTCGATCCACATTCACAGAACGAGATTCGTAAATCTCCTGAGGGGATTTCTTCGTCGCCTGAGGTGCGGCAGCGGATTCAGCTGTGTTCAGGAGCATGACAAAGAATTCAGTAACTCTGAAGGCCGTCGGGGGCAAAGGATTCTGCGGGAAGCATATCGAACCCGTCGACACTGTTTCTACTCAGCGTCGAATTCTACTCCGTGTCGCAGTCAATTCAGTGTCGAAAGGACACTTCTCGGCCGACCGAAGTCTGCCATTTCGCTCGTCATGCGCGGTCAACCGCTGGTTCCTGGATAACGTCATTCCCGCAAAGGCGGGAATCCGGATTGCAGCGCTGGCATCCGGCCGGAGAGGAATCTTCCTCCAGATCCTGCGACTGCAGGTGTCCCCGTACCGGTTTTGAAATGCGAACTACTCCGGAAGCGGCTTCCCGTGAGTTTCCGGCGCGAACGGCAGGATGACAAGTCCAATGAGAAAACAAAGACACATCGTCATGCCGGCAGGTCTCATCGGCTCCGGATAATCAGCGAACACCTGTGATTTCAGCAGGCCGATCACGGGAACTCCGGCGGCAGCTACAAATCGCCCGACGTTGTAACAGAACGACGTTCCTGTGCTCCGCAGATGAGTCGGAAACAGCTCCGGGAGGTAAATAGCATAGATCGCGAATACAGAGAGCTGACAGAAGCCCATGATCGGGATCAGCCAGAATGTCTGGCTCGCTTCTCTGTAGAAGTGGAAGGCACAAGCGGTTGCCACCATGGCACAGACAAATCCAATCCCGAACGCTACTTTCCGTCCCACTTTCGCAGCCACCCAGCTTGCGGTGAGCATTCCGAAAAACGCTCCGACCTGAAGTGTCAGGAGCCCCCAGCTGGCCATGTTGTCCACCATCGGCCCGATTTCTTCGGGCGTAAACCCCTGAGCCTTATAGCTGTTGCCAAGAACGGTTCGAACAAGTTCCGGGGTATAAAAGCCGATTCCCCAGAGCCCGATCACACCGGAGCAGACCAGCGTCATCCCGATCAAAGCATTCTTTCGCCATCGAGGGTCGCTGAAGAGTTCCGTGTACGTGAACTTGCTGAACTTATCGAGCTCGCCGGCATCCTTCATCCGCTGCCAGCTTTCCGGCTCCTTCATCCGTGAGCGAATCAGCAGTGCAAGGACTGCCGGAATGGCTCCAATCACGAACATATATCTCCACGAGCTTCCCGGGTTAATGGTTCCGGCCTTTTCCGCAGCGGCCATGGCCATGCCGATCAAGGCCGCACTGATATTTCCGATTGCAGAAAGAGCCTGCAGAGATCCCAGAGCTCCGCTTCGAGCTGTGGGAGGCATGACTTCAGCCAGCAGAGCGACCCCCACGGCGAATTCCCCACCAACTCCCAGTCCCGTGATGAAACGGTAAAAGGCGAAGTCCCAGAAGGAAACCGAAAGGGCACTCAGGCCCGTGCAGAGAGAATAAATAAGGATCGTCAGCATCATCGTTTTGGCGCGACCAATGCGGTCACCCAGAACTCCGAAGATCAGACCTCCTGTTGCCCATCCGGCAAGAAAAACAGAGGTCGCGTAACCTCCCCAGAGCAACGGGTCCTGGCCCTCTGCCAGAAGTGCTTTCATTGCCGGCCCGCGGGACAGCGTGAACAACTGCTGGTCAAGACAATCGAACAACCAGCCCAAAGCAGCGACCACAAAAACAAACCAGTGATACCTGTTCAGCTGAGTAAACCAGGGCCCGGTGCTGGCCGATTGATCATTCGGTGAATCTGGAATGTTCGCGTGCAAGGAAAAATACTCCCAAAATCTGCGTCACTGCAGCAGGTTCTGAATCGCGTTCGCGGTACTGTTCAGAGCTGGTTTCAAAACCGGGACGGCTTCCCCTGGAAGTGACGCTCGCTGCAGATTCAGCAACTGTCAAAGTGCCTGTTCGAGTTTTCAGACTCGCTCTATCGTGGCACTCTGTCAAATCGCCCCTCCCGGTTCAACCCTCGGAGCAGTTTCCCTGACCCTCCGGAGAGAATTCGTGCCGGGCATTCAGAAATTGAATCGCTCCTGCACAGGATTTCCAATCACCCGACAGGCGAAATGGGGACTGGCAAAAAGGGACAGGTCTCATGCTTTGATCGACCCCTTGGTCGGGTTGTGGATTCCAGTCCAGGACGTATCGCACTACTTCTCGTCCATTGAGCGTCCCCAAACGGGATTCCACGCTTTCGCGCTGTTCCGCACTGACTGCAACTCGGCTTCTGTCTCGACTTTATTCACCCAGTGACGCCAGTTTCGTGGCAGAGGCAGATCTTCGGGAATGGCCAGCCATCGGGATTCTTCGGGCGAATGTCGCCGAACATATGCCGAACTCCACTTCCATTCCACTGCCAGTTCAACCCGAATCAATTAGACCTGACCCCTTTCTTGCTGTCATCCTCCGGGGCAGGATCTTCCAGTCGCACGAGCAGCCAGTTCTCTACCTTGTCAGCACCAAAATGAACGAGCAGCGGAGCCTCCTGCTGAGTCAGGTTGTACAGGCCGGACTCGACCACCAGGTCTTCGCTTTCGCCGACTCGCATCGCGACTCGCTGAGTATCCTTGTCGACCTTTCCCTGAACGCTCTGTGTTTTGTCTGTCTCAGTGTTGTAGAGTGTTCCGCTGATGATGCCTTCTTTGCTGACAGCCAGCTGAACGATGCGAGTCGGCTCCACGTCCTTTTCAGCGGCGGAGACGGCAAAAGTCCCCAGAGGCAACCATTCAGCCTTCTTTGCTTCTTCTTCAGTCGCCGGTGCCGGGACCGTAGCGAGATCCGCTGCGCTCTGAGCGAACTCAGTGGTTGTCGCCACCTGGTTTCCGTTGATGTAGACCGAGTTGTCATTGTAAACGACGTTACCGCCCTGGCCATAGTCATAGTAAACCGGCTGAGCCCAGACCTGCTGCGGCGCGGTCCATGTAAACCAGTTTACGCAGGCGGCATAAGTCGGCACCGTCCACCAGTAGTTCCAGGGACGGTTGTAAAATCCGTATCCGTAATGCCAGCCACACCAGCTGTGAGGATGACCATACCACCAGTCACCACGAAAACAGCCCGGGTTGTGATTATGCCAGTGATACGCACTGTGAACTCCTGCGCCCCATCCGGCCCAATAGGCGGCTCGATTGGGATGAACGCTGTTCCAGTTATGCAATCCGCCGATCTGGTTCTGCCAGCGGTTGTTGATACTCGTGATCTGGTTTCGATCAATGTTCGCCCAGGTCGGGCGATTGCTGATGGCGACGTTGTTGCCGATGTTAATGTTACCGATGTTGATGGGTTGATTATTGCCGATCCCGATACTCGGAAACCGAGGCGGTTCAGTTGTGCCAGGACGGTTTGGAAATCGGTTGCCCGACTGACCGGGGACTGCTGGGCGATTGTCGATTCCGGGTCGCGTATCGATGCCCGGGCGAGTCACCCCCGGCAACGTCTCAGGGGTCAGAGGTCGCCCCATGCCCAGAAAATCGCCCAGATCACCCGGTGACGGGCGAGTCCCGGCGTTTCCGGGCAGATTCAGATTCGGCCGGCCGCCCGTGTTCCCTGGCAAGGTCACTGCAGGTCGGCCACCTTCAGGACGATTCGGCAGCTTGTTTCCGGGGCGGTTTTCCAGGCTGCCACCCAGGTTCGGAGTGCCGGGACCTGGACCTGGCAGAGTTGACGGTCGATTCAGGCCGTTTGGCAGCTTGTTGCCGAACTCCGGATTCGACCCCGGCAACGATGGTCTGGTCGCAGGTCTTTCCGACGGCATCGAAGGCATGGCCGGCCTGGTAGACGGTTTCAACCCACCGGACGGTCGATCAAACGTTGGTGAACTCGGCATGGCCGGTTTTGACACCGGACGATTCAGATTCGGGGAACTGAAGTTCGGTCGACTTGCAGGTGCAGGGCGACTGGTCCCGAGGTTCGGAACGCCGGGATGAGAGGCCGGACGCGACATGCCACCGCCGCCGCCACCCGCCATTCGCCCACCACCGCCTCCTCCTCCGCCACCTGCCATTCGCCCACCACCACCGCCACCACGAAGTCCTCCTCGTGCGAACACATGTTCTGCGGAACACAACACAATAATCATGAGCGCCAGAGCGCTCAGTTTGATGCGTAACATCGTATCGGCACTCCAGTGGCTAGTTTTTGGTGGAAGAAGGAACGACTGCGGGCACGGCGGCGGATCGAACAATCTTCACAGCAGCCCCTGTCGGCTGCGGCTCGGAATTAATCTCATGCCCGATCAGCTGCATTGTGAAGTTATCGTTGTCGATCTTCTCCAGCACATAGGTTCCGGCAGAGATCTCGCCTGAAGATGAAGTCTGAGTCGATTTCGCCAGCCAGCTGTTGCCGTTTTTTGACCACGTTGATTCGCCGAAAGACCCGTCTGAGTTGAACGTCCATGAACGAATCTGCAGTTCACGCGCATCCCAGCCGATGACCTGTGTTCCTTCGAGTGCGATCGAGCCCTCTAATTCGACATAAAAAGACCGCAGCAGAAACGCCCGATTTGCAGACCATCGAAACGTGGTCTTCACTTTGACGTTGTTCGATTCGTCGTTCCATTCCCCGACCAGCCATTCAAGTTCCTTCAACGCGTCGGCTGACGTTGCTGGCGTCGGGATTGCTGTTTCTTCAATCGAATCAAACAGCCATCGGTCTCCCTGACGAACCAGAATGGCCGTGAATGCTGAATCCACCGGATCCGCATCGCTCGGCACGATCGTCGTTTGTCCCTCAACCCGAGCAACATCCGCAGTAATCAAGCGGATCCGTTCTGCACTGGCGGTGAGCTTCATTCCGGAGTTTTCAGCAAACACTTTCGCAAAGTCTGCCTGAATGGCTTCGCGTCCTTCCGTACGTTCTCCCGTTTCCAGATCTGCATGCGTCGCATTTTCGGTCCAGAAAGAAGCCACCTTTTCAGCGTTCTGCTGATTGAACACATCAACAAACTCGCTGAGCGTCCTTCGGAGAGATGCTTCATCAGCCTGCAGCGCCGAGTGGCAGCAGAATGCCAGGAGAATACATGCGGGGATCAGAACGGCTTTCATGACGGTCAACTCCTCTAATTATTCTGAATTCCATCAACGGATGGTATTTGCTCGTTTGCTGCTCAGCTGCAGTCGCCTGCGGCTGAGTGGTCAACACAACACCGATCAATTAACAACGATATCTGTCGCGGAATCGGCGGAAGCCGTCCGGTGAGCGTGCGTGTTTCAGGCACTCACCGGGCAGCTCGCGCTGCTCCGCTCATCTTTGAACAATCCTGCGTTATACGATCACAATCAACGAATCTCTCAAACAGTGGCCATCAATGACAGAAACCACACCAGGACAACGCGGTGTGCAGGAAACGTCACACCGAAAACTGACAGCTCACGGCGAAGCAACACACCGAAACCCCACATGATTACTCGCCGTGCGAACTTCACCTTTGCCCCGAGTTCCCACCATGTAGCGTGTACAGTAAAGATCCGTGCAAAGGAACGAACCCCCGCGGTGAACTCGCTTCTTTTCTGTCGGCTCTGCAGGATCAAATGAAGCCTCCGGCCCCTGAGGATTCCTGGCCACCTCACCGGTTCTGGCCAGAGTCTCGTAATAGTCTGGACGATACCAGTCACTCGTCCATTCCCAGACGTTTCCGCCGACGTCATACAACCCAAACGGATTCGCCGCATATTGCTTTACTGGTGCGATCCCCTGAAAACCATCGGCCCCGGTATCTTTGCCTTCCACCGGGAACTCCCCCTGATAGATGTTGGCCTGAAACTTTCCATCCGGCTTCAGATCGTTTCCCCAGGCATAAAGATCGCCTGCTCGTCCGCCGCGAGCAGCGAATTCCCATTCAGCTTCGGTGGGTAATCGCCTGCCCGCCCATTTGGCGTAGGCCTCCGCATCTTCATATGCAATCTGCACCACCGGGTAGTCGTCGCGTCCCTCGATACTGCTGTCAGGACCCCCGGGGTGCCGCCAGTCGGCTCCGCCGATATAACTCCACCACTGGAAATAATTGTCGAGCGGCACAGCTTCCCGGGATGGAGTAAACACCGTGGAGCCTGCGATCAGATTTTCCGGCGGCGCTGTTGGAAACTCCTCCTGAGTCGGTTTTCGTTCCGCAACGGTGACATAACCTGTGGCCTTCACGAACTGCGAAAATTGTCTGTTGGTAACTTCCGTTTCATCCATCCAGAACCCGTCTACATAAACTCGATGGATGGGTACCGAATCGCGAGTCACTCCCGGAAGACTGCAGATGGATTCAGAAGCCGAATCGCTTCCCATCGAAAACTCCCCACCGGGAATCCAGACCATTCCCTCAGGAATCTTTTGCAGTGGCGGAGCTGCATTAAGGACCGTAGGCTCAAAAGTGTCGCTGGACGTCGCCTTCACGGCCGGGGATTTTGCCGTTTCTATCTTCAGGTTCGCCGGGGACTCCGATCTGCTGACCAGCGCGAAGATCATTAACGCGAATGATCCCGTCAGCAGCACCAGCCCGATGATAACCTGTAAACGAGGCATATGAGTTTCGTGAAATCCCAGGAACGACGACCGTGTCAGCAGCCTTAACTTTTCAACCACCGAGTTACGGTTCAGCGGCTGAATCAATGAAGTTGGTTTTCCGTTCAGAGCACAATAAAAATCCCGGTGACCTGGTCAGGGGGGCGTTGTGGCAATGACACACGCCCAGTCACTTTTCATGCTCGCGACAGTCCATCCCTTTAATGCGGCTTCGTCGAGCCCCTTGTCGAGTCTGGCAAGTCTGTCCGTGCGGTCGTAAGCGTATTCACGATCGGGATCATCATGATGAACATAAAGGCAGAAACGCGGCCCTGAACCTGCTCCTGTATACTGCAGCATCTGCAGATCTCCATCGGAATTCCCAAAGGCCGCGATCGGACGACGGCCAATGTGCTGATTGATGCCAACAGGTTTACCGCCCTTGTCGTCAAGGAAGTTGAGTTCCGGCAGGCGCACGATCACGGGCTGACCATCTCGCAGCTCAAACCTTGTCTTCACACTGCTGCCGATTACCTGTTCGGGCGGAATCCCATAGGCGGCTTCTGCCCAGGGGCGCATGAATTCAATGCCACCACCGGACACGATGTAGTTCTTAAACCCTCTGGTCCGCAGATATTTCAGAACATCCAGCATCGGTTGATAGGTCATATCGACGAAACGTTTTCCAGTCGTCGGGTGCTTTGCAGTAGTGATCCAGTTCTTCACAATGACCTCAAACTCCTCAGTGGTCATGCCTGCATGAGTCGCCATCATGAGATCCAGAATTGCATGTTCGCCACCGCTGGCCGCCGTTTTCAGATCGCCTTTCAGCAATGATGCAAAAGGCTCTTTATCCTTCCATTCCGGATGTTGCGGAGCAAGAACCCTGACCCGATCAAGAGCGAAGAACAGCTGAACGGGAAACGGTTTCTCACACCATAACGTTCCGTCGTTGTCGAATACTGCGATACGATCAGCAACCGGCACAAAATCCGGTGATCCTTCCTTCGTCACACGCTCCACAAACGCAACGATCGAACTCCTGGCCGGCCCGTCATTCCAGGACGGCAGCGGATCCTCGGCACAGGCACTGTGGACAATCACCGTGCAGAGAATCAGAGCGATGAATATCTTCAGCATGCTCATCATGAAACGTCTCGATCAAACTTGCCCCGAAAAACAAATCGGTAGTGCTGTCGCTTCAACAGCACTACCGACCTCATCAGGGACTACTTGCCACCGGCTGTCATTTCTTTAACCTGTTTCTCGAGTGACTCCAGACTCCAGTCACCCGGTGTCTGGCTCGGCGGATACTCCTTCATTGTCATCAAAAACCTGCTTGCAACGACCTGCATCGGACCAAGCACATAAGCGCGGTCGATCATCCAGTCGTGATATGTGTTTGAGTACTCATAAGCCTTCTCAAACGGATCACGTCGCAGATTAAACAGCAGCGGCATTCGCAGCTTAATGAAAGGCTCACGCCAGATCTGCAGTTGCGTCGCACGATTCTCGAGATACGTGGCTTTCCAGTCACCAACGCGGATCGACATGATGTTGCCGTCATCGCCTACATAGACAAACTCATTGCGAGGTGACGTTTCTGTTTTACCGCTCAGGTAATCCAGTTGATTGTAGCCGTCGATGTAATTTTTGTACCTGCGTCCATTCAACTCGACGCCCTTCAGCAATTTCTCTTTGATGTCCGGTGCACCGGCAGCAGCCGCAAAGGTCGGCAACCAGTCTTCGTGTGAGACAATACCGTTCAATGTGACATCAGCCGGGAAGTGCCCCGGCCAGCGAATGAATGCCGGTACGCGGAAAGCGCCTTCCCAGTTGGAGTTCTTTTCGCCATGGAATGGTGTGGTTCCGGCGTCTGGCCAGGTGTTGTAGTGAGGACCATTGTCGGTCGAGTACTGCACAATGGTGTTGTCGACGAGTCCCAGATCGTCGATCAGTTTGAGCAGTTCGCCGACGTGTCCATCATGTTCGATCATGCCGTCTGTGTATTCGTCATTTCCTGGATGGCGATGGTCCTTCTTGACGTGCGTGCGAAAATGCATGCGAGTCCCGTTCCACCAGCAGAAGAACGGCTGACCGGCTTTATGCTGACGGGTGATGAAGTCCTTCGCCGCTGCCAGAGATTCTTCGTCGATCGTTTCCATGCGTTTCTTTGTCAGCGGACCGGTGTTCTCGATGGTCTGTCCGCCTTTTCCGTCAGCTTTCGAATGAATCACGCCGCGTGGTCCAAACACCTCACGGAACGTCTTGCCATTCGCAAGCACTTTATCGCCGGGATAGTCTTCGTGCTCAGGTTCTTCTTCCGCATTCAGGTGATACAGGTTTCCGAAGAATTCATCGAAACCATGGACTGTCGGCAGATGCTCGTCGCGATCTCCCTGATGATTCTTGCCGAACTGTCCCGTGGCGTATCCGAGACTTTTCAGCACGGTCGCCATCGTCACGTCCGTCTTCTGCCAGCCTTCTTTGGCTCCCGGCATTCCGACTTTCGTCATGCCGCTTCGAACCGGAACGCTGCCGCTGATAAAGGCGGCTCGACCTGCTGTGCAGCTCTGCTGAGCATAGTAGTCCGTGAACGCGACGCCTTCTTTGGCAATACGGTCAATGTTCGGTGTCTTGTAGCCCATCATGCCACGGTTGTTGTGACTGATGTTCCAGGTTCCAATGTCGTCGCCCCAGATGACCAGAATATTAGGTTTCTTCTGTTGCGCTTCAGCAATCATCGAGCCTGTCAACGTCACCAGAAGTGCGCCAAACAGCGTTGAGGTTCGAAACAAAGACCGCTTCATGAAGTGGCTCCATTGAATTAGTTTGAAAAAAAGAATTTTATGCTGAGTCAACGTTTGGGAAGCTGTCGTAGTTACTTCAGTTCAATCGTGACGTTCTCAATCTCGCCTTCAAATCGAAACGGCACATCGTAAGTCAGATTGACAGGCGTGCCGCAGTCTTCACCAATATCGAGAGTCTCATCGAGGGTGATGCGGATCGGAATGGTTCGGTCCACTCGCCCTTCGGCGGTCTTCGTTCCATCGACACTGACGGTAGCCATACCGCCACGTCCGATGCCACCACCATCGTAGGCAAACTGAACTTCAATCGTGTGCTTACCAGGGGCCAGCGCGTTTCTGCCCGCGACTTCATAGCGAGCAACATCGACGAAATTATAATGAAAGGTCGGCTTACCCTGATTCAGGTACAAGCCCCATCCGCCGAAGAGTCCACCCTGAGTCACGATGATCCCGGAGGCGTTCTCCCTCACTTCCACATCAGCCTTGATCGACCAGGACTTATTTTTGATGTCCGGGCTGGCTCCTTCAGGAATCCGAATCATACCTTCCGTATAACTGAACGACTTGCGACCACGAGTCAGACTCGGGCGAATCGCCGGATCGAGACGCTCCGTTTTGCTGTTGTCAATGGGCAGCACGTTGTACCGAGCAGCCTCCGTGTAAAACAGCAGCTGCAGATCCTTTAGCTTATCGGGCATTTCGGCAGCCAGATTATGAGCCTGTGAGAAGTCTTTGTTTGTGTCATAGAGCTCCCACTTGTAGCCCGTGATTTCGTCGACTTTCGCGCCGGCGGATTCCCACGGAGCCCCGACTGGCGTCGTGCAGGCAACCCACCCGTCCGAATAGATCGCTCGATTCGACAACAATTCAAAATACTGTTTCGTTCGACGATCTTTCGCATCAGCTTCGGCAAACGCATACGACATGCTGACACCTTCGATTGGCTTCTGCGTCACCCCGTTGACCGACGACGGCATGGTGACCTGACACGCTTCCAGAATCGTGGGTACGACGTCAATGCAGTGATGAAACTGAGTTCTCAATTCACCACGAGCCGCGATGCCATTTGGCCACGAGATGACCATCCCATTGCGAGTTCCTCCGAAGTGGCTCGCGATCTGTTTCGTCCACTGGAACGGGGTGCACATCGCGTGAGCCCAGCCGACGGGATAGTGATTGTAGGTCTTCCAGGTTCCAATCTCATCAGCTCGCTTCAGTACGTCGCTGATGTTCTCTTTGACGCCGTTGAAGAACGTCATTTCATTGAGCAGCCCCTGGCGACTTCCTTCCGCACTGGCTCCATTGTCGCCAGCGATGAAGATTACCATGGTGTTATCCAGTTCACCTCGTTTACGAATCGAATCAATTACACGGCCGACGTTGTAGTCCGTCTGTTCGAGGAACCCAGCATAAACTTCCATGAATCGCGCGTATGCCTTCTTCTCATCAGGCGAACACGAATCCCATGCCTGAATCCCGGGAGCAAGCGGCGTCATTTCCGCGCTGGCAGGAATGATTCCGAGTTTCTTCTGCCGAGAAAACGTCTCTTCGCGGATCTTGTCCCAGCCCTGATCGAACTTGCCTTTGTACTTCTCAACCCACTCCTTCTTCGGATGATGAGGAGCGTGGGTAGCGCCCGGAGCGTAGTAACAGAAAAACGGCTTGTCTGGAGCAACAGCCTTCTGCATACCGATCCATTTAATCGCCTGATCAGCAATGTCATAATCGAAATTGTAATCAGGATCGCCGAGATAAGGATCAATCGGCTTGGTGCCTTCAGTCACCGCCGGCCGCCATTGGCTCGTATCACCGCCGATAAACCCATAAAAATGATCGAAACCCAGACCTGTTGGCCACAGATCAAACGGCCCGGCCTGACTGGTCTGCCAGTCTGGAACGTTGTGATTTTTTCCGAACCAGGCAGTGCCGTATCCATTCTGTTTCAGGACTTCCGCTACCGTCGCCGTATCTTTCTGCATCACGGAGTCGTATCCCGGAAAACCGGTCGCGGCTTCCGTGATGACGCCTGTGTGCACCGAGTGATGGTTTCGTCCCGTGATCAGGGCGGCTCGAGTCGGACTGCACAGCGCGGTCGTATGAAAGTGATTGAACTTCAGCCCATTGTCCGCCAGCATCTGAAAGGTTGGCGTATTGCAGGGACCGCCAAACGTACTGGTCGCTCCGAAACCCACATCATCGAGCAGAACCAGTAAAACATTCGGAGCTCCCGCCGGTGCCTTCAGCGGCTGAGGAAAATCAGGCTTCGACTCCTTCGCTCGGAGGTTTACCGTGCCCCTGAACGGCTGAGGTGGTCGTGGAAGTATGTCCTGCGCGAACGCCGTGGAACTGAAGTCGATGATGAATATCAGCGTGACCAACAATGAAAGGCGACCAGAGTTCAAAGTTATTCTCCATCAGATTCAGGAACGCAGCCTGGACGTAATAATTAAAACAGTGATAGATACCGGTGATTGTCCTCACAGGCACAGGCAAACGCCGGTGACTGCGCCGTGCCGGTCACTAAGAACAAGTAACTCCACGCCGTTGGAGTCAGGGAGCATCATGCAGTCGGTGAGCAGCAGAACGATGTGACGTTATTTTCGCGTTAACTCAAAGGTGACTTTTTCGATCGTCCCTGTAAACGGAAACGTCCCTCGATCCCTGTAAGCCGGATCGATCGGTGTGATCGAGTCACGACCAACCTCAAAGGGCTCCAGTCCATGACGAAAACCTGATCGCCTGACCTTGCCTTCGCCGGCAGCCTTGCCGTTGACAAACATCCTGAGAGTACCACTGCCGACGGGAGTACCGTCAGGGACGAATTCCGTCCGCAGATTGACTTTGCCTTCCGGAAGAGTTTCAGTGCCCTGAATTGTGACATCAGCGATATCAAAGAACGTGTAATGGAATGTCGGCCTTCTGTCCTTCACATAAAGCGACCAGCCGCAGGAAAATGCTCCCACGCACGTCACCACACCTTCAGCTCCGCCTTTCGGAATCTGCAGATCCGCGGATACAACATGAGCTCGGGGATAAAGTTTCGGGCCGATCGGCTCAGGAAGCCAGACGTTGTTGCCAAAATAATCCCAGCGACTCACAGGCTTGCCGGACACACGCAGAGAAGGGTCCATCCGCTCAGAGAATCTCGGATCAAGAGGAAGTACGTCATAGAGTTTCGCCTGCTCGATAAACTTCGCCTGCAGTTCCTTCAGCCTGTCCGGAAACTGTTTCGCCAGATCCTGAGCCTGACTGAAATCTTCATTGACGTTGTAGAGTTCCCACGGTGCCGTCAGGAACCCATCACCTCGGCCAGCCGTTTCCCAGGGTAAACCATACTTACTGCAGGCAACCCAGCCGTCATGATAAATCGCTCGATTCGTCGCCATTTCGAAGTACTGCGTCGTACGACGATCTTTGGCTTTGCCATCGTCAAACGAGTAAATCATCGAGACGCCTTCGATTGGCTTCTGAGGAATCCCGTTGACTTCAGTCGGCTCCGGAATTCCGGCCGCTTCCAGAATCGTCGGTACAACATCGATCACGTGATGGAACTGCTCACGCAGCTCACCTTTGGCCTTGATACCATTTGGCCAGTGAACCACCATGGGATTGCGAGTTCCCCCGAAATGGGATGCCACCTGCTTCGTCCATTGAAACGGAGCGTTCATCGCCCAGGCCCAGCCGACCGGAACATGCGGCTCACTCGATGGACCACCGATCTCATCAATGCGTTCAATCGAACTCTGCAGGCCCAGTTGAACACCCATCAAGCTGGCGATTTCGCTGAAGGTTCCTTCCAGACCACCTTCGGCACTCGCGCCGTTGTCACCAACGATGTACATCACGAGAGTGTTATCGAGCTCACCGGACGTTCGCAGACTGTCGAGCAGACGACCGACTTCGTAATCCGTGTAAGCCATGTAGGCCGCGTAATTCTCCATCAGTCGGCAGTACACTTTGCGTGCATCCGCTGGCTGACTGTCCCAGGAAGGGACACTTTC
>JBKDKA010000146.1:0-10475 GCA_046345315.1 Planctomyces sp.
GATTCTTGTTCTGGATCGCAGCGCGAGCATGAGTCGAACCGGCATTTCGGAACAACTCCTGCGCGAAGCGGGTTCTGTTTACTCGGCTCTGACCGAAAACGACCAGTTAAGTGTGCTGATGTATGCTCAGGATGTGGAAACGGTGTTGTCATCAGAGCGATGGGCTCGGACCGATCCAGAACTTCGTGATGCGATGTTTCAGGAAGTACTCGAGTCGTGGCAGGCTGACGGCACCAGCACGGAGACCGGCACAGCGCTGCTGGAAGCGCTGAGACTGTCGCCAGATTCCGGACGACGTTCCGGTCAACGGACATCAAGTTCAGCGGAACCTGGTGGTTCCGGACATGAAGATGGTTCTGATGTCATTCCGACGCGAATTGTTCTGCTCACAGATTTTCAGCGAGGGAGTCATCTCGAATCGCTCACATCGGTCAGTTGGCCGGACCACGTCACAGTGGACCTGAGAATTCTGAAACCACTCATTGCCGGAAATGCAGGTGTCAGCATGCCTGCGGACGATGCTGAATCGGATGTCTTGCGAGTACGTGTGACGGTTTCAGGAGACATGAACGATCGAGAACTGCATCTGCAGCAGCGAAATCGTTCCGGGGAGCCGATCGGAGAACCCATTCGAGTTGAGGTCAGTCCAGGGGAGAGACGGTCGATTGCAGTCAGGCCGCTGGACGACGCGACTGCTGTGACGCTCGAAAATGATCCGCATTCATTTGATAACGCTGTCGCACTTCCTTCCGGACGACATACTGTTGTTTCGGTTGGGTACATTGGTCGCGACGATGTGAACGATTCTCAGTCGATGAAGTATTACCTGCAGCGTGTGCTCGACAGCGATGCCGAACGAACATATGAGATTGTCGATCTGCTGAGTTCAGAGAAGCCATCAGTAGAGAACATACGGCTGATCGTTGTTGCCGATCTCGTTCCGGAATCGCAATTGACCGTTTTAAGTGAGTGCCTGAGTCGTGGAGGGCTGCTCGTCGTTCCACTGAAGAGCCCGGAAGTTCTGCAGTCGATTGCGGCATTGCTTCCCGTGCCGATCTCTGCAAGTGAAGCGCAGGTGAAAGACTATGTGATGCCCCGGCGAATGGATTTTTCGAATCCTCTACTGGCTGCATTTTCAGATCCGCAGTTCGCCGATTTTTCTGCAATTCGGTTCTGGAAGTATCGTCAGCTGACCATGAGTGATGGGAATCCTGCCGAGAAGATTCCTTCCGGCACTCATTCGGTCAGTGTCGTCGCGACGTTCGACTCCGGAGATCCCGCCATTCTGGATATCAGCCCCGTTGTCGGCGGACGCATGATCCTGCTGGCGTCGGGATGGCATCCTGCTGACAGCCAGTGGGCAGTTTCATCTCGCTTTCCGCCGCTGATGACAAGTCTCATTCAACAGGCACAGCGCAGTCAGAAGTTACAGGATTCTGAAGTACCGAACAACAGCGATGATTCATCGGAACCAGCCGGATCAGGCCCGGAGACCCCGGCAACTTCAATCGTTTCACCGGCCGAATCGCGAACGGAGCCTCTGCCGATCGGGCAGCTGAGCGCACTCGGTGTCCGAGTCACCACTTCTTCTCGCGATGCTGACAAGTTGACGGAAACCGGCTCGCTCGATCAGAAGTCATCACCTGCAGAGAATCGAACCCCGGGATTTCTCAACGCATCTGAGCTCGAAGATCAACAGAAACTCTGGCAGACGTTTTTGCTGATCGGCATCCTGCTTCTGCTTGCAGAAGGTTTTGCGGCATGGTGGATCCGAATGCGGCAGCCGGCGGAATCACTGACATGAACTGCACTTCGCTCGATCATCTTCTCGAAACTGTCGTCACCCGGATTCGGAATCTGCGTCGAAGTCGAATGCAGGCCATCTGCTGGCTGACGCTGCTGCTGCCTGCTCTGATTCTCTGCTTCGCTGTCATCCATTCGACGGATCAGTCGCCGGTCTCGACAGGGCTTCGAGATGAAGTGAACTCGGGTCGAACCGGAGATTTGAATCCTCGGATTGTACGCCAGTCATCGGAGTCTCAAAGGACTGACTCAATCGGTTCGCCGGTCAGAACGATCGCGTCCCGGTCATTGGGGCTGATACGGGTGGAACTGCCGATCATCGCCATCAGCATTCTGATCGGTTTGACGTTTTCCTTCGTCAGAATCAAGGAGCCGACTCGACTGGAGGCAGCTCGGTTGATCGAACAGAAGTTTCCGGCAGTGAATGATCTGCTGCTCACTGCTGTACGAATTCTTGACGGTGGTGTGGTGGTGTCACCCATCATGTCACAGGAAGTACTTGGACGTGCGGACGATCTGGCATCCGTGTCTCCGGAATGGAACGAGACTGTTCCGCGAAGTTACGTGCGCTTCTGGAAGTTTCTGAGATTTCTGTCACTGATGGTTCTGGTGAGCTCTGTCATTGTGACCGGAAGATGGGTTCGCGATGGAATCGACGCCGCCGCTGGTGTCAGCGAAACAGATGATGCCGTTGCGATTTTCCAGTTGAGTTCCGGGTTATCTGTGGAACCGGGAAATGCAGACGTTGAAGAGGGAGACGGTCTGACGATCGTTGCGAAATTCGGTTCAGGTGTGCCGACAGAATGTGAAGTGACATGGACTGGTCGGGACTCAATGGTTCATCGCCAGTCGATGAAAGAAACGCTGGACTCCGGCGTGTTTTCGACTCGATTTGAGGAAATCACTGCCGACCGCAGTTATTCCGTTCGCTTTCGAAGTCCGGGAAGTGCGTCGTCCGAACCGGAATTCGGCCAGTCAGAGACATACGCAATCAGCACCTGGCGACGTCCGCGCATCGAGCGTCTGGATGCCAGAATCGTGCCGCCCCCCTGGGCAGGACGCGAAGAAGAAGTCATCGAGGACACTCGCCGACTGTCCGTGATCGAGGGTTCTGCTGTTACGCTCACCATGACGTTGAATCAGAACACTGACAAACTTGCCACCATCGAACTCGTGGACTCGGAAGGGCATCGCCTGCATCCCGTTCCTGTCGCGGCCGCTCCGAATCAGGCTCAGGTGACAATGACGATCGGTCAGGACACCGAATGGAAGGCGGTTCTGAAAGATCACGCCGGGAGAACATCTGATGACGACGACAAGTTCACCATTCGAGTCATCAGGAACGGCCGACCGGATATCCGGATGACGTTCCCCGGGAAGGATACGTCTGTTTCGGCTCTGCAGGAGTTTCTGGTCGAGGCTGATGTCACAGATGATTTCGGAGTCCTGGAAGCTGGTGTCGAATATCGTCTGGTCACAACCGGCTCTGAACTGGTTGATCAGCCGCCGAGAGCAGATGCGCCGGAAGACAGCGCCGTCAACAACTCTGCCATTCAACAGTCGGATGCAACTCAGGCCACAACTGACGTGGCACCGACAACGACCACGATCCCGCTCCTGACGAGTTCCAAAGCACTACAGGATCAGAACGGTAACGTGCCCGAGCGGCTGACGTCAGCATCACTCAGTCACGTGATTTCGCTGGAGAAACTCGGAGCACAGCCGGAAGATCTGATTACCTGGTGGTTCTATGCTGACGATCAGGCGGCCGATGGCACACTGCATCGAACTCGAAGCGACATGATGTTTGCCGAAGTCCGCCGGTTTGAAGAAATCTTCCGCGAAGCACAGCAGCCGGCTGAGTCAAACCCGCCGACAGGTAATCAACAGGAAGACAGTGAGTCCGGAGAGCTTCTGCAGATCCAGAAAGAAATTGTGAGCGCTACCTGGAACATTCTGCGAACAGAATCCGATCGACGAGCCACCGGAACTTATGTGGATGATGTTCGTCTGATCGAGCAGTCTCAACAGGCGGCTCTCGAAATGCTGCAGACGTTGAAGTCGCAGTTTGAGACCACTCCCGAGATCGGGCAACTCGCGGAAGAAGCGGCCAGCCGCATGCAGAGCATCGTGGAATTGTTGAAAGCGGCCTCAGAGGCACCCGAGAACCGTCCGCTTCAGCAGGCGCTGGAATCCGAACAGGCCGTGGTCCGGCTGCTCCTGAAGATGCGTTCCGCAGAACATGAGGTTCAGCGACAGCAGGCAGAAGGATCCCGAGGAAGTCAAGGTCGTGAAAGTGTTTCGGACGAGCAGCTTCAGCAGCTGGAACTGGATAGTGAAAGAAATCGCTACGAAACGGAAAAGCAGGCGGAACCGGAGACGAAAGATTCCCAGGAACGCCGAGAGAAACTCCAGATCCTGAACCGACTCCGAGAACTTGCGAGACGACAGCAGATGCTGAACGAGCGAATGCGTCAGTTGAATTCGGAACTCCGTTCAGCAAAGACCGACGAAGAGAAACAGCAGCTGGATCAGGAGCTCAAGCGACTGCGCGATGACCAGAGAGAAATGCTCAGTGATGCGGACGAGATCCGAGAACGCATGCAGCAACAGGCACAGAACCAGAATTCCGAGTCGAAAGTTTCATCGGAAGAAAAGGTAGATCAGGCTCGACGGAATATGCAGAACGCCTCCGAAAAGATCACTCGGAACGATCTGTCAGAGGCAGTGACCGAGGGCGTGCGAGCCGAACGACAGATGAATGAACTGAGTGAGCAGATTCGCAGCGAGACATCATCGCAGTTCGAAGACGAGTTGCGACAGCTGCAAAGAGATGCGAAGGAATTGTCGGAACAGGAGCAGTCTCTTGCGAGGGAACTGCGAGGTGAGCGTGCACGATCACGCCGTAAAGATACCGACACTTCGGAATCCGGCACTGAACCTGAGACTCCGAGTTTATCCGAGCCGGATTCAGATCATGATGTCTCGGAACCTCCGTCGCTTCGCCCCGGGCGTGATCGCGAATCAGCGCGGAAGAAGATCCAGGAGCAACAGCAAAGACTTGAAAAGCTGGAAGAACAGGTTCGTGAGGTGATTGAGCAGTCTGAAGAGGTGGAGCCGCTGCTTTCGGGTCGCCTGTACGAAACACTCCGGCAGACGCGAGAATCTCAGCTGAAAGAAGCTCTTGAGGCCGCAGAGTTTCTGGCCGGCCGCGGGCTCTGGAGTCAGTCTGCCGAAGCGGAACAGCTCGCACAACGAGGCGTAAAGACGCTGTCTGACGGTATCGAGGACGCCGCCCGAGGAATTGTCGGCAATGAAAACGAAGCGCTGAAACGTGCGGCCTCGGAGCTGCAATCGTTGAGCCGATCGCTCGCAGAAGAAACCGAGAAGGCGATTACCGGTGATCAGTTCACGGAATGGTCCGATGGACTGCGCGACGTTGAGGAAATGCTGACCGATCCTGAATTGCGCAATCGAGTTGCTCAGGTGCGGGATCGAGCTCGAGCTGCACGAGCGGACCATCGCAGGCACGGTACGGAACCTCAGTGGGATCTCCTGCGAAATGAGCTCGTGAATGAGATGGATACGCTTCGAATCGAGATGTTGCAGGATGCAGCTCGCCGAGATTCACCGGACGCAGTGGTGCCACTCAATCGAGAACCGGTTCCGCAGGAATTTGATTCTCTCGTACGACGGTATTACGAACTTCTGGGACGAACGAGAAATGGGAATGGTGATCAGAAAAATGAAACAGAATCATCCCCATAGCGGCGCATAGAACAAACCATGTTTTCAGCGAATTGTTGCATCACAGCCAGTATCGTCTCAGGCAGTCCTTCCTGGATCGTTCTGGCATGTCTGCTGACCGCTGCTGGAATCGTTTCCGCTGTCTGGTGGAATCGCGGACTTCGTCACCATCGCATGCTGTCGACGTGCCTGAGGATGCTCGGCATCACGCTTCTGACCATCAGTCTGATCAATCCTCTTCAGACCGGAATGCGAGCTCGTGACGGTGAGAACGTGCTCGCGATCGTCGCCGATGTCAGTCGAAGCCATCAGTTGGCCGTATCTGCGTCCGGAAGCACTCGAGCGGATGAGCTCAGTGAAACACTTCGTAACGGAGAACTGAACGTTCCGGAAGGATGGTTACACCGAGCGGCGAGACATTTTGAACTCCGCCGATTTGCGATGTCAGATCGCCTGCGTCCGATCGACCGATTCGATCAGGTTGCATGCACAGGCAATACGTCAGCCGGGTATGCGGGACTGTCACAACTGAAGACAGATTTTGAAGGCCAGCCGCTGGCGGGAATTGTCCTGCTGTCAGATGGGCAGTTTACGGATCGGATCTCGTCAGCCACCAATCCCGTCGACGGGACGGACGATAAAGTGGCAGATCCGAACGCTGCCACGAAGTCTTCCGGAAGTCTTCGAGAACTGCTTCGTGAGCTGCCGCCCGTTTATCCAGTGATCCTTTCGGAAGAAGTCGCACTGCCCGATGTATCGATCGGTTCAGTGTCGCTCAGTCAGACAGCGTTCGATGATGCTCCCGTCACGATTATGGTACATCCGGAAGTTCAGAATGCGGACTCTCTGGCCGTCCGAGTGACTCTGAAGCAAAACGATGGTCAGGAAATTGAATCCATCGTGAGACCGCCCGGTGAAACACAGGCGATCCGGTTTCAGCACCGACCGGACAGCGCCGGAACGACGTTCTATAGGTTGAGCGCCGCATTGGTGGATGCCACTGGTGAAGTCGTCAGTACTGAACTCACCTCAGAAAACAACGAATACCTGCTTGCTGCAGACCGAGGAGGGCAGCCGCGACGAATTCTTTATATCTGTGGTCGGCCGAACTGGGAGTTCAAGTTTCTTCGTCGGGCGGCACAGTCTGACCCGCTGCTTCAATTGGCCGGACTGATTCGCGTTGCGAAGAAGGAATCTCGTTTTGATTTTCGGGGTCATCGAGGCGAACGGTCGAATTCACTGTTTCGCGGTTTTGATTCCACCGAGCAGAGCGTGGTTGAGGAATACGACGAACCGGTATTCATTCGCATCGGAACTCGCGATGCGGATGAACTTCGCGGCGGCATTCCAAAAACGGTGGAGGAACTGTTTCAGTATGACGCCATCATTCTGGATGACATCGAATCCGGGGCTTTTCTCGCGGAGCAGATGAAACTTCTGCAGGAATTCGTATCTCGTCGAGGCGGGGGATTTCTGATGACCGGAGGGCAGGAATCATTTCGTGCCGGTGGATATGATCGAACACCGATCGGTGAAATGATTCCTGTGGATCTGGCACGATCCGCTGAGCAGCCTGCGGAAGCTGTTCGGATCGCTCTGACACGTGACGGCTGGCTGCAGCCGTGGGTTCGGCTCCGATCGGATGAGAACGCCGAACAGGAGCGTCTGGAGAAGATGCCGGGGTTCCTGTCACTGAATGCCGTTCGATCAGCACGTCCGGGAGCGATGGTTCTTGCGGAAGTTGAAGACATGCAGAATCGCCGCTGGCCGGCTCTGGTGGCACAGCGATTCGGAAGAGGACGCACCGCCGCACTTTGTATCGCTGATTTCTGGAGATGGCGTCTGAACGACGGGCGTCTCGCACTGGAACGTGACTCCGTGCCTCTGGATCCGGATCACAAGTCGGAAGACCTGAGCGATCATTCGCGTGCTTCGCGTCAGCTTCTCCGATGGCTGGTGTCTGATGTACCGCGGCGACTGGATATCGAGATTCAGGACGCCACACAATCCGGGTCCGGGCTGACTCGCATACGTGCAATGGTTCGCGGAACAGATTTTCATCCTGCCGATGACGCTGACGTTCGACTCACCGTCACAGCCCCGGACGGTTCGGTGACGGAAATGACTGCCGAACCGTCTGACACGACATCGGGGACGTTTGAATCGCTTGTCGCGACTCCGCAGTCCGGTGCGTGGCGAGTTCGTGTTCATGCGAAACTTCCCGCTGCCGAGGCGAAAGGGAATTCTCAGAATCAGCTGGAAGCGACCGGAGGCTGGGCTCATCAACCGGAGGTTCAGGAGATGAAGTCCGTCACGATTCATCATCAGTGGCTTGCGGAGATTGCTGAAGTGACCGGCGGTCGAGTGATCTCCCTGAGCGAACTGGATCGATTCATTGATCGACTGCCCCATGAAAAAGCTCCCGTGATGGAAACGTGGTCATGGCCTCTCTGGCACCAGTGGTGGGTGTTTGTGACGGCTGTGGGATGCCTGCTGCTCGACTGGACGCTGCGTCGACAGGGAGGCTTGCCGTGAGAATACATCTTGGTTTTCTGAGCGTGCTGGTGAGTCTCCTGTCCTTTTCGGTGATGTGTCCCACTGAGATTGTCGGAGAGGAACGACAGAACCTGATCGTGTTGACAGGTGCAGAAGGGAAGCCGGAATACGGAGCGATGTTCCGCACCTGGGCCGACCGGTGGAAGACAGCCGCGGAGGCAGCTGGCGTTTCAGTTCGTGTGTTTGGAATGGATCCGCCCGGAAAGGGTTTGTCATCAGAAGCGAATGCAGATTCAGATGCGGCTTCAGATGGAGATGAGCAGACGCCGAAGGACACGGACGGCAGACCAGCAGCGACGGGTGCCCATCATCAGTCGGAAATTGATCTCATGAAGTTTCATCAGGCTCTGAAGGACGAGGTGAGTCGAAAGTCGAATGAAGCACTCTGGATTGTGCTCATCGGGCACGGAACTTTTGACGGGCGAACGGCGGCATTCAATCTTGTCGGGCCGGATCTCACGGCGAGTCAGCTTGCGGAATGGTGTCGGGAATCGCAACGCCCAATGAACATCGTCGTCTGTGCATCCAGCAGTGCTCCCTTCCTGAAGGCACTCAGCGGTCCTGGACGAGTCATTGTCACGTCGACTCGCGACGGAAACCAGGTGCAGTTTTCCCGGTTTGGTGACGCGATGTCTTTCGCTGTCAGTTCCACGGATGCCGATACAGACCGGGACGGCCAGACATCATTGCTGGAAGCCTGGCAGTTTGCAGCTCGCAGAACCGCAGATGCATACGCGGCGCAGGGGCAGCTTGCAACGGAGCATTCGCTTCTTGATGACAACGGTGACGGTCGCGGTACCCGAGATGAGTCGAAGTCGGATGCTCGCGACACTCGAAAACGGAACGCGGAGAAAACCTCTCCGTCGGACGGATCCCTTGCCTCGCAGCGTTACCTCCGGCCGGATCCTGTCGAACACAGTCTTTCTGCAGAACAGCGTCAGATACGTGATGAGCAGGAACGCCAGATTGAGGAACTCCGAAAACAGCAGGCCACGAATCCAAAACCGGAAGAAGAATACCTTCGGGAAATGGAAAAGCTGCTGTTGCCGCTTGCAGAGATGTATGAATCACTCCGGAAGAACTCCGCTGAAGCAGACAACCAACCATAAAACTTAAGTTGCTGAATGCTTCGTCAAACCTTGATTTTGGGGTTCCTTCATGCCCGCCTGCGCGGGAATGACGAACGCAAAATCAGGGGTTGGCAAAGTCCGAGGCTCCTGTCGAGCCGTATCAACAGCGAAAGACGTATGCTCGAGGCGGCTCAGCGGGAGCTTCGCCCTCCCGGAAGAATCGAATTCTTCTGCCGAGCGAAGTCGATCAGTGGGGTGAGCCTGCCGTCGATTTCGGCAGCTTTCAGTTCTGCTTCATTCGGAGGCAGTCCGGGAGCGACTCCGGGGCGTTTGTGGCCGACATGACTCAGCCATGAATCGTGGATGACCGTTCCTTTCTGATTGATGAGCTCAGTCATCTCGGGCGTGACCGGTACCATCGAACTGATTCCCCAGGCTTTCAGAACCACTTCGGCAATGGAACGATGTCCATTGGTATCACAGTGGACTCCGTCAGGTGCCACTGTGAATTTCGGATTCGTCTTTCGCTGTGAGTTCCAGAACTCGGTGATCGGCGTGTGAAGGTCCACGACCATCTCGACGCGATCCTTCTGCAGCAGCAGCCACTGAGCGTACTTTGCGATTACCTGATCGTAGTTCTCGTAAATTGAGAACCACGCGTAATCATCTCGCCCGTCCGGCAGCAGTTTGCCGGCATCATGCAGCGGCAGAGCATCGAATGGTGGAGGCGTGAGCAGAACCAGTTTTGCTCCTGAAGAATGAACCTTCTTGATGAGAAGATTGATTCCGTCCTGATACTGCTGAAAACGTGACTCGCTGAACGGAAAATAGATTCCGTCATTCATCCCATAACAGGCGACGACGACATCAGGTTTCACTGCCGCAAGAGCTCGTTCCAGACGTTCGTGAACATTGGGGCGGGGAAACGGATGAGCCGGTTCAGAGAGACCCGTGCATCCTTCGCTCGGAAGTCCGATGTTGATGATTTCCGGCACTGAATGCGAAGACTGCAGCCGCAGCTGCAGTTCAATCATGTTGACGTATTCGCCGGCAGCGGTAATGGAGTCACCCAGGAACAGGATGCGTTTGGCTGTCAGCGGAAACGACTCGTCTCCGTCTGCCGTCGGACCGTTTGAAACGGCGTGGACTGCAAGGATGAAGGCTGGAACAAGGAATCGCAGGATAGAAGGCATTTTCAAGAGTCTTTCAGGAAGGCAATGAGGCCAGATGGCAGACGCCTGTGCCAGGAGCAGTGGTCACTCCGCGAGTGATGAATTGCGATTGAGAATCGCGTGACAA
>JBKDKA010000147.1:0-44738 GCA_046345315.1 Planctomyces sp.
AAACGGGGGAGTCGCCGGAGGACAGCGAAAGACCACGCCGGACGGCGATGACGATGATGACCGATCCAGCTGTTGCCAGTAGAAAGTGGAACGTTGCTCGAGTCTGCTGCGATTGATTCAGATCCGTTGTCTTCTGGCGGTTAAGCAGAGCCGTGACGGAAAGTTGCGACGCTTCTGCTGCAGACTTACACAGGGCCGGAAATGATGTTCTGCGTGATGCCTCTGTTCGAGGCACATTCTTACCGCCTTCTGAACCGGCACGGCGGCTGGCGATACTCTGAAGCAGATTCTCGACAGCCACACACTGAGCCTGAATCTGATGTTCGATCTGCGAGTCAACCAGAGCAATCGAGGCTGCAGGAGAAGAACGTGTGACCAGGTAATCACTCTTCACTGGGATGCCACTGGCAACTCGATTTCTGAGAGACTGCGTGATGTTCCGCAACTGCTCTTCCAATGAAGCCGCACGGTTGGAGTCTGCTGTTTTGCCTGCGACAACAACGTCCGTATTATCTGCGTCGCTCGGTGCCGAGGTCAGGGAGATCTGCTGAATGAGTGAAATCATTTCACGCGAGTCTGCAAGCAGCTCAGCAGAATGTTTTGAACTCTCAGCAGTCTTGATGAATTCGTTCAGTGACAGCTCAAATGCCCATCCGTAAAACAACGGAATGAGCAGGAGAAGTGCTGCCGCCCGGCGACCGGAAAGAAAGGATGTCAATTGAATAGTCATTGTGTGTTCCGTAGAGCGAATTTCAAAACCGGGGCTGGGGCCCTTGCAGCTGCAGAATCTGCAGAAAAAAACGAATCCTTCGGGAGCCGGTCCCGGTTCTGGACTACCTGTAGTCAGATCCCCATGGTGACTTCAGCGAGATCAATCATTCTCGTGATTTTGCCCGCAATGATGCGCGAGTCCTGATGCCCCTGATGACCTGACTGCGCTTCGTTTTCTGTCTGAATGTCCAGAATTCTTCCGACCACAACACCGATACTGCGGAAGCCGTTCTCATAAACAACGACTGAGATCGCACCGTATTCATCGGGTTCAACGACGCCGGACTGATTCAGGGAGACGAGCGGCATGATGCCGCCTCGATACTGAATGACATTCTGATGTCCGGTACACTCGATATCCGTCGGTGCGATTTCCTCAATGCGCGACACTGTCGACAGTGGAATCGCCGCTCGCGTACCGTCTCGCGGATCCACGATGAGCCAGGACTCGCCGGTATGCAGATGAAGTTCATCGTTCACACTGCCGTCAGGGAGGCCTCGACCGGAACTCCCCGTCAGCACATGAGCTTTTCTCGCGAGTCCGGCAACATCGATGATCAGTGAAACCGAACCGTCTCCCATGATCGTCGACCCGGCATAGGTTGAGATGTGTTTCAGCTGCTGCGCCAGAGGTTTGACGACGATTTCCTGAGTGTCACTGATGTCGTCGACGACGAGGCCGAAACGCTGGTCTTCTGCTTCGAGGACGACAATATTGATGACGGACTGGCTGTGTTGATGAGGCAGACGAGCGGGGCGCAGGTGCAGCTGCTCATCCAGATAGATGATCGGAAGAAGCTGGCCACGAAGCCGATACACCGGCACGGAATGAAGAAGCTCGATGTCCCGTCGGGCATTCTCACCATCGAGCCGGACGAGCTCCTGCAGACTGATCTGAGGAATGCAGTATTCATCGCCGCTGCAGCGAATGATCAGTGCCGGCACAATGGCCAGCGTCAGAGGAATTCGAATGCGAAGTGTTGTGCCGACACCGGGCTGGCTGTGAATATCCAGCGTCCCACCGATTTTCTCCACGTTGGTTTTGACAACATCCATTCCGACGCCACGCCCGGAAACGCTCGTCACCGCCGCAGCGGTCGAGAACCCTGGAAGCAGAATCAGCTGGATTGCTTCGCGATCAGAAAGCGCATCGGCCTGTTCCTGTGTCACCAGCCCTTTCTCAACAGCCTTTTCACGAACTCGCCCGACGTGAATTCCAGCTCCATCGTCAGCGATTTCCAGAATGACCTGACCGCCTTCATGGTAAGCTCGCAGCCAGAGAGTTCCCTCAGGAGACTTACCGGCCTTCTTTCGAACATCTGCCGGCTCAATTCCATGATCGACGGAGTTTCTGACGATATGCGTGAGCGGATCCTTGATGGCTTCGAGGATGGTCTTATCCAGCTCGGTTTCAGCTCCATCCATTCGGACCTGAACCTGCTTTCCGCAGCAGATTGACAGATCACGAACGACGCGAGGAATCTTGTTCCATGCGTTTCGAATCGGCTGCATGCGTGTTTTCATCACGCCTTCCTGCAGTTCGGTCGTGATGAGATTGATTCGCTGCGAAACAGCTGACAGACGCGAATCATCCATTTCGTGGCTGAACTGCAGAATCTGATTTCGTGCCAGCACCAGTTCGCCCACCAGATTCATGAGCCGATCCAGCAGGTTCACATCAATCCGGACAGAGGATTCAGCGGCGCTTCCCGTCCTGTCTGATCCATCATTATTTCGCTCGAAAGGCTCAGACGCGGGTTCAGGCGTGTCTTTTCTGATCGCGGAGTTGTCCGGGCCGGCAGTCTTTCTTTCCGCGGTTGAGCTCGCTGCTACCGGTGCAATGTTCGCAGACTCGGTATTCGCCACAACTGTCGCTGCAGCAGTATCGGGCTTGTGCATTGAGGAAACAGCAGCTGACTCACTCTCCCGCAGTGCTTCGAGGCGTGCTGTGAGCTGGTCGTAATTTCCGTCACCCTCGCGACCGGACTGGTCGATTTGTGCCAGTATCTCTCTGACCGAATCGACCATGTGCAGAAGTTCGGAGGCCATGTCTTCGCTGAGCCTCAGAGCTCCGTCGCGCAGACGGACCAGAAGCCCTTCACCCTGATGAGTGATCCGCTCCAGCTTTGAGAATCCGAGAAAGCCGGATGTGCCCTTGATGGTATGGATCGTCCGGAAAATGCTGGACAACAGGTTCCGGTCATCAGGGGATTCTTCCAGCGCCAGAAAATCGCGATCCAGCTGATCGAGATTCTCCTCGCTTTCAACGAGAAATTCTTTGACGACTTCTCCAAACATGGCCGATGGGTTTCACCTTTCACGCGAAATGCGTCACGCTTCACTGCGAGAGTCATTCAACGTTCTGAAGGATCAATCTCAGGGCCTGAAGTACATTGCCTTACGTGGCATTCAGCCGACGTAACGTAAGACGGACCAGGGGGATCCTGCATTCAGGGGCCTAAGACTGTAAGAGCCCTTGTCAGGTGGTACCCGATCTTTGCTGGCTCTGCCCCCTACATCGTGAATGGAGTGGCCGGACTTGCTTCCGCAGCTTCACTATTTTCGCAAGGTGGGGTTCGCGATCCTCAGGCTGTAGCGGTTAATCAGCCATGCTCTCAGTTGCGAGAGGGAAAACCCCTAGTGCACATGACAGGCCTGTACAGAACAGTGCACAACACACCTACCATCTTCGTAGTAGCATGAAGCGAGGTCACTGATTTTGCCTCTGTACTGATCGACATTCAGGCATTTCCCCGGTCATTAATGTTGTAATCCCCGGGAAGGCAATCCGAAAATCTGCGTCACGGATGCAGAACTGATCAGGACTGGGATCCGCTGCTTCGCTGCTGATGGCGGTGGAGTGCAGCTTCGATGAAGCCACGGAACAGCGGGTGAGCGTTCTGCGGCTGGGATCGAAATTCCGGATGGTACTGCACAGCGACAAACCACGAATGCCCCTGAAGTTCGACGACTTCGACGAGCTGGCCGTCGGGGCTGCTTCCGACAAGCTGCATCCCGGCCGCCTGAAACTGAGTTCGATAGGCAGGATTGAACTCGTAACGATGACGATGCCGTTCTGTGATTTCTGTGCTTCCATAGGCGACTGCAGAACGACTTCCGGGGGCCAGCAGGCATGGCATTGCCCCAAGTCGCATTGTGCCACCTTTGCGGGTTACACTTTTCTGATCCTCAAGAAGGCAGATCACGGGATGCTGCGTGTCCGCCGCGAACTCGCTGCTGTTGGCGTCCGAATGGCCGAGGACATTTCGAGCAAACTCGATGACGGCACACTGCATTCCAAGGCAGATCCCGAAGAACGGAAGGTCTGTCTCGCGAGAATACTGAATCGCCTGAATCTTGCCTTCAATTCCGCGCATTCCGAATCCACCGGGAACAAGGACGCCATCAACTCCCTTGAGAAGAATCTCCGGCCCCTGTCGCTCCAGTTCCTCAGCTTCAATACGTTTCACAATGACTCGTGCTGAATGCGCGAAGCCGGCATGGTCCAGAGATTCGTAAATGGACTTATACGCATCACGATGCTCTATGTACTTGCCGACGACTGCAATCGTGACTTCGTGACGAGGATTTCGAATTCGATGGATCAGTTCACGATAATCGTCGATCTTCAGCGGTTTCGCTGCCAACCGAAGCTTTTCGATAATCAGATCATCCATTCCATGTTCAACAAGCCCGATCGGCACTTCGTAGATGGAGTATTCCTTGTCGACTTCCTCCATCACGGCGCGTTTTTCCACGTTACAGAACATGGCAATCTTGTCGGTGTGCTCGCGCCCGATCGGCCGTTCCGTTCGAACAACCAGAATATCAGGCTGGATTCCGATCTCCCGAAGCTGCTGAACACTGTGCTGCGTCGGCTTGGTCTTCGCTTCCCGAGCCGCTTTGAGATAGGGAACCAGAGTCAGATGGATGAACAGGCAGTTTTCCTTGCCGACATCGAGCGGAATCTGACGGATGGCTTCAAGGAACGGCAGTCCTTCAATGTCACCGACTGTGCCTCCGAGCTCGGTGATGACGACATCCACATCCGGAGTTGCAAGCTTTCGAATACAGGACTTGATCTCATCAGTGATGTGCGGAACAACCTGGACAGTGCGCCCCAGATACTCGCCTCTTCGTTCCTTCTCGATGACGGAGAGATAGATCTGCCCGGTCGTATAATTCGAATCGCGATTCAGGGAGCAGGATGTGAATCGTTCGTAGTGGCCAAGATCAAGGTCGGTTTCTGACCCGTCATCCAGCACATAAACCTCACCATGCTGGAACGGGCTCATCGTGCCAGGGTCGACGTTGATGTACGGATCGAGCTTCTGCATGCGGACGCGGAGGCCGCGCCGTTCCAGCAGCATCCCGATGGACGCAGATGTCAGTCCCTTTCCGAGTGAACTGACTACGCCGCCTGTCACAAAAATGTGCCGAGTCATACTTCCTGTCACTGCCTGTTGATATCCGTTAAACAAATCACCGACCCGGGCTGCCATGCCACCCCGGCACTGAACACTCTTCAGAATTCTGCTGAAAACGAACCTGCCCGCCCCAGACGACGGGTGTCAGCCGGATGAAATCAGTCATCCAGTCCCCAGATGCCGTCCCAGCGGACAAATCCCTCAATCGCTTCGTACTCGGCCAGTCCCAGCTTATCGTATCGCTGAGCAGATTCGGCATTGCGAGCCTCAGCTCGCTGCCAGAATTCTCTCATATCTGCACCAGGAAACAATGCCCGGTCCTTCTGTGACTCATGTTTAAAAATAGCATTTCGCTTCTGTTTGACTTCCTGCGGGCTGAGCGGTACGGCCATCTCAATCTGATGGACAGGCCATTCCTGCCAGGCGCCACGGTACAGCCAGACTTCCGATGTCGCGTACCATTCGTCATTTCGACACTGATGGCACGCATGCATGATGGCCTTGAGGCACACGCGATGCGTACCATGCGGGTCGGACAGGTCACCGGCTGCGTAGATCTGATGAGGCTTCACGTCGCGAAGCAGTTCAACGATCAGCTGGATGTCTTCCGGACCGAGAGGCTTCTTTTTGACCCTTCCGGTATCGTAAAACGGCATATCCAGAAAATGAAGTCGTTCACCAGGGATGCCGCAGCATCGAGCCCCCGCTCGAGCTTCTCCCCGTCGAATGAGCCCTTTGATCTGCTGCACTTCCGGGATATCAACCTGGCCAGGCTGTTTCCCTTTCAGAAACTCCCGGATCTGATTCTCCAGCTCAGTGATGCGATCAGACAACAGCCCGAACTCAGTGCAATAGTCTGACACAAATTCAGCGAATCGCACAGCCGCATCGTCGAACACGGCGATGTTCCCGGATGTCTGATAGGCGACATGAACTTCGTGCCCCTGCTGAGCCAGTCGGATCAGTGTTCCGCCCATCGAGATCACGTCATCATCCGGATGCGGCGAAAAGCAGATGATTCGTTTTGGAAAAATATTGTCGAATGGTCGCGGTCGGTCGCCCGGCTTTTTTGCCGAATCCGGCTTTCCAGCCGGCCAGCCAATGATCGTCGACTGCAGATGTCGGAAAACCTCCAGATTGATCTCGTAAGCCGACCCATATTCAGCGAGCAGATCCTGAAGTCCCTCTTCGTTGTAATCAGAATCCGTCAGCTTCAGAATCGCCTTGTTCATGCGTTCTGCCAGCCAGATCACCGCTCGACGAATTGTCGGCGGATCCCAGGTGACTGTCCCGACCAGCCATGGCAGACGGCACCGGGTGAGCCCTGCAGCTGCGGCCTGATCAAGCAGCATCTGAACATTCTGATGTCGCTGAAGGAAGGTGGCAGGAACCGACGCCGACATCTCTCCCTCAATTGTCCTTGTGACAACTGAGCTCTTATTTTCTCCGAACGCAAGGATATAGATCTTTCGTGCCGCCAGAATCGTGCCCACACCCATCGTGATCGCGCGCCGAGGAACATTTTCTGCTCCGAAGAAATCACTGGCCGCATCGATTCGGGTGACTGAATCGAGAGTGATCATTCGAGTTCGGGTTGTTTCGTCAGAGCCGGGTTCATTGAATCCGATGTGCCCCGTGCGCCCAATCCCAAGAATCTGAATATCGATTCCACCGACCGCGACAATCTTCTCTTCGTAGGCTCGACAGAAATCAGCGACAGTTTCCACCGGCAATGTGCCGTCCGGGATATTGATGTTCTCCGCCGGAATATCGATGTGCCTGAAAAGATGCTCCTGCATGAACCGCACGTAGCTCTGCAGATCTTCACGCTGCATCGGATAGTATTCATCGAGATTGAACGTCACGACGTTGCGAAAGCTCAGGGCTTCGTCACGGTGCAATCGAACCAGTTCCTGATAGATCCCGGTCGGAGTCGAACCTGTGGCGAGACCAAGCACGCAGAGACGCCCCTCAGCGGCACGTCTGCGAATCAGGTCTGAGATTTCACGAGCCACCAGAGCGGCAGCCTGCTTCGCGTCCCCGAAAATGCAGCAGGGGAGTCGTTCTTTCCGAGTCAGTTCAAGTCTGGCAGTCATCGTATGCAGTACCAGGAGGGAAATGGAAAAATGATCCAAACATCAAAGCAGCAGCGTGCGTTAGCGAAGCGCAGAAACCACCAAAACTCGCGGAGTGTAACGCCTTCCTGACACAATTCATGTGTGCTGGCTCGGATTCATGCTGAATGCCGATTTCCGGATAATTCTGCCCTCACGGTCATTTTCTCAGGCAATACTGTTTCTGACTGCCTTTTGAATTCCGTTTGCTGCATTTCAGGACAGTCCAGCGTCGCTGCGATTCGCGAAAGGTGTTCAGATGTCAGGGGATGCGACGGTTTTTCAGTTTGAGCACGCGGGGAATGTCCTGATCGTGACCCCGCACGGTCCTTTTATGCATTTTCGCGATTCTGATGTTCGAGCCGCCTATAACGAGGCCTATCGGCTCCTGAGCCTTCCTGATTCGGTTCACCTGCTGGTGGATTTTTCGCGGCTCGACTATTTCGGTTCCACGTTTGTCGGCATTCTGATTCGCCTCGGGAAAAAGGTTCATGCCGGGAATGGACGAGCCATTCTCTGCCACGTCTCCGATGAGATGTCTCAGATGCTGAAGACGCTGATGCTGCTCGAGAATCCGAAAATCGATTTCTCCTGGTCGATTTCACCGGATCGCGCTGCTGCCCTTGCTGCCCTTCAGTCGCAGCCTGCCCAGGCCTGAGCCGCATTGACAAATGATCCGGAGCACTTGAATCCGGGAGTCGAATGACCGACCATGGTGCAGCCAGCAGCACAGTGCCTGCATGGAACCTGGCCGCGGCAACGCCGTCTCATGAAATCCTTCTGAGACGACTGATCGATTGCAGAATCTGAGTGCAGATGTTTCGTCGCTGATCAGCTTCGGGGCTCCGCATTCAAAAACACTTACCCCGAGCGAAAGATTTCTGAAGTGCCCATTCCGGACTGGACGCCGCTGCGCGAACTGATTGACGCTCACCAGACCTTTCTGATTACCAGTCATGTTCGGCCGGATGCCGACGCACTCGGATCTGAACTCGGACTCAAGGCCATTCTGGAGGCGTTCGGGAAGACCGTAACGATCGTGAATGCCTCGGCACCCCCGGCAAACCTGATTTTCCTCAATGCTGACAACTGTATCCTGAAGCTGAATGACACCATCACAAAGGCTGCCGTACCCGTTGTCGACGTGATCTGTATTGTTGATACGAGTGCCTGGCAGCAACTCGGGAGTATGGCGGACATCATTCAGGCGGCCCCGGCACGTCGCCTTGTGATTGATCATCATGTCAGTTCTGACCGGATGGATGCCGTTGAGCTGAAGGATGTCGAATCCGCTGCGACGGGTGAATTGATCTTTGAGGCCGCTCAGGCGCTCGGTGTCACATTCAATGCGGATGTTGCATCCGCACTTTATGCGGCGATCGCAACAGACACTGGATGGTTTCGATTTCCGTCGACCACAGCCAGAACCATGAAGATTGTTGCTTCGCTCATGGAACAGGGAGCGGTGCCGCATCATCTCTACAACCAGCTGCATGAACAGTCATCGCTGGCACGTGTGCGGTTGTCCGGACGAGTGCTCGGCAGAGTTCAGTCAGAAGCAGACGGACGACTGAACTGGATCTGTGCGGATTCCAAAGACCTTGCCGAAACGGGAAGTGTTCCTTCAGACACGGAAAGTCTTGTGAATCAGTGTCTTTCTGTCGCCGGTTCCGAAGCGGCCTTCATCGCCGTTGAGCTGCAGACAGGGCAGATTAAATTCAGTCTCCGGTCTCGACCTCCTCATAATGTCGCAGCAGTAGCGGAACAGTTTGGAGGCGGAGGCCATCGGCTGGCGTCGGGAGCAACCCTGCCGGGACCTATGAAAACGGCCATCGAAACCATGAGAACCGCATTCCTCCTAATGCTGGCACCTGCGGAATCACAGGTCAGTCAGCATGATGCCAATGTTGTGTGATGCTTCAGCTGTCGGGTGATTTCATTCGCCTGCAGCCGCAGGTCAACATGTGGTCTCTGGATTCCGTCCTGTGCGGAAATGCGACGTACCAGGCTCTGTCGACGAACTGATTCAACGGGCTGCAAGTGCGTTACCGGTCATGGAATGATGAAAGTCGAATTGTGAATTTTGTGTGCCACTGGCTACGCCAGTGCTGTTGGTTGGAAAACACTGGCATAGCCAGTGGCACACGTCAATTAATCATTCGCAGAGCACTCGAGCACATTCAAAAACCGGGACAGCTACTCGCGTAGTTGCTGAATCTGAAGCAATACACCTCGTCTCGTCTATCGGGAGCCAGTTCCAGTTGTAAAACCACCTGCGTTACGACGGAATCTCGGGAGGTCGCGGTCCGCGAAAATCCTGATTCTCAGGATTCCGATAGAAGGCCGACAGGTCGATACCGCCTCGCTGTTCCATCTCAACCAGCTTGAGACGCTGCTCAATCTTCTGCAGGCGAGCTTCCAATGCCGGCGAAAGCTTCTCCGAATCATCGCGCCGAGGTGCTCGCGGAATCGCCGGGTAGTTCAGCTGCCTCTGAAGTGCGGCGAAAAAGTAAAGAGGATCACGTCCCAGATTGGCTCGAGCAATTCGCCCTTCCTGATCGCCGAACAACACCGGGAACTTCTTTGCCTCTTCTGATGCAGTCTCGGATTCAGAAGCACTGCTGCTCATGGGTGTTCGAGACGCCGACTGACGCCGTTTCTGAAAATGCAGCGATGCTCGATACACGACATCCGCAAGCTCCCTCGTACCGAGTTCCCCCTGAAGTCGACGAATCCAGTCTGACCACTCCGGCCCGTAAAGCGGATCTTCTGCCATCGCCGAAAGACCATCGTTGTATCCGAGTCGATTTCGAGCGATGCATTCGAACTGATAGATGAACAGACCTGCCGGAACGGGGTTACTGCTGCGATAGTGAGCTTCGCTTTCGAGAATTCGAAGTGCCGTGACCTGATCAAATCGAGCGTCGTCGGCTTCTGAACGCTGGATCACGAACGCCTGAAACGCTGTGAAGTAATGCGACAGGCGAATCATCCCGTCAGAAATACGCCCGTTGTGAAGAATCTCTGCACGCAGAAAGTCGACAGCCATCGGCAGTCGAGTCGTTGCAAGAATCTCTTCCTGGATCGTCTTCAGGATTTCCTGTGACGGGATGTTCTGCTGCAGGCGTTCTCTGTAAACACGGAAGAAGTATTCCTGTTCAACGTACTCTTCGCGGTCAAGGATCGTTCCCGCCATTTTCTGCGATCCCATACCGTGTAAACCTGATGCAGAACAGCCTCGACACAGAAATCTTCCGTGTGCCTGAGGCGAATCACTGTTCAGGGGAGCGTCAGCAGGATTTACTGCGGAGGAAGAATCCCCGGAGGCAGAAGCCCTGGAGGAAGACTGCCTGAACTTTCGTCTTTCTTTTCTTCCGTCTTCGGACCGACCACAGACTTGCGAGCGATCTTGAACTTCTCAAAACTCTCAGCGGAAATCACATAGTACCAGCTGCCGAAACGAGCACTGAGTTCTTCGACGGTCTTCTTGCCAGCGCCGATCTTTTCTGTGCGAGCCTTCACGTCAGAATCATAGGCGGTTTTCTTCGCTTCGTATTCTCCCATCGCTCTCTGATACTCTTCCTGCGCAAGAACTTTAGGATCTTTCGGTGCTTCCGGAGTCGTGGCGGCTTCAGCGGGCTTCTCGGTCACAGCAGGAGCCGATGGAGTTTCAGCCGGAGTGCCTGCTGGTGATGACTCGGCCGGAGTTCCTTCAGCTGCAGGCTGTCCCTCAACAGGTGCAGCTGTGGTTTCAACTGCTGCTGTGCCTGCCCCCTCAGTGGCAGCCGGTTTCTCCGTGGCAGTTTCCTGTTCAGGTGCAGACACTGCGGCTGCTGGCGTAGCAGCAACTGCTTCCGTGGCAGCTGCAGTTGTTTCCTCTGACGCTTCTGTTGCTTCAGATTCGTTCTCCGTGGTGGAAGCAGGATCCGCGTCCTTTGGTTCTTCCTCCGGTCCGCAGGAATCTTCACTGTCTTTGTTCTCTTCCTTGTCGCCTTCTCCGCTCGCGTCCGGAACTGCGTCCGGAACTGCGTCAGGAACTGCGTCAGGAACTGCGTCAGGAGTTGCTTCGGACTTCTCTTCGGCAGCCGGAGGAGCTTCCTTCGCAGGATCCGCAGATGCAGGCGGTTCTGCAGCCGCATCAGTTGCCGAAGGTGAAGCGGCTTCCGGCTTCGCTTCCTCAGATGGTGCGGCCTTCTGTTCCACTTTCTCAGCGGGTGTAGCTTCTGCTGCCGGTGCATCAAGGATGGCCGGCTTCGTTGGCGCTACTGGCTCTGTTGGCGCCGGCCCGAGAAGTGACTCGTCGAAGTCGACCTTCACGAGCAGGTAACGGCGAGGCCCTTCTGCCTCTTTATCGAACTCAGGCTCTGGTTTCTCATCCGCAGCGTCTTTCTTCTCTCCATCCTTCGTCTCACCTGCCTTTTCTTCGCCAGCGGCATCGGCGGCTTTTCCGTCACCGGCGAAACCGACTTCAATGTCCTTCTCGGAGCCTCGCGCGATCTCTCCGAAGTAGAGCGTATAGCGGACACCGTTCTTCGTACCGGCGATCAGTTCACCTTCATTGGAAACGAGCTTTGCACCTTCCGGCGTGCGTGCTGCAAAGAACCCCTGTCGCTGCATATCCGACTGAAGAACCTGCCGCAGAAGAGGGTTTTCGGACACTTCCTTCGACATCGTCAGGTCCGCATTCAAGCCCTGCGGCTTGGGGCGGACACCAACAATTTTCAGTTGATCGAGATTCCGCGTGAGATCGCGAACTGCGTTCTCGTCGAGTTTCTCTGTCGCTTCGTCAACACCATCAAGCATCCATTTCTCAGTGGCGGCAGCATTCGCTTTCTCCATGGAGAATTTAAGCGTCTCACCGGGAACGATTGCCCCTTCTTCCTCATTCACCGAATAGTTATCAAGGACGACTCGGACAATGTCGCTCTGGCTGACCTTCAGAAGGTCAGGCTCAATCCAGTCCGCAAACTTTGCTGAAAGATCCACTTCCATCTGAGCGACGTAGGTTGTGTTCTTTTCGGGCTCACGCACGAAGTAATGCTTCTCGCGGCCTTCCACTTTCTTCCCGACGATCAGATCCACGAGCGCATTGCCGCTGGCATCTCTGAGTGTAATTCGAGTTCCACGTTCATCCTTCGTGGCAGCTCCTTCTGCTGCAGGATCAACGACTTTGTGGTTCTTCCAGTCTTCCTTACTTCGGCTCTGAACAGCGGTTCGACGAATTCCGATCATGGAGGCTGCAGTTCGAGCCAGACGATCGCGAGCTTCTGCCGGATAGTTGTGGTGTGACGGGATTACCCATTCACCATTGTCGTTCTGCTTCACGGAGAACGACTGCGCCTCTTTTGTTTTGTCGTTAAATTCCGTGACCGTCAGCGATGTCGCTGTGAGTGGATCATCAAACTTTGGTGAAAATGGTTCACCGACATCAGCAAAGCCTTCGACCTTCGCAGGTCGGGTGCCAAACCAGGACAACGTGGCAGCACTCGCAGCAACCAGCGCAACAGCAGCAAATGTCAGTGTGCGGGAAGTCGAATTCATGAGTTAACCTGAGCAAATAAGTCGGAACAAAAAGCCCTGAAAATCATAACGCCGCCAGAGGAAGCGGCAGCTGTCATTCGACCACTATGTTCTTCGTCGATTCGGATTGATCGATTGCTGTTCTGCTCGATTTCTCATTCCCATGAGCAGCAGCCCGAGACAGGCGGGCAGAAGTGCCGGGAACGTGTAGGCGAACACGCGAACCTTATTCTCAACGCTGAGGATCTGTCGCTTCATCTCAAGACCAGCTTTGCGAATTCTTGCGTTCTTTTCTCGCTCGAGTTCCTGTTCATCAATCTCGAGCTTCCGATTCAGTTCCTCTGTCTTTTGCTTGAGCTGAGTATCCTTGCTGCGAGCATCCAGATCGGTTCGCTTCTCGATCTCATCAACTTCCGCCTGCAGTTCGGCGCGAGCATCGTCGAGACGCTTCTTCATGGTCTCTTCAGCTTCTTTCTCCTCTTTTCCGAGTTTCTCCCGGAGACCGCGAGTCTCGTTCTCGACATAGGTGAGGGTTCTGAGTGACGCGCGTCGCGAACGGAGGTCAATGAATGTTGCGTCCCCAGCGAGCTGATCGACAGCATTCAGTACGAATGTGACGTTATCGAACTCGATGTCGAGATTGCCTCGATTGCGTTCAAAGAAGAACCAGTCACTGATCATGTCGATATCGGAGCAGAAGACAACATTCAGCGGTGATTCAGTAGTCTCATTCTTGATGTGAGCTGCAATCACGTGAGCGAATTCATCGTCGATTCGACGAGGATTGGGCTTGAGCGAGACCGCCGGAGACATCGTGAAGGGATTGAAGGACTGTGAAGTATAATCTTCCCAGCTCAGCAGACCGGACTGACCGCTGGTCTGCAGAAGCGGCGTGAACTTCTGATCTTTTTTGCGATCTCGCTGCTGAATTGTACCTGGATAGAGAGCCACAATGTCGTGAAGGTCCTTTGTCACAGGGCTTTCGCTGCTGAAGGCTCCCTTTGGATTTCCCGATCGCGACACAAACACGTAGTCCGGTGGTAAAGTCGAGAACTGGCTGTGTGGATTCATGCGATCATAGACGATCTGACCATTGTCCCAGGACACATCCAGAAGCCCCATCAGCTCCCTTGCTTCCCCTTCATCCGCCTTAGGTTCAGCCGGCTGCTGGCCACCGAACATCGGATTGCCACCGCCTGGACTTGGTTTTGGAAGTTTCGGAGCCATGGAAAGCCCCGCCTGAGTCTGAAAATTGATCGGACAGGGGTCGTCGAAAATCAATGTCGGCTTCCCAGCCTTGACGTACTCGATCAGGTTTGCCATCTGAGGCTGAGTGAGCGATGACGGCATAACTGCGAGCAGCACATCGAACGCTTCCGTCTTCTCCTTGTCAGCGTCCTCAGCCTTCTCCTCGCCTTCTTTTTTCTCGCCTTCGTCGGCCTTGTCTTTGCCGGGTTCGACCAGAATTTTCCGAGACGCATTCACTGCAATGACGTTGTATTGTTTCTTCAATTCACGAACAATTTCCCAGTCACGTTCGCCGCCACCAAACTCACCGATCACATTCGCATCCGTGATCAGAACTCCCACGGTCAGACGCTTGTCCATCGCCACGGTTCTGACCGATCGAGTCAGCTCATATTCAATCGGAAGCCCCTTACCGAAGAATGGGATTTCCACATTGTCTGTCAGGCTCTGAACAATCGCACCCAGAAAGACTTCCGCTTCCTCGAACTTTCCGTCCTGCTCATACTGAATGCGAACCGGATTCACTCCAAGTGCCCGTGCTTCCTCAGCCGCTTCGCTGAATGGTTCGACATTGACGACGCGAACATCAAGAGCAGAGCCGCCCTGAAGGTCAAATTCGCGGAGCAGTCCCATCAGCTGTCGGCGAGTTTCACTGTACTCCCGTGGAACCTCAGGACTGATGAATGCCTGAATCGTCACCTGCTGACCGCTCGGAATTCCGCTCAGCGTGGATCGCGTCGCAGTCGAGAGTGTAAACAGTCGCTCAGCGGTTCGGTCGAGTCGCATCGGAAACAGACTGAAGATCACAAGCAGGCTGACGAATGTCACAAACAAACACAGCACTCGGATCGCAAACTGCGAGCTCATCGCCATCTGTTTCGATGCCGCCCATCGCCTTCGGGAGATGAACACCAGATTGAGATACAGCATCAGAGCCGTCAGGAAAAGGAAGTAGCAGCAGCTCGAGAAAGGCAGAACCCCCACACTGAAATCTCGAAGCTGATTCTGCAGACTCAGGCCCAGCAGTGCAGTTCGCAGTTCGTAAAGATTACCCCGAACTCCGACAAAACTCAGTGCCCATTCCACAACGTCGGTGAAACTGCCGATGAAGACCGGGATGCAGCAGAAGACGACGCCAAGAACGAAGGCAACCGTTGAGCTGCTGGTCAATGCGGACGCCAGCATTCCGACGCTCAGCAAAGCAGCTCCGGAAAGCCAGTAGCCGATATAGCTCGTCGTCAGGAGCCCGCTGTCGGGAACGCCCAGTTTGTAAAGAATCGCTCCGTTGATCAGGGAGAACAACAGCGCCACCGTGTAGACGCCGAGCACGGAGAAATACTTGCCGAGCAGGATCTCGACTTCGGTGGCCGGCAGTGTGAAGAGTAACTCATCCGTCCCCAGCTTCCGCTCTTCAGACCATGTCGTCATCGTAATCGCTGGCACAAGGAACAGCAGCAGCAGAGGAAACTGCTGGCTTAACTGGTCCAGGTTAGCCTGATTGGCGGCGAAGAACTGCGCATTGAAAGCGAAGACTGCCGCAGCCACACAGAAGACGATAATGAACAGAAAACCAAGAACGCTCGAAAAGTAGCTGCGAAAATTTCGCATCGCCACTGCAGTGATAACGTTTCCGCGAAACATAATGACTCTTCGCTTCTTCTGTACCCGGTAAAACGAAACACCCCGATACGCGCACCAGACTCAGCTCACAATCCTGAGATCACGCCGCTGACGTCAGCTTTCGGAACTTCTGTTCCATTTCCACTTCAGAACCGCCAAGATCCGCTGTCGGCCCGTCAAAGACAATGCGACCGCTGTTGATGAGGACGACTCGGGAGCAGACAGCGCGAACTTCCTGCAGAATGTGAGTCGACAGCAGAATCGTCTTGGTTCTTGCGAGCTCCATGATCAGCTCGCGCACACCATGAACCTGATTCGGATCGAGTCCGCTGGTGGGTTCGTCCAGAATCAGAACATCCGGATCGTGCAGCATTGCGTGAGCCATACCCACACGCTGACGAAACCCTCGCGAGAGCTTGGAGATCGGCTTGCGCCACACCTCGCTGAGACTGCACTTGTCTGCTACCCAGGCCATTCGTTCAGCAAGCCGGCTGCCGGACAGTCCGCGAACACTTCCGAGATAACTCAACAGTCCCTCGGGCGTCATCTCTACATAAAGAGGACCGTTCTCAGGCAGATAACCGAGATGCTCGCTGGCACCGATTCGATCTTCCGCAACATTCTTTCCGGCAATAAACGCTTCCCCACGACTCGGAGACAGAAATCCGGTAAGCATCTTCATCGTGGTGCTTTTCCCGGCACCGTTCGGGCCAAGAAACGCACACACCTGACCAGCCGGCACCGAGAAAGTCACGTCACGTGTCGCCGCGAATTCGCCGTAAAACCTGCTGAGCCCCCGGGCTTCAATCATGACACCGGAGTTCGAAGAACCTGAACGACCGTCAGTGTTTGCACTCATAAGGGCCATTTTCAGTCGAGAATTAATACGGGACAGATTGACAGGTTGAAAATCACATCCAGGAAGGTCATCAGAACCGTCGCGGAAGAGTTCAGGAAGTCCGAGCCGTCAGGCAAGGGCAACTGGCGACAGTTCAGATCGCATCGTTGTCGTCCCTGTCCGGGTAGTCTGAGAGGAAGGGAGACAACCTGTTATTTGAAGTTGGTTGGCAGGACAATTCAGGTGTTACGCAGTTGCAGGCGGGTTTTGAATTCATCACGTCACGCCTGCCGTGACAGATTATCCTCCGATTCTTTCCGGAATGCAAACGTTCAGATAAACCGTACCACATCATGATGCTTCGCACTGATCTGACGCGTGCGTCTGAATCAGGATAAAGCCTTAAGGAAGTGCCCCCTGCCAGTTCGACAGTCTGGCAGCGATAGTCTCCGCGGGTAGCAAACTCCGTACCAAAGCGGGGTTCTGCGCGTTTCTGGCTTTCCCGGGATTCTAAATACCTGAGACCTTTGGAATGCGACGAAGTGGATTCCCGTGATGAATCTGTGACGAAGTCGTTTTCTCAGTGGAGGTCTCAGTCGAGCAGAATCACTCTTCAATTGCTGGAAGATTCGATGGCCCTTGACCGGGTTCCCTGGAAACCGAGCCTCCCCGTGTTCTGTGGGCTGATCCCCGATCTGCAGGAACGATCCGGAAGGAAAATGCTTCGGATTCAATCGCGAATCTCCCCCGGAAACGGGGAAACAAGACCCGGGGAACGACTTTCATCACACTGATTTCTGCGCCCATTCCTGTCCGGCAAACTGGGGCGGCTGACGTTGACAGTCGGAATCAATCCAATCAGCGAAAAGCCCGAGACCTGTCCGATTATCCGTCCGTCATCGCGGTTCCGCCGCATGGCAAAGTTTGTCGGGTTCACCATCCTGCACGTCCCGGAATCCCGACTTTGCGCCGTCATGCATGTTCTGCGTGTTTTTGCAGGGAATTCCTTTCGTGGTTGTCCGAGAACGTCTGTAGACTATTCGCTGCCACCATCGGCTACCGATGGATGTAAATCGATCGTCGTCAGCCAGACTCAGAGATCCGGGCTGTACCTCAGGGGGATGCTCATGCGGAATTTGTTTGATTCAGCGGTCCGCTTCGGCGTGTGTTTTGCCGCATTTTGTCAGACGGCCAGCGCTGATCAGAACGCAGCTGCACCGTCTCCGACAGCAGTGATTCACCGATACGGCAGCGATTCGGATAATCAGTATCTTGCACTGGCAGTTCGAGCGAATCGGCCAGCAGGAGTGACACTGAAACATGTCATTCTGATTGATACTTCGGCCAGTCAGACGGGCTGGTACCGTGAAGTCGGCCGGAAAATGCTTCAGGAAATCGTGGCTTCGCTGCCTGAGAACCACCGCGTGCGGATTTACGCAGCGGATTCTTCAGTGACGTCGCTGAACAGTGATTTCGTTTCCCCGACTTCAGCATCTGTTCGTGAGGCGATTCAGGCGCTGAGTTCAAGAACTCCATTAGGAGCAACTGATCTGTCTGCTGCACTTCGCACCGTGCGAAACAGCGACAATGACGGGACTCCGCTTTCTGTTCTGTACATCGGGGATGGGCTGAGTTCCGCAAAGCTGCTCTCGCAGGAGTCCGTTCAGAGTCTCGTCAGTGAATACCAGACGTCACGAACGGCGTTCCATGCGGCTCTGCTGGGACCGATTCTCGGAACCGAGCTGACAGCCAGCCTGGCGAATCATACCGGCGGGACAATGCATGTCATCAGTCGCGACTCAGCTACAGGATCGATCAGTCAGCTCGCGACTGAGATTCAGGAAACTCCCGGCACCGTCAGTGAACTCACCGCAACGCCTTCGTCAGTGAAACTTCTGACGAAGTCTTCTGTCGCTGTGAGGTCGGATCGACACACTCTTGTTTATGCTCGCGGGAATGCAGCAGACACGGTTCAGCTGACGGCACGAAATTCATCCGGTGAACGCGAGTCGTGGCAGTTCGGAAAAGACGCGGTTGTTGCTGCCGGCGGCGAGCTGAAGATCCTCTGTGACATCGCTCAGAAATCCAGCGGTCTGAATTCATCAGTCGTCGGTCTTGAGGGACTGTCGACAGCGAATCGAGAATTCAAGGCACTGATGGCGGCTCAGAATGGCAACGTCCGACTGACTGCCCTGAAGCAGGATTCGGAACTGGAGGCGGCACCAGTTGCAGAAGACGAGGAATCCCAGTCCTTCGGTGAAACGGAAACTCCGGAAGCGGAAGCTGTCGAAGGCGTCGAGTTGACGCCGGAACCTCCGATGAGCGAGGGGCAGGAAGAGATGCCCGCCGAAGGTGAAGATGCTGATGAGTCCTCGCCTGCTCCATCATCAGAGAATGAAGGGATTTCCAGCGAATCATCTGATTCCGGGATCGGAACCGGGAGAGCGGCGGAGTTTGATCCACTTCAGGCGACAGAGGCCCGCATTGCAATCGAGACACAGAAGCTGACGCGTGAAGTAGATCAGGTCATCGATACGGCTCGCGGAGTGAGCACTTCGCAGCCTGTTTACGCAGAGGGCATTCTGAAGGATGTCCTTTCGACGATCCGTGATTCTTCTGACATCAGTGCCGATGTTCGTGCCGAACTGGAGCGTCGCGTGATCTCGGCTCTGGATGCCGTGCAGATCTCGGCGGCAAAGGTGCGATTGATTCAGAGCCAGGCGGCTCAGCGGGAAGCGACAGTCGAATCGCAGCGAAAACTGCTGGCTGACGCGGCTCTGGACGAAGATCGCCTCAAACAGCTGATCGCTTCGGTTGCCGGGTTGCTGAAGCGAGCACGAAAAGGTGATATTGACTCTTATGAAGATGCCGAGCAGGTCGCTCGAAAAGCACTGGAAATGGCTCCCGGCGATGGCACAGCCACGGCCGCGGTGTTTGTTTCGGAAGCTGCAGGACAGCTTTCAAAGGCTTATGACCTCAGAAACCTTCGAGCGGACCGTTTTCTCGAGACACTGTATCAGGTTGAACTTTCACACGTACCGTTTCCGGATGAGCCTCCTGTGCTTTACCCGCCGGCAGATGTCTGGCGTGCTTTGACACTGAGCCGGAAGAAGCGGTACGACCGGGTCGATACAAGAACAGAGGAACCAGTCGAGTCCTGGCTTTACGAGATGCTCGAAGAGCCCATTCCGCCGCTTGATTTTCAGGGTCAGGTGTCTCTGAAGGAAGTGCTGGACCAGATCTCAGAACATTTCACGAACACATACGGAAACGAAGGCGCTGGTACCGGTGCTGACTTCCGCATGACGATCGTCCCGGATCGCAAGAGCCTCGAAATTGATGGGGCGACCTACGAGGACGTGCAGGTTCAGGATATCGTTTACAGCGGAATCAAGCTGAAGAACCTCCTGACACTGTTGTTCGGTCAGACGACAGAACCTGAGCTGACTTACATGATTCGAAATGAAGTCCTGCAGATCACGACAAAGACATCTGCGGAAAGTGACGAGAATCTCATCCGCCGGTTCTACTATGTCGGTGATCTGGTGATTCCGATCCTCCAGCTACAGGGGCAGGGCGGACAAGGCGGACAGGCTGGTGGTGGTATCGGCGGCGGTGGCGGTATCGGTGGTGGCGGCGGATTCGGCGGTGGCGGTGGCGGTTTCGGTGGTGGCGGTGGCGGTTTCGGAAGCCTCCCCCCTGAAATGCTTGCCGCAATGGAATCTGCTCCTGCGAAGCCGAATCAGGGCATTTCGAACGTGCCGCTCAAAAAAAAACCGGTCGCAAAGAACTGAAGAATCAGAAGAACCGGACGAATTCGGCGTTTCCCGCTGAATTGCGATCTCATTCTGACACAAGTTTCCACAAAACGGCCACTCGCAGTGCCTCACTGCCAGTGGCCGTTTCTTCGTTTGCTGGCCTGGGCCGTCACCGTTATATCTCCACCGCATTCATCGGTGAAGAAGCTCCTGGAAGCGGTGATGAGCAGGCTCCGTCAGACAATCCGTCAGACAGGAAGAGTCCACAGAACTCACCATCGGATTCCGACACGGGGGATTCGATGCTGAACCAGCCGGAGTTCACGGAACAGGCCCGTGAAGTTCTGAAGAAGGCAGAGGGGCAGGATACGGTCCCGGCTTTCTGGGATGAATTCTTTTCCAGTCAGCGAATCAACCCGCGTCTTCTGGCAGAAATCGTCTTTCAACTGCATCAGCAGAAGCGTTATGCAGCGGGTGTGGAATGTCTGCTGAGCTCATTGCGAAATGATCATGCAGCTCCGTGGACATACGATGTTCTTGCCGGAGAAATGCGACTGGCAAAGTATCCGTCCACTGATATCGATCGGGTTCTTCAGTCAAGAGTTGACTTCGCACCCGGTGACGTTTCCCAGATGATGCTGACTGCGGCAATGCTGTCTCGGCTTGAGTCTTCCGCCGAATCGCTGCAGATGTGCCGTCGAGTCTCCGAGATGGCTCCGGAGGTGACTCAGAACTGGCTGCTTGCACGCAGCATCGCTGATCGATTCCGTCTGGCTGACGAACAGGTCTGGAGTCGACTCGGAATTCTGCGCCACGTCTGGGATGACGGATATCAGAAGCAGCATGAAGAGGCGATCAGTGAGGTCCGTCGTCTGATCAGGGAAGCAGAATCCGATTCGCCGGAGCGTGCATCCAGGTACCGGTCGGAACTCGCAGAAGCTGTCGCAGTCGATCTTCGCGTTCGATTGATCTGGTCGGGTCAGGGGGATCTTGATCTGATGGTGACTGAGCCGGATGGAAACACCTGCAGCTACCGAAATCGAGCCACTCCGTCCGGTGGAAGGCTGATTGCGATGGACAGTGGTCATTCCGGAAACGCAGCTCCGCGGTCCGGAGGTGCCTCCGGAAAGCATCTGGAAGACTACGTCTGCCCGACGGCGATTCCCGGTCAGTACTCAATCAGCGTGCGATTCATCAGTGGTAAGGTGGTTGCCGGAAAGGCGGTTGTGGAAATCATCGAGCGACAGGCGACAGCCGAGGAATCCGTCACTCGGAAAACGATCTCCCTCAGCAAGGATGATGTCATCCTGCCAGTCACACTTTCGCACGGACGCGGCAAAGTTTTCGGCAAAACGCGTCAACAGAACTCGGATGCCCCGACAGGGAATTCGGGAAAGTAACGTCTACAGGTGCTTTCAAAACCGGGACCGTCTCCCGACGGACACGGTGTTTCCCGGCAAGTTCTGCAACAGTGCAGGGTGCCTGTTCCGGTTTTGAAATGCGCTCTGCAAGGTTCACCAGATCAGTATGCTCAGAAAATCAACATGCGCAGGAAGTGAGACATCATTCGATGCGTGACGAATCCGCCTGCTGCTGCCAGACAAACTCCTGCTGAAAGAAGCATGATGATCTCTGCCGCCAGCAGCCGGAAGACCATCCACTTTCCGCAGCCAAGATGTTCCATCGTCTGCATCTCCGAGGCTCTCAATCGCATGGACAATGAGATCACGAGTCCTCCCATCAGAGCCGTCACCAGCCCGGCCGTCCAGGTACTGATCCGAAGGAGCTGCTCAGCGCGAAATACGATCTCGAGAAGTTCCTGAATCACTACCGCCGCGGAGACACACTGAACCGTCTGTCGATCCGATGCGTATCGTCCGAGCAGCATGGTGTGCGATTTCTGAGAGTCCGGCAGAACGATCACTGCGGAAACCGGGAATTCGGAGGGATCGCCATGAAAATGGAAAGAATCGCGATTCTCTCTGGTGATCTCCGTAAACGGAAGCACTGCTGCGCTGCCGACGATTTCCGTCTGATTACGATTCAGAATCAGGCCAGGATCATCCGCAGCTGAAAGATCCTGATGCCCATGGCCAATGCCTCGAATGATCCAGACTGTCTGCAGATCCGTGAAGACTACATCGTCATCTGCAGACGCTGATGGCTGAAGAATCCCCGTCACGTGCATCCTGATCGGATAGTCGCCGGCCAGATTGAAGGCGTTGCGAGGCGCAGAAAGTACAGCGTCCCCCGGAGACAGTTTCATCTTTGCCGCGAGTGCCGCTCCCACGACACACTCTCCCGGCATCGAAAACATCGTGCCGGCACGAACGGACAGCCGCCGAAACTCGAAGTATTCAGGAACCGTCCCCACGATTGGTGCACCGGTTGTCTGCCTGGTCCCCTGAATGCGAAACGTGGCATCTATCGGAATTGCAGTCCCGAAGCCGGCTTCATGAACATAATCAGCTTCGGCCATCGTGATGAGCTGACTCGGAGGTTTATCAAAGTAGAGACCGTGAAGCACCAGATCAATGCGACTTCCGAGGGCACCCACAATCAGAGGAGTCTGGTCAGATCGTGACGCGATTTCATCGCGAAACTGATTGAGCAGCAGCCGGATCGTGATCGGAAACCAAAGTGTGAGTGCGAGGCTGCAGACGAGAATGATCGATCGTCCACGATGCCATCGGAGTGATTTCCATGCAAGAAAGAATGCATGTCCCATCAGTCAGGCCGCTCCGATTCATTCAGAACGTCCGCATTCTGCTTTATCGCGGCGGGTAGACAAGACGCCGGAAATTCCGCTCTCGCTGTGGATGCGAACTCCTGAAACTCGATTCTCCGGTCAAAGAGATCCAGCACTGTCGAGTCGTGAGTAACCATCAGCAGCAGAGCCCCGGAAGCCGCGACATGATCCTTCATCATGGAAATGATCTCTCGCGATGTTGCCGGATCCAGATTTCCAGTCGGCTCATCGGCCAGAACGATCCGAGGGTTCAGCAGCAGAGCCCGGCAGACGGCAATTCTCTGTCTTTCCCCCTGCGAAAGCTGAGTCACGGAACGATTCTTCAGGTGAGCCAGTCCGGTGCGTTTCAGCAGATCGTCGGCCTGCGTTCGAATCTCAGATGTCAGCGTCAGAGCCGGATTGAGTCGACACGGAAGCTGAATGTTCTCGATGACATTCAGATAATCAATCAGCTGAAAATCCTGAAACACGAAGCCGATGTTTTTCAGTCGAAAAAGTCGGCGGTCAGCATCCGAAAGGAGATCGAGGCGTGTTTCGCAGACAGTGATCGAACCAGAGTGCGGTGTCAGAATTCCCGCCAGCAGATTCAGCAGCGTGGTTTTTCCGCATCCACTGCGTCCAGTCAGAGCGATTGATGAAGTGCCCGGAAGGCTGAGATGCGGAATCCGGAATGAAAAACCTTCGGAATACCGCGAATACTGCAGCCCTTCTACGGCAATCATGCAGTCCTCATTCTGCGAACTTCTGTCGGTTCAATTGTGAAAATGGTTCTGAACGTTCAACATACGCCGAAGTCACACCACAGTTTTTCACAAAGGGCATCTGATGTCAAAGTCTGTCCCCCCAGTTCCACCCGGATATCAGACCATAACGCCCTACCTGCTCATCCGTGGGGCGTCGGATGCCATCGCTTGGTATGTGCGCTGCTTTGGCGCGGTCGAGATCTTTCGCCTGACAGATCCAGAGAACCGCGTCAGTCATGCAGAGATTCGCATTGGAACCTCGGTGCTCCTGCTTGCGGATGAACACCCGGAGCTCGGATTTCTCAGCCCGGCGTCGCGAGGCGGCACAACGGTCAGCATGGTGATCTATGTCGACGATGCGGACAGTGTCTTTCACCGTGCGATCGAAAATGGAGCGACTGAGCTGCAGCCGCTCTGCGATCAGTTCTACGGAGATCGTTCCGGAACAGTCACTGATCCCTGGGGCCACGTATGGACCGTGGCGACTCATCAGGAAGATCTCACTCCTGACGAAATTCGAAGTCGATACCAGGACATGCTGTGAAATGAGACATGCAGTGACAAGTGCGGTTTGTCACTGCATGCTGCTGTCTCCGAAGTGCCTTACCGGACCGTGTAGATTGCAGGGTCGTCGATAATGAACGGCGTCGACCAGGTGCGACCGTCGTACATGTTGCATGTATTGAAGAAGTGAGTCGCGAAATACTCCGCCTGATAGCTGTACGGGAAGCTGGAGTAAACGTGGTCCTCAGCCGTCAGGTTGTCAACTCCGGGACTGGCGTAATAGTGCACCTTCCCGTCAGACGTAACCGACATTCCCAGTGTCCACCAGCCCGGAGTCAGTTTTGGACCGTTGACTTCATTGCCGGTGTTATTGCCGCGGATCAGCAGCAGAGCTTCGTCTTCCTTGAAGCGAGGGTCATTCTTCGAATGAAACTCAATGAAGAAACCCGGCCAGTAGTCTTCCTGTTTCCGCTCGGTTTTGGTGAAGAGGAAGGTTTTCTTCTTCTCGGTCGTTGTCGTTTTCAGATCAATGCGATATCCGAAATGACTTCCGGAACGCTTCTCCCACTGTTCAAATGGCGGAATCCAGATTCGTGTCATGCAGCTCGGATTTCGACCAACACTGATGGCACCGACCTTTGAGGCACAGGACATGACCAGATCGTCCTGTTCCATCTTGCCCGATGGGCGACCGGGAACTCCGGAATGCAGAGTCTGAAGTTTCAGAGCACCACGACTTCCCGGAATCCCGCCTTCCGGCGTATCGACTCGGGCAATAAAGTCCGGCATCCCTCGTTTCGGGCTCTCAAACCAGTGACGATTCGCTGAAAAGCCGGTGGGAGATCGGACCTGTTCGTCCTGCTCGCGGCTGGCTTTCTCCCCGTTCGGAATCCATTTCCAGTTGACGTCCTCAAAGTCGTCACCGACCTGAGGAATCCGGTGTCCGCTGCCGGGCACCAGTTGAGCCTGCACGTCGACAAAGAAGATCGGAACGGCCACGACGAAACAACAGATTCGAGCGACCCTGAGCTGCGTAGACGTCATGTCGGCGCTGACCCTTCTGATGGAATCCGTTCTGCCTGCAGACAGCTCCCGATTCCTTTGAACCGAACTGCCAGGGACGCCTGTCCGTCAGCCAGTCTGCATCCCTGCCGACGTGGCTCTGCATCTGCGACAGGCGGAATTCAGAGCGTGACGGTCAGCGATCCGTGCTGACTGTCGTCACAGCGTCCATGCTGCATCACGACTGAAGCCGCCGTGAAAAATGCTCTGCCCCCACCTCTGCTTATCGGACTCACGTCATGGCCGGTCGCAACCAAACAGCTCCCCCGGCGACTCAGCCGGAGATGTCCGCTGTTAAAGATTCCCTGAACTTCCAGGTCCGTTTTTCAGCGAGCGCAGCTTCTGCACGACGACTGAAAGTTTCAGCGGAAGCTGCCGAACAAAGCAAAACAGTGCGAGCTGTCCAGTGAGGGATTTTTGTTCTATCAGAAGCGCAGGGACTTCTGACCCTGCTACCGGATGGGCATGCGTCGGCGAATCCTACGTGCCGTCAGGACTCCAGCAGACTGCGGTCAAGCACTTCCCGAGCTTTTGAGAAATAGTCTCTCCATTCAATCTCCGGACGTCCGTCTCGCAGACAGTTTCGGACTTTCTGCAGCGTGTTGCGAGACATGTGCGGGCATCGGTTGCAGGCGCAGGTTTCGCCGGTCGACGCCATGATGCCTGGCACCGGGATGTAGGTATGCTGGGGCGCTGCTTTTTGAAGCGGATGGATCATGGCCGCTTCGGTGGCAACCAGAAACGTAGTCGGCTTTGCGAGCGACATCACGTGGCGGCGCATCTTTTCTGTACCGCCGATGACGTCGGTGATCTCGAGAATGTTCTGCGGGCATTCCGGATGAGCCATCACGACGGCGTCAGGATTGCTGCGTTTGGCTCGAATCAGATCCTGAATGCTGAAGACCTCGTGGACCATGCAGGAACCGGGCCACAGAATCATCTTCCGTCCGGTGACTTCCACCAGGTATCGGCCGAGATGCTGGTCGGGGACGAACAGGATCTCCTTATCCTTCGGAACTCGTTCGATGATCTCCCTCGCGTTACCGCTGGTCACGATCCAGTCACACAGACTTTTCACTGCGGCCGACGTGTTGATGTAGGCAACTGTCTGAAAATCACGCCCCTGTGCGCGAAGCTGTTCCTGAAATGCAGCGAGCTGGTCCGGGGGACAACTGTCGGCAAGAGAACATCCGGCAAGCAGATCCGGGATCAGAACTCGTTTCCGCGGATTCATGATCTTCGCGGATTCACCCATGAAGTGCACGCCGGCAAACACAATGGTGGATGTGGTGACGCGGGTTGCGTCGCGAGCCAGTTTCAGACTGTCTCCCGTGAAGTCCGCGATATCCTGAATATCGCCGTCCACGTAATAATGAGCGAGAATCGTGGCGTCTTTTTCTTTCTTCAGTCTGTCGATTTCCTCGATCAGGTCGAGCGGATCTTCGTAGACTTCGGGAACGTCAGTGACAATCGAAAGTGACATGGTCTGATTCTCTACCGTCTGATTCTCTTTTTTGATTCCTGGCACCAGAACAGAGGAAATGATATTCATAAAAGTGTCGCCAGTCTCGAACTTCCGGCACGGTTTACAAAAAATGCCGGTTCCGGAACCGACATAAACCCCGGATCACTGCCGCTCCCTTGAGTCTGTCGATGTTTTCGTGTCCACTTCCTTTCGCGGCCCCTTGAAAAGCGTCACAAAATCAGGAATGACTCCCTGCCAGATCTGAAACAGCTCAGAATAATCGGGGGAGAAGGGCGGCTGTCCCGGTTTTGTGAACGCCCATATCACCTCTCAGTTTTTACGGATGAATTCTTTCATGACGGATGATGTCAGGAACCAGATTCGGCAGCTCAGTCGTATCCAGCGCCGAGTGATCGGGGTTCTCATGGAAAAGGCTTTCACCACACCGGATCAGTATCCACTCACTCTGAAGGCAACCACAACCGGCTGCAATCAGAAGAATAACCGTGAACCCGTTTCCGAATACTCCGAAGACCAGGTGGCAGATACTCTCGAACAGCTTCGCGAGCTTGGCGTGATTGCCGAAGTGTTCACAGACGGCGGACGAGCAGCTCGCTATCGCCACTATATGCGTCAGAAATTTGATTTTACTGAAACACAGTTTGCGGTCATTGCGGAGCTGCTGCTGCGAGGTCGACAGCAGCCGGGGGAACTACGGACTCGCGCCAGTCGGATGGTCAGAATAGAGAGTTCAGAACATCTCCGCGCCGATCTGATGGCATTGCGGGAGAAAGGCTTCCTTCAGTCCAATGGGCCGCTTGATCGTCGTGGCGTGGAAGTTGACCATACCTTCTACCTGTCCAAAGAAGGGCAGACGATGTCGCCGGCTCAGCTTCCGCCGGATTCGTCGTCGACTTCCGCCTCGGAAGAAAGTCGCGCCGAAAGTTCCGGGGCAGGCGATCGATCAGGCGTCAGCGCTGGCCAGGCGGCATCATCGCCAGTGCCGAGTGCCGCAGCATTAGTGACGCGAACAGTGGTGTCTGGTGTCAGCACGAGCGGATCTGGGCCGTCGTCTCAGACCGGGAATGGTGGATCGGCCGAAAGTCGAGTCATTGCCACGCTGACGGATCGGCTGAAAGAACTGTCGGCATCGTTTGAGGAGATGAAATCAACCGTTGAATCACTGCAGGGACGCATCGAAAAGATCGAGCGGGAGTTTGGAATCTGACCGGATGAATGTCGGCGATGGTTTGTCCAGAGTTGGTTTCAGAACCGGGGCTGGCTCCCGTCGGATGCTCAGCTGGAAGGGGGATGTCTCGATCCTGAAACCCGCACGCGGCAGAATCCGTCCACCCTGTTCGTCAGCTCAGTTCACGAATCGGCTTCCATGTCAGACGCAGCTCAGCATCAGGACTCTTCCACCAGATCGTCAGCCGACGGACTGTCAACGCCGGTTCAGTTCGTTCCGGGGGTCGGTCCGGCTAAAGCTAAACTGCTTGGGCAGCTGGAGATTCGCACTGCCGGCGATCTGCTGTTTCACATCCCGCAGAGTTTCAACGACTTTACGGATGTTCGGCCTGTCAATCGACTCGAACCCGAAAAGGAACAGTCTGTTCACGGGACGGTCGCTGATCGTGATGCTCGAAGCCTGAGCAAAGGCCGAAGTCTGGTTGGAGTTCTGCTTGACTGCGATGGGCAGTTCGTTCGAGGACTCTGGTTCAATCAGCCGTGGATGTTTCGGAGATATCGCGACGGCGAACATCTGGTTTTCAGCGGTATTCCGAAGCGAAGCAACGGACGATGGGAGTTCAGTAATCCTCGCGTCCATATTCTGGCGGATGATGATGACATCGAGAATGCCACCGGAATTCTGCCTCGATACGCTCTGACTGACGGAATCCGCATGGACCTGATGCGACGGATGACGCGGTCCGTCGTCGAACATTTCGTACAGTTTGTGCCGGATCCGCTCCCCGAGGAGTTTCGAGAGAAACACCGACTGCCGCATTTACAGGATGCACTTCGAGGCGTCCATACGCCATCGACGAAGGAACAGTTTGAGTCGGGACGCCACCGTGTTCTGTTTGATGATCTGCTGGAGATGCAGCTGGGACTGGCGCTTCGGCGTCGAGTCCGTCGGCAGACGCTCAAGGCGCCGGTGATCCCCGTTTCGGCAAAGGTGGATGCCCGGATTCGCCGACTTTTCGAGTTTCGGCTGACAGCCGGGCAGGAGAATGCTGTTCGTGAAATTGCCGCAGACATCGGCAAGAGTCAGCCAATGCATCGACTCCTGCAGGCGGATGTGGGAGCCGGCAAAACGGCGGTCGCGGTTTATGCCATGCTGGCGGCCGTTGCAGCCGGATTTCAGACAGTGCTGATGGCTCCGACGGAAGTGCTCGCCACACAACACTGGGAAACAGTCGATGAACTTCTGTCAGAAAGCCGAGTCCGAAGGGAATTCCTTGTCGGCGGACTTCCTGCCGGAAAACGTCGCGAGATTCTCGAAGGAATTGCCTCCGGCGAGGTGCAGCTCATCATCGGCACACAAGCCGTAATTCAGGAGTCGGTTCGGTTTCATAATCTGGCTCTGGCCGTGATTGATGAACAGCACCGATTCGGCGTGCGCCAGCGAGCTGGCTTCGGGAGTTCTGATCACGGCCCGCACGTGCTCGTCATGACAGCCACGCCGATTCCACGAAGTCTGTGCCTGACTCAGTTTGGTGACCTGGATGTGACCGTGATCAAGGATCTTCCTCCCGGTCGCCAGCGTGTCGTTACGTCGCGTGTTTCGACAGCAGAAGAGCAGTCAAAGGCCTGGCAGTTTATTCGCGAACAGATTGGTCGTGGTCGTCAGGCGTATGTTGTGTGCCCTCGAATTGAGGGTGATTCCGATCAGGACGACGCGGCCGCAGAAACGGTGCATCAACAGCTTCTGAAGGGTGAACTTTCCGGCCTGAAGGTTGGTCTTTTGCACGGCCGAATGGATCGCGACGAACGTCATCGTGTCATGGAAGAGTTTCGTTCCGAAGAACTTCACGCTCTTGTTTCAACGACGGTGATTGAAGTCGGCGTCAACGTTCCGAATGCCACCGTGATGGTGATCCAGCAGGCAGAACGCTTCGGGCTGGCTCAGCTGCATCAGCTTCGCGGACGCATCTGCCGCGGTGTGTATCAGGGATATTGTTTTCTGATGAGCCATGCGGAGACGCCGGATGCGATTGACCGCCTGACGGCGATGGAACGATCCTCCGATGGCTTCGAACTGGCCGAGAAGGACGCAGAACTTCGCGGTCCCGGGGATATTCTCGGTCTTCGTCAAAGCGGAGCCATGCCGCTGCGTGTCGCCAGCCCCGTGCGGGATTTCAACATCCTGCAGGTTGCTCGACAGATTGCAGGGGATCTCGTCTCAGACGGACGATTCGACCAGCCGGAATTCCGGCCACTGAAGGCCATCGTCCTGGAACGCTTCTCACACGTACTCGAACTTCCCCAGACCGGCTGAGCGACACGGAGCACCACTCTTTGTGAGCACCCTTTCACACCGTGAACCTGGACTGCTGCAGCCCGCTGCAGCTTTCCACTCCCACAGCCTGCTGTGGAGTGTTATGTTCTCTATCGTTCCAGCAGTACACTCAACAGTGAGCTCAGCAGCAGGCTGCTGAGCTGAAAGCGGCAGCGGGCTGCCGCAGTCCAGGGGGTATTTGGTACAAACAAAAAGGGGACATTGTTTCAGCATGCTGACATTTCTTTTGAGCTCATTTCAAAGGGAATCGTCCTTCACGTCCTTCAGTATCGTGCTGATGATCTCATCCGTACTGATTCCTTCAGCCTGACCTTCGAAGTTCAGAATCATCCGGTGCCGAAGAACAGGCAGTGCCATGGTGCGGAGGTCTTCTCGAGCGACGTGGTATCGATTGTCGAGAATCGCGCGAATCTTGGCGCCGAGGATCATCGCCTGAAGACCACGCGGGCTCGAACCATAGCGGACGAATCGTTTCACTGCCGACGGCGCCAGAGCATGTTCCGGGTGAGTCGCCATGATCAGAGAAATTCCGTACCGTCGCACGCTCGTGGCGACGGGGATCTGACGGGACAGCTCAGACATCTCCAGAATACGCTCACCCGTCAGAACGCGAGTGGCCTGCGTGCGGACATTCTCCGTTGTGCGATCAAGGATCTTCTCCAGATCGTCAACGCTCGGATACTTCACGATGAGCTTGACGAAGAATCGATCCAGTTGAGCTTCCGGCAGAGGATAAGTCCCTTCCATTTCGAGCGGATTCTGAGTCGCGAGCACGAAGAATGGTTCCGCTAACCGATGTGTCTCCCCCGCAACGGTGATGGAATGCTCCTGCATGGCTTCCAGAAGTGCCGATTGCGTTTTGGCCGTGGCACGATTGATTTCATCAGCGAGCAGCACGTTGGCAAACAACGGGCCACGATGGAATTCAAATGTCCGGTGTCCGTCAGAAGATTCCGAGATCACCTGTGTTCCGATGAGGTCTGCCGGCATGAGGTCCGGTGTAAACTGAATCCGATGGAAGTTCAGGTGGAGTGCATCGGCAAGAGTTCTGACGGTCAAAGTTTTTCCGAGCCCGGGGACTCCCTCCAGCAGAACATGCCCTCCGGCGATCAATGCAATCAGGATGTCGTCGAGCAGCGATTGCTGGCCGACAATGACTTTTGAAATCTCCTCACGCAGTGCCAGGAAATCTCTTCGAAAGTCATTCAGCTGCTGTTTCAGTAGTTCTTCCGGATTCATGCGTCTCTCACTCTGTCACAGCGCGTCTGTTCGCTCTCACGAAACGGCCTCTGCCACGAGCCGGCAATGTCGTGAAGTGCTCTCAAGCGGGACGGCGCAGGCCGCCCGGTGATGTCAGTCGCCGAACGCAACGGAGAGCTCCCGCCTATCCACTAAATCTGCAAAACATACCACGAAGACACTTCACCGCGTTGCCGGGAACGCCCAAACCGTTGCAATGCTCCGGAGATGGATATCAGGTGCTTCGTCCGTTGTCGACTCAGAAAGCTCGGCGAAACAAACGCACCGGCTTCCGCTACGTTGCTGTCTTGCTTCGTGAAGAGTCTCCGGTTGCATTCGACTGGAGCACCACTACTGCACCTCGTAAGTCACCACGCCGTGGCGTTGAGCTCTGCTGATGCGATCCGTTGCGTAAAGTCCCGCGAGAATAAATTCCACGCAGGAAGCTCGCACCGCAGCGCTCTCTGATGCATTCAGCTCAAACGCCTTGTCCCAAACGGGCGGGACTCGTCGAAGCAGCGTTTCATAATGTTCGCTCGGAAGCATATCTCCCACTTCGATTTTCACACCCTTTGCGAAGATCTGTGAAATGGCTTCCAGCCCGTGCTGCTCCACGTACTCCGAGAAGACTGTCCGAATGGCTTCCGCAGTGACTGCATCCAACACCTGCCGTTCGCTCATCTGATGACTGCTCATCAGATCCACTTCGATTTTGCCGAGCGAAGAAGAATACAGGTGTCCGAGGTCACTGATTCGAGGAACTGCCGGCTTCTCATTCAGCACGGCACCTCGTCGGCGAGCACTCGCGATCATGGTCTGATAGTTCGCGATGCTGAACCGCGCACTCACACCGGACTGATGGTCAATGAACTTGCTCCGTCGAGCGGCACGGCTGATTTCCTCGATGATCTGCTTCATGAAGAATGGAACAACGACCGGGAAATCACCATCAAGCGGAATCGCGCTCTCCTGCTCCATGATCTGAATTCCCGCATCCCGCTCTTCCGGATAATGCGTGTGAATCATGCTCCCGATACGGTCTTTCAGTTGCGGAATGACCTTTCCGCTGCGATTGTAAGTCGAGGGATTCGCAGAGAACAGAATGAAGACATCCAGATCAAACTGGATTGGGAATCCGCGAATCTGGACGTCGCGTTCTTCAAGAATGTTGAACAACCCGACCTGCACGAGCTCATCAAGTTCCGGAAGTTCGTTCATGGCGAAGATGCCGCGGTGCATTCGCGGAATCAGTCCGAAATGCAGAGCCTCTTCCGCTGACATGCTGGTTCCGGCTGCCAGTCGAGCCGGATCGATTTCTCCGATGATGTCGGCAAACTTGGTTCCGGGGGCAAGACGTTCGGCGTAGCGTTGACTTCTCGGCCACCAGGCAATTCGAATTTCTTCCGGTGGCGTCGATGCGATCAGGGATTTTCCTGCGGAAGTGATCGGGTGATAGGGATCTTCGTGAACGGGGCTGTCGGGAAGGTCGAGGTAGGGGATTTCTTCGTCGAGAAACCGAGGCAGAGCACGCATCATGCGGCTTTTGCCCTGCCCTTTTTCGCCCAGAAACAGGATGTCGTGACCCGCAAGGAGCGCCAGGCTGATCTCCGGGACAACCGTATTCTCGTACCCGATCATGCCCGGGAACAGGTCTTCCGAGGCAGCAAGGAACCGGACGAAGTTTTCTCGGATTTCTTCTTTGACCGTTCGTGATTTCCATCCGGAAGCCCGCAGTTCAGCCAGAGTTTCAGGACGGCGCTCAGCGAATTTCATGGATGATCTTTCGGATAAAGGCAGTATTTGCAGCATTTTTGACAGAGAATCTCGATGGGAATCCTCTGCGAGCAGGTGAAAATGGGAAGAACCACTCGTGAGCCTGCGGTTCCGGATTATTCACCAGTGACTTCGGAATGAAAGGCTGGTGACAGGGGAAAAGCACTCAGGAATCCGAACAAAAGCCTTCCGAGTTGTCGGGACGGTGTTGATCATCACCTCTGCAGACGCTAACCTTTCCCCTCCTCTGGTTTTACGGCATTTTCCCTCAAAAGAGGATGCCGAGATCAGTGTTTTACTCTGTACGTGGTTCGGATCTTCCGAAACCACCTGTCGAGCTTTCCGGAATCGAATTTCTGACTGTCACAGCAGGATCGCTGATTTCAGTTCAGAGATGAATGCGGAAACAATGGTGACGGCTGTTTCGCGTGTTGCGATTCGGCGGTGCAGAGCCGATAGGTTTCTGAGTGGAGTTGAACTGAACAATGGGGCGTTATACCGGTCCGAAGGGACGCATCAACCGACGACTCGCAATGAATGTTTATGAGTCGGCGGGAGCAATCAAGGCAAGTGAACGTAAAGAGTTTCCTCCAGGGATGCATCGTCGTCGCAAGAAAGCGACCACCTATGGCGAAGCTCTCAACGAAAAGCAGAAGATCAAGTTCTACTACGGTCTTCGCGATCGCCAGCTCAATCGATACTTCGAAAAAGCAAAGCGTCTGAAGGGTAACACCGGACAGCTGCTGCTCATCCTCTGCGAATGTCGGCTCGACAATGTCGTGCGACGTGCCGGCTTCACGCTGACTCGCCCACAGGCTCGGCAGGGAATCGTGCACCGCCACTTCCAGCTGAATGGCAAGACCGTCAACAAGCCATCGATTCAGGTTCGCCCTGGTGACGTGATCACTCTGCGAAAACGCCCGAATATCCAGAAGTTGTATTCAGGCATCGGCGAGTCTTCCACACCGGTTGATACCGAGTGGCTGGCTGTCGACAAGACGGAAATGAAATGCATCGTCACGACTCGCCCAACGTTTGAAGACGTACAGCTTCGCGTTGAGGTTGGTCAGGTCGTGGCGTTCATGTCACGCTGATCGTCCTTTGGCATCTGCTGCTGCGGGACGGCTGAGAACATCAGTGAAGTCTCTCGCAGCGTGTCAGGTCATCTGATCGCAATTAAAGAAATCCGCATCGGAGAAATTCCGATGCGGATTTTTTTTTCAACTCACCGCGACAGACGACCGCAACAAAGGGGTCAGGTCTCAATCAATTGGATACTCGGACGCTCCGCTTTCACTGCGAAACTGGCAATCGTGAGTGGAGGAAGTCGACAGATGCGAGGTTGCAATCCTTGCTCAACGGCTTCATCACAAAAGTAGCACCCAAAAGAACAACACCTGACCCCATTCGTGTCTCACACGGAATCAGATCTGAGCCCTCTGCCTTCGCCAGTACAGGAATTCACTGCACTGGGCGGGCCCTCAGATTTGGAAGGACAAGGTCTGAGTGATCTCGGCCGAGCGTGCTCTGACTGATCTGACAACGAATCGTCGTAAGTTGAATGGAGTTTCTTAACTGCCACGGACGGGTGCTGGGCACAGCTGGTTCTTAAAGCGGAACCTGGAGATTGTAAACTCGTGCAATCCGATCCAGAACACGCTGTTCTGCGATACAAATCTCCCCCTGATCCAGCAACCCGCCGGACGCCAGCGCGACACGTGAGGCAGTCTCATACAATCGCTGACCGAACTGCTCGTCGCTGGCACTTCTCGAGATGGCGAGACGATCGGTCATGTAGTCCTCCCAAAGTGACCACAAGGCTTTATGAGGACGTTCTGCGAGCCATGATTGAAACAGATCGAATGCCGGAGGTGATTGCAGCAGATCGGATGACAACGCTGCGCTGATTGCAAATACCTGTTCAAACTGGGTCACCCTTCCGTTCGCCCAGGCAACTTCGGCAATGGGCGCATAGTGAATGGCTCCCAGATTCTCTGGATTAAATCCCAGGTGAATCATTCGCTCCAACAGGTTGTCGTCTATCTTTCCCGTGATTGCAGACAGGCAATGCCGCATCAATCTGGACGGGCCTTTGCGGGAATCTGGATCCGAAAGAGTGCCCTCGCGCTCTGCGAGTCTCAAGTCGATTTTTCTGACTGTCTTTCGACCGAACTCATTCATGCTCACCATGGTTGTTCCTCCCGAAAATCGGCAACGGATAACTCGACAGGAAGACGGGTCTGAAGCCTCCTGCACAGACGTGTGAAACAATACTAGCCGGAAGGTCAGTTTTGTAAAATTCGAATTGTTCTTGGCAACGATTCAAAAAAATCAATAAACCAAGAGAGCCGTCAGAAATGAGTCAGGTCTCAATACATCAGGTGCACTGACGCTCCGGATCCGCTGCATAACTGCGAATCCTCCAAAAGAGTGAGACCTCATGTCTCATCGTCTGTGGAGCGACCCGACGATTCGTTTAGAGGAAACGGCGTCCTGATTGATGACCAACCAGAACGCCCACTTGACGTCATCGACGCACCGAAACGACTAACTATCACTCGTCTGGTTGCGTCCTCGCAGAGCCACACTCTGTTTCACCAGCCAACGCCGAAATATTCAATCTGCGTTTCCCGTTCAACACCATCGAACACTGAGACCCATACCAAAAAATCCAACAACACCAGTAGCTGCCAGTTGTGCCACTGTCCGGCACCAGGCAGGCGGAGGGCAGGAAACAGCATTGAATCTGAAAAATCACGTCCGAGTGACGCATGGGCCTTCAGCGTGTCGCCAGCTGAATATGCGTCTCCTGGTGGAGAGTTGATGATCTCCGCGCGACTGATGGAGACTTTGGTTCCCTGCGTGTATCATATTTTCCTCTGTGTTTAAGATTGGGTGGCAGGGTGGCACTGGTTGCTGCGCAATCGGTGGGACGGAGGCTGAGGAGGTTCTGGCGAATAGTGCTGAGGCTCTGATAACGGCGTCCGTGACTGTGCGGCCCGATCCTTCCGCATCAGCAGTTCATACACCGAACGGAATCGTGAATGCTGACATCACAGTGAATCACCGCTCGGGCCGTACCTCCCCCGCGTTGCGAGCAATCCGGGCTACCCTGTTGACCAGTGTGTTTCTTTCGAAAGCGATGACCAATGTCTGCTGATCTTCCCCTGATGAATCGTAAGGCATGGATTACCGGGTCTTCTCGCGGGCTCGGACGTGTGATGGCAGAAGAACTCTGCCGGCTGGGAGCCCGCGTTGCGGTTCACGGAACTCGGTCAGACAGTCCCAAAGCCTTCAATGAAGGCGGCACGATGCAGGAGCTGGCTGATGATCTGGCAGCGAAGTATTCGTGCGAGACGATGGCGACCTGGTGTGATGTGACTCAGGAGACGGAAGTTGCCCGAGTTGCTTCTGAGATTCGTCAGAGATGGGGACAGATTGACATTCTGGTCTGCTGTGCCGGAGGCGATATCGGTGCCGGCGGAACCGCTGTCGGCCGTGGAGGTCGCCCGGAGGCTGATGACTGCCTGAACATTTCCCTGGACGATCTGAAGAGCGTCATGGACAGAAACCTGCTTGGCACGATGCTGTGCTGTCGCGAAGTCGCACACGAGATGATTCAGCGAAAGCAGGGACGCATCATCACAATCGGCAGTATCGCCGGCTGCGTCGGCAGACCTCTCGGATCTGTTTACAGCGTCGCGAAGGCTGGCGTGCATGCATGGACTCGATGTCTGGCCGAACAGCTTCGCCCTCACAATATTCCGGTCAACTGTGTGGCTCCGGGCGGTACCGTAACTGAACGGTTTCTCAGAATTCATGACGTCGACCAGGCTCAACTTGTCGAAGAGGGCACGCTTGATCGTTACGGTCGCCCGGGGGAGATCGCTTCGGTCGTCGGATTTCTCTGCACTGACGCAGCACGATATGTCAGTGGGCAGGTGATCCGCGTTGACGGGGCCAGCCAGACATTTGCCGGCTGATCGTCAGGCTTCTCGGTTCAGTTCGGGACGGTCGTGTCCGTTGCTTTCTCGGAGGATTGCGTTTCCAGGTCGGCGCGGAGTCGTTCGAGCTGTTCCAGCAGGACTCCTTCGGGGCGATTGGTCAGGAACCAGTTGACGTCAGCAAGAGCCTCCGCACGTCGCCCGGTTCGAGCTCGTATTTCAAGCCGCTTCGCTCGAAACTCAATTTCTTCGGGTGCCAGTTCGACAAGCACTTCCAGATAACGAAGCACGTCAGCATCTTTTCGTTCTGACTCAGCGAGACCCAGCAGATTGACCAGCATTCGCTGAATGATCTGTGCCGTGGACTGCGTCTCGAACCAGACTGGAAGCACATCCTGTCCTTGTTCGCGCAGTCTGGTTTCTGCTTCCGCCTTTGTCAGACGCAGACCTCTTTCGAAAGGGTCGATCAGCTGATGGGTTGCCGGATCGTCCGTCGGCTCATAACGAACAATGAACTGTCCGGGGAGACCGACACCAACAACCTTGAGACCAAGTCGTTCTGAAAGAGCGATATAGAGCACCGAAAGTGTAATCGGAAGGCCTTCGCGATCATCGATGACTTCGTTGAGATAACTGTTCGATCGCGTGTAGTACTCGAAACGACTGCCTCGAAAACCGTTGTTCACAAACAGATACTCATCCAGTGCCTTGAGCCGATCCTCCGGGCTGGAATCTGGTTTGACCGCGGCATTGATCTCCTGCGCCATCTGGTCGACTCGACGAATATAAGCGTCGACATCGACTTCTTCGTTGTCCAGTTTTGCAATCAGCAGAGCAGCTCGAAGCAGATCTGCTTTTGGGGGGCCACCGGGGGCATCAGTTGAATCAGGCAGCGTCTCACGCGATTCATTCACAGCCAGAAGAATGGCTTCACGAATTCTCTTCTGGTGAACGATCGCTCCCAGTTCGCGCATCCGCAGCGCGGTCTGCTCCAGTTTTGCGGCCTCCGATTCGAAAAACTCCGTCGTATAAGGATGATGATCTGTCAATTTCTTCAGTGTTTCTTCATCGGCATTCTGTCCGGACTGCAACTGCTGAGCGGCGGCCTTCATCGCAGCGACGGCATCCTCAGTGGGATGAATTGACGGGAGAGTCTCCGCAAGAGCAAACGAACGGAACTCCGCTTCCGTACCACGGAAAGTCGCCAGACCGACACGTCCTCGAGGAACCACCTGATCCTCAGAAACCACAACGAGTTCTCCATTGACGTAGCAGGAAATCCGGCCCGCCTCGACTCGAACGCGAAGCAGATTCCAGCTGTCTGCCTTCCATGCGGGATGGGGAGCATTGTGGAGAATCGTCCAGGAAGAAAGATCCGGACCGTCGAAACGAGTCAGCCTCATGTTTCCTGCACTGGGATAGAATCCATAATGTCGATCGGCACCATCAGAGTGAAACGCCAGCCCGGCTGCACCACGTTCATCCTTCATCCGAACGGAAACCTGCAGTTCAAAATCTCCCTCAGGCACAGCCTGCGTGCTCAGACAGAGCGATCGTCCTCCGAAGGAAGTGCCGAGACCATCGACGGAGATTCGCCCGGCTCGCTGTCGCCAGTTGGCATCAAAGAGCGGATTCCACGCGGCAGGATCCAGAGCACCGATGGTCAGCCATTTCTTCATCGGAACCGGATTCGGAGCTTTCAGAAGGTCATTCAGCAAGTTGACTGGCAGAGCGAATCCGACGTTGTCAGACGCGGTGGACTTCATGGTCACAATTCCAAGAACACGCCCCGTCCGGTCGACGACGGGACCACCGCTGTTGCCGGGTTCGATCGGCATGGCCAGCTGGATCATCGACACTCCATCAAAGTCGCGCCGTCCGGAGATCACACCGCTCACAACGCTGTATCGAAAACCACGAGGATGCCCGAGTGCCACGACATCACGCCCGTCGGTGATCAGTTCTTCAGTGCCCAGCCGGAGCTCCGGCAGACCTGCATCCGGGATGCGGACCACAGCCAGGTCAAGTCCGCTGGAAGATGCGTACACCTCACTCGCTCGCATAGTGCGGCCGTCAGGAAACTCAGCAACGACCTCACGCCCGTCACCGATGACGTGACGAGCCGTCACAATGAGACCGTCGGAGCTGATGACAAAGCCTGTGCCGAGACCGTCATTGCCGCCGTCTCGTGACCCTGACCGAATCACAACGAGTGATCGTTTCACCTCAGCTGTGAGATCAGCGACGGACTTTTCTGAAGCAGAAGCGGCATTTTCCCCGGATGAAGTTTCAACGTCCGGCCCTTTGGCGTCAGTCGGTTTGACATTCGTCTCTTTGGCAGAACTCTCGACCTGAGGTGGTTCATCGGGCGATTCCAATGCCGCCAGTTCAGTGAGCGAAACACTCATTGAAAGCAGGCCAATCAGAAAAGGCACTCGACTGACTGACACTTGATCGCGGGATGTCGCCACAGGATCACTCCAGGAGGCAGGTGCCGTCGCTGCGGCACGGGGAACAGATTCCAGTCCCCAGTGTGATCATATTCACAACGTTTCGCAACAAGACCGCTGAAGGTGGTTTCAAAACCGGGACTTGCTCCCGTCGGTCCGGGAGTTTCCTGTGAATACCGCAACTGCTACTGCTGCTACCGCCGCCACTGGAAGGTGGCCCGTCCCGGTTCTGAAATGCGATCTACTGTTCAATGCGAACTGTAACCACAGGGCGAAGAACATCCGATTCTGCCCAAACGGCGGCGACCACCTGAAAATCACCTTCGGCAAGCTTCAGTCGCAGAGTCTCAGCGCGTCTGACTGCCATCTCCATCGAATCTTTTGCCGTGGTTGGTGACCAGACCGTGCAGAGGATTCGTTTGACTGGCTTTCGGTTGGCTTCGTCTCGGTCAAAATGCTGATTGGTAATTGTGACGATCTCTGACGCCAGCAACTCGACCGGAAAGCTCAGCGATGTCGCATCCGTCGGAATGTGATACTCCGATGCAATCACCGTGGAGGTTTCCAGCTGAGGCAGTCCTTCACGTCCGAATTCATTGACGAGGCCGAGAAAGGATTCGCGCGGGACGTCAATCTTCTGCCCCGATTCGCTCATGTCTTCGGAATCTGCCGCGGATTCACTTTCTTCAACGGAATGACGGTACGCTCTCTTTGAGCCTGTTTCCACGTCATCGTCAGAGACAACCTCGTTCTGAGTTTCGCGGAGCTGAGTCGACCGTTCGGACGACTCAGAGCTGAGAAAAGTCTGCCGGAAATCTGACAGCCGACCGCCAGTCTGGTCTTCAGAGAGAAACGCCAGAACGAGCGTGACGAGAAGCACAGCAGCCACGGAAAGCCCGGTTACATTGAAGGCGAACCGAGACACCGTGAGTGTAACCCCGGTCGTCGCTTCCGCTTCAATCCCGGTAAGACGAATCACAGATGCCGGCGCTGCGGAATCTGTACCGGAATGCAGGTTGCGAAACGTGTGTCTCATATCAGGCCGCTTTGCAGCATGCGATCAGAACATCCTGTCTCTCACGCAAGTCGTTTCTGAGCCACGGTTCCCTGGGGTGACGTCTTGACGTCGTATCCCGCTGCGGTAATCTCCGCCCGGATTCTGTCGGCAGACGAAAAATCTTTCTTCGCTCTTGCCTCATCCAGCTTCAGGCAGAGAGCCTGGATCTCTGATTCACCGTCGTCTTCCTGAGCTGACTCGGCTCCCGCAAGCGGCGCCACGGCCAGAACTTCATTGATACGATTGAGCACGCCGAGTGCGACGGCCGGATTATCAGGTGATGAAGCTGCCCAGGGGAGCACCGCGCCGAGAGCTCCTGCGACATTCAGATCATCTGCGAGTGCTTCTGCAAATTCCCTGAGCACCGGATGGCTGAGATCGACTTTCTCCGCCTGACCACCCGTGGCTGTCTCCAGACGTGAGCGAAGCTCCGTCAGTCTCTTGACGACTCCGGCGGAATCCTGAAGCCCCTTCTTTGTGAAGTTCATGTTCGCTCGATAATGCGACTTGATCAGTTCAAGACGGAGCACGGCTGGATGAACGCGAGTCCCCGTGGCACGGCCTTCCAGAACGTCTCGGACGGTCCAGAAGTTCCCCTTGCTCTTGGACATCTTTTCGCCTTCAACCATCAGAAAGCGAGCATGCATCCAGAAGCGAGCGAACGTGTCATTGCCGCTCGCACCGCAGGACTGAGCGATTTCGCACTCATGATGAGGGAAGATCAGATCCTCGCCGCCGGTATGGATATCAATGACGTCTCGTCCGAGTCGCTTCTTCGCCATGCAGGAACACTCGATGTGCCAGCCGGGATATCCGGTTCCCCAGGGGGAATTCCACTTCATGATGTGAGCCTGGTCGGGTTTCCAGAGCATGAAGTCGGCAGGATGTCGCTTGTTCGACTGGTTCTCCTCACTGATCCGTCCGCCTGCACCGGTGAGCAGTCGGTCGAGCGTATTGCCGCTCAGACGGCCGTAGGCCGGAAAGCTCTCCACGCTGTAATAGACAACACCGTCGGGACCAACGTAGGCATGCTTCCTTGCGATCAGCTGCCCGATCATGTCCTGCATCGTGTCGATATTCTCTGTCGCTTTCAGAATGTTGTCTGACTCGAAAGCGACTTTGACACCCAGAGTCCGAGCGTCTTCCAGAAATGCTCGGGTGTAGTATTCTGCGATCTGATACGGGTCGTCAGGATTCGCAACCGCACCGTCCTCGACCTTTCCCGACTTTTTATCAGCCTTCATTCGGCGGGCTGCCGCCTGCATTTTGTCTTCGCCACCGCCATCGGCGTTGGAATCATCCGTCATGTGGCCGACGTCAGTGATATTCATCACGTGGTGAACGCGATGACCAAAGAATTCCAGTGAACGGCGAATGACGTCAGCAAACAGGAATGACCGAAAATTTCCGATATGAGCAAAGTCGTAAACTGTCGGACCGCAGCTGTACATCCGAACGACGTCGGCTTCCACCGGCTGAAAGACTTCTGTGGCGTTCGTCAAAGTGTTGTAAAATCGAATTTCCATTATCCATTCCGTATGTGAACTGGTCCGTATGTGAAATGGCGGCACGTCCGCAATTCAGATCTGGTCAGTGACGATGAATCATGAATTGCCCAGCTATCCGCGATGTCGGATGTTTCCTGACTCTGACAGCATCCGCAGCAGAAGATCGCTGTCCGGGATGCGTCACAGAGTTGCAGCATAGTGAAAAAATTCTCTCGATTGCAGACTGAAGCACGCCGGGAAAATCCCCGGGGGGAGAATTCAGCACCGATCAGGCTCCGAAGGTTCGAAGCATCGGCAAAATTGGCCGCTGGTTCAGGCTGGCAGGAAGTCGTGACCGACTGGCTGCAAAACGGGAAATCCAGAGAGAATTGACGTGAAACCCGTTTTGTCGCCATCGAAAGCGGAAATTCCGGTCGTAGACAAATGCAGAGATCGCTCATTTTTGAATATGATATCGAGGCATTTCGTCGAAAACTCAGAAACTGGAATGACACGTGACCCAAAAATCTCTGCAGGCAGTGCTCTGCGTCGTCTTCACTGCTTCGCTGTCTTTTCATTCAGGATGTGGCTCATCGAAGGCGCCGGAGACAACACCGAAGCCGGCCGCGGAGGCGTCAATTTCCAACGGTCTTTCTGAGGAAGACCGCTGTCGACAGAAGCTGGCGTCAGCGATGCAGAAGCTGACGCCGTCAGCAATGGCCACTCAGACGCGACGCGATTCCGTAGTCAACAGTCTGAATTCCTGGTTGACTTCCTGCCATTCTGATAAATCCGGAGCGAAAGTACTCAGCGAAGCGAATGCCGCTCGGCTTTCAAACGCTGCCGTGCGATATGCGACCGGAGCTCGTTTCACAGAGAATGATGCACTCTATATTCGCGACTGCCTACTTCTTCGAGGAATGGCGGAGCAGGTCTGGAAGGCTGCCGATTCAGCGGCACCTGGCGGTGTGGCCACGGATGCTGATCGCGTCGTGCGATTGTTTTCTGAAGTGATCCGAAACGTGGTTCTGATGGATACCGCGGAGAATCGCGTTCCGGTTAGCCTTTACGAAGTCCTGCTGACTGGCCGCGGGCGTGTGGAAGACCGGATCTGGATCTTTTCAGAAGCTTTGCGACAGCGGCAGCTGGACGCAGTTCTGCTTCGCAGCAGTTCCCCGCCTGAGGCAGGCGATCCAGGAGATCTTCTGAAATCAGCGGAGTTTCTGATCGCAGCCATCATTGAGAAGCGGATTCTTCTTTTCGACCCGCTGCGTGGTACTGCCGTTCCTCTCCCCGGCGACACGAGCCCGCTGGTCTCTGCACCAGCCGGACTGCCGGAACTTGCAGCGTCTCCTCGCTGGAAACAGCCGTCAGTGCAGTTGATCGTTCACCCGGCATCGATCTCTCCTCGAATGCGAGTTCTTCAGGATCAGCTGGCTGCTGAGAATTCTGCAGTGCTTTATGAAGAACTGGCAGGCGGGGGGAGCGAGATTCAACCGCTGATGGAACGCGTGGCAGCATGCGGCAGTGATCTGTGGAAGGTGGAGAACATTCAGGTCTGGGACTATCCGGAAAAGACGAGCTCCTCGGCTGTTGCACTTTCCGAATCGGATCAACAGGCCTATGCGCTGCTTCTGAAGCCCTACGATGCACCGTTTGAACGCGATCCGCTGAAGTCACGAGAGATTTTCGATAACCCAGGGGAGACTGACGAGCAGCTCTCCGAGGAAGTTCGCGATCAACGGCGGCGTGAAATGCTGATGGAACGGATGAAGAAGATTGAAGAGTCCAGTGATGAACTCTTCGGAAAGGCCTCAAAACGACTGTTGCTCGTCAGAATTGATCAGGTCATGGGCGATTCCGACGTCGGTATGATTCAGCAGCTGCAGCAGATCCGAATCGCCAGCATGCAGGATGTTGTTGAAGTCAACGTTCCACTGCCAGACAAGAAAGAAGCGGTCGTCCCTTATCAGCTCCCGGAAGCCATTCGTCAGGTTCACCGAAACGCAACCGGCGATTCGCTCTTCTGGACCTCTCAGTGCCAGGTAGCTCGCGGTGATTACGGAGCTTCCGTCAACACATTTCGCAACTACCGGAAACAGTATTCGACTGAGAAATGGGTCATGACTTCGTTTCTTCAGGAAGCGATTTCCCTGATCCTGATGGGCAACCTCGATGCCGCTGTGACTGCACTGAAGGCCGCAGATCTGGAAACAAACCCGGATCGCTTCCAGGTGGAATGGCTCCTGGCCAGACTCCCAAAGACCGAGGAACCAAAGACTGAAGAACCAAAGGCTGAGGAACCAAAGACTGAGGAACCAAAGACTGAGGAACCAAAGACTGAGGAACCAAAGACTGAGGACCCAAAGACTGAGGAACCAAAGACTGAGGAACCAAAGACCGAGGAACCAAAGACCGAGGAACCAAAGACCGAGGAACCAAAGAC
>JBKDKA010000148.1:0-64843 GCA_046345315.1 Planctomyces sp.
GTCTACAAGCACATCTGAGCGACATTGGTCAGCGTCATGCGGCCACGCTGTCAGCCTGTGATCTGCTGACGGTAAATTGATTCCGGCCACGAAAATGGAGTTTGCTAACGGCGAATCTGCAGTACTCGGATGCAGATTCGCCGTTTTCTTTTGCAGTCGAACAAAAGTGGTCAGGAACGAACAGTGCGCAGAGCCCTTCTGGCCATCTGGCTACTGGCTCCGGCCCTGTTCAGGTGCCGAATTTCCGTACCGGCCGTGCGGTCCGGTCTTTCTTGTTGAATGCGGAAAACCCGTCGAGCGTGTATTCAGGCAGGACGGTATTGATCCGCTTCTCGATATTGGTGAGCTCACCGCCCTGAGCCAGCGTCACAAATGTGATTGCACGGCCCGGCTGGTCGGAAGAAAGCCGCCCTGTGCGACCGACGCGATGAACATAGTCGTCGCAGTACTCAGGGATATCATAGTTGATGATGTGAGAGATTCCGCTCACATCGATTCCGCGTCCGACGACATCGGTTGCAATCAGGAGCTTCAGCTGCCCCGAACGGAGTTCACGGATTACGCGATCACGCTTCCGCTGCGGCAGGTCGCCGTGAATGGCTGCGATTCGGCTTGATTTGAGACGGCGAGAAAACATTTCATACAGGGAATCTGCCCCCCGCTTTGTTCGCGTGAAGACAATGGCCTGAATCGGAATCTCTTTGGCAAGAACTCTCAGCAGCAGTGCCCGTTTTCGGTCTTCATCGACGGTGATGTAGAACTGTTCAATGGTATCCACCACGACGCGATCTTCTGAAAGATCGACCATCTCCGGGGTGACCATGAATTTCCTGGCCAGTCGTTCCACTGGTTCGGGAACTGTCGCGGAGAGCAGCAGTGTCTGGCGATCTGACGGACAGGCTTTCAGAATTCGTTCGATGTCAGGGCGGAACCCGATGTCGAGCATCCGGTCAGCCTCATCAAGGACTGCGATGTCGACAGAGTCGAGATGAAGCTCGCGACGTCGCATGAGATCGATCACGCGTCCCGGCGTTCCGATCAGAACCTGAGCTCCACCTCGAAGGTCTTCAATCTGTCGATGGATTGGTCGCCCACCGACTGCCAGCGCAAAAGAAATGTCATTGCCGCCGCCGAGTTTTTTTGACTCAGCATAGACCTGTTCGCTGAGCTCACGAGTGGGAGCAAGGACGATCATCTGGACTCGTTTTCGATCGGAATCGATCTGTTCGAGAGACGGCAGCATGAAGGCTGCGGTCTTTCCAGTTCCTGTCCGTGCCTGACCGATACAGTCTTTTCCGGTGAGTGCGACCGGGATGAATGCGGCCTGAATGGGGCTTGGAGTTTCGTATCCGATTCGTTCCAGCTGCCTGATGGTGGAAGATTTCAGCCCAAGCTGACTGAAACTCGTGATCGCGCTGTCCGGAGGTACTACCAAAATGTCTGCTTTCAGGATCTGTCGTCAGTTGTTGCCGGATTGCCGGAAAAAGTTTCGGAATTCGGTCTTGAATCTCCGCAACGATAAAGTTTTCATCATCCGCCGTCAACGTTTTCCGGGCGAATCGCGATTGAGACCGGAGATTTCGCCCGATTCTCGCTGATGTTCCGGGGAATTCGAGGATTTGCGGAGTTTCAAAAAGCGCAAGCCTCTGTATGAATGTCTAAAATTGCGGAAACGGCAGCGCGATGAAGTTCGCGTCCGAAGTGCCGTCGTCCGTCTTCTCAGAGATCTGCATCATTTGCAGATCTCCGGCATCGCAGAGTCATGTCGGGCGACCGTTTCCGTAATGAATGATCAGACTGAGTGCTTTCTATGTATACACTGAAGATGGCCAGACGAATCCTTCTGGAAACCAACAAACGTCACCTCTGGAAGCTTGTTTGGAACCTCGGCGTCAAGGGGACTCGTTCTGTATTTCTTCATCGAAAGAGAATGAAACAGGGGGAGTTCTTTCCACCATTTCTCTATGTGTCGATCATTAATTCCTGCAATCTTCGATGTCAGGGATGCTGGGTCGATGTGGCTCACAAACAGCAGACCATTGATCTTCAGGCCATGGATCGGCTCATTGAGGAAGCGAAGAAAGCCGGAAACAGCTTCTTTGGTATCGTGGGGGGTGAGCCGTTCATGCATCCTCAGCTTCTGGAAATTTTGGCTTCGCACCCGGAATGTTACTTTCAGGTCTTCACGAACGGGCAGTTCATTACTGACGAAGTGGCACGTCGTCTTGCTGAACTCGGCAACGTGACGCCTCTGATCAGCGTCGAAGGCAACGAGATCGTCAGTGATGAAAGACGTGGGCGTTCTGGCGTTTACAGCAAAACCATGGCTGGTCTGGAAAACTGTCTGAAGCACAACGTCATGACGGGGGTCTGTACGAGTCTCAGTCAGTCGAATTTTGAAGACCTTCTGACCGAGAAATGGGTCGACCGGCTCATCGAGATGGGCGTCCTTTATACCTGGTTTCATGTCTACCGCCCCATGGGCCCCGATGCCTGTACGGATCTCTGTTTGACACCTGAGCAGCAGCGGAAAGCTCGTCAGTTCGTCGTTGACATGAGAGCGTTGAAGCCGATCATCATCATTGATGCCTACTACGACGGTGAAGGCAAAGCACTTTGTCCTGCGGCGAACGGGATCAGCCACCACATCAATCCGTGGGGCGATATCGAACCGTGCCCGATTGTGCAGTTTTCAAAGGAGTCGATTCACAGCACCGTTGATGATCGACCTCTCTTTGAAAAATTCACGAAGTCGGAGTTCCTTTCCGATTTTCGTCAGCTGGCTCAGGAGACGACTCGCGGCTGTATTGTTCTCGAACGGCCGGAGCTTCTTCAGCAGCTTGTGGAACGCCATGGGGCGAAAGATTCAACGGCTCGAGGTACTGCGCTGCAGGAACTGAAAAGCATGATCCCGCGAACCTCACAGTACCATCCGGGGTTCGAAATCCCGGAACGAAACTGGTACTACCGAATTGCGAAGCGTTTTCTGTTCAATGACTTTGGCGTCTACGACGGACACGATCATCGAAAGACAGCGGCTCCCTACCTTCCCGGTGTTGTGAATCAGACGGGGGCAGATCGGATTGTGAATCTGACAGTGGATCAGAATTCGAGTGCGTCCAGATCATCGATCAGCTGATCGATTTCTTCGCGGTGAGCCTGTCGAACACCGACGCTCATACCGACAGCATTGCGTCCGGCAAGAATGAGCTCCGCGTCACGTTCCTTCACTGCGAGTTCCACTGCGGATTCTCCGGCATCGCCGCCGAAGAGCTGGCTCAGGTCGATCTTCAGACCGCCGATCTCACCTTCCGCTCCCGCAATCGCCGGGGTCTTGTGCTGAGGAAAGATGATTGCGTTCTCCGGGCAGACGCGGCTGCAGGCGGGACACCCTTTTTTACAGTTATCCTGCTGTTCGACAAGAATTCGATCGAGTGCGTCGACGCCGTAGACGCCGAACAGACAGAAATCGATGCATTCCATGCAGTTCGTGCAGCGGCTGTAATCGATCACAGGATACCAGCGTCGCGACGTATCTTCCGGTAGTGAAGTTCGATCGACATGGCTTGCCACTCCGCTGTCGAGAGCTCGCCTTGCTTCCAGCATTCTTTCGGGATGCAGATAGCGTTCGAGCTTCTCCGGTTCCGGAGTGCCTCCGATCCAGCTCATCAGACTGACGACCTGCACTGAGTTCTCAGAAACGATTCGCCGAATCTCTCGGATGTACTCCTCCGGGTTCTCTGAGACGCGGAGGTCGATGCAGTAAACGGGTCTGTCGGGGCGGTTCACGCTGCCGATGCCCCTGCTCTGCGATTCGGCGGAAGCACCGCTCTCGTCATCCTCAAAGTCGTCGTCATCCTCCTCATCGTTTTCCGACTGAAGAAGAGTTTTTCCCTCGAGCCCGCGGATACCGGCGCGGTCGAGCGTCCATCGAGCTGCACGCTCGTAAAGCCAGCTCAGTACAACGAGCGGCCCCGGGACTGACCGCAGGAAAAGCATCCCTGTATGATCCTGCCCCATGTCGTAGAGATGTGGAACGAGGGAGACGTCAACGTCCGGTTCCATCATCAGCGTGGTGGCAATGTCTTCTTCCAGCTGTCGGCGAACCGGATTGCGTCCCTGAGCCTGTGAGATGACGACCGTGATTCTGCTCATTCGTTCATCTGCCCCTTGATGGTTCTCTGAGCATTTTCCCAGCCGGCCTCGAGGATATCAACATACTGCTGAGCCGTGAGGAGTGATCCCTGTGGCTGAAACGTATAGAGCCAACCCTGCCCATAGTGATCCGCATTGATTCCGGAGGGATCATTCAGCAGTGCCGGATTGAATTCCAGAATGACTCCCGGACCGGGAGGAAACATCGCGGAAACAGCCTTTGAGCTTTCAATCTCACCGATTTCCTGTTTTTCACGCACAGTCGCCCCCGGATCCACGGTCCACTCGAGGAAGTAGACATCCTGAAGCATGCGGACTGACCAGGCTGTAAAACCGACGCGAAAAACACCGGGGTTCTGTTCCTGCAGCCACAGATGTCGAGCCGAGTACATTCGGTCCAGCGGAATGATGGCCTTGTGCTGGCCCATCATAAAAAAAAGGCTGTCCGACATGTGCGGTAACGTAGCAGGATGGATTGAAGGAAGACTGTTTCAGTATATCCGAATATCCGAGCGCATTTCAAAATCGGGACAGGCACCCTTGCGAATGCTGAATCTGCAGGTCATCACCTGCATCAGTCGGGAGCCAGTCCACGTTTTGAAACCAACAGTTGACTCCCAAAAGCGTAACGTCCTCAATTTCGAGAAGAAACAGTTGAGGCGGACTTTCTGGAGACTCTGCAGGAGTTTGTTTTTTCCTGCAGACAATGGGAATCGGAATGGAGGAGTCGCCCGTGTTTATCGATTTCAACGAGGTGTTTCCGGAGATTTTCCCGTCATCTTTCTCAGGTCCCGACCTGCCGCTTGAAGAATCGCCCCGACGAGTGATATCCTTCGCCCGCTGAGAAAACTCCGCGTGGCGAAATTGGTAGACGCGCACGCTTGAGGGGCGTGTGAGGAAACTCATGCTGGTTCGACTCCAGTCGCGGAGATTTACAGAAAACTGAGATGGTTCAGCCACGAACGATCACAAGGTTCTGAAACAACAAAAAACGCTCGCAGCAGCCTTCAGGCCACTGCGAGCGTTTTTGTTTTTCGGTTCGATTCTGCTTCGGTCGATCAGTGACAGCAGTGAGTCACCGGATCGCGTTCCTGTATTTGTTGACAGCCTGCGGCCGCATCGGCGCTGCATACGAAGTCTGGTAGACCGGTATGCCTCCGCGGAACGAGTTCTGCATCACCGGAGCTGTCCCGTTGGCGGGAGCCATGCCGGTCATTGGTGCTGTTCCGGGAATCGTCGCCATTTCATGATCTCCCATGAGGTCTCCCATTCCGGCAGGCGGGTAAGCAGCCTGCATCGGCGGCATCATCATTCCGGATGGATACGCCGGGCTCGGAGCATAAGAGTTTCCTGCTGCATACGAAGGGTATTGCCGCCAGGCAGAATACTGTGGACGCGGATGCGACTGAGCGTACGCCGGATAAGGCATCCTGTTTGCGTAGTGGTTCGCCTGGTAATGCTGGGCCGGAACGCCGTAGTATGGATTGCTCGGAGCCGAATGATTCGGTCGCCAGGCGGCGTTTGGTACTGCAGTCATCTGCGGACGCGGAACTGGAGTCCATGCCGTGTTCATGCCGGGCTGCCAGCTGTTTGCGGAGTTCCAACCGGGATTGCCACCATTCCACGCGGTGCCCTGACTGTGACACGGAGCACTGCCACCACACCCCGTCTGCATCGGAATCTGAAGTGGTGAATTCATGGGGACGTTGCCCGATGGCATCGGCATCATTGGTTCGTAGATTCCGGAGCCTGATGGTGCACAGTCTGTTGCCGGCATCTGCATCTGAGGCTGATAAGGCATCTGGTACTGAGTCTGCCAGCTCGTATGAGGCACCATTTCGGTGACAGGTCGTGGAACCCAGACCATCTGGTAGCTCCCCCGATCCACTGTGACTGGACGATAAGTCGTGATCGGAACCTGCACCGGAGTGGGCGCACACTGCATTGGTTGCGGGACGCATGGCGATGGACAGCAGTCGTTCCCGAACGGAGTAGGATTGTAAGGCATCATCGGTGCAGGCATGGGGGCAGGCATCGGTGGCACCAGCGGCTGAACTCCGCAGCAACCGTTCGCATAAGGTGATCCCCATGCCTGACCGCATGGAGACGGAAAGAGGCAGTGAGAGAAAATGTGAAAGGGAAGCAGCAGCGGGCAGAAGCAGCTGCCTGGTTGATAGGGATAGTGTCCGAGACTGCCATTTTCGTTGCCGCGGAGGTATCCGTATCCGAGCCAGTCGTCGATCACACGACGAGTAGCGTAGGGATCATGATGGTGATATCCGCATCCCCATTGAAATGGGTTCAGCAGCGGACAGAAACAGCCTGCCTCCGTCGATGACGTCAGCGTGGTCAGTGTCAGAGTCAGGATCAGCAGTGATTTCAGGAATCGTCTCATGGATCTTCCTCATACAGTCCCGTGGCAGAATGATCTCTGCGTTCAGGTGAATCGAGACCGGAAAGTAGATGCCTTTGTGAATCGAGAAAATCCGAAATTGACTCAAGTTCTGCGAAAGCTGTCGGAATGCTGAAGGCCGAAAAAGCAATTCGGCGTCTTTCGCCGTTCAGAGAAGTCGAATGGCAAAGATCAGCGCGCTGATGGCAAGAATACCGATGATGACAATCGGCAGGATCTGCACCCAAACGGAACGTTCGGCAGATTGAGCCACGCCTCTTTTTTCTGCGCTTCGGACTACAGTGTCTGTGTTGTCGAACAGCTCATCCACAATGGAGCGTCGCGACATGACCGGGTGTTCGCGGTGGTCCAGCAGCAGAATCTCGTCGCTTTCACCGCCGATCAGCAGCTCGCCGAACTTTCCCTGCAGATCCCTTGCTCGAAATGCCGGCGGAAGTGTTTCGCGGGAGACTGTGTGTTCCAGCAGTCGCAGAAATGCTCGCTGCAGTGCGGCACTTTCTGCCGAGCCGGCTACGGCTTCGGTGTGTTTTGCTGATGGAAAGCGAAGTGCTTCCAGGATCGTTGCGGAAAGACTCTGCAGGTCTGATTCCACTTCACGTCGCCAATCCGGAGTTCCTGAGGCAGCGGCAGCGTCAGCCGGATGAATCACATGCAGCCATCTCGGAATTCCGAAATCCGTAACGTGCATCTGCAGGTCGAGATCCGAAATCAGCAGTCGATCCGACGTCAGTTCTCCGTGAGACAGTCCGATGTTATGGGCCTGCTGGAGTGCTGAACACACCTGCCAGCCGATTTCGATGAGGTCTTCTGTCGAGAAGTACCGTCCTTGGGTCAGGTGTTCGCGCAGGCTGAGATCGCGGCAGGCTTCTGTCCAGAAGAAGATTCTGCCATCAGCTTCTGCGTCCCCCAGAAATCTCGGTACGGCCTGATGACGAAGGATCTTTAGCATCGGGCGATCAGATTTGTAGGCTCTCCGGAACGCTGGAGACTGTGACACACTCTGAGAAAAGATGGTGACTCGAACAGTCTGACCGGTTGCTCTGAGAACAGCGTGCTCAGTGCGATACGGCAGCTCAGAAGTCTGATCAGCAGGAAGCGTCAGCTCATTTACAGCACCGCAATCATCCAGAAAGTCAAAGTCAGACAGTGAAACTGGCTGCACAATGCATTCCTGCTCTGGTGAATGAAGTGTGATTCAGGCGTAACGTAACTGCTGCGACCATGACGCAGGTGATCAGGAAAAATCCGAAGGGTTTCCAAAGAGCCCGCCTCGTTTGGAATCTCGGTCAGTGCCACCGCGAAGATTCTGATTTCGTGGTTTGCGTGGTTCCGGAGCCGGTGCTTCTTCAGGCTCCGGTCGTTCAGTCCGAACTGGTTCCGGCTTCTTTTCAAGTGCTTTCAGAGAAAGCGAAACTCGTTTTCGCTTGCTGTCGAGTTCCTGGACCTGAAAGTCACGTGTCTCACCGGGAGTCAGAATTTCGCTCACGCTGCCGACACGACGCCATGCGAGTTCGCTGATATGAACCATGCCTTCAAGCCCAGGTTCCAGTTCCACGAAGGCACCGAAGTCCGTGATGCGAGTCACTTTGCCGCTGATGGTTCGTCCGGTGGAGTATTTCTCTTCAGCGGAAGCCCACGGATTCTGAGCCAACTGCTTCATCCCAAGGCTGATCCGTTTCTTTTCCGGATCGAGTTTCAGGATTTTGACGTCTACTGTCTGGCCTTCCTTCAGAACGTCCGCCGGATGATTGATTCGTGACCAGCTGATCTCACCGATATGGAGGAAGCCATCCACGGAACCGATGTTGACGAACGCTCCGTAGTCTTTGATTGTCTTGACCGTGCCGGAGAAATCTTTGCCGACTTCAACGGTTGACCAGAACTCCCCTTCACTTTCCTGACGTTCAGCCTGCAGCAGAGCCTTACGACTGACGACCAGGTTTCGTTTCTTCGGATTGACCTCAGTGACCTGCACGGTCACTTTCTGGCCGACGTATTGTTCCAGATTCCCGGCGAAACCAAGTTCCACCTGACTTGCAGGCATGAAGCCACGAAGCCCGCTGACGGTCACCTGAAGGCCACCTTTGTTCACGGCTGCGACCATGCAGTCCACGACCTGTCCGACCGCGAGCGAATCCCAGTTGCCTGCGGGTTTGTGACGCCCTTTCGGAAGTCTTGCCTTGATGAGCCCGTCGGCGTCCATTTCATCGACGATCACCTGGACTTCGCTGCCCACTTCTGGCGGCTTGTCTGCCGGGAACTGTCGCAGTGAAACCACGACGTTCGTTCGCAGTCCGGCATCGAGAAAGACATCGTCACCGTTGATCTGCTGAACAATGCCGCGAATCTTTGAGCCCTGTCCGACTTCTTCTGTCGATGCAGGTCCGCTTTCTGCAGCGGCCGTGACGGCTGGTTCGGGAGCTGCCGTTTCGGTCTGCATCACAGCCTGAATCTCGGCTTCCAGTGATGAATCAAGATCGTCCGCTCCGGGGATTTCGATCTTCTGGCGACCTGTCGGGGCCGCGTTTGATCCGGAGTTCCCTCCGAGCGCCTGTTCCGCGTGCTGTTCGATCGCTGCCGCCGCCATCTTTTCTCGGATGCGACTGGCTGCCGAATCACTCACCACACTGTCGTGAGTTGCTGGGGCCTCCTGAGCGACAGGTGGAGCGATTTCGGGCTTAACTTCTGCCGGTTCCGGCTGCTGCGGATCATTAGTCATCGGGGCGTGTCCTGTCAGATCCATCCTGGAAAATGTTCCGGTACTTCGCGGAGCCGTCTGACTTGAGCTCGCACGAGACCTGTGTTCTGTGATTTCTGAACGTTTCGTTTCTTCACTTCCGCGCAGGATAGCCAAACGAAAAGCACTTCGCCAACTGTCCTGACACCTGTCCTGTCACGGATTTTCCGCAATTATGCATCGGAATCCCACAGCGTCGCTGACAGCTTCGGCTGCGATCGTCTTTCGAAATGCCGACGTCAGCTCCGAATAATGGTCCTTCCAGGAGCCACCTCGGATCACTTTCAGGCTCCCCGTCACTGCTTTGCGATCGTTGTCTGCCTGAGGATTGTCTGCAGCCGGTCCGACGGATGTGACGTACTCCGACAAGTATCCATGCATGTCGTAGAGTCCCCAGGGATTGGGTTTCAGAACACCGACTGCGGGATCATTTCCGGCGGCATTTCCCGTGTGCCAGCCGTATTCGTCCAGTATGGATGCCTGAGGTGAGACATCATTTTCAGATGCCGCCTGATTGCCAAAACTGTATGCGGACGTCGTGCCTGCTCGACAGCAGTACTCCCATTCATCCTCTGTCGGCAGTCTCACAACAGCGGTGTTCGAGATGAGCTTTCGTTCCCGCAGGATGGTGGTCAGTCCCCTGCAGAACGCGATGGCATCGTCAAAGTTCATCATTTCCGCTGAGTTTCTCGGGCCCTTCCAACGGCTCGGATTTTCTCCCATGACCGCGGAGTAAAGTTCCTGCGTTGTTTCATAACGAGAGATCCGGAAGGCCTTCGTGAACGTTCTGGTTTCTGCAGGAAGTGCCTTTGAATCCGGGGCGTCACTTCCGAGCTTCATGGATTTCGGAAACATGGCCGGATTCCCGACGGGATCGATCAGAACACACTCCTTCAGGAATCGGTCCACGGCTTCTTCAGGCGACGATGAGGGAGTTCTTGTGTCCTGCGGAGTCGCCAGGCTGGATGCGACATTGTCTTCAGCAATGCCGTTCGTCGGGATGAACAGGAAAAGCATCATGAGAAAAAGAAGAGCGAACCGCGATGACTGAATGGATGCTCTTTGACTCAGTCGTGCAGATTTCGAAAAATCTATAGCCCTGAAAATCTCCATCGGTGTCTTCCTTCCGTACCGTTTCGTGGATCGAATTTCTTCCCGGAGCCGCATACGATACGAATCGACATGATGACTGTCTCTTCGGAAGACTGCCGAGGCAAAAAGCCTGCTGAAAAAAATGGTTCCGAAGTCGGAGAGCTCTGATGACGCTTCTTTATCTGGATGAGCGATTCCTTGAGCATGATACGGGAAGGCATCCGGAATGTGCCGCTCGACTGAAGAAAATCCATGCGGAACTGAATTCCTCGGGAGTCCTGTCGAAGGTGACTCGTGGAGTTGTCACTTCTGCAACAGATTCCGATCTTGAACTGGTGCACACTCCGGAACATCTGAAGACGCTTCGTTCATTCGCTCGGGAGCACGGCGGTCGAATCGAGGCGGACACTGTGATGAGCCCGCGATCAGCAGAAGTGGCCTGGCTGGCCGCCGGAACAGCTGTTGAGGCGGTGACGCGAGTCGTTCAGGGGAATGATGCAACGGCCATGTGCCTTGTTCGTCCGCCGGGCCACCATGCACTGAAGGCGGCACCGATGGGTTTCTGTCTGCTCAACAACGTGGCCGTTGCAGCACGGACTGCTGTCAGACGATTTGGGCTCCGACGTGTGCTGATCGTGGACTGGGACGTTCATCATGGAAACGGAACTCAGGACATTTTCTATGATGATGAAAACGTCTGGTTCTTTTCTTCCCACCGATATCCGTTTTATCCTGGTACCGGAGATTCTTCCGAAACAGGCACCGGCAAAGGGCTCGGAACAACCAGAAACCTGCCACTGAAATTCGGAACACCCCGAAAGGCGTTTCTCTCTCAGTTCCAGGCATCGCTGACCAGCTTCGCCGATCTGTGTCGGCCCGAACTGGTTCTGATCAGCTCAGGGTTCGATGCTCATGCCGAGGACCCCATCGGTTCACTTGGTCTCGAGACGCAGGATTTTGAATCACTGACGACGATTGTGAAACAGATCGCGGCGACTCATTGTAACGGCCGAATCGTGAGTCTGCTCGAAGGGGGATACAACATCGATCGGCTGGCCGAATGCGTTCAGCTGCATCTGTCGACTCTGATGAAGGACGGCACCGGAGCCTGACGCGTGGAACAGAACACGCCAGCACTCTCCGAGTGATGATGGTCTCCTAACTGGACAGCGCCATGTCTCGAGTCATTCTTTTGGGACAAATGTTGTTGTCCGTGATTTGCTGTCAGTGGATTACAGTCAGTGTTGCCCTCAGGCCCGGCGGGCCGACACATCCTATGCCGGGGCCGTGAGGCCCCGGAACAGGAATTGTGGAACAGAAAAGGCCTGAAGGGCCGGCACAATGCGAACTGAAGGGTTGTTCTGTCGGCCTTTCAGGACTTTGTCATTTCTGGAATCTGATCCGGCGTCTCGCGACGCCGGCAGAGGTTATGTCGGCCCGCTGGGCCTGAATCGCAGAAGTCCCACCAGAACATGGCGCTGTCCACCTGAACGCGCAGCCTTCGGAAACCGTCAGGCCGATCATCGATCCCAGGTCTACTCTTGTCGACTGTGGCCGTGTGCCGACCTCAGCGAGTCACGGTTCCCACGGGATTCGCCATTTCAGAGTCCGCCTGATGAGCTTCATGTTGCTGAGAGGCGTGCTGACTCTCAGTGCGATTCATCCAGGTCACAGCCTGTTCCGGATGAAAACGGAAGATCTGAATCTGAAATTTCGGCAGGTGAGCGATTGACGACGAAACGGGAACCTGGCACACCGGTTCAAAGATATCCGGGTGTGCTTTCACAACATCACGAAGCTGCTGAGCGACCGCGACGGTTTCAAAAAACTGCGGGTCCTCAAACAGGATGAAGCGTGGATTGGCTTTGGTGAGCACCGCGACAATGTCGTGCTCGTTCTGAACGAACTTCTGGAAATCCGTCGACGGAACACAGACGAAATCATAAAGCAGACGGTCTCCGCGAATGACCTTTCGAGATCGCGAGGCGTCAAGATGTCGCATCTGATACGTGAAGTTTCCGTCCCACCAGCCATCGAAAAACACACTGTCGTTGTCGTCTGTGTTGCTGATGACATACTCGGCAGCTGTTCGATATCCCTGAACCCGATAAGTCGGCTGTGACCAGATTCCCAGAACACCGGACAACATCAGCAATGAAGTGGCCATGAACGGAATCGTCGAGACTGAAGCAGCCTCCGACTGTTTTGTCTCTGATCGATGCTGACGACGGTCCGCCCACCAGAGCAGCAGCTGCTGAGTTCCGGTAACAGCGAAGAATGCGATCGATGGAACCCAGTAGATGGCATGTCGGGAACGCAGTTCAGCCAGCGGTGTGAAGGTGACATAGGTGGCGATCATCAGTGATGCAAACACGGAGTCAGACTGACGACTTTCTCTGCTGCGAAATGAACCGATGATTCCGAATGCCGCGAGCAACGCAGCCAGCCAGCCGACCTGCTCCGGAATCGAAAACGGATAATACGTCAGATTCTTGAGAGCGAGGAATGCGTTGGCGGTTCCGTCCTCGGATCCTCCTACGGATTCCACTGCCTGTCGCACATGCAGATTTCCGGTCTCCTTGAGAATCAGCAGGTAGGTCGGGGCTGTCAGGAGAATCGCCAGACCGGCAGCGAAGAATAAGTGGCGGGCGAGAATCTGTTTCCAGCCGCCGCGAATGATCAGCAGCGTCAGATAAAATGGAAGCAGGACGGCGGCATCGAAGCGGGTGAGTGCTGCGAGTGCTGCCGTGACGGCGGCACCGTAAAGGAATTTTGACTGCTGTCTGCGAAGCCAGCAGTCAAACCAGTCCACAGAAAGAAGAACCAGCGCGAGTGTCGGCATCTCCAGCATGACGTCGCGGCTGTACTCAAAGATCAACGGCGATATGGCGAATACGACAGTCACGAGAGTTGCATATTGGCTGATCTGCGTTCGTCGTGTGATTCTATGAACGCAGAGGCAGGAGACGATCAGGCTGGCGAGCACCAGGCCGCGAGCAACTGCTGCGGATGTTCCAAATGCCAGCATGAGTACACCGGCGACTCCATGAAACAAGGGAGGCCAGACGAGAAGTCCCAGCGCAGGATACTGCTCGTAGTATCGCTCGGCGTAGCCTTTCGGGTCGGAGTATTGTCCGTCGATGATGAAGTCCCGAAAGAAGATCGATGTAACAACGTGGCGATTGGAATCACCGCCGAAAACTGGTTCGTCAGGATGTGTCCACAGCAGATGCAGCAGGACGGGCACCGCAAGAATCAGGCAGGCTTGAATCAGTTTTCTGTGTCGTCCGAAGCGCGTCTCTGAAGTGATGCCAGGTTGTGGAACGTCGGTTTGTACGATTTCAGACTGCGAAGGAAGCATGAGAGCAGTTCCGCTGGGAATCAGGACAGAAATCAGAATCGGAAAGGCCAGTTCTGCGCGCACTGATGCCTTTCTTAAACCTAGTTCGTCGCGAAGCATTCGTCGCGAATCGCCTCTGCAGAGCCAGCGATCCCGTGCCTGACGGTGATTCACAGGTGACGATCAACGCGGCTGTATCGATTCTGCCGGCGGCGGTTTCGTCATGCAGCAACAAGAGTCGGCCTCCTCCTCGGGGCTTCCTCGTGGCTGTCAGAATCCGTCATCCGGGAGGGCGAAGTTCCTGCTGAGCCGCTGGCACGATTCGGCGTTGAAGGTACAAGCGGCTCGGCATGAGCCTCGCCCTCCCGAGATCACTATAATGCGGATGTTTTATTCTCATGCTGAACCGCCGGAACTGGCACGTAATCGTTCAAGAGGATCCACCAACTCCTTTTGAGTGCTTATTTCGTGTTTCCTCGTAGAATTCATCGCATGAGATTACGCGGGGCGGTTAACGGATGGCTGAAGATCCGGTATGAAAAACTCGGCCTTCATTCGTTTTCGTCGTCGCGGTGCTACTAAACCCGAGAACACTTCAAGAAACATCACAGGCATAAATGGACTGGCTTTCCTGGTACAACTCGCTCACAAAGCCGTCGTGGACGCCGGCTCCTGCGACCATCGGACTGATCTGGCAGATCCTCTATCCGATCATCGTTGTGTCATTCGGTTATGTTTTTCTGCAGGCGATCCGAAGAAAGATTCCGGGGCGTGTTGCTGTTCCGTTCGCCATCAATCTGATTGCAAACATGGCGTTTACTCCGATTCAGTTTGGATTGCGTGATCTGAATCTGGCCGCAGTCGACATTCTGATTGTCTGGGCATCGATTCTCTGGATGATGATTGCCGTCTATCGACATGCTCGATGGGTTGCGTTTGCTCAGGTTCCTTATCTCATCTGGGTTTCCATCGCGACCGTGCTTCAGCTGTCGATCACGTGGTCAAATCGAGGTTCGGCATGATTCGCGCCGGGCTTTGCTGTGGCTTTCGCGAACAGCCCATTCGGTTTCGGAACACGACGGTTGCGGCAATGAGTCGCCTCTCGCGACAGGATTCACTGAAGCGTCTGCAGGAGCTCTGTCTTGAGAACGCAGATTCGCTGCTGCAGTCGCTGAAGTACTGTGCCAAAAACCACATCGGTGCATTCCGGATCGTGAGTCAGATTCTGCCACTGCGAACGCACCCGAATCTTGGATACTCGATGAATGACCTGCCGGATGGCAACGCTGTCATTGCCGCATTTCGGGCCTGCGGTGATTTTGTTCGTGAGCACGAGCTGCGAACCAGTTTCCATCCGGATCAGTTTGTGGTGCTGAATTCTCCGCGACCGGAAGTTGTTGCAGCATCGATCCGGGAAATTGAATATCAGAGTGAAGTCGCGGAGTGGGTGGGTGCGGACGTCGTGAATATTCATGCCGGTGGTGTTTACGGCAGTAAAGACACGGCATTGTCGCTGCTGGAAGAGAATCTCGATCAGTTGTCAGAGTCTGCTCGATCTCGTCTGACGCTCGAGAACGACGACCGGAGTTATACCCCTGCTGATCTGCTTCCGGTGTGTCATCGAACCGGCATTCCGCTTGTTTACGACGTTCATCATCATCGATGCAATCCCGATGGCCTGAGCATCGAAGAGGCAACGCAGAATGCAATCGCGACATGGAATCGTGAGCCGATGTTCCATATTTCGAGTCCTGCGGAGGGATGGTCCGGTCCGAAACCGGAGCGTCATCATGAGCTCATCGATATCGGCGATTTTCCGGAATGCTGGTCCGGGATTTCCATGACCGTGGATATCGAAGCACGCGGAAAGGAAGTTGCCGTTCTTCAGCTGATGCGAGGGCTGAGGCGGCGAGCTAAGTCAGCGGAAGTCTGGTACGTGTACCTGCTTCGCTGCTCGGATGGGTCTCTTTACACCGGTGCAACGAATGACGTGGCGGCAAGACTGAATCGGCATCAGGAGGGAGCGGGAGCAAAGTACACGAGAGGCCGTCGTCCTGTCGAACTCGTCTATCAGGAACAGCTGCAGAATCAGGGAGAAGCGCTCCGACGAGAGGCTGCTATCAAGGCACTCTCGCGAGCTCAGAAGGAAGCCCTCATCAATAGTTCCGCAGCGAACGCTTCGTAGATCGTATTTCAAAACCGACACATGCACCCTTGCAGGTGCTGAATTGGCTGAAGCACCGCGTGTTTAAGGAGCCAGTCCCGGTATTGAAAGCCCCCGTAAATTTACGCAGGTTGTGGTCGTGCCGGCGGCCTCGCTGGCGCCGGACAGCAGTCGACAGGGCAGACATCATGGTTCGGACCGTAAAGTCCGATGCATTCGCGGGATGATCCGCTGAGTCGTTCCTGAATCAGCTTGCGAATCATTCGTACAAAGATCGGGTGAGACCCTGGTGTTCCGGCTCGAACCATTCGAAGCTGAATGTCGTCGCATGTTCGGACGGCTTCATCATCGAGGTCGTAAAGAACTTCCATGTGGTCGGAAAGGAATCCAATAGGAGCAATCACGACACTTGTTGTGCCTGATGCCCGGAGTTCCCGAAGATGATCATTGATGTCCGGTTCGAGCCACGGGTCCTGCGGACGACCGCTGCGGCTCTGAAAGACCAGCTTCCAGCGGGAAGCATCGATCTTCAGCTGTTCGGTCGTGAGCCGACATGATTCCTGAAGCTGCCGGACATAATCAGACGAGTTCGCCATGCTCATCGGAATGCTGTGGGCAGTGAACGCAATCGCAGCAGTGTTTCGCTCCGCTTCAGGCAGCTCATCGAGCGCCTGCTGAAGCTGCTCCGCCAGAACCTGAATAAAGTCCGGGTGATTGTAGAAGACACGGATCTTGCCGATCTGCATGTCCGATGCGTCGGCGGCGGAAATCGCTTCGGCGAGGTTCTCTCGATACTGACGGCAGCCGGAATAACAGCTGAACCCTGACGTCACGTAGGCCAGTGGTCGGCGAATTCCATCCTGCTTCATCTGACGAATCACATCGGGAAGAAGTGGATCCCAGTTGCGATTTCCCCAGTAGATAGGGAGATGAATCTGCTGATCGTCCAGTTCCTTTCGGAGAGCCGCAATCAGCTCCCTGCAATGATCATTGATCGGACTGATCCCGTCGAAGTGGTAGTAGTGCTCGGCCACTTCGAGAAGTCTTTCCCGAGGAACTGGTTTTCCCCGAAGAACGTTTTCGAGGAACGGGATGACGTCATCTCGCTTCTCCGGGCCTCCAAAGGAAACGACGAGCACTGCATCATGCGGAGCAGACGAGACGGATTCAGTGGACAACGTGCGAGACTCCTTATGCGATCAGCTTGACGGCGCCATCTGTTGTTGGAAATTCTGCGGTTCAGGTCCCGCAGGCAATGCTGTGAAGGATTTGTTTCTGAGAATCTGGTCGTTTGAGCGGCTGCCCGCAGCGCCTCCCGTAAGTCGGAGGCATGTATCTATCGGACGGCTGACGCTCCGTAAAAGATCAATGAATGTGTGCCACTGGCTATGCCAGTGTTTTCGAACAACCAGCACTGGCATAGCCAGTGGCACACAGCGGTGAGAACTCCGAAAATCGCCTGCAGCATTGTTTCCGGATTATCAACTCTTTCAATCCCGTGCAAATCTCCGTTAAGAGCCTGAATCTACTGACCGGCAATTCGGATGCAGCTCAGCATTTCCTGCCGTTGTCCGTCTTTTGAATGTCCGGAACGCAGATAGATGGAACCTCCGCAGATTGTCGGTGTCGCGAAGCAGCTGTCTCCGAGCTGATTCGTCGCGATGAGCCGGAATGCCTTCGGTGTTGCTTCAAAGACGAACGTCTGCCCCTCTTCATTGGTGCAGTAAACTGTGTTGCCGATCATAACGGGACTGCCGCTGAAAGTGCCCTTCAGGCGTTCCTTCCAGACTTCTTCGCCGGTATCGGATCGCAGACAGGTGGCAACTCCCGCGTCCAGTACAGCAAAGAGATGTCCGTCACGATAAAGAAGAGAGGGGACGTAGGCTCGCAGCGTGTTCTCCCAGACAACTTTTCCGGAACCGTCGGCCGCGACCGCCGCGATATGATTCTTCGGATACCCACCGCTTGTGAAAACGCGTTCTCCGTCGGTGACCGTTGAAGTCACGCATTCAGTGGTCGCTCCTTCGACCTCCCAGAGTTCCTTTCCGGTTTTCGGATCGAGGCTGGTGACCAGGTTGCACCCGATGACAATCAGCTGAGTCTTCCCGGCAGCTTTGACGACGACGGGAGAAGTGTAGTTTGGTTTCTGGGGACGTTTTCGAGTCCAGACGACTTCTCCGGTTTCGCGATTCAGAGCCGTGACGGCGCCACCGGCATCATTGTCTGAGGTCACAAGGACGAGATCTTCGAAGATCAGCGGCGATGATCCGAACCCCTGATGGATCTTGAATTCAGAAATCCGGGTCTGCCAGACTTTCTTTCCATTTCGATCGACGGCCGTCGTCCACGCTGAATCACCGTTCAGGAAATTGATGAAATACAAGGTTCCGTCACAGGCCGCGCTCGATGACGCCAGAGTTGACTTAGTGTTTCCCTTGGTCGGCTGATTCCCCTCGTGGATCACGGATTCCCAGATCTGCTTCCCGTCCTTTTTGTCGAAGCAGAGGAGCAGCTGCTTTTCCGGATCTTTCACAGCTGTCGCAATGACAATCTGATCACCGACAACGATGGGTGAACCGTGACCACGCCCGGGAATCGGGATGCTCCATGCGATATTCTTCTTTGATTCGCCATCCCATTCCGTGGCCACCTTCTGGTTGTCTGCCACAATTCCGTCACCTGTCGGACCTCGCCATGAGGGCCAGTCTTCAGCACCGATTTTGGCTGGTGCTGAAGCGACGGCGTGATCTGCCATGAAGTGCAGGCTCATCAGGACAATCAGCAGTCGGAGAGTGCAGACAATTCGATTCTTTCGCGATGGCAGACTTGAGCTGATCTGGTGATTCGACGTCATGGGAATCGCGGAACTCCTTCCGAAGAATATTACAGGTGTGCCGAGTTGTCACTGGATCACGATCGATTTTCAATTCGCTGAAAGTGAAGATACCATGCGAAGGTCTCCACGACAAACAGCACGACGGACAGTGCCTCCCTCAATCAATTCACCCTGGGAGACGCTGCTCGAAAATCACGTGTGAAACAACCGGAGTTTGAGACATCAGGGTTTGAGGAATCAGGAAGGAACAATCGCGGTGCTTTAATGATCGGAGCGTCGTTCCGAAAGTTGTGCAGGACCGCGAGTCTGAGAAAACGATGCATCGCGACAAGCCGATTCGACTACCGCATATCCTCTGCTTCTCCACTCTGCAGAACTGGCTGCGAATTCTTGCCCGATACGGCCGTTACGTGGATCCCGGACAGCTTCCGCGGATTCTCGTCATGACGATCTTTATCATCATGACGCTTCCGTTCCGGCTGATTGAGTCGATTCTCTTTTCGGCGCGCATCCGTCGTCACGAACTGTCGGAACCCCCGGTGTTCATCATAGGACACTGGCGAAGCGGCACGACGAACATGCACAACCACCTGCTGCAGGATCCGCAGTTCGCGAGCGTAACGCTCCTGCACTGTGCTGTGCCCGCCGCTTTCCTCACCAGCGAAGGCATTGCACGACGCATTCTGAAACGTCGGCTTCCGAAAAGCCGGCCGATGGATGCTGTGCCGCTTGGGATTGATGAGCCGATGTCCGAAGATTTTGCGCTCGCCGGGCTGACTCACATGTCGCACTACCTGAATTATTTCTTTCCTCGGATCGCAGAACGCACGTTTCGCGAAACGGTGCTCTTTGAAAATGTCAGTGAGGCTGATATTCGGCACTGGGGAAATACCTATGACTTTCTTCTGAAGAAGGTGTCGTTTGCTGCAGGAGGCCGGCGACTGCTGCTCAAAAATCCTCCGAATGTCGGCAGAGTTCGTGAAGTTCTCAAGCGGTATCCGAATGCACGCTTCATCCATGTGTATCGAAATCCCTGGCTTGTTCATGCGTCCACAATGAAGCTGACCGAACGATTTCTGGAACAGATGTCGTTTCAGAAATGTTCTCGTGAGCAGATGGAAGAATTCGTCTCCACCCGTTATCAACTGATCATGAATCAGTGGCTGAAGGATAAGTCGCTGATCCCGGCTGAGAATCTCATTGAGGTCAGCCACGAAGAAATGACGCGGGACCCCATGACGATTCTGGAGACGATCTATGGGCGGTTTTCTCTGCCCGGCTGGGAGACTGTTCGACCTCAGATGGAACGATATGTCGAGAGTCTTCGAGGATATCAGAACAACGAGTACCATTTTGACTCGCAGACGCTGGCTCGCATTTCGCCGTTTCTGACGGCGTTTGCGGATTCGGCCGGATACAAGGGGCCGTAACGTTCATGGGCCACGAGAGCATCCGGGAAGAATTCTTCGTGTGTTCTCATGCGTCAAAAAAAGAGAGACTGGATGAATCTATGACGATGTCACTTTACCGAACTTCATTCGTGCTCCTTTATCTCGGAGTTGCGTGTCTCGGAAGCTCGCCGAGTGCTGCAGAAAACTCATCGATCATCCAGTCCGAAAATCAGAAAGCAGGCAGCACCGACTGGCAACTCACCCGAGTGCGTCTCGATGGCGGTCAATTCCGGTCTCCCTGGGTTGAGGGATACTGTTCTCGGCAAAGCCTTAAAGCTGGTGAGAAGCTCGATGTCATGATTTCGGCGAATCCGGCGAGAGACATCCGGATGGAATTCTTCCGCATGGGATATTACGGCGGTCGCGGTGCTCGACTGATGAAGACCATCGATCGAATCCCCTGCGAGACTCAGCCGGATCCCGTGATTGGTCCGAAGAATCTGCATGAATGTCGATGGCGTCCGACGGTCAGCTTTGCGATTCCTGATGACTGGGTGAGCGGTGTCTATCTGGGACGGATGACGACACTGCCGGCAGCGAATGAGCCGTACTGGCAGAGCTACGTCATCTTTATCGTGACCGACGATCGACCGGCGGATGTTCTGTTTCAGTGTTCAGACAACACCTGGCAGGCTTACAACACCTGGCCGAACAACTTTTCCGTGTACACTCACCCGAAAGGCGGACAGGGGCCGTGGGCGGATGTCAGTTTCGACAGGCCATATGGTCGGGAGGCTCAGTTCACCAGTGTCGTCAATGATCCACTGACCGTGGGTTCCGGCGAGTTTCTGCCCTATGAATTTCCGATGGTTTACTGGCTCGAACAACACGGATATGACGTCACCTATTGTTCCAACAGCGACCTTGTAACGCCCGACCGAGGGTTGAAGTGTCAGACTTTTGTGAGCGTTGGGCACGACGAGTACTGGGACATTCGGCAGTTTCACAGCGTTGAAAAGATGCGTGATGAAGGTGTCAGTCTGTTATTTCTCAGCGGCAATTCAGTCTGCTGGGTCACGCCGCTGAAGGACAGCACGGACGGACGCCCGAAACGAATCATGTTTCGAGGCGGACCGTACGGAGCGGAGAACGATTATGCAGTCCAGCGCGAAAAAGAACACGGCCCGTTTCCGCACCGAGGGCCGGATGAAGGTCTGCTCATGGGGGCGAGAAACGTTGAACCGGTCAACGGCGGCGGCGACTGGGTCGCTCAGAAGACCAGTCACTGGTTGTTTGAGGGAACCAGCATGGAAAATGGTGACAGCATTCCCGGACTGATCGGATGGGAGTACCATGGGCAGCCGGCAGACATTCCCGGGCTGGAGATCCTTGCCAGCGGAACCGCATGGCAGGGTGGCGTGAATCCGCAGCAGTGGACGGCAACGATTTATCCCGGTCCGAAAAACAATTTTGTCTTCAATGCGTCAACGATTTTCTGGGTACAGGGGCTGAGCAGTCCGCCGGGGCACACGCTGCCGTGGTCGCACTGGAGTCGTCCGCATGGTCCGGATGATCGCGTGATTCAGATGACTCATAATCTTCTGCGACGAGCGATTCAGGATGTCAGACGAACAGACGTCGAGCGGGAGGCGAAGTAGTTGGGCATGGTTCCTGTCATAACGATAATGAATGAGATCCCCTCTAATCTGAGAGCTTCAGGAATTCAAATGATCGAAACGGCGCGAGCCGTTCGTTGGGAGTGAAACCGGACGGCAATTGCTCTGTCAAAGATCAATTGATGTGTGCCACTGGCTATGCCAGTGTTTTTCAGCCAACAGGACTGGCGCAGCCAGTGGCACACAAGCGAACGCAAGGCGACGTAGTATTTGAGTGAGCTCTGGCTGGTTTCCCGCCTGCGCGGGAATGACGAGAAGATGAAATTCTGTATTCGCAAGACAGTTCATTTCAGAACGATGCATTTCAGAACGGTGATATCACAATGAAAGATCAGGTTTACAGAAGAGCTCTTACTCAATCATTTGAGTTGTCTCAAAGAGTAAGACTTCTGAGCGTCGTTGCCGCTCTGATGATGCACGGAATGAATCTGTGCCCCTCCGCCATGACTTTGGCCGGAGAAGCATATGAAAGCGAAGTTCAGAGCGGAGTTGTCGGTCAGCGTGTTGCTCAAAACACTGGTGGTGCTTCTGGAAAGGTGTCCGATTCTCTGCAGCGAGGCGAAGCTGCGGGTGATCTTGTTCTTTCAGGTCTCGGGGACTATCAGCATGTGATGAACAACTATGGGAAGCGACCCGGAACGGCCATCATTTTTCTGTCGACTCGCTGCCCTGTCCTCGAATCACAGCTGAAAATGATTCGCGAGATTCATCAGAAGTATCGGCGAAAAGAAATTCTCTATGTCGGCATCGTGTCGGATCCGGATCAATCCTCGGAGGAGATTCGCGACTGGATGCAGAAACGCGGCATCATCTTTCCCGTTTATCGAGATCCTGAAGGGACAGTTCGGAAACGCTTCGGTGCATCAGTAACGCCGGAAATCTTTCTGCTTGATGAAGCCGGGCGACTCAGATTCCGTGGTGGCCCTGGTGGTGCCGAAGAGCCTCCGCGGAAAAAGGCTTCAATGCACTACCCCTCAGCGCCAATCGCTACGGATTTTCCGCTCTGGATCCGTTCGCTGGAAATGGCAATTCTGGGACTTCTGGAAGGAGTGCCCGTGGAGGTTCCCGATGTCCCGGGTGCCGGAACACCGATCACAGCGGATCTGCCGCCAGTGGAACGCGCGGACCTGTGGGGGAATGTCAGATTCTCTTCGCAGATGATTTTTGATCACATTCCCGGTGCATCGGCCTATCACTGTTCGACACTCACGGAAGCTGCCAACGGAGATCTGCTGTGTCTCTGGTACGGAGGCACCTACGAATCTGCGGACGACGAAACACTGTTTCTGGCACGACTACGTCCCGGCGAAGATCGCTGGAGTAAGCCTGAGCCGGTCATCAGTGATCCGAAGCAGCCACCCGGAAACGGAATTCTGTTTGTCGATGGCCTGAAAAGGTTGTGGCTGGTCTGGGCTCGCCTCGAATCAGCTCGACCCATTCGGCGTGGATCCGGCTGGGATCTTTGTCGGCTGATGTATCGGATATCCGAAGATCATGGGAAAACCTGGACAGAAGATCGTCCGTTTTCTGTTCCCGAAGGGACGTGGGCAGTTCCGAGAAACAATGCACTCACTCTGCGAAGTGGTCGAATCGTGATCCCCGTGGAAGCTGTAATTGGTGGCGAAGAGGGATCTGTATTTCTGGGAAGTGCCGATCACGGGCAGACCTGGACGATGAGCCCGATGGTCGGCGGCGGAAGCCAGCCTGCGCTCGCTCAGCGTGACGATGGAACACTTTTCGCCCTCATGAGAATGGCTCCGAAGATCACTCAGGTGGAATCAAAGGATGAGGGATTAAACTGGTCGAAGGCTGTGCCGACATCGGTCAACAATCCGGATTCGGGGATCTCGATGACTCGATTGAAGAACGGACATCTGATTCTGATCTACAATGATTCTCCGGATGCTCGAACGCCACTGAACATCGTACGGTCCATCGACGACGGGAAAACCTGGGAAAAGCCGCTCACGCTGGAATCGAATCCCGGCGAGTACTCGTATCCCTGCGTGATCCAGACGAGTGATGGAATGATTCACGTGACCTACACGTGGCGGCGATTCGGAATCCGTCATGTGCAGATGAACGAAAACTGGTTCACGGAATTCGAACGTCCGAACTGATTCGACGGTCCGTGTTGAGCGGAGCACTGCGACTTATTCGGGATCTGACGCAGCCGATTCCGGTGGACACCAGCGTGGCTCCTGGTCATCCGGCGGATAGCTCTGAAGAAACTCGTGAGGATGGAATCGGTTTTTGTAATTCATCGACTGGCAGTCACGGATGTAGTAGCCGAGATACAGCCACGCCTTCCCGGATTTCTGCCCCTCCGCAATCTCACTCAGAATCGAAAATGTTCCGGGAGCATTGTCTCGCCAGGCGGGATCGTGAAAAAAATAGATGCTGGACATGGCGTTCGACGTCATATCAACGAGCCCCAGCCCGATCAGTCGGCCGTCTTTGCGGTACTGAAACTCCCGGGAAAACGAAAACTTCCCGTCCAGGAATGCCCCGAAGTATTCTTCAGGAGTGGTACTGCGGACCGGCCACTGTCGTCGGAGGTGCATATCCATGTGGTACCGGTTGTAAAGATCGATGTGTTCGTCCGTCAGACCGGGACGAGCGACAACAATTTCGATCCCGGGATTATTCTTCAGCGTTCTTCGCTGACTTTTTGACGGAGTGAATTCCGGAAGTCGTACGCGCACGCTGCGACAGGCTCGGCAGGTGGCGCAGACCGGTCGAAACAGAGTACGGCCGAAACGACGCCAGCCTCGCGACAGCAGCTGTTCATAGCGAGCTGCTGACAGTTCATATGCCAGCCGATAAGTCATCGTTGCACGCTGCTCGGGCAGGTAGGAACACTCAGACTCTGTTCCTGGAAATTCCAGCTCGAGTGGTGCGTTATCGCGTGTGAGATCATTCGGTGTCACGGTAAACTTCGGCTCCGCGAAAGCGGCAGGATGAAGCTGCCGAATGCCGTCGATCGTCATGAATGTCGTTGCAGACAGTCTGTGTCTGCTCGGTATCATAGGAACGTCGGGCGGAGATCTGAAGTTCTTTCAGCAGCCAGAACCAGGGAACGACTGAAAGTTCGCGTTCGTACCGAAACCTCGGGTCACACAGTCAACTTGCAGCTTTGATGTTTTCTTCTTTCCGTAGTAGTGAATTGCCTCAATGCACGAATGTCTGCAGACACCTCTGGCTCAGTTGCTGAAACGGCAGGATCTGACCGCTGATCAGGTCAATCTCTGCATCGGTACGATCATGGATGGGCATTGTGATGCGATCGATATCGCAGCATTTCTTACCGCGATGGCGGCGAAGGGTGTTGTCGCATCGGAGCTTGTCGGAGCAGCTCGAGCGATGCGAGATCGTGTCTCCAGAATCGCAAGCAGCCGCAGTCCGCTGCTCGACACCTGTGGCACCGGCGGAGATCAGCTGCATACGTTCAATATCAGTACAGCCACGGCCATCGTCGCAGCTTCCTGCGGAGTGGCGGTTGCCAAGCATGGGAACCGCAGCGTTTCCAGTTCGAGCGGTTCGGCCGATGTTCTGGAAGCCCTCGAGGTTCACATCGGGCTCACTGCAGAACAGGCGGGCAATTGTCTCGACGCAACAGGCATCGCATTCTGTTTTGCACCTCTGCTTCATGGTGCAATGAAGCATGCAGCACCGATTCGAAAGCAACTTGGCTTTCCGACAATCTTCAATTTTCTGGGACCACTGACAAATCCGGCGGGGGCTCAGTTTCAGCTGCTGGGAACCAGCAGCAATGTCAGAGCAGAGCTGCTCGCAACCGCACTGAAGGAACTGGGAAGTACGACAGCGTTTGTTGTCTGCGGAAATGATGAGCTGGATGAGGTCTGCCTCTGGGGCCCGACAGTCGTGTATCGCGTCTCATCCGGTGAGGTCAGGCGAATCGAATGGCATCCTTCCGACTTTGATCTTCCGCCGTGTCGTGTTGATCAGCTGCGAGTGAAAAGTGCGGCGGAGAGTGCTGCAACGATTCGTTCGGTGTTTTCGGGAGAAACTTCACCGGCAGCGTCGATTGTGATTGCAAACACGGCCGCGGCACTGCTCGCATATGGTTATTGTGAATCTCTGTCGGATGCGGTCGCGGCTGCCAGGAATGCTCTGACTTCCGGAGCAGCTCAACAGAAGCTCGAGCAACTCATCGAGTGGACACGTCAGTATCGATAGGTGCTCTCGGGCCGATGAATCAGGTGTTTCAGCATGTTTGTCAACCAGTGTCGCCTTCCGCATGTTCTGAAGCCGGATCTGTATTTCTGTCCTGAACATTACCAGAAGGAAATTCGCCTGCTGTTCCGGCCGTCATGGCAGGTTGTCGGGAGTCTCAGCGACATTCCGAACGACGGTGACTTTCTGACGCGGGAACTCTTCGGTACCCCGATCATCGTCCGAAACTTTCAGGGATCAGTGCATACATTTCTGAATGTCTGCCCGCACCGGCACTGTCTGCTGAGCCATGAGCCAAGTGGGCATTCCGCGGTGCTGACATGTCAGTACCACGGCTGGGAATTCAATTCAGATGGTCACACCGGGAAGATCCCGTTTGCTCAGAACTTTCGTCCCATGCCTGGTGGTCCGGAGTGTCTGAAGAAGTTTCGCACCGAAGTTCGCGGACCGATGATCTTCGTGAATCTGAACGATGATGCTCCGGACCTGGGTTCAGTACCCGGTCCGCTGATTCCTGTCTGTGATGAATTTCCGGCAGCTCGGTGGCGACAGGCCGATACGTGGAGCTACGACTTTGAGGCCAACTGGAAGGTTGTCGTGGAGAACACTGTCGAGGCTTACCATGTGCCGACGGTTCATCCGAAAACGCTGGTGAGTTTCGGCACGGAAGAGGAAATCGAACATGTGATTACGCCGGATGGCACCATCATGCGATCTCCGATTGTATCACCGGCATATTACAACTGGATTGCGGATCGTCTGCTTCCGCACCTTCAGCCCGGGTGCACTCATCGATATCGACTGCACCACACGTTCCCCAATCTGTTCATGATGAGAATCGATGCGATGCTGCAGGTGATGGTCGTCTACCCGACGTCGCCGGAAACCTGCCACATGACTGTCCATGTTTTCACACTGCGAGCCGAGAATGAAACGGCAGTGTCCCGAACGATCACAAAGTTCTGGGGAGGTCTGAAGGCGAAGATCATCCGCCAGGTTCTCGCAGAAGATGCTCGTCTTTATCCTGATCTCCAGAAAGGGATGCGCAACAGCCCGTTTCATGGAACGATCAGCACTCTGGAAGAACTCGTCTGGGCATTTCAGGATTACATCCGAAGAAAATGTGGTCTGACAGACACGGATGTTCAGAATCCGACTGAATCCCCCACCGCCTGATCCGAAATTCAAAAAAAGCTGTCACAGATCGTCGTCGTTTCCGCTGAGTGGTGAAGCCAGTGGTGTTCTGAGTGTTTTTCAGAGCATCCTGTTGTTTTTTCCCATTCAGAAACATCCCGTCGGTACGGGGTCACCTTGCGAAAGCTGGACTGACCGCACGGGATTCAGTGATCAGAAAGCTGAGGACGACTACGATGCATGCTCTCCAGAACCTGCTGACGACTTTTCGACGTGTTTTCATGCTCCGCGATGCAGTTCGCCGGAGACGACGAGTTCAGACCGCCGAGGCGGGACTCGAAGGTCTGGAATCACGTCAGTTGCTTTCGGTCACCAATGCATTCGTCAGCCAGGGAACACTGGTCATTCAAAGCAGCAACACGGCAACCAATGTGACCGTGGATCAGGCTGGTGAGAACATTCGAATTCGCGAAGCTGGTTCCGGACATATTCGAAGTTTTCCGGCTCACTCAGTTGAGGCCATCTCATTCGAGGGCGGAAACGGTAACGACCGATTCCGCAATCAGACATCGCGCCCGGCAAGTGCATTCGGTGGTGCCGGAAACGATGTTCTCATCGGTGGAAGTGCCGCAGATGAACTCGACGGCGGCATCGGAAACGACACGATCTACGGTCGTGGCGGAGACGACATGATTCAGGGTGGAACTGGCAGAGACTTCATTCATGGAGGTGCCGGGCACAATGTGCTCCTCGATCGTGAGAGCCTCGATCGTGTCTTTGCCGCCGTCGACGGTGTGCTGAACGAAGAGTTGGTGGATCTTCCGGCCGGAGCTCAGGTTGCCGTCAAGAGTGCTCCCAGCGTTGTCACGACGGTAACTCCCGTTCTGGAAAACGGTTACCTCGTGGTTCGCGGAACCAGTAACTCCGATACGATCAATGTCACGACATCCGGAAACCTGATCACAGTCGCTGGGAAGAGCTTCAACAGTGCTTCTGTGTCAGCCATCGTGATTGTCGGCGAGAGTGGAGATGACAACATCACAGTGAGCGAATCCATCCAGAAGATGACCATTATCTTCGGTGGTTGGGGCAACGATACTGTGAACGGCGGCGGCGGCACAGACTACATTCATGGTTCCATGGGAAATGATGTGCTGAACGGTCGCGGCGGAAACGATTCGATCTGGGGCGGTGGTGGTGTCAACACCATGACAGGTGGCACCGGAACCAACTCATTGTTTCAGCGCCCGGCCAACCGTGTTTACACCATGAATGCCTTCGAAATGGAGATCGTTCGGCTCACGAATCTGGAACGAACCTCACGCGGCCTTGCGGCTTTGACCGTAAGTGCTCAGATTGCCTGTGCCGCGAATCAGCATGTCAATCAGATGGCTTCCCGCAGTGCGGTGATCGGAACGACAGCGGCACACAACCACAACCTGTGGGGTGTCAGGCTTCCAACAGTGACATCACGAATGGACTACTCCGGATTCGAATACTCCGTGTATCGTGAGAACATCGCCTTCGGTTACACCAGCGCCGCTCAGGTCGTTGCCGGCTGGATGAACTCCCCCGGGCATCGTGCAAACATTCTTTCCACGGACATCACTCACATCGGACTGAGTGCCGTGAAGAACGCCGCCGGCACTTGGTTCTACTGTCAGAACTTCGCGAAAGCCGTCTGAGTTCTCCGATCTGGACTGCTGCAGCCCTGCTGCAGCTTTTTTTTCAGCAGCCTGCTGCTGACCATTGATCTTTGAAATCTCTTTGAATATGAATCTGAAGTCGCTCCACAGCAGGCTGTGGAACGAAAGCGGCAGCAGGGCTGCCGCAGTCCAGAACTGATGAACAACGATGACTTACCCCTTGAGGAACAGACGATGGCGCTACCGGACTCGGAACGGGCAGCTAAGGGTACGCAGGATTGGCCGCATGCTCCTCCGCATCGGCTGGCTCAGAGTGGTGTCTACTTCGTAACAGCTCGTACTCGAGGTCAACGGCACCTCCTCGCCGAAGACGTCATGAAAGACTGGTTCGAAGCGAAATTCTTCGAACTGGCGAATGAGTTCGGGTGGAGCCTGGAAGCATGGTGTGTTTTGTCGAACCACTATCACTTCGTAGCCCATAGTCCGACCGGGGCCAGCTCTGCGGAGTCACTCAGCCGGATGATTCAGAAACTGCACAGTCTCACGACCAAAGAACTGAATCGCCGTGAACAGAAGCCGGGAAGGACTCGGCTATGGCACAACTATCGTGAGACTCATTTGACGTTTCAGCAGAGCTATCTCGCTCGTCTGAATTATGTCCATCAGAATGCCGTACATCATGGTCTGGTCCAGGTCGGTTCCGCCTGGAAATGGTGCAGTGCAAAGAGATTCAAAGAATCCGTCACACCTGCCTGGCTGAAGACCATCCTGAGCTTCAAGTACGACGAAATCGCCGCCGAAGACGGGGAGTAATCTGGAGTGCTGCAGCCCCGCTGCAGCTTTCTTTCAGCAGCCTGCTGCTGTGTGTTTTTTTTTGTCTTGTTCGATTTCGAAAAACCATGAAATCGAGAAATCTTCCACAGCAGGCTGTGGAAGGAAAGCGGCAGCAGGGCTGCCGCAGTCCAGGGGTCAGGAAAGAATGTTCTGCACGACTGTCCCGAAGACGTCTGTCAGACTTTCGTCTCGCCCCTGATGGAAGTAGGTCAGGAGCTCGTGGTCAAGCCCCATGAGATGGAGGATTGTTGCGTGAAGATCGTGCAGGTGGACGCGGTCCACGACGGCTTCGAATCCGAAGTCATCCGTCTCACCGTGACTGATTCCGCCCTTCACTCCACCACCGGCGAGCCACATGGAGAAACCATAAGGATTGTGATTTCGTCCCGGGGCATTCTGTCCTTCGCTGAACGGCATTCGTCCGAATTCTCCGCCCCAGACAATGAGCGTTTCATCCAGCAGGCCGCGTTCTTCCAGATCAGTCAGAAGTGCAGCGATCGGCTGATCAACTTCCGCTCCGTGTCGCCCATGATTCTTCTCGATACTTTCATGAGCGTCCCAGGTCTCTTCCAGATGTCCGCCGCCGGAGTAGAGCTGTACGAACCGAACACCTCGCTCCACCAGCCTTCTCGCGACAACACAGTTCCGGCCGAATTCATCCGTCGGCTGTGATCCCACTCCGTACATCGCCAGAGTCTGTTCAGTTTCCTGCGAAAGATCGACAGCCTCCGGCGCTTCAGACTGCATGCGGTAGGCAAGCTCGTACGATGACATTCGCGCTGCGAGTTCATCACCACCGGGACGTGACTGAAGGTGCTTCTGATTCAGTTGCTGAAGCAGATCCAGCTGTTCTCGCTGAGCATCACGACTGAGATAGTCAGGACCGCGCAGGTCGAGAATCGGGTCACCGATGGGCCGAAACAGGGTCCCCTGATATGCAGCTGACATGAATCCACTCGACCAGTTCGGCTGTCCTCCGATCGGGCCGCCACGTTTGTCGAGGATCACGACATATCCCGGAAGGCTCTGATTCTCAGTTCCAAGTCCGTAGACACACCACGATCCAAGTGACGGGCGTCCGATGAATGTCTTGCCGGTATTCATCGCGACCAGCGCAGATCCGTGAGCGTGGCTGTCGGTGTGGCAGGAACGAACCACGGCGAGCTTGTCTGCATGTTTTCGGACATTGGGGAAATAGTCGCTGATCAGCAGTCCCGAATCCCCGCCGGGACGAAATCGGCGGAACGCAGGCGTCAGATAACCAACCCGACGACCTCCGGAATTGATGTAGCGTTTACCCTCAGGCAGAGGCTGCCCGGCGTATTTTTCGAGCGCTGGCTTATAGTCGAACGTGTCGACCTGACTGGGAGCCCCATTCATCATTAGAAAGATGCAGGCTTTCGCGGGTTTGCGAAAATGCGCCGGCCGAACAGCCATCGACGCAATTGGTCCTTCTGGAGCAGCGACGGCGTGGCGACCAAAGAAGCCGTCATTCTGCAGGAGCGACGTCATGGCGAGCCCGGTGAATCCGCCGCCCATCTGCCAGAGTAGTTCCCGTCGCGTCTGTCGGCATGGAAAAAATGTCACGCGGCTGCTCGCTTCGAATACAAGGGAAGACAGGATTCTCCGTCAGCGAGGGATGTGGCGATTCGCAGAGGCCGGCAGAATCTACTCATCACTCCCGAAGTTCCCGGATGATTTCATGATACAATCCACGGCGCGAGAGCGAAGTCACAAGTTCTTTGGAGTTGCCGATTTTTGAGACTGTCGCAGAAATCCGGATCAGAAACCCCGGCGATTTGGAATGACTCTTGCTGTTCCTGCATCATTGCAGGCGATTGCCCTGTCATTCGCAGATTGTTTATTCCCGCCATCTGCTGGTGTTTGACGGGATTGACCCGTCGGAAACAGATCAAATACACTTCGCAGCTCAGGACTTACGACTTTCCGCGAACACTGAGCACAGCGAAAATCGGTGTCTGCCGGACTGGCAGGCATCGTGCAGCAAGCACAAAGCCGGATTTATTTCCTGGAACTGCCCCGGGCGGGCAGGTTTCAGGAGTTCAGTCAGGATGCAGTTTATTTAAAGAATTGTCGGTCACACATGGAACTTCTGGAAAAAGTTGGCGACTTCTTCAATGCGACGACATCGAAGATCGAGCGTGGCATCACGTCACTGTTCGGATCCTCCAACGAACGTCGAATGAAGCGGCTCGGGTTTGTCAGGGATCGGCAGGGCGTCACCTCGATTGTCCCCGGATCTCTGCTCGACAGAATCAACTCGCTGGAACCGGCGATGCAGAAGCTCACGGATGAGGAGCTTCGTCAGATCAGCGCGAAGTTTCGCGTGCGTCTTCGTGCCGGCGAAACCACGGACGATCTGCTGCCCGAAGCATTCGCCGCTGTCCGTGAATCAGGTCGTCGTTTTCTCCGCATGCGTCATTATGACGTGCAGATGATCGGTGGATACTTTCTGCACCACGGAATGATCGCAGAAATGGTGACGGGGGAAGGCAAGACGCTCGTCGCGACGCTCCCGACCTATCTGAATGCGCTCGCCGGAAAAGTCCATGTGGTGACGGTGAACGATTATCTGGCTCGCCGCGACATGGAATGGATGGGGCCGATTTATCTGAACCTTGGTCTGACTGTCGGTGCCATCCAGTCTCAGATGGATTCACAGGAACGTCAGCGGCACTACGCATGCGATATCACATACGGAACCAGCAATCAGTTCGGCTTTGATTATCTGCGCGACAATATGAAGCCGACTGCAGAACAGCAGGTTCAGGGACGCCTGGATTATGCGGTCGTCGACGAAATCGACAACATCCTGATCGACGAAGCGCGTACTCCGCTGATCATTTCGGGACCAGCTCACGACAATCTCGAAAAGTATCCGCTGGCCGACAACATTGCGCGTCAGCTTCGCAATGGGGTCGATTTCGAGGTCAAGGAAAAGGACCACACCTGCCATCTGACAGAAGAAGGCGTCCGCCGTGCTGAACAGCTGGCGGGAGTCGAAAGTTTTTACACTGCCGGCAACATGGAATGGCCGCATCTCCTTGATAATGCGCTCAAGGCTCATCATCTCTACAAACGTGACGTCAGTTACGTAGTGGAACGTGATGAGGTTGTCATCGTCGATGAGAACACCGGTCGAAAGATGGAAGGTCGTCAGTGGAGCGACGGGCTGCATCAGGCTGTGGAAGCCAAAGAAGGCGTGCGGATCAAGGAAGAATCGCAGACTCTCGCGACGATCACTCTTCAGAATTATTTCCGGCTCTATAAAAAGCTGGCCGGGATGACCGGAACGGCGATGACGGAATCCGAAGAGTTCTGGAAAATCTACAAGCTGGATGTCGTTGCCATTCCGACGAACCGCCCGATGCAGCGAATCAACTTTCCAGACAATATTTACGGGACGGAAAAAGAAAAGTGGAACGCGGTTCTTGAAGAGATCTGTGAGGTTAACAAAACCGGACGACCGATCCTGGTGGGCACAACGTCCATTGAACTTTCAGAGATGCTCAGCGGTAAGCTTCAACGCCGGGGAGTACGGCATGACGTTCTGAATGCCAAGCAGCACGAACGAGAAGCGGAGATTGTCGCTCAGGCAGGTCGAAAGAATGCCGTGACCATCGCCACCAATATGGCCGGTCGAGGAACTGACATCGTGCTCGGCGGAAATCCAGAGCATTCTGCCTGGGAGCAGCTGAAGGAAAAATATGCGTCGCGTCTCGAAGTGCCGAAGTTTGAATGGGATGCGTTGACGAAAGAGATCGCAGAACGCGAAGGCATGATCGCAGAAGCGAAGGAAGTCTCCGTACTGGGCGGGCTTCATGTAATCGGAACCGAACGTCACGACGCTCGTCGAATCGACCTTCAGCTGCGAGGTCGAGCTGGTCGTCAGGGGGATCCGGGATCGAGTCGCTTCTTCATTTCCCTTGACGACAAGCTCATGCGCCTGTTTGCGGGCGACTTCGTGAAACGGATCATGCAGTGGGCGGGGCTCACTGAAGGTGAACCAATCATTAGTCCGATGGTGACTCGACGCGTTGAGGGAGCTCAGAAGAAGATCGAAGAAAAGCATTTCGATCAGCGAAAGAATCTCCTCGAATACGACGAGGTGATGGACGAGCAGCGAAAGCGAACATACTCCTATCGGCAGAGCATTCTTGATGGTTCCGACTGTCGCGTGCTTGTACTGGGAATGATGGACGCTCAGATCGACCGTTCCACAGCTCATTATCTGGACAAGAACTACCGCTGGGATTCCATCGTTCAGTGGGTTTCGCAGACACTGCATCTGGACGTTGAGTCGTCTTCGATTCGCGATTATCGATTCGAAGAGCTTCAGGTGTACCTGAAAGATGAAGGAGAACGTCAGGCGGAAGGCCTGATTACCGAACAGCTCGAGATCAATCTGCCGGTAGATTCGGAAGACCGATCCGACTGGAACTGGGTGGCCATGACCAAATGGGCCAACCGCCACTTCGGGCTCAATCTGAATGATCGCGATCTTCGAAAAGTCGATCGCGCTGAACTCTGTGACATGCTTCTGCAGGAAGCTCAGAAGGCAATGGCTCGCTGGGATCTTTCGGAGCTGCAGGAGTTTCTGCATCCGCAGTATCCGTACCGCTCGCTGGCCGGATGGGCGAACTTTCATTTCATGCTGACGGTGAAGCCGGAAGACTTCGAGAGCCTCGATCAGAAACAGGTCATTGAGTTTCTGAAGTCGCGTATTCGAGCTCGTTATGACGAGAAAGAAGTGTCGTACCCGGTCACAGTGGGGATGCATAACTTTCTCAGTGGTGATGGATCACACGGTGAGAAATCGAATCGCGAACGACTGGCTCGCTGGGCAACCATCCGATTCGGCACTCAGTTTGATGCCGAGAAGTTCGCGGCGATGACCTCGGATGAACTTTACTCAGAACTCTGCAGTGTGAGTTCAAAGTACCTCGCATCGCGTCCGGATCGTTCAGCTGTCAGTCAGAAGCTCGATGCATTTCTGGGAGCTGCTGCTCAGGATCCGACGACGCTGCTGAAAGAAGACAAAGCCGCCGAACTGATTCGCTGGGCAGCTTCGGAACTGCGTGTCACACTGTCAGAAACCGACCTGAAGTACGCGACTGTGGGAAGAGCTCGAGCAGCCGTCCTGCAGGGATTTGACCGCATCTATCGTCCGGAGATGCAGCAGACTGAACGATCGGTGCTGCTGGAGATTCTCGACACGGCCTGGAAAGATCACCTCTACTTCATGGGGCATCTCCGTCAGGGGATCGGTTTCGTCGGATACGCTCAGAAAGATCCCCGAACGGAATACAAACGTGAAGGCCGACGAGCATTCAACAGCATGTGGGATCGGATCGGCGAACAGGTAACGCAGCTGATCTTCCGAATTGAACATGAGAGCCCGAACTTTGTCGGATCACTTTGGCAGATCACAGCCACGGCTCACGATGTTGCTCCACCGGTGGAAGAACCCGAGGCGCGATATGAAACGAGCGGCGGCGGAGAGCCTGAGCCCGGTGAAGCGATTCGGACTGTTGAACCGATCGTGAACTTTGGGCCTCGGGTCGGAAGAAACGATCCATGTCCGTGCGGAAGCGGAAAGAAATACAAGAAATGCTGCGGTAGCTGATCCGGCGGAGTATCCGCATTCCTGGAAACGGAGTTCCACATGATGCTCTGGCTGCTGAACATCGTCTACCTGATGCTGCTGACGACAATCAGCCCCGTCATTCTGTGGCGATCTTACCGTCATGGGAGATATCGACGTGGCATTGCTGAAAAGCTGCTGGGGCAGCTCCCGCTGCTGTCTCGTGAAAAACCGGTCGTTTGGTTTCATGCCGTGAGTGTCGGCGAAGTCGTGCAGCTTCAGAAAGTCGTGAGCGAATTCCTGAAAGCCACGGGCGATCAGTTTCAGATCCTTGTGACCTCGTCCACGGATACCGGGTTCGATCTTGCTGTGAAACGTTTTCCGGCAGTGACCGTTTCCTGGTTTCCACTCGACTTCTCCTCGTCTGTTTCGAGAGCTCTGAATCGCGTCAGGCCCGTGATGGTCGTCCTGATGGAGCTTGAACTCTGGCCTGGTTTCATCGTTCAGGCTCATCGGCAGGGAATTCCCGTCGCCGTTGTGAATGGTCGAATGAGTGATCGAAGCGTGCGTCGCTTTCGAATGATTCGACCGCTGTTTTCGCCGGTGCTGCGCCGATTGTCACTGATTGCAGCACAGTCGGATGCGTTCGCAGAACGACTTGTCAGCCTGGGAGCTCCTGCAGCACGAACCTCTGTGACCGGTTCGATCAAGTTTGACGGTGTCGCCACAGATCGCAACATTCCTGGCGTTGTCCGACTTCGATCACTGTTCGGAATCCGAGAAAACGAAATTGTATTCATTGCCGGCAGCACACAGTCTCCTGAAGAAGAGACTGCTGTGAATGCGTGGCTGGCAGTACGAAAGCAATATCCGGACCTTCGGCTGATACTGGTGCCGCGCCATCAGGAACGCTTCGACGAAGTTGCGGCGCTCTGTATTCAGAAGGGGATTCCGCTCGTCAGGCGATCGAAGCTCGGCTCGGGTGGATTACGGGAAACAGATCAGTCAGATAAAACTCTTTCTTCCGGCACAGGATCGGTGGTTCAGCGGCAGGTAGATTCTCCGGAAAGCCCCGTGATCCTGCTGGATACAATCGGAGAGCTGAGTGCCTGCTGGGGACTGGCCGATATCGCATTTGTCGGTGGAAGCTTTGGGTCTCGTGGCGGACAGAACATGATCGAACCGGCTGCATTCGGAGCGGTGATCACCTTCGGGCCGAATACATCGAACTTTCGAGACGTTGTGCAGGCGTTTCGTTGTGAAGAAGCCTGTGTTCAGATGGAGCGTCCTGAGGAACTTCAGGAACTGCTCAACAGACTGACCTCGGATGCCGATCTGCGACGAGAATTGGGCGATCGAGCTCGAAAAGTTGTACTGGCTCAACAGGGAGCCACCGCGAAGACTGTCAATCTTCTTGTTGACCTGCTGAAAGAATCGCATCGAAACTCCAGCGAATCAACTGGAATACCCGAAGGTCCTGATTTGAAATCACCGGGGAAGGCTGCCGCCTGAAGGAAGCACCATGCAGAATGTTCTTGCCGTTGTACTGGCTGGTGGCAAAGGGTCGCGTCTGGATCCCCTGACTCGGGATCGCAGCAAACCGGCTGTTCCGTTTGGTGGATGTTTTCGAATCATCGATTTTACGTTGTCGAACTGCGTTAACAGCGGGATCAGACGGATTCTCGTCGTTACGCAGTACAAGGCCGCCAGTCTTGAACGACATATTCAGCTGGGCTGGCATTTTCTGCCCGCCGCGCTGGGGGAGTTCATCAACGTGCGGCCTCCGGAGCAGCGAGTCGATGAGAACTGGTACCTTGGCACCGCGGATGCCATCTATCAGAACATCTACACGATCGAGAAAGTGCGTCCGAAGTACATTGTGATTTTGAGTGGTGATCACATTTACCGAATGAACTACGCGGACTTTGTGGGGGCTCATATTGCGTCAGGAGCCGACGCCAGCATTGCATGCCTTCCGGTCCCGCTTGAAGAAGGAACACGCTTCGGAGTCATGCAGGTGGACTCGGGGCGCCGGATCGTGAAGTTTCGGGAGAAGCCGAAAGATCCGGATCCGATTCCTGGTGATCCGGCTCGCTGTCTTGCTTCCATGGGAATTTATGTGTTCAACACAGAGTTCCTGTTTGAGAAGCTTTGCTGCGATGCGAATGACCCCGGAAGTCAGCGTGATTTCGGGCGGGATATCATTCCGGGGATGATCGAAACCAGTCAGGTGCAGGCCTGGCCGTTTCAGAATGCCGAGACTTCGATGCCGGAGTACTGGAAAGACGTGGGGACTCTGGATTCCTATTTCGACGCCAATATGGATCTGATTTCCGTTAATCCGGAACTGAACCTCTACGATCGGGACTGGCCGATCCGAACATGCCAGCACCCCCTGCCTCCACCGAAATTTGTGTTCAATGACGATCAGAATCCGGACATGCGGCGAGTTGGCCAGGCGGTCGACAGCATGGTCTGTTCCGGTACGATCGTCTCCGGCGGTTCTGTGGAACGGAGTATTCTGTCGTCCGAAGTTCGGATCAACAGCTACTCGACCGTTTGTGATTCAATCCTGTTCGACGGTGTCGAAGTGGGGCGTCACAGCCGGATCAACAGAGCCATTATCGATAAGGGGGTGCGGATTCCCGACCATACACGCATCGGATTTGATCGAGAAGAAGACCTCGCCCGTGGTCTGACCGTTACAGAAAGCGGAATCGTTGCAGTGGCCCGGAATGTTCGGTTCTGAATCAGTGGTTCAGACTGTTCCTTCCGGCTGAAGACTGCAATAATCGCCCGTGGAATGGCATTGTGTGATGCTGACGCTGAGTGTGAGAAGAACAACGATGAGTGATTTTGAAGATCGACTGCAGAAAGCAATTCAGCGGGGACAGCAGTTCCGTGAAGCTGAGTCCGGTGGACAGCCAACGAATGCCGTCTCTGAAGAACAGCTTCGGTCGCGCCATTCCGAGCTGCGAAATGATCTGACCGATCACATTGAAAAGTGTCTGCGCAAACTCTGTGATCACTTCCCGGGCTTTGAGTTCAGCTCCGTGCTGAATGAAAAAGGTTGGGGAGCAAGAATCACTCGCGACGATCTCATCCTGAAGGCGGGTGTCGGCAAGACCGAGTACAGCCGTCTGGAGATTTTGATTCGCCCGTTCTCCGATGCTCATATACTTGAAATCGCAACCAAGGGAACGATTCGAAATCGCGAATCGCTCAATCGAAGCAACTTTCGATTCCTCACCGACGCCGTGGTCGATCTTCTCCGCCAGATGATCGACTCCGTGGTGCTCGAATTTGCAGAACAGTATTCCGCTCAGCGATGACGTGGAGTTCTTCACTCAAGGTGAACGATCATCTGTATCTTGATGCTGCAGCAATAGCCGCAAAGGCAACTGCCGTGACAATTGAAAGTCTGGCAGGATGATAACAGCAGCGTTGCGGCGGAAGCCAAAACTCTGCTGACGGACGTTCAGCCGCCCTCGTCAGGATGCTTCTGCACAGGTTGTACCCCGAGAGAACCTGCGTCCGTTCAGCATGACTGAAGCTGGATACGAGATCAACGGCTGACGTAGTGTCACCGCAGCGACTCGATGCCCAATACGACGCCTGCGGCGGCAGTGAAAGTTCGGGTATTCCATCCTGTTGATCCAGGCGTATGAGCCCTGCGGTTTCTGCTTCGCTGGATGGCTCTTGCCTTTCCGTTCAATGAACGTGATCAACAGTCAAGCGTGGAACTTCCGGTTGTAAAGGGGATTCGCCAAATTTCTGTTGAAAGGAGATGATCGGTACCTTTCACTTTGACGACGGTGAAGTCTGTGCCTAGACTCGTGGTTCTGAATATTCCCGCCCAGCCAGTCGTTCCGTGAAAAATACCTTCCTCATGGCTGACAAATACGAATCACATTCGTTACCGCGTTTTGACGGTCGCTCTTCAGCGACGCGATCAGTCTCCGCTGTCGTCAGTCGTGCGGGAAGACAAACTAGTTTTTCGGGCATACTTTACTCAGTGTGTCTGAGCATGTTGTTTTGTTCGGAGTTTGCGGCCGGTCAGGTGCCTGCAGTCACTCGAATCGACACGACAACGCTTCGGCCGGGTCAGCATGCTGTGCTGACTATTCATGGCTCGGGATTGAAAAATCCACAGCGAGTCTGGACGCCGTTTGCGGAGTTTCGCCCGGTCGCCGGCCACGATGTGAATGCAGATGCCGCGGTGGCCGTCGAAGGTGATGTTGCGGCGACGGTTGTTCCGGGAATTTACCCGGTCCGAGTGATTACGGCTCAGGCCTGTTCCTCTGCGTCCATGGTCGTTGTTGATGATCTGCCGGCACACACGACTCTTGATGGTTCCGAAGTTCGCGGATCGGCTCCAGTGCTGACTCTGCCGTGCTGTGTTGCGAGCCAGGTGAATCCGGCGAAATCGCGATTCTTTCGAATGACATTGACGGCCGGGCAGACAGTCACGGTCGATGTTCTGGCCCGGAGAATGAATTCGGCGCTGGATCCTGTTCTGCGAGTGTTCAGTCCGTCGGGGACCGAAGTCGGCTGGAGCGACAATGTTCCGGGGACAGATGGCGATGCTCGAGTGATCGTGACTGCTGCAGAAGCCGGGGACTATGTCATCGAGATTCATGACGTGAAGTACGCGGGCGGTGCGGCTCATTTCTTTCATCTTCGAGCCGGAACGTTCCCTGTTGTAGCATCGACATCTCCCCGCGTGATCGCTGATAAGAGCTCCGTTGGACTGCTTGGTACCGACGGACAGGTGATTGCTGAGATTCCGGCGTCATCAGTTCTTTCGGCGGATGTGAATCCAACATTGAGCGGCACTATGACGCCGATCTCGTGGAAGAGTGCACCGGAAGTTTCCGGTGCGATCCTCACGGTGCTTCGAAGCCACGGTGGAGCCATGGTCGAGGTGGAACCGAATGATCAGCGGGATCAGGCCGGGCTCATCGCACCCGAGACTCGTCTGATTGCCGGGCGATTTCAGAAACGGGGCGATGAAGACTGGTACCGTATTCATGTTGATGCTGCTGCATCGCTTTGTGTCACCAGCCATACTCGGGATGTGGGAAGCGCATCTGATCTTGTTCTTCGACTGTTCAATGCGGAAGGTGGCAAGATTTCTGAGGTAGATGACTATGGATCACTGGATGGGCAACTGACAGCCGCTCTGCCTGCTGCCGGAGACTATTTCCTGCGAGTCAGCGATCTGGCAGGAAAGAGCGGTCTGGAGTGGACTTATGACCTTGAGTTGGATCTGTCCGCCGGGCGTCTGGAAGTGACCGCTCCAGCAGATTTGCTGAACGTTCCTCGCGGAGCAAACGCTTCGCTGCTGTTGACCGTGCGTCGCATTCATTTCGACGGGCCGGTTCTGTTGAGTCTGCATGGTCTGCCGGCTTCGCTGAAATCAGAACCCGTGTGGCTGGGAGCCAGGCAGTCAACCGCGGCGTTGACGCTGACTTCGACTGACGCAAAGCCAGATGCCTTTGATGATGACGCAGGTCCGCTCGTGGTTACGGCATCGGCACCCGAGAATCCCGCCGTTGCTGTCTCGCCAGTGATGCTGGCGCCGAGGGCATCGAAGGCCGCAGAACCGTTTCGGAATGCACTTCTCAGAACAGATTTCTTCACCGCCGTTTCTCCGGCAGTGCCGTATTCTCTTTTGGTTGATCCTGTTCAGGTGACCGTCGCGGCAGGAACCAGTGTGACTGTGCCTGTGAAGGCCGTTCGAACTGCAGACTGGACATTTCCGGTTGAGCTCGCATTGGCGACTCCAGCTGATCAGCTGCCAGCCGGAATTACGGTTACGGGAGCCTCAATGGCCGCCACGGATGCTGTGATTACAATCGCTGCGGCTGCTGATGCTCCTGCAGGAAAGTTCACTCTGTTCGCTCAGGGTACAAGCAAAAAAGATGACAAGAATGTTGTTGTGCAGCCTTTACCGTCGGTCACAGTGACAGTGACTCCGGCTGCTGCTGCTGCTGAAGCTGCAAAGTAGTTGATAATTGATAACGGTTGCCATGACTGCGGCCGACTGCGAATCAGGATTCGAATGATGTCGAAAGTCTGTACGAGGGGATTCAAGATGGATTCTGTGCACCCGAACGTGGCAAAACGATGCGGAATGAATCTGGCTCTGACCATGATTCTGACGGCCGCTTCGATTGGGTCTCCGTACGCAGTCGGGGAGGATGCTGCGACATCGAAACCGACGCTGGCACCCGTGACTGCGATCGACGTCATTCCTGCGGAATTTCAGCTGCGAGGTCCTCGATCACAGCAGCAGCTGGTCGTGACAGGAAATCCGGGGCAGCCGGGAATTCAGGATCTGACGACGAACGCGGAATACGTTTCTTCCGATGAGAAAATCATTCAGGTCAGCGGTGGAGTCGTGAAACCCGTCGGAAACGGTTCGGCGACGGTTACTGTGAAGTCGGGTACCGTCACCAGTGAAGTGAAGGTGACTGTGTTGGGGATTGAACTGCCGGACCCTGTTCCCTTCCATACAGAAGTTCTCGCTGCACTGACGAAGTCCGGATGCAACATGGGAGCATGTCACGGCTCTCCTTCCGGGAAGGGTGGCTTTCGTCTTTCGCTGCGAGGATATGATCCGGAACTCGATCTGGTGACGCTCCGCGGCGAGTTCTTCAACCGACGTTCGAATATTCTGGCTCCTGATGAGAGTCTGCTGCTCCGGAAGCCGCTGATGCAGGTGGCTCACGGCGGAGGTCGCCGACTTCATCTGAATGATCCTAGTCACCTGGTATTGAAGCAGTGGATTGCCGAGGGAATGAAGACTGCTCCTGAGGGTTCGCCGACACTCGATCGGATTGAACTCCTGCCGAAGCCGCGAGTGCTTCGCGATGGTGTTGACCGTCAGCAGCTGATCGTGCAGGGGTATTTCAGTGACGGATCTGTAAGAGATGTGACCGCTCTGACAGCCTTTGATTCCTCTGATGAGGGTATTGCGTCAGTGACCGCAGAAGGTGTGGCTCATCGTGAAGGTCGTGGTGAAGCAACGATTCTGGCTCGATATCTGGACAAAATGTCCACCACACAGCTCTCATTCCTGACGGAGCGATCTGACTTCAAATGGCCGAATCCTCAGGCTGTGAATGAAATCGACAAGCTGGTCTTTGCGAAGCTTCAGCATCTTCAGATTGAGCCCTCGGAAGTCTGTGCTGATTCGGATTTTCTGCGTCGAGCGACTCTGGATATTGCCGGCCGTCTGCCGACCTCAGAAGAATCCCGCGCGTTCCTTGATGATCAGTCTGCGGACAAACGTGAGAAGCTCATCGATCGGCTGCTGGCCAGCGATGATTACGCAACTTTCTGGTCACTCAAATGGGGTGATCTGCTTCGAAGCAACAGCCGCCGAGTTTCACCGTCGGGTGTTCATCGACTGCGACGATGGCTGTTTGACGTTGTGAAGAATGATATGCCGCTCGATCAGTTTGCTCGCGAACTGCTGACAGCGACGGGCAGTACTCAGGAGAATCCTGCAGCACTGTACTGGAAAGCCAGCCGTGATGAGATTGACGCCACGGAGACCACTTCCCAGCTGTTCATGGGAATCCGGATTCAGTGCGCGAAGTGTCACAATCATCCGTTTGAGAAGTGGACTCAGAATGAGTACTACGGAATCGCGGCCGCGTTCAAGCGAGTTGGTCGCAAGGAGACCGGATCTCCTGACGACGAATTCATCTTCGTCAGTGAGAGCGGCGATGTGACTCAGCCGCGAACCGGGAAAACGATGAAAGTCAGATTGCTTCTGCAGGGAGACGTTGATGTTCCTGCTGATCAGGACCGTCGGCAGGTCTTTGCGGAATGGCTGACCAGCGGAAGCAATCCTTTCTTCGCGAAGTCCGTTGCGAATCGAATCTGGGGACACGTGATGGGTAAGGGGATTGTGGATCCGGTGGACGATTTCCGGGATTCCAATCCACCGTCGAACCCGGAACTGATGGAATACATCGCCGCTGAACTTTCAGGGCATGGATTCTCTGCAAAACACCTGATCCGTCAGATCATGACCAGCCGGGTTTATCAGCTGAGTTCACAGCGAAATAAGTATAATGCTGACGATGAAACCTACTTCAGCCATGCAACGAACCGGATGCTGACAGCAGAACAGCTTCTGGATGCCATCTGTGCGGTCACTGGTCAGCCGGAAGACTTCAAGGGAATGCCTGCCGGAACTCTGGCTGTGCAGCTCGTGGATCCGCCGGAAGGTCACAAGTTCCTGCAGGTATTCGGTCAGCCTCAGCGGGAACTGGCCTGCGAATGTGAGCGATCCACTGACAGCAATCTTTCTCAGGCTCTTCAGCTGATCAACGGCCCGACTGTTCACGAAAAACTGCGTTCAGACGACGGTCTGCTTCATCAGGCAATCAAGCAGGGGAAAACGGATGAAGAGATCATTGATCAGCTTTATCTTGCGGGACTGAGTCGGCATCCGGCGGCTGCGGAAATGGAAACTGCCCGGAAGCACGTCGCGTCCAGTGAGAATCGGACTGCGGCTCTGGAAGACGTGGCGTGGGCGATTATCAACAGCAAGGAATTCCTCTTCCAGCACTGATTGTCCCCTGCCTTCAGTTGTTCAAAGTGGAGATCCCTCAGAAGTGCCGACTGAAGCCCGCAGGCTTTGTCGGCATTTTTTTCATTAACAGGTGGTTTCGAAAACGGGGCTGACTCCCGACGGACGCGCTCTTTTCATTCAAACTCTGCGACCGCAAGGGTGCCTGTTTCGTTTTTGAAATGCGTTCTTCTGACCTAACAGGTATTCCTTCCGACCATGACACAGGTTTCCGATCTTTCTCTTCAGCATCAGCCTGTTTCCGATCTGTTTCCCTGGCAGGTTTCGGAATCGGATCGGGACGTCTGGCGTCTGAGCCCTGAAAAAATCGTGGAGTTCCAGGACCGCGGATTTGTGACCGGCCCGCGAATGCTGAACGATGGTCAGATAGAGCATCTTCGGGAAGAGCTGAGTCGACTCACGGAGCCGAATCATCCGGGAAAGGAATTCTGGTACGAATACAATTCGAATGAATCACGAGATCCTTCGCGAGTGCTCTTTCATGCACTGGGAGCATGGAGAATTGCTCCCGGATTTCATGACATACTCTGGAACGCGCCGCTGACAACCTGTGCTGAGCAGCTTCTTGGGGGAGATGTTCGATTCTGGCATGATCAGCTGTTCTGCAAACCGGCACGGCATGGTGGTGTGGTCGCCTGGCATCAGGACTATTCCTACTGGACACGCACGTCGCCGATGGCTCACCTGACCTGCTGGATCGGCCTTGATGACAGCACTGTCGATAACGGCTGCGTTCACTACATTCCGGGCAGTCATCACTGGAATCTTTTGCCGGTGACCGGACTGGCGGGTGACATGGAAGCGATCCGAAAGGCACTTACTGAGGAACAGTGGGAAACCTTTCGGAAGCCTGTTCCGGTGGAACTGCGTGCCGGGGAATGTGTCTTTCATCATCCGCTGACGATTCACGGTTCGTTTGAAAACCGTACGGAGCGACCTCGACGGGCGGTTGTGATGAACTATGTTCGTGACGGAGTCTGCAGTCAGTCGGATCAGCCGCTGCTGGACGGGGTTCCTGTGATTCCGCCCAGCAAACCGCTCGACGGCCAGTTCTTCCCGCTGCTGTATCGGCGTGAACGGTGAACGGTGATTCCGTGAAGCAGGGATACACCGAGTTAGATCGGTAAAGACAGCCGCACTCCCGTCATCCCCGCGCAGGCGGTGATCCAGCCGAACTCAGTGTCCACTGCCGGCGTGCGTTGGTTGCGCCCCTCCGGGTTCCACGAGAACCGAACCTTCTGAGAGCTGGCTTCCGGCCGCGAAACGCAGAATGTTGTCGGTTGTTACGCGAGCGATCTCACTCAACGCTTCGTGAGTGAGAAAGGCCTGATGAGCCGTGACGAGTACATTCGGGAACGTCAGAAGTCGCGACAGTTCATCATCCTGAAGAACTTCTGCGGAGTGATCTTCAAAGAACAGCCCCTCTTCCTCTTCGTAGACGTCGAGCGCGACACCGCCGAGTCGACCTGATTTCAGCGCGTCAATCAGAGCCGTCGTGTCGATCAGTTTTCCGCGGCTGGTATTCAGCAGGACGGCGCCGTGCTTCATGATCGCGAACGTCTCTGCATTCAGAAGGTATCGGGACTCCGGAGTCAGCGGAAGGTGCAGCGAAACGACATCGCTCGACGACAGCAGATCCCGGAACGGCACATACTCGATGCCGTGCTGCCCGGCCCAGTCATTCTGCGGAAAGGGATCATAGGCCAGTACCTTCATCCCGAATCCACGACAGATTTCTGCAGTGATGCGGCCGATTCGGCCTGTGCCGACAATTCCCACGGTTCGACCGTGCAGGTCAAAACCGACGAGCCCCGCCAGTGAAAAGTTGTGTTCTCGAACTCGATTGTAAGCTTTGTGAATCCGGCGATTCAGTGACATGAGCAGTGTGATTGTGTGTTCTGCTACCGCGTGAGGTGAGTAGGCAGCGACGCGGACAACGCCGAGTCCCAATGACTTTGCGGTCGCAAGATCGACGTTGTTGAAGCCGGCGCACCGCAGTGCCACGAGCTTCACGCCGAGGCCACTCAGAGTTTTCAGACAGGCGGCATCCAGCTGATCATTCACAAAGACACAGACCACATCAGCACCGGCGGCTGTAGTGACTGTTTCTCCTGTGAGACGAAATTCGTGAAAGCGAAAGGCAATCTGGTCAGCCCCGGAAGCTCGGGAAAAATAATCCCGGTCGTAGGACTTTGTATCGTAGAACGCCACTGCAGCCATGTTGCTCACTCCTTTTTCAGTATTGGATGGTACAAACCATGGCCCCATCAATGAAGCAGCTCAGCAATGCAGATCAACGAATCAGGAATCTGCCGGTCGGAAACTCAGACAGCGATGGCTGGTAACCAGCACCTCTTCTGATCACAATACCGGTGGTTTCAAGACCGAGACTGGCTCCTGACTGACGCCGTTTTTGCGTGCAGAATCTGCATCTGCAGGCGTGGCTTTCCCGGTCTTGAAATTTGGCGGAATTACCAATTTCATCGGACGTGCGGATTGAGTCATGGATCGTGGTGAAGTTCAGAAAGTGGCGTCACTTGCGAGGCTGAAGCTGAGTGATGACGAATTGACGACATTCGGAGAACAGCTGACGGCGATTCTCGACTATGTTCATCTTCTGGATGAAGTGGACATCGACGGGGTGCTGCCGATGCCTCATGCCATTGATCTTCAGAATGTGTTTCGGGACGACATTCGAAAGCCGTCGCTGGAACGTGGTGAGGCGCTGTCGAACGCTCCACGCACCGACGGTCGATTCTTTCAGGTTCCTCGGGTGCTCGAAGAAAAGGGCGGCTGACCGAGCTCGTGCTCGCTGTGCCCTGATGGCTCCCATGCCCGGCGCTGTCATTCTTCGATGACGCGACCACGCGACCAGACGATACGGGAAGAAGGTTACGCGGAACTTTTATGTCACTCACATTTCTTGAAACACATGATCTCCATGAGCAGCTCACGAGCGGTTCTCTGACCAGTCGTGACCTGACCGCCGAGTGTCTCGCGCAGATACGGCAGCACAATGCTCGTCTGAATGCGTTTGTTCATCTTGATGAAGATGCAGCGCTGCAGCAGGCGGAAGAAATTGATCGTCGCAGGCAGTCCGGGCAGACGGTGGGGATCCTTGCAGGGCTGCCAGTAGCGCTCAAGGACAACATCTGCCAGCGTCACGTGCCGACGACGTGCGGCAGCGAGATGCTGAAGACGTTTCGCCCTCCATACGACGCTCATGTGGTAGAACGCCTTCGAGCTGCCGATGGTGTGATCATCGGGAAAGTCAATCTTGATGAGTTCGCGATGGGGTCGTCGACAGAAACCTCATGCTTCGGGGCCAGTCGAAATCCCTGGAACGATCAGCATTCCGCGGGAGGTTCCAGCGGTGGTGCCGCGGTGGCTGTGGCTTCCGGCATGGTTCCGCTGAGTCTCGGGTCAGACACCGGCGGTTCGATCCGACAGCCGGCCTCGTTCTGCGGAATCGTGGGAATGAAACCGACATACGGTCGCGTTTCCAGATACGGACTGGTCGCTTACGCCAGTTCGCTGGACCAGATCGGGCCATTTGCAAGAGACGCGGCCGGAGCGGCTCTGCTGCTGCAGGCCATTGGTGGACATGATCACCGCGACACGACATCACTGACGGAGCCGCTTCCTTCGCTGATGGATGAAATCAGGAAACCGCTTCGAGGTCTTCGCATCGGGATTGTCGAAGAACATTTTGGTGAGGGCATATCTCCTGATGTGCAGACTGCAGTTCGTCGGGCGGTGGATGCGCTTGAGACTGCCGGAGGGCGAGTCGTACCGGTGAAGCTTCCGCATTCGAAATACTCGATTGCCACATATTACCTGATTGCCTCCAGTGAAGCGTCCAGCAATCTCGCTCGGTATGACGGCATTCATTACGGACATCGAGCGGAGAAGTTCGCTGATCTTGTTGATCTTTACTGTCAGAGCCGTGGTGAATCATTTGGTGCGGAAGTCAAGCGGCGGATCATGCTCGGCACGTATGCGCTCTCCGCCGGATACTACGATGCCTATTACCTTCGGGCTCTGAAGGTTCGTCGCAGGATTCGAGAAGACTTTGATAAGGCGTTTGAGAATGTGGATGTGATTGCCGGCCCGGTGGCGCCGACCGCCGCGTTTCGTCTGGGTGAGAAGCTCAACGATCCGCTGTCCATGTATCTCAGCGACATCTACACCATCAGCGCCAACCTCGCCGGGATCCCGGGGATCTCCGTTCCCTGCGGATTCACAGCGGAACACCTGCCTGTGGGGCTGCAGTTGCTGGCTCCGGCGCTGCACGATGCTCGCCTGCTTCAGGTGGCTCATCAATATCAGCAGCTGACCATGTGGCATCAGCAGTATCCAGTCATGAAATGCTGACGTAGAACGCGTAACAAAACCGGGACTGGCTCCCGCCGAGAGTCTGAAACGATTGAGAACGGTGACTTTCAAGGGTGCCTGTCCCGGTTTTGTTAGAGCCTCTTAGTTGTTTCAGGGGATATTCGCAGTTCCTGCTTCCTGTGAAATCAGAAACGGCCATCGAATGAGATTTACGTTCCGGACTGTGGCGAGCATCAGCGTTCGGATCACATTCCTTCTGGCAATTCTGTCAGTCACGATCACTCCTGCGGCGGCTGCCGGGGAGTTTCCGGACGCAATCGTGCGGTTTCGTCAGTTGCAGGAGAAGCCTGTCTTTGAGGCTCGTCCGGGGCACTGGGATGCGAAGATCCGTGAACGCGGATGGATCCTGAAGGAAGGTGAAACCTGGAAACTGTGGTACACCGGGTACGATCCGGCTCAGCAGCCGCCGATGATGAAACTCGGCTATGCCACCTCAGCAGATGGAATCTCCTGGACGAGGTATCGGGAGGAGCCTCTGATTGATTCCTTCTGGGTGGAAGACATGATGATTGTGCATCATGGTGATCAGTATCTGATGTTCGCAGAGGGGGCAGGTGATCAGGCACAGCTGCTGACGTCTCCCGATGGGATCTCCTGGACGCGAACCGGAACGCTGGACGTGCGACTGCAGAATGGCGAGAAGATACCTCCCGGGCCGTATGGTACTCCGGTGGCTTTCTTCGAAAACGGCGTCTGGAATCTTTTCTATGAACGGAGTGACACGGGAATCTGGCTGGCACGTTCGACGGATCTGAAAGTCTGGACGAACGTCAGCGATAAGCCTGTCATCGTTCCCGGACCGGACACGTATGACGCACTCATGATCGCCATGAACCAGGTGCTTCAGATTGACGGCAGGTATTATGCGGTGCTTCACGGCACAGGTACCCCTCAGAAGCCCCGGCAGTGGTGTACCTTTGTTGCGTCATCAGATGATCTGATTCACTGGAAGAAATACTCCGGGAATCCATTGCTGCCGATTCCGGATAATCGATCCAGCGGACAGCTCGTTCGTGACGGGGCCGGCTTCCGGCTGTACACAATGCATGATCGAGTGGATGTTCACTTACCGGATTGAGTGGCCTGCCTTTTCCTGATTGCAATCTCTGAAACCTCGCAATACACTCGAAATGGAGTGTCTGCATGTGCACGTGAGGTAATGCGACGAGTGCGATGTCATGTGGCGTGAGAATCCGTTGACCGGTGATCCAGATTCAGTCCTGCGGGAAAAAGCAATGAAGATTTATTGCCATTTGGTGAATTACACGTGTGCTCTCCTGTTGATGGCAGAACCGTTTTCCAGCGTCAACGGAGAATCATGGCCGGGTTTCCGCGGAAAAACCGGAAACGGTGTCTCTGAGGAAAAAGCCGTTCCATTTCGCTGGAGCGAGACAGAAGGTGTGGCATGGAATGCCGTGATTCGCGGGGTCGGGAACTCATCGCCTGCCGTCGTTGGAGACCGCATTTATCTGACCAGTTTCGATCCCAAAGACCGCAGTTTGTGGGCATCTGCATACTCACGAAAGGACGGTCAGCTACTGTGGGAGAAAAGCATCGGATCGGGGTCGCTTGTTGCCTATGGTCCTCCGAACCTTTATGAGCATCGCCATGACCCGGCCACGGCATCACCGTGTGCTGATGACGACGGAAACGTCTATGCGTTTTTTGGTACAGGTGATCTCGTATGCCTGGATCGTGATGGCAACGAGAAATGGCGACACTATTTCCCGGACGAATACGGTCCATACGATATGAAGTTCGGAATGGGCTCCTCGCCGCGATTGTGGGGGGATCTGCTCATCATTGCCTGTATTCACAAAGGGCCGTCCTACGTTCTTGCTTTGGATCGGAAAACGGGGAAAGAAGTCTGGCTGGCGGATCGAAATTACCCTGCGATGGGGGATGCAACCGATGCGTATACATCTCCTGTTGTGCTGGAGCAGTCGGGACGAACTCCGCAACTGATCGTTTCCGGATGCGATCACGTTGATGCATACGATATCACGACCGGGAAACGCATCTGGTATAACGGCAGTCTCGTTATCCCGGGAGAAGAGTATGGCCGAACAATTGTGTCCCCTGCAGTGGGTGACGGAATCGTCATTGCAAACTCGGCCAAAGACCAGCACTGCATTGCAGTACGAGCTGATGGGGCCGGTGATGTAATGGGCAGCAGTCACGAACTCTGGAAGGGCAAGGGAATGGCCGATTGCCCGACGCCGACAGTTCACAGTGGGATCGTGTACTCAGTGCGCGACGATGGTGTCGGGGCTGCTTTCGATGTGAAGACCGGAAAGGAAATCTGGAAACAGCGGATTGTGCCAGGGAGAACTCAGGCATCGCCGCTTGTGGCAGACGGCATGGTCTTTTTTCTGGCGCTCGACGGAAAATGTACTGTCGTAAAAGAGGGAACGAACTACGAAGTCGTCTCAAAGAACTCGTTGCCCGTTGGTGACTATTATGCGACTCCTGCAATCAGTGACGGAATGATCTTTCTGCGGGAGCGGTCGAAGCTTTATGCGATCCAGGGGATCGCTGTCGCGTCCGAATGACTGAATTGCCTCGGGGCAGGGACTGGAATCGTCCTGCCGTCTGACTGTACCTCACAAAAGTCAGATTAACGCACTCCTGATCAGCCGAAGTCCGTGTCGAGGATTGGGGGTTGTTCTCCATTCTCGCAGAGGCAGGTTTTAAATCACGGTTTCTGTTGCCTGTTCGGCGGCTGTCTGCCGTCGAGTCAATAATGCCATGCGGAGAGCTGTTTCGCTTCCGCTAGCCGCACATTTCTAGTCTTTGGATGTCTTTCCGCCGAGGTACTGTTCGATGTCGAGATTCATATGGTTGATGGTTCTGGCTTTGACCTCCACAGCGACTGGATTGATGACAGTCGCGAAAGCTGCTGAGGGACTTGAATTTGAGCCATCGACAACGCATTTTCAATTGCCGGATGGCGTGACTCTGGGGGCAGTCTCGGGGGTCGGCGTGGATGACGCAGGCAACGTTTATCTGCTGCAGCGGCAGGCTCCACCAGTGATGTGTTTTGATCGTTCCGGAAAATTTGTGCGTTCATTCGGTGACAACCTTGTGGGCACTGGCCATGGTCTTGCTGTGGATCCTGAGGGGAATGTCTGGGTGACCGATACCGGACACCATCTGGTGTTCAAATTCAGTCCGGAGGGAAAACTTCTGCTCGCGCTGGGGCAATCCGACAAGCCGGGCACCGGTGAGAACCAGTTTGACAAACCGACTCACACTGCGTTCGGCAGCAACGGTGATGTATTCGTTACCGACGGTTACGGTAATTCGCGAATTGTGCGGCTGAATTCTGATGGTAAGTTCATTCAGGAGTGGGGTAAGGCTGGTGCCGGACCAGGCGAATTCAAATCGCCGCATGCGGCGATCGTGGACAACATGGGTAGGCTGCTGGTCTGCGATCGGGACAACCAACGGATTCAGATCTTCAGTCAGGATGGCATGCTTCTGGAAACATGGAGCGGTTACACCCCGTTCGGAATTGCAATTGACGGTCATGGGATGGTGTTTACGGCTGATGGAAAACTGAATCAGATTTCTCAGCTTGACAGCAAAGGGATGATCGTCAGAAGCTGGGGCAAAGAGGGTGTTGAGCCCGGGCAGTTCAAGACGCCGCATCTCATCACTGCCGACAAATCTGGAAATCTCTACGTCGCGGAGGTCGGCGGTCGAAGACTTCAGATGTTGAAACGTCGCCAGTAAGCGGCCTCAATGCAGAAAATCATTGTGATTCAGGATTCCCTTCTGCATCATGGCATCAGTGAGTGGAAATTCGCTGATCATTCATTGAAACCATAGCCCAATGACTGGAGCTCGAAGTGTGATTCGTGCTCTGCATCCGCTTCCGTTCAGCTATCAGTAAAGAGATTTCGAGTATGCATCATCGCTTTCGATTTGTACGGTGTTTTGCTGTTTCTGCAGTGTGTTTCTGTCTTTTCATCAGCGATCTGCACCTCAACTCCAGTTTGGCGACGGATGCGGCAACGGAGATCATTACAAACTCGATCGGGATGCAGCTGAAAGAGATTCCGGCGGGCCAGTTTCTGATGGGAGCCCCGGAAACCGAATCCGGATCCCGCATTGACGAGCGACCGGTCCATCAGGTCACGATTTCGAAGGCCTTCCGTCTAGGCGTTTATGAGGTGACGCAGGCTGAGTATCTGAAAGTGACAGCGACGAATCCTGCCTACTTCAGCTCCACCGGTGATGGTCGTGACAAGGTCAAAGAGCTGAATTGCGATCGGCTCCCGGTGGAGCAGGTGTCGTGGGACGACGCGGTTGCATTCTGCGAGAAGCTTTCTGCTTTGCCGGAAGAGAAAGCGGCTGGGCGTGTCTACCGCCTGCCGACCGAAGCGGAATGGCAGTATTCATGTCGAGCGGGAACTGACACGCCGTTTCATTTCGGCAATGCGATGGGGTCCTCCGATGCGAATATCAATGGGAATTTCCCGTATGGTGGCGCACCACGCGGTCCATTTCTCGGACGGACTGTCCCTGTCGGATCGTACAAACCAAATGCATTCGGGCTTTATGACATGCATGGGAATGTGGCGGAGCTGACTGCGGATCGTTATGGACGAAAGTATTTTGAGGAGTCTCCGAGCGTTGATCCGAAAGGGCCTGAGAACGGAAATGATCGCGTCGTACTGGGCGGAAGCTGGGGCACCGATGCATCGCGATGCCGTTCGGCATTTCGTCGCAGTAACGCGACATCCGGGAAAGCCTACTATTTCGGATTCCGCGTCGCATGCGACCTTGCCGGCTCAAGCAATTAGAGACCAGAAGACGATGATCGGCTGACCATACTGGTTCAGCTTCACTGCATTTGAATGCGCAGGATCATTGACGCAAGTTTCATCATTTGTTGGCAAAAACTTCTTTTTTTTGTTTTTAGGGGTTTATCCTGATTCGGATATTTCTAGAATCGGTAATCATAAATCGTTTAGAATTTGTGCGATCCCTCCTCGACTTTCAGCTGTGCGCCCCATTCGTGGTGAACGCTTGATTGTGGGTGGAATGGCGCTATCGTTTTGAAATCGTGTTTTTCAGTAAGACGGATTGTTTCCGTCGCTAATGGTTTACTCGCTTTTTATTTCTTGGAAAGGGTCTCTCAATGATCAGAACTGGTATGTACGCCCGTCGTCGGCAACAGGGGTTCACGTTGATCGAGCTGTTGGTGGTTATTGCCATCATCGCCGTCCTTGTGTCACTGCTGTTGCCAGCTGTGCAGCAGGCTCGTGAAGCGGCACGTCGCACGCAGTGCAAGAACAATCTGAAGCAGATCGGTCTGGCACTTCACAACTATCATGATGCGTTTAGTCTTTTTCCGCCGGCCCAGATTCTGGATTCCGTAGCTGCTGGCGGTCAGGGTGTGTTCACTCCAGGTGACAGATACAACACAGTGTATCCAATCGCTGGCGCGAGCAGTGATCCGTCCTTTAATCGCACGCCATGGTCGGTAGCGATTCTTCCGTTCATTGAAGAAGCGAACCTGTACAACCAGTTCAATCCTACCATGCCATTCCAGAGCTGGACTAGTCACACGACTCCAGCATCGCCAAACTACGCCCTGCAGGGGCTGGATTCGCCATCCGGCTATCGATGCCCCAGCAGTCCTGTGGTCAACAAAGACAAGTACACTCTGAACTACATCGCGGTCAGCGGTGGTGGTGGTCCTGCGTTCCGCATCAGCCCGACAACTTATCTGCCTGAGGTTGATGGAACGATGCCTGAGAACGCACCGACTGACAACCAGCCACTGTCAGACAATCCACTGGCGCCTTCCTACAACAATTCGCCGACTCGTACGTTGCCTTATTACGGCGTGAATGCCAATTTCCGCCCATTGTTCAATAATGGTGTCATGTACCTGAACTCTGACGTCAGCATCAACGCGATTCAGGATGGTACTTCCAACGTGTTCCTCGTCGGTGAGACGATGTATGTGACGCTCAAAAAGAACTACATCGGTGCGACCATTACATGGGCAGGAGCAGCCAGAACACGAAGTGGTGCCAGTGACCTCGCTGTCATCGCCAATACTGCGGCCGTAGTCTGCGGAATCAACAGGCCACTCGTAGAGTACGATATGGCGACAGCAAAGAAGCGTCAGGGTGCAGCCAACGGCCACAGCATGATTCAGCTCGGATTCAGCAGCTGGCATGATGGTGGTGCTCATATGTGTCTTGGCGACGGAAGCGTTCGCTTCATCTCTGAAAATGCCGATCTGCAGACTCAGCAGAAACTGGGTTGTATCCGAGATGGACTCTCGATCGGTGAGTTCTGATGCATCCAGCTGATGAAGCTGATGCCTGAGTTGTCCGGAATAGCCGCAGCGGTATCATAAGAATGGCCGCTGCGGTTTTTTTCTGTTTTTTGCATCAAAAATGTGTTTGAACTCGTGTGCACAAGTGATTTCATGGTCGGTGGTGAATACGATGTTCACTCACAGGGTGGGCGTGTGGCGATTTGGCTCTGCCTTCAGTTCCTTTGTGTCTCACTAAACTGCTGGCCAATCTCGGTTGGTCATGTTTCGATCAAAGTGCTTTTGGGGGATTAGGATGTCTCAGGTGCAGTTTTCTTCGATGGCGAGTCTGGCTTCCTGCCGTAAACTCGGGTTGTTGATTGTGTTTGGTTTGTTGGTCGGTTGTGGTGGAGCTGAGAAGCCGAAGCCAGGGCGAGAACGAGTCTCTGCGTCCGGGAAGGTGACGTTTGACGGCGCTCCGGTACCAGCCGGTTTTGTCGTCTTCAATCACAATGAGTCGGGGACGCCAGTGAGCTGTCCCATCTCCGATGGTGCATACGAGAGTGTCAGCGGCGAAGGTCCGATTGTCGGGGCGAACATGGTCACTGTGACTGCCCTTGATAAAGCGGAAGGCGGGCAGGCGCTTTTCGGTGGTATGACTGCAAAAGAAGTCACAGTCGAGGCGGGTGGCTATACCGGTGACTTTGCATTCACAAAAGAGGAAGTCACTCCGGCTGCAAAGAATGAGGTTGATGAAGAACTCGGCAATCAGTGAGTTCTTGACTCTCTGACGCTGCTGAATTTCGAACTTCTCCTCACGGAGGTGCGGAACGCGGGTTTTGAACCCGCGTTTTTTTTCGTGTGAGCAGTTCAGTGCCATCAAAATGATTGGATCAATGGATCAGGAGAGTATTTCCGTCACCACATTGCCTCCGACGTCGGTGAGACGAAACTCACGTCCCTGTAAGCGAAACGTCAGTTTTTCGTGGTTGATTCCCATCAGGTGCAGGATTGTTGCCTGCAGGTCATGAATGTGCATTGGCTTTTCTGCAGCTTGAAACCCCAATTCATCCGTGGCTCCATAGGTGATTCCTGAGCGAACTCCGCCACCCGCCATCCAGAATGTCGCAGCGAACGGATGATGATCTCTTCCTATGTACTTGGCACTGCCGCGATCTTCGCGGATCGGTGTTCGACCAAACTCAGCGGCCCACACAACCAAAGTTTCGTCAAGCAATGAACGCTGACGGAGGTCACGAAGTAGTCCGGCAACTGCTTTGTCGACGGAACGGCACTGATTCGGAAGAGCATCCATCAGATCGCGTTTTTGCGTATCGCCGTGATGATCCCAGTCGAGATCGACAAGCTGCACCATACGAACGCCTTTTTCAATGAGTCGCCTTGCCATGAGGCAGTTGTTTGCAAAAGACGTTTTGCCAGGTTCTGCACCGTACAATTCGTGGATATGTCGAGGTTCTCGACTGATGTCAACGACCTCTGATGCGGAAGTCTGCATACGGCACGCCATTTCATAGGCTGCGATTCTGCTGGAGATCTCCGGATCACCGATATATCCGCGATGAATTTCATTCAGCGATTTGACAACGTCGACAGTGCGTCGACGGGTTTCCTGACTCATGCCTCCGGGGTTCGAAAGAAACAGGATCGGATCGCCTTCGCTTCTCAGTGGAACACCCTGATGTGATGATGGCAGGAAGCCCGAACTCAGGATTCCAGGACCACCACGCGGGAAAAGCCCGGACATCAGCGCGATGAACGACGGCAGGTTTTCATTTTCGCTGCCAAGTGCATAACTCAACCATGCCCCGAGACTCGGACGCCCTTCAATCTGCGTCCCGGTCATGAGCTTGAGCTGAGCAAAGGGGTGATCGATAAGCTGTGGATCCGTATGCATCGATTTCAGGAAAGCGATTTCATCGACGACGCCAGAAAGATTCGGCAACAGTTCAGAAACCCAGGCACCGGAGTTCCCGTGCTGCTGAAAACGATATGGCGTTGCCAGAAGCGTGGGTTTGCGATGGGGATTCCTCGGGCGAAGCTGTCTGAATCGTTCATCACCCAGTTCTGTTGGATCTGCGGTCTTACCTCCAAGTGCGTTGAGCTTCGGCTTGTAGTCGAACAGATCAAGTTGTGAGGGGGCTCCCGCCATGAACAGGAATATGATCTGTTTGGCACGCGGCGGGAAATGCAGTCCCTGCTTCAGAGATTCTCGATTCTGCTGAGTGATGTTCGTACCTCGTCCCAGTTCGCTGGTCTCTGCAGACGCCTGCGATGCTTCCTTCAGCAGCGATGCCAGCGCTACACCACCCAATCCGAATCCGGATCGGTTCAGAAAGGCTGTTCGAGACAGGTGATCGAGGCTTCCGGAAGTCGGGGGAAACACAGACTATTCCTTCGTAATCGTTTCATCGAGATTAAGAAGTACGTTTGCTACAGTCGTGAGTGCCGCCCAGCGAGTTTTCTCGAGAGACGGATAACGACCGACAACATCGCTGCCACCGAGTTGCATGACTGCAGCTTCCGGCTGGTTTTCGAAACGATGAATTTCACTCAGGAAAAGTTCGTGCAGCTGTCGCAGTTCAGGTTCTGATGGAAAACGCGCAACACAGCGTCTGAAACCAGATACGATTTCCTTTCGCGCATCCATCTGACCTTCCTGCAGCATCATCCGCCCAAGATGGACCGCAGCCTCGAAAAAAACGGGATCGTTCAGGATAACAAGAGCCTGCAGCGGATTGCTGCTTCGGATTCTCCGAGAACACGTCAGCATCCGAGGTGGAGCGTCAAAGATGCTGAAACCGGGGTAGAGAGACGTTCTTTTCCAGTGGGTGTATATCCCGCGACGGTACTGGTCCTCATCAAGACTCTGTTTCCATTGAAACGCTCCGAACTCTCGTTTCTCTGAAATCCCGGGAGGCTGTGAAGGGAATACACTGGGACCTCCGAGCTTTCCGGAAAGCAACCCGGAAGCCTTCAGAGCAACATCACGAATAATCTCTGCGTCGACTCGGAATCGGGGTCCGCGGGCGATCAGACGATTCTCCGGGTCTCGACGGTAGAGTTCTTCTGAAACAACCGCGCTCTGACGGTATGCAGCCGACATCATAATTCCTCTGATCACGCTCTTCATGCTCCAGTTCTGACGTCGAAATTCAAGAGCGAGCCAGTCCAGAAGCTCAGGGTGTGTCGGACGTTCTCCCCGCAATCCGAAATCCTCGCTGGTTCGGACGATGCCGATTCCGAAGATCGTTTCCCAGATTCGGTTGACAGTGACTCGGGCCGTCAGGGGATTGGCTTCATCAATGATCCAGCATGCCAGAGAAGCTCTGTCTGTGATTTTGTTTCGAGGGGGATGAAAAGCTGCCGGAACGTTCGGCTGCACTGCTTCTCCGTCGGCATCGAATGCTCCCCGGAGTTTCAGGTGTGTCGGAAGAAAATCCTTCCTTCGATCAGCCATGACCAGTGTTTCACCCGCGATGCCGTTCAGAGCTGATACGGATTTCAGGACCTGTCCCTGATATCGCGGTCCGCTGCACTCGTCGACTCCCCGATTGAAGATGGCATACAACTCATAGTATTCCTTCTGGGAAATCGGATCAAATTTATGATGATGACACTGCGCACACCCCAGAGTCAGTCCCAGCCAGACTGAACCAACGGTATTCACTCGGTCGACGATCATTTCGAAGCGGTGCTGCAGGATATCCGGAGCGATTGCCGAATTGCGAAGAAAACCTGTGGCCACTACCTGATCCGGCGTGGCGTTCGGGATGAGATCGCCGGCGAGCTGCTCGAAGGTAAACTGATCGAATGGAAGATCTCGATTCAACGCACTGATCAGCCAGTCTCGGTAGAGCCACATGTTTCTCGCTGCGTCGAGCTCATAACCATCACTGTCTGCGAACCTGGCCAGATCAAGCCAGCGAATTGCCCATTTTTCACCGAAATGGGGTGACGCCAACAGTCGTTCAATCAGTTTCTCCCATGCTTCGGGCCGCTCATCAGCAACAAACTCATCAACTTCAGCTGGAGAAGGAGGCAGTCCGATGAGATCCAGAAATGCACGGCGGATCAGAGTCGTCCGATCAGCAGCTGGAGATGGCTGCAGACCGTGTTTCTCGAGTTCTTTCAGAATGTACTGATCGATTTCGTTTTCACACCAGGCGATTCCATCTGGTACCGGCGGAGGATTCTCTTCCAGATATCTGAATGCCCAGTGAGACAGTTTTGCGGGTCGGACGGCTCCGTCACGAATCCAGTCCGAAACAACATTGATCTGTGTTTCAGTCAACGGCTCCTGATTGAGCGGCATTCTGGTGTGAGGGTCAGCTGACAGCAGACGAGTCAACAGGGAACTTTTCTCAGGATCACCCGGTATGACTGGCACATTACCGGAAAGTGCGGCAGAGAAGACAGTGTCGAGATTATCGAACCGAATTCCTGCTTCCTGGACATCAGGGCCGTGACAGGTATAACAGTGGTCCACCAGAATTGGCCGTATACTGCGCTCAAAGAAGTCCGTTTCGGCCGAATCTGATGCGGAGTGTTCCGACATCAGAAGAGCAGTCTTCTGGTCCGTCGGAAACGCCTCAGCTGTGAACTCAGGAATCGGTGTCAGCACCGATATCCCGGTATCGGGATTGTCGAGAGGCAGACAGCTGCAGAGTTCATGAATCGCCGGAGGATTCTGTTCACCTTGTTCACCTTCTGGTGGACCGGGAGCGGCCGTCTGCCCTGCAGATTTGAATGATGAAGGTGTCTGGATTCCGGACGGGCTGCTGTTCCGGTTGTCGAATTCAGCGATGTCTCGTTCCGTCAGGTCAGCGTAAGGGCTAAGCCACCAGGCAGTCAGCGTGATGCCAATCAGTATGGCAATCCAACCTGGCTGCCGGACACTGAAACTGCCGCCACGACTCTTCATTGGACGCACTCAGGAAATAAGCACTGGTCATTCCTTGTTTCTGCGAGAGCTCACTTTATAGTCTGAGTTAAACAGCAGAGAAACAATCGGGTCACGCAGAGAACGTTTTCAGTGGTCCATACTTGCTCCTCTGCCGTCAATTGTCAAGCAGTTTCTCAAGTTTCAGTTCTCTGAGGGCCCTGCAGATTCTTTCGAATCGATACATCGATTATCTGTTGAGTTTACCTTTCAGGGATGCCTCCGTTTCAAGCCATATCGGTCTGTCGAACGATCCGATGCTATGGTCGGACTCAGATGAACAACGAACGCATCGCAGCAACCTTTGATCTCCTGGCTGATCTTCTGGAGATTCAGGGGGCGAATCCATTTCGCGTTCGGGCTTATCGCAATGCGTCCCGAACGATTGCTTCCACCGCTGCTTCACTGCAGGAACTGATCGGCTCCGGCAGTCAGCTGACTGAGTTGCCGGGTATCGGAGCTGATCTGGCACGTCAGATTCAGCAGTTGATTGAAACCGGAAAACACGAGCAGCTGGAAGAACTGCGAGCTCAGGTTCCCGCCGGCGTTCTGGATATGCTCCGAATCCCCGGTGTTGGTCCGAAGAAGGTCGCAACCTTTTTTCATGAGCTCGGACTGAAGTCGCTGGATGATCTTCGAGCAGCTGCGGAAGCGGGAAGGCTTTCCCAGCTGAAGGGATTCGGTGTCAAAACAGAACAGGCAATTCTGAAGAATATCGACGCTGCTTCTGAGGCCGCCCGGCGATACTCCATTGCAGATGCCACGGCAGTCACCGAGATTCTGGTCGAAGCGATGCAGCAGCTGGCGGGAGTTCAGCGAGTCTCCGGCGCAGGCAGTTGTCGACGACGTCTTGAAACCTGTGGTGATCTCGACATGCTGGTGACCTGCTCAGATCCTGCTGTGCCGATGGATGCACTCGCTGCGCATCCGCTCGTGGAAGAAGTTCTCCAGCGAGGCGACACGAAGCAGCGAGTCCGGCTGAGGAATGGCATTGAGCTTGATCTGCGGGTTGTCGAGGATGAGAGTTTCGGCGCTGCTCTGCAGTATTTTACGGGCTCGAAGGAACACAACGTCGTCATTCGAGGCCTTGCGAAGGATCTCGGGCTGAAGGTGAATGAGTACGGTGTCTTCCGAGGCGATACTCGAATCGCGGGACGGACTGAAGAAGAAGTTTACGCGACTCTCAACCTGCCCTGCTTTCCCCCGGAGCTTCGGGAGAATCGCCTCGAGTTTTCGCTTGCCGCCAGTGGTCCGCTTCCGAAGCTGGTCACGGTTGCTGATATTCAGGGTGATCTGCACATGCATACCACGGCATCGGATGGTGCCGCCACTGTACGCGAAATGGCTGAAGCCGCGAGGGATCGTGGTCTTCGTTACATCGCCATCACGGATCACAGTCAGCGTGTTTCAATGGCGAACGGGCTGAACGCGGAGCGACTTCGAAAGCACTGGAGCGAGATTCGAAAACTCCGTGATTCCGTTCCGGGCATCGAAATCCTCTGCGGAATCGAATGCGATATTCTGGAAGACGCGACAATGGATCTTCCTGACGATGTTCTTGCTGAAGCGGATATCGTTGTGGCCGTGCTGCATTACGGATTGACGCAGCCACGCGAACAGATCATGAAACGGCTGCTCAATGCGGTCAGGAATCCGCATGTCGACATCATTGGTCATCCGACAGGGAGGCTCGTCGGACGCCGTGCGGGGGCCGACGTCAACATGATGGATCTGCTCAAAGCTGCGGCAGACAATCAGGTCATGATGGAGATTAATGCTCATCCGAAGCGACTCGATCTGGATGATATCAGCGCTGCTGCTGCTCGCGATCTCGGCATTCCGATCGTGATCAGTACGGATTCCCATTCCGTCAATGGGTTCGATGTTCTTCCGTTCGGGGTTGATCAGGCGCGAAGAGCCGCACTGACGGCTGCGGACGTTGCCAACACGCGACCATTGGATGAGTTTCGTCGGCTGCTGCGATGAGTGCGGTGTCGATTGACACGGGATGGCTAGTGCTCTGTCAAAGATCCATTGATGTGTGCCACTGGCTATGCCAGTGTTTTTTAACCAACAGCACTGGCATAGCCAGTGGCACACAAGAACCACCTTTCGTTTTCCATCATTTGATGACTGACAATGCACTAGAGCGCATTTCAAAACCGGGACAGGCACTCTTGGATTTTCACAGTTTTCAGGCAAACACAGCTTCCGTCGGGAGCCAGTCCCGGTTTTGAAACCACCTGTAGTGCCGTGTTGCTCGGATTGCATCACGATCAGCGGGACAGTGCCATGTCTTGAGTCATTCTTCGTGCTCTTCGTGGTAATCTCAAAACATCACGACGAACGAGCGGCCGAGTGAACATTTCAACCACGAAGGACACAGAGAGCACGAAGATGCTTTTTGAAGACCCTGGCGTCATTCAAATTCAACGCCCAACGAATTCAACGCCGAACAACGAGATTACGATCAGCGGGACAGCGCCATGTTCTGCCGGGCCTGAATCGCAGAAGTTTCTGAAAAACATGCCTCTGTCTCGTTAGTTCGGAACTGCTTTGCTGAGCAGCACAGTGCTGAACACGATGGCAGCGGTTTCAGTCCGGAGGATTGATTCCGGCCACGAGATCATTGACAGCTGCGAGCCTGCTGACTCCCGGATTCGACTGACTTCTGAATCAGTGAATCCTCCTTCAGGGCCGATCAGAAGAACGCGTTCGTACTTCATCGGATCGACATCAGTGCTTTCAGATGACGAAAGTCCAGGCATCTCGGACTCCGGCTTCCGGAGACCCTGAGCACTGTTCTCCGGGTGAGCCAGGAACAGGTGCAGCGGGCGATCTGTCGTATTGCTCGGTTCGCTGGTCTGCTGCAGAAGCGAATCCAGTTGAACAGGGCCGAGTATCTCCATGAGGCGATTGCGCCCGGATTGCTTGCAGGCTCCCACAACATAGCTCTGAAGACGATCCAGTCGTGTTTCCCCGGGAGAAACAACAGAGCGGTCTGTCTTCAGCAGGATCAGTCGTGAGACTCCAAGTTCCGTCAGTTTTTCAACCATCCAGCGAAGTCGATCTCCTTTGGGTGGTGCAGCAGCGACGGTGAGAGTCGGAAGCGTTGATTTAGGAACGGTATGGCGTTCCGTCACCTGAACATCAAGGCTTTTTCGAGTGACAGACTGAATTGTTCCCCGAGCCATCGCTCCGGCGCCGTCAAAAAGTTCAACGGAATCTCCAACCTCAAGGCGCAGCACGTTCAGAAGATGATGCGCTTCCTGATCCTCAATTCGGACGACCGCTCCGGAAATACTGTTGAGCCATGTTCGATGAGTCATAAACGATTGCTTTGACGCGCGCAGTTTCGGATGATGAGACCTGAGGTCGAATGATTCACTGGTTATCGTCACTCGGCTGGGATCGTAACCACCGAGCTGCCATTTGCTGAGTCTGTCCATGTCATTGAATTCAGATTCCTGCAGGTTGAGAACTCAGACTGCATTGTCCGGTTCTGTCGGCATTCTGCGACGGCTGATGATGACCGGGTTCGTGGTCGTTCTGACGGTATCCTCATGTTCGCTCAACGAAGTCCGGGCGGAGGATCAACCGCATCCGGATCCGTCTGTTGCTGAGGTTCGATTTGGACGAGACATTCTGCCAATTCTTTCGGATTCCTGTTTTTCCTGTCATGGTCCGGACGAAGCCCATCGAAAGGGCGACCTTCGTCTCGATACGCCAGAGGGGGCAGCATCTGTCCTTGGCGACGGAAATGCGGCCGAAAGCGAACTGCTGAGACGAATCACGTCGACGGATCCAGAACTGGTGATGCCTCCGGCTGATTCGGGGCGAAAGCCGCTGACGGAACAGCAGCAGTTGTTGCTTCGACGCTGGATCGAATCCGGAGCATCCTGGGGAAAGCACTGGGCGTTCGAAAGTCCGGTGAAGGTCGAAGTTCCGCGCAGTCAGGAAGCGGGTTGGGACCATCCAGTGGACGCCTTCATTCATGAGAAGCTGGAAGAGATCGGGCTGACGGCATCGCCATCAGCGGCGGCTCATACGGTTGCTCGTCGAATGGCGTTCGACATCACCGGTTTGCCTCCTTCATCCGAGATGCTGTCGGAGTTTCTTGCGGATGCGAAGCAGAATCCGGACGAAGCAGCTGGTCGACTGGCAGATCGGCTGCTTCAGTCGCCGCACTATGGCGAACGCATGGCGATGTGGTGGCTGGATGCTGCTCGATATGCCGATACAGACGGATTTCAGGGCGATGCCACCAGAACCAACTGGCCCTGGCGTGACTGGGTTGTGGACGCCTTCAATTCCGGCATGCCTTACGATCAGTTTACGATCGAACAGTTTGCCGGGGACCTTCTGCCGGACGCAACTGTCGCTCAGAAGATTGCGACCTGCTTTCATCGCAATCATATGACCAACGGCGAGGGAGGCCGTGATCCTGAGGAATCCCGCATCGACTATGTCATTGATCGAGTGTCGTCGACCGGAACAGTCTGGCTGGGGCTGACTCTGGGATGTTGTCAGTGCCACTCTCATAAGTTTGATCCGGTCTCGCAGCATGAGTTCTACTCCCTTTCAGCATTCTTCAATTCGATCGACGAATCCGGTAAGGCGGGGCGAGAAGCAAAGCCCTACCAGTCATGGTCATCGCCACACGTTGCAGCGGCTGCAGAGGACGCAGAAACACTTCTTGAGATTCGTAATCGACGTCTCGATCAGGCACGAAAAGATGCGGAGCCGGTGTTTCAGAACTGGCTGAAAGCGAATATCGATCGGATTCAGCAGGATGCCGATTCACTTCGCCCATGGAATCCGCTCCCGGTATCTGAGCTCGAAACGACCGAAGGGACGGTGCTGACACTGCGTGATGACGGAACGATTGCTGCGAGCGGTCCGGATCCGAGGCAGGACGATTATCGAATTGTCGGTCGACCGACGTTGGAGCGAATCACCGGAATTCGACTGGATGTTCTGCCTCATCCGAGCCATACGGCAGAAAGCTACTCGCGAGGACGTGGCGGGCACTTCGTTCTGACGGACATCAAAGTTCAGGTGCGACGCATCGGGAGCTCACAGGTTCAGGACATTGCAGTTCGCAGCGCGATTGCGGATCTTTCAGACGACACGAAGAAATATGACGGTTATGGAAACATCCAGCATGTTCTGGACGATGATCCGCGGAACGGCTGGAGTACTCGTGATGGTGATCCGAAGGTACCTCGAACGGCTGTGTTTGCTTTCACACGCCCGCTGACGCTCGCATCGGACGAACTCCTTGTCTTTGAAATGCGTCATCGCTCTACCGTCGGTGATGCCAACATCGGTCTCTTCAGGGTGTCTGTGACAGATCAGAATGGTCCTGTCCTCCAGAGTCTGG
>JBKDKA010000149.1:0-1550 GCA_046345315.1 Planctomyces sp.
GCTCCGTGATATTGTCCGACAGCGCTGTACCGTTTGGAGTGACTGGACTGAGGTCCGGCCGATCGTCACCGTCTCGATCAGGAATGAACATCAGATATGGAGCTGCTCCCACAAATACGCCACCGAATCCGACCTCCAGCGCGCTGACCAGATTCAGCCCTTCGATGAACACTGTGGATTTGTCGTAGGCGCCGTCAAGGTTTGTGTCTTCAAAGATCACGATGCGATCTTTCCCCTTTCCGTCGTCTGCACGGAGCGGGTAGGTGTGAGCTTCGGCAATCCAGAGCCGACCTCGGTGATCAAAACACATGGCCACCGGCTGGTGCACCATCGGCTCCCCGGCTGCAAGCTGCAGATGGAATCCATCCGGGACGGTCATTCGAGCCGCTGCGTCGGCGGGCGAAAGCCCTTCAGCTATCTCAGCTGTTTTCTTCGGCTGACTCTGCTGCCACGTGGACTCATCTACCTCCGAAACCTGATGCAGCAGAACACTGGCCCCCTTCATCCCGCCGGTCACCAGATCAGGATGCTTGTCGCCATTGAGATCAGCAACCACCAGCTGGCGCCCGATCCCCGGGTCTCCGTCTGCCAGATGCGGCACGAACTCAACGCTGCTGTTGTGATCATGACCGATGGTGTGATCTTCGACGTCGGCTGATTTGTGTTGGGCACCGTCGGAATGTCTTCGCAGTTCGAACCAGTAAACGACCGCGCCGGCGTCCCACATTGGACTGCCGGTATGATGAGACCAATAGGTTTTGCCGGTGACGATATCCTTCAGGCCATCACCGTTGATGTCTTCGAGCTTTACTGAGTGCGGTTCCGTGAAGAGGATTCCCGAGGGATTCTCATCGCGGGTTTTGCCAACGATGGTATGTTGCTCAAACTCCGGTGACTTTCCGCCGGTGTTCTCAAACCACGCCAGACCATACTCGTGAGCGTGCAGAGCTGTGACGATGTCCTGATCACCGTCTCCGTCGATATCGTAGGCGTGGATATCGGCCGGAGCGGGAGCAAACGCGAATGGGTGATGCGTCCAACGTGCAGAGTCAATACGTTCCGCAGGATGTTCCCACCAGCCGCTGGCTGCAATCAGATCTGGTCGACCATCCCCGTTGACGTCACCGACACCCAGTCCATGAACAAACGGACCTGGAGCGACGGCATCCGAGATTTCCACAAAGTTCCACGGAGCGATCGCGCCTGCAGTCTCGGATTTCTTTCCTTCGGAGTCGAGCTTCGATTCGGTACTCGCATCGGCTGTGCGCCCCGCTAAGCGGTAGTAACCAAAATGCCCGTTGCGAGTGCAGATGAGTTCCGGGATGCCGTCGCCTGTCAGGTCTGAGAACTGTGGAGCTTCGTTGCTGACCTGATCCGCGACTTGATGTCTTTCCCAGAGCCCGCTTAGGCCGGCTGGTCCGGGATTCTCGAAGACAAAAGCAGGCTTTCCAGGAAACCCCACGGCAAGAACATCATTGTGGCCGTCATTGTTGAAGTCATACACCCAGGAGAAAAAACTGTCAGCATAGGCGTTTCGATCCTGAGGAACT
>JBKDKA010000150.1:0-23684 GCA_046345315.1 Planctomyces sp.
GCCCAGAATCCTGCGATCAGTCCGACGATGCAGGTGATCAGAATCGTAGTCAATCCCTGATCATAGGTTTCCTGACTCGCCGAGATGTCACTGGTTGCCCGCTGCTGATACTCACGAACCAGGTGATCGATCGCAGTAATGGCATCACCGGCTTTATCTCTCGCCGTGGTCAGACTGATCTCCGTCGACTTGTTGTTCGAATCGATCGTTGACAGTCTCTGGACCTCGGTCAGAGATGCGCGCAACTGACTGATGTTCTGTGATAATGATTCTGGCGGAATACTGTAAGTCTGGCAGAGATTGTCGACGGCCTTCAGGCTATCCGGCAGATGCTCCAGCTGAGACTTCAGACGCTGGTCTACTTCAGCAAAGGCTGGATCTGAGGTTGGGGTATCAACGTGCATCGCAGCCAGCCGAAACGATTTTTCTGTTTCTCTACGGAGTGACATCACTGCTCTACGAAATGGAGTAACGATTTCGGCTGGCAGGGTGCCACCGGAAACCCCGGCGTCGATGCCATCGAGGATTCTCAGAATCTCCTCCAGAGACAACAGGCCGCGGCCGTAAATCTCTCGTGTGGCCTTGATAATTGTGTTCTGAATGGCCAGATCGAGACACTCATCATTGACTTTTCGAAAGTCGTCGATCGTACGTTCGAGACTGTCAATCAGGCTCATTTCACCGGGATCTGCAGCCCGTGTTCGCAGTGTACGAACCTGACCATTCGCGTCGCCGACTGCCTTTCGGGAATCCTCCGCATACTTGACGGAATCTTCATCCGTCGGAGCCATCACGGCGTTCTTCTGATGGCGCACCGCAGTCAGCAGCATCGCCCGAACATCGCCGATGATGACGATCTTCTGAAGCGTCTCACCGCCCAGCTGACGTACCTTGGCATCCAGCAGCCGCAGTCGACTGACACCAGCCCACGATATCAGGACAGCCACAATCAGGAGCGAAACTGTGAGCAGAAGCAGCTTGCTGCCGAGTCGAAGGTTTTTCATAACACAATTCCGGATAGAGATCAGATTCAGGGATGCAGAGTTTGTTCAACACAGTTCAGAAAACGACGAGGATCCAGAACAATCAGCAGCTGTTCATCAAGCCTGCAGATGCGGGAGACAAAGGCGGCTCGATCAGTAAAGTCGACGGGAACCTGTTCCTGGTGACTCGTCGCTTCCGTATCTTCCGATGACACGCTCACGATATCCCCCACCTGATCGACGATGATTCCAAAGGAAGCACCGACACCGGGTTTAAAAATCACCAGCTGAGCATCCTCAGGCGTTTCATGGTGGCTCAGCCCCAGCAGCGAAGCAAGTTTCAGCGCCAGCACGATGTGTCCGCGAATGTTGACGAGGCCCGCGACCTCAGGGGGTGCATGTGGAACTGCGGTACATCGAGTTTCTGTCGTGACTTCTCGCACATCCAGTACCGGAACACCAAACAGCCGCCCTGCAGAATAAAAGGTGCAATAGAGGACAACGTCGTCGAGCACAGATGTTTCTTTCATCGCACTGCGGTCCTTTCTGCGCTTCGCTGCAGCCACAGCAGGACTTTCTGTCTCAGACGGTCGTGGTCCAGTTTCTCTTCAAAGTCATCAAAGCCGCAGGCTCTGGCTTTCTGTTCGTGTTCCGCTTTGGCCAGCGACGTCAGTGCAACGAACGGCAATGAAAACCCCCGTTCCCGGGCTGCCATACAGAACTGCCAGCCATCCATGACCGGCATCTCGATGTCGGAAATCACGAGGTCGAAGTGCTGCGACGACAGAAGTTCCAGTCCCTGACGTCCGTCAACCCCCGTGACAATGTCCGCACCGGTATCCGCCAGATAGCGCGTCACCACCTGACGGAAGAACGGCGTATCATCCACGAGCAGAATGCGCTGATGTCTCCGATGCTTCCGTGGTGCGGTTGGCGATTGCTGCTGAATGCCGGCGTCTGATTCCGATTTGAAATCAACGTCACCCTGCCTCCCTGTTTCCCGATTCCCCGTTCCCCGTTCCACTGTTCTTGGTTCCCCTGTTCCTTCCGTCGGCCGGCCACAAAGAAACTCACGCAGCTGCTGTACATCCAGAAACAACGACAGCCGATCTCGCACAACGGCGGTTCCGAGCACTCCCCGTTCATTCGTCGACTGCAGCTCAATGGCCAGCGATTCCGTGTCGATGATCCGATGTACGAGTATTCCGATCGGTTCCGGCACAAACTTCGGAAGGATCAGGAACATCGTGGATGGTTCGTCGCACGATGATACATTCATCAGCTCGGTGAGTCGCAGGATGCGGGTCGCGCGTCCGTCGATGGTGAAATAATCTCTGTCGCCGATGTGTTCGATCCGGTTCATCTCCAGCAGTTCCACTCGACGCACCTGAATCAGCGGAAGCGCGAACTGTTCGTGCGGCCCGTATTCAAACAGCAGCACACGGTGCACTTCATGAGGATCGCGAATGCTGGATGTCTGACTGACTTCAGCGTTCAGCGAATAACACTGAGCATGTTCGACGATGCCTTCGACATTCGCAATCAGGGCGACTCGCCCATCCCCCATCAGCGTCGCACCCGAAAAGACGCCGACCTGCTTTAGTGCGGGATGAATGGGCTTCACGACGATTTCTTCCCGTCCTCGCACGGAATCGACGAGCAGTCCGATACGGCGGCCGCCACTTCGCAGGATCAGCACATATTCGACCTGATTCGGATCACGCTGCCCTGATCCATGTCGGGCGAGTATCTCCGCTTTATCTTCAGCCGTGAAGGGACGTCGTCGCTCCAGAACTTCCGCAAACCGAATCACCGGCAGCAGTGAGTCTCTGAGGCGGAGAACTTCCGTATCGAACGCTTGTTCCAGATGTCGATCGAGCTGAGGATGCAGGCAGACGACTTCTTCAAGTTCCCGCTGTGGCACTGCGTAGCGCTGCGCACCGACGGTAACAATCAGGCAAGGCACAATCGCCAGCGTCAGGGGGACTCGCAGCAGCATCGACGTTCCCGCACCTGGCCACGAATCGATCGTCAGACTGCCGTCGAGTTCTTCGACGTTCGTTTTGACGACGTCCATTCCCACGCCGCGTCCCGAAACATCGGTGACGGCCTTCGCTGTCGAAAATCCCGGCAGCAGAATCAGCGAAAACAGTTCGCGATTCGACATGCGGTCCAGATCGGCTTCCGTTCGCAGCCCCATGGCCGCGGCACGGTTTCGAACAGCGACGGGATCAATGCCGCGTCCGTCATCGCGAATCTCGATGCAGACCTGCCCGTCAGCCGGAGTCGCTGACAGAACGATCTTCCCGCACCGAGCTTTTCCGGCCGCTTCGCGTGCTTCCGGCATCTCCAGGCCATGATCGATGCTGTTGCGAATGAGATGCATGAGCGGATCGGAAAGCCGTTCAATGACGGTTTTGTCGAGTTCCACTTCCTGCCCCACCGTGACGATCTCAACTTCTTTCCCAAGCTGCCGCGCGAGGTCACGCACCATCCGAGGAAATCGGCCAAACAGATTGCCAACCGGCTGCATTCGCGTCTGCAGTACGGTCCCCTGCAGCTCCGATGTGACACTGCTGAGCCGCTGAATCAGATTGCGTGATTCTCCCTGCTCCTGACCAAACGTAACCTGTGTCTGATTGCGAATCAGAGTCAGCTCACCGATGAGATTCATGAGCCGATCCAGCAGTTCCACGTTGATCCGCAGTGACCGCAGTCGCTCCGCTTCAGAGGATGCCGGGACTGCGTTACGCTCCTGTGGCGCTGAACGACTCGGTGCTGTGGGCTGAACGGAGACGGCAGGCTGAACTGGCGTGTTGGGCTGGACCGGTGCGCGAACATTCGGCCGAGCATCTTCGGATGCTGTTGATTCTGGTACTGAAACTGTTTCTGTTGCTGAGAACAGAGATGGAGCAACGTCCGTTGAGAGAATCTCACCAGAATTCGTCGCAGCCAGTTGTTCCCGTATGCTGCTGTTCGCTTGGCTCGACGACGGCAACGACTCACCAGCCAAAATCATCGCTCGCCAGACAATCGGCGATTCCGGCAGCCCGTGTGCCAGATCATCACAGACGAACTCCAGCTGAGGATCACTGACCGTACAGGCTTGATCAATGTCCTGAAACACCTTCGTCAATGATCTGCCGTTACCGTGCGGCAGTTCTGTCAGAGTCAGCTCCACGCTCTGCACCGAAGAATCAGCGGCTGATGAAGCCTGACTCTCACCGATCAGAGATTTCACATGATCCGGGGAGCCGCTGGTGAGCAATGTTCCCGAAAACTGCAGCTGAACCGAAGCGTTCCAGTCTTCTGCAGAGCCGGCAGCAAACATGCGTGGATCGCCATAGCCCGACAGCACCGCATCACTGACCGTACCAGCCACATCGATTGAACGAAACAGGTCGACCAGACTTCGACCGGCTTCTGCATGCTGCCACTCCGTCAGTTGCAGCCGAACGGGTATTCGCTGTACGCCGCCCTGTTCAGCGGCCGTCAGCAGCCGTCTGAGAATCGGTTCGATATCCGCATCATCACTGTGAGCAAGGTCATCCACGAGCACCGCGAGTCGGTCACGCGCATTGAGCAGCAGTTCGGTAATTTCCCCCGGAGGCAGAATGGAACCGTCCCGGTAGTCTTCCAGCACACTTTCCATCGCATGAGCCAGCTCGCGCAGCTTCTGAAAGCCGAGGAATCCGGAATCTCCTTTGAGCGAATGAATGGCTCGCAGAACCTGCTGAATCAACAGCTGTGATTCAGCGCCATCGACCGCTTTTTCCAGTGCCAGCAACGACCGTTCAAAGACCGCAAGATGATCTCGCGCCTCAACGATAAATTCCGCGTGATGCTCCTTCATAGCGGGGTTACCCCGGCGACTCGCAGTACGATTTCCATCTGAGGAGACAGCGGACCTAAAGTCAGAGTTGCTCTCGACTGCGTTCGCACGTAGTCTCGCGCCGCGCAGAGAAACGCCAGGCCCACGGCGTCGATATCAATCGTTGACGACAGATCAATGCGTACAGCGCTGACGGGTTCGTGCAGACCACGAATGAGCAGCTGCCGCTGTCGCTCTGCTTCGTCGCGACACAGAGCTTCACCACACTGCAGCACCAGCGTGGAATTCGTCTTTTCAGATGTCACATTCGCCGGGGTTGCAGCCAGTTGAGCGGCTGGAGCCGACTCGCCGACAGAACGTGGGGAGTCGGATGGCTCTGTCGGAGAGATCTGCACCGCTTCCGAAACTGCCGAGATTACTGGTGTTGTCGCAACCGCGTCGGCAGGAGCCTGGCCAGTTCGAACAGCCTTGAGCATCCTCACGCACTCACTGACGTCAGACGCAATGGACTGCAGATTCGCCTCGGAGTGTTTCGTTTCCTGAGCAATCAGCCCGAGCAGATCGACACTCTTCAGCAGCACGTCCACGTCGGCAGGTCGAAACTGCAGTTCACCCCGCTGAGCCGCCACGAAACAGTCTTCCATCACATGAGCCAGATCCACCGCCAGATCGACTCGCACAATCCGAGCTGCCCCCTTGATCGAATGAGCGGCTCGCATCATTGGATCATACACACTGCTGTCCGCAGGATCTCGTTCGAGGCGAAGCAGGGCCCCCGACAGGTACTCCGAATGGGATTCCACCTCGGACCGAAAGAGTTCCATCATCATTTCGTTGGGTTCGAAGGGCATGGAGCAGTTGACCTGAGAGTATTTCTGAAGGTGCCGTGGAGTCGTTGTTTCCTGTCCGATTATCCGTCAGACTTTGAGTCTAAACGACCGGTATCCTGTTGCAATTGATTTCCTCTCAGGACCACGATATCGCTCGGTACAGTTACGGAGCCAAAATTCGCATGGCGGTCAATCATCCACGGTGATTTTCGCGATGCCGCACTCCTTAGCCCTTGTTGATGAAATCCTGATTCATGGCTGCACTTTCCTCACCGTCGTCACGAGCCGTCTCAAACAGGATTGTCGTACTGCTGGTGGACGATCAGGCGATCGTCGGCGAAGCCGTTCGGCGGATGCTGGAAGAGGAAACCGATATCGAGTTCCACTTCTGCTCGAATCCGTTTCAGGCGCTCGACATGGCCAGCGAACTGAAACCGACAGTGATCCTGCAGGATCTTGTCATGCCGGAACTGGACGGTCTGACGCTTGTCCGCTTCTTTCGCGCCGGCGCTGTCACTGAGAACACACCGCTCGTCGTACTGTCATCGACAGAAGAACCCGTGATCAAAGCCAAAGCCTTTGGTCTCGGTGCCAATGATTATCTCGTCAAGCTCCCCGATCGGCTCGAACTGATCGCGCGCATTCGCTACCACTCCCGCGCTTACCTGAATCTTCTGGAACGAAACGCCGCATTTGAAGCTCTGGAGATCAGCGAAAAGCGAATGGCCAAAGAAATGGACACTGGAGCACGCTACGTGGCTTCATTGATTCCGGCCCCTATCACAACGCCGATTCAGGTCGACTGGCGATTCATTCCCAGCGCAGAGCTCGGCGGTGATACGCTTGGTTACTTTCCGGTCGATGAAGAACGCTTCGCATTCTTTCTGCTCGACGTGACCGGTCACGGTCTTGCATCAGCGCTTCTGGGAGTGACTGTCTGCAACGTCCTGCGTGCGCGAGCACTCGCCGGCGCTGATCTTGCGAAGCCGGCGGAAGTTCTCGCAGCGCTCAATCGCAGCTTCAAGATGGAGGAACAGGAGAATCGGACGTTTACGATGTGGTATGGAGTCTTCGAACATGCGACGAGAAAGCTCACGTGGAGCGGCGGTGGTCACCCCGCCGCCATTCTGCTGCGTCACGGATCCGGCGCGCCGATCGAACTGGAATCGCAGAACCCCGGCGTGGGTATGTTTCCGCTCGACGAATTCGAGCAGCAGGAGATGACGGTTCCCCCGAACTCGCGTCTTTTTGTTTACAGTGACGGTGCGTTTGAGATCCACAAGCATGACGGAGGCGTCTGGTCTTATCGGGAGTTCCTGCAGTTTCTGTCTCAACCCGATGACGCCGATGACCGGATCATGGACCGCCTGATTCGATACGTCCGTACTCTCAAAGGAGGCAATGTTCTCGACGACGATTTCTCGATCATGGATCTGACACTGTAGAGAGACTCCGTTTCGTCCCCGTGTTCCGGAGCGGAACTTCAACACTTTCGTTCGAAGTGAATGTTTTCGATTGAAAGCATCGGCTGATTCCTTGAGGGGCGTTGAGAATCCGTCGTGGCCACTTGAGAATTCCGAAGGCACGAACGACAATCGTCCGGCATGAACCAGATTTTTCCTCCGTCTCTGCTGTTTCAGTTTCAGACACCGATTCGTCGTCACGACTCGATTCCAAAGACTCGCGGTGGGCTGCTGTCACTTTCCCCTGAGCATTCCATCTTTGCACCCGCACGAGTGAACTCCGTCTCGCACGGGAACTCCGGTGTGCAGAAGCAGAAATCGTCAGGCAGTGCCCCAGCATTCGAGATACGGATGGCCTGGAACCCTTCTGGTATCGGGGTTTCTGTCGAGGTGGTCGGGAAGAAACACGGGCCGGAAGGCAGCCGCAGCGACCTGCGGAACTCGGATTTCGTCCGCCTGATGATCGACACTCGCCATACGGCCAGTGTGCATCGCATGACAAGCTATTGTCAGACGTTCCTGATTCTGCCTGTCGACACGGCAGCGAAGAATGTCCCGACGGTCATTCACGGCGAATCGAACCTGACCGGACTGAACGTGCGAGGGAATCTGACTGAAATACAGCTGCGGTATCATTCGCGGCCGGATGGATACCTGATCGAGACGTGGATGCCTGCAACGGTCCTTCATGGATTTGTAGAAGCTGCTGAGATCCGTCGAATTGGATTTTATTGTCTGGTCCACGATACGGAGCTCGGCGAACTGCCCTTGAACGTTGGCGACGATTTTCCTGTGACAATTGATCCCTCGCAGTGGCTTTCCATGGAACTGTCGGAATGACACTACCTCTGATCTGACGGTTTCGCGGCGACCATCGCATGAGAGACAAAGGAATGTTATGCATGAGGAAGGCGTTGCGCTTTGGATTGATTATCTGCCTGTTTGCCTGTAATCCGATGACCGGGGATCCGAAGATGAATGCTGCCGAAAAGCCAGACAGGAATGCCACAACGAAAGCTGGCACGACATCACCGGTATCGCAGCCGGATGTTGTGGATATTCCGATCGTGATCGCTCATCGGGGAGCCTCCGGCTATGTGCCTGAACACACAACGGAGGGCGTGGCCATGTCTCACGCGATGGGGGCGGACTACATCGAGCAGGACGTTGTTCTCACGAAAGACAGTGTGCCGGTTGTGCTGCATGATCTGTACCTGGATGACGTCACAGACGTTGCAGATGTGTTTCCGGGACGGCAGCAGGCTGACGGCAAGTTTTACGCCATGGACTTTCTTCTTTCGGAAATCCGGCAGCTGACGCTGAACGAACGATGTTCGCCATCGCGAGCCTGGAAGAACAGCGGAACTCGCTACCCGATCCGCAAAGGACATTTTCGGATCGGTACGCTCGCTGAACACATTGAGCTCATCCAGGGGCTCAATCAGTCCCGTCGAAAGAATGCGGGACTTTATGTGGAGATCAAGGACCCGGCGAGACATCATCAGGCGGGACTGGATTCCGCAAAAGCGATACTCGCCGTTCTGACAAAGTATGGATACACAGCCCCGGATCATCGTATCTTTCTTCAGTGTTTTGATCCGGTGGAAGTTTATCGGGTTCGAACGGAACTGGACTGTCGACTCCCGATCATTCAACTTCTGACTGAGATTCCGGACGCGGAAACTCTTCGAAAATACTCCACGGTCGCAGATGGTCTCGGCGTACCACTTCAGGCGGTCGTCAGTGGGGCAAACGCCGACGGAACTCCCGTTGTGACATCGCTCGTTCCGGACGCGAAGGCTCTCGCAATGCAGGTTCACGTCTGGACCTTTCGAACGGATGCACTCCCGGAGTTCGCTCCGAATGTTGACACCATGATCTCCTGGCTTGTCAGAGATGGCGGTGTTGACGGCATCTTTTCCGACCAGCCCGATGTCGTGCTTCAATGGCGAGCAGCTCAGAGTGAAATGAAGCCCGTTCCAGCCGGAATTCGACTGATTCAGAATTGATTCGCAGCAACCTCAGAGCGGTTCTTTCGGAAGGCGTCATGGAATCGCATCGAATCATGGATTCACGACGCTTTATCCATTAGGATCCGGAGCAAGATCCGTCAGTGGGAACAGTTCCTGAACTGACGAGGCGATTCAGTTGCAGAAGGACCAATCTCCATGGTGAAGGCGATGCAGGTAATTTTGCTGACCGCGAGTGTTTTTGCGGTCAGTCTTGTGGCAAACCATGTTCAGGCGGAAGACGCTGCCGGTGAGAAACCGTGGGTGTCACTGTTCGATGGCAAGAGCCTCGATGGCTGGGAGAAGGTCGGAAAGGAAGAGAGCGTCTGGGAAGTCAAGGACGGAGCAATCCACGGTTCCGGCCCGGCGTCAATGCTTGTCTGTACCAAAGGTCCGTACACGAATTTCAAATACAAAGCTGAGATCAAGATCAACGACAAGGGGAACTCCGGGCTGTACTTCCGAACGACTCGCAAGCCGACGTTCTCAGACGGCTACGAAGCACAGATCGACAGTACTCATACGGACCCGATCCGAACCGGGTCACTCTACGGAATGTGTCATGTGTACAAGCGTCTTGTTGAACCGGACACATGGTTCACCTATGAAATTGAAGTTCAGGACGATGTGTGGCGCGGCAAGAACGTGACTCGCATGCGAATCACCGTGAACGGCGACGAGCTGTATCAGTTCCTGGACTTTGATCAGCAGTGGAAAGAAGGATACTTTGCTTTCCAGCAGCATGATCCGGGCAGTCGGGTTCAGATTCGAAAAGTGGAAGTTCAGGAGATTGCTTCCAAAGTGAAGTGATGAATATCGATGGAGCTGTCAGGCAATCAGGATGCGAAAAAGTGCCGTGCGGACGCTGCCGAGAGTCCTGTGACTCCGGCAGGTCGTGCATTGGCACAGCGGTTTGAGCTGCGGCTGCCGAGCGACGATAATCGGGAGCGGATGACCTGTCTCGACTGTGGCTGGGTCCACTACGAGAATCCGAGAATCATCGTTACGGCAGTTGTCCGGCATGGGGAGCGTCTGCTGCTTTGCCGGCGAGCGATCCGGCCTCGATATGGATTCTGGACATTTCCCGGCGGGTTCATGGAGAACCACGAAACTCCCGAAGAGGGTGCGTGTCGTGAAGTCCGAGAAGAATCCGGGGCGGAAGTCGTCATTCGGCAACTGATGGGTGTTTACTCCATCCCGCGGATCGGTCAGGTTCATCTGGTGTATCTGGCCGACATGGTGACACCACATTATTCACCGGGAACAGAGAGCCTGGATGTTCAGCTGTATGATCCGGTCGAATCGCGGCTGCCGTGGGATGACCTCGCCTTTCCCGTCAACCATTGGGTTCTTCGAGATTATCTTTCACTGCGTGGCGGCGAAGTGCACCGACCCTTCTCCACACGCCCGGATGATCTGCAGCAGCGAATGAGCCGAGTCGACCATCATCCGGATTTTCCGCCACCGGATCATCTGAGGTGTGACCTATGAAACAGCCGTTGTCCTGTGGTTTTCTCATTGTGAAGGGGGATCCGATTGATTCGTTCCTGCTGATGAGACATCCGAAGCGATGGGATCTTCCGAAGGGGCATGTTGACCCGGGCGAGACAGAACTGGAATGTGCTCTTCGCGAACTTCAGGAAGAAACCGGGATCGATCGCAGTCAGATCATTGTCGATCCCAACTTCGTTTTCGAAAACCGCTACCTCGTGAACCAGAAGCGGTACGGTGGTTCCGGACTAGTTGAGAAAACTCTGAAACTGTTTCTTGGCCGTCTGATCACTCCCGTGGACATCATGATCTCTGAACACGAAGGGTATGAATGGTTTCCCTGGAACCCTCCACATGAGATTCAGGAGATGACGATCGATCCGCTGCTGCAGTCGCTGGAACGCCACCTCAATGGCAGGTAGGCCGACGGTACGACGGCGGGGCCGGGTGAGATTTGTATTTGAAAATCAATAAGAGATTTTGGGCGTTACTTTACAAAGCAGAATAGAAGGTTCAGGAAATGAAGTGGACAGTACTGGCGTTTGTGGCAGGAGCGGCATTGTCATGGGGCGTATACGTTCCGCTGGTGCATGAAGCCACTTCGAAGCTCGGAAGCAACCTGCGAGCGTTCCTGATGGTGGGTGTTGCCTACTTTCTGGTGGCGGTGCTTGTTCCGGCGATCTTCATTTTTCTGCTGAAGAATGATCCGACGGCAAAGAATCCAGCAGCACTCAACTGGGCTGGTGGCAGCCTGGTGTGGGGTCTACTGGCCGGAATCTCAGGCGCCGCTGGTGCTCTGTGCGTGATCTTTGCGACACGTGATGCCGTTGCGTCACTTGGCCCGACCGTTGGCCCGTTGATGGTTGCACCTCTGGTATTTGCCGGAGCTCCAATTATCAACACGATTGCTTCGATCACGATCTTTGCCCATGGGAAGAAATTCGAGGCACCTGGTGCATCGTTCTATCTTGGCCTTGCTGTCGCAGCCTGCGGGATGGTGCTCGTGATGGTCAACAAACCGAAAACCGTCGCAGCAGCTCCTGCGCCTGCCGCGTCAGCTCCTGCGGACGCTGGAACTGGTGCTCCGAGTGCCAGTCCGGCTTTGAAGTAAAACTGCAGTAGTGTTTCGTCAGAATTCAGACCAGGGTTTTCCTGTCATTCCCGCGCAGGCGGGAATGACAACCCCAGAATTCATTTGTGACAAAACAGCCGCCGTCTGTTAACTCCATCGTTACAGAGCCGAAGAGGCAATCTGGTTCGTGGGCGGAACCTTGAAGTCAGGGAGGGCGAAGCTCCTGCTGAGCCGCTTCGGCCAATCAACATCATCAATGAAGACAGCTCGGCAGTCGCCTCGCCATCCCGGCTTGCAGCATTGACTGATTTCCGCCTTTGCTGAGTTTCTCAGAATATGGCGCTGGCCAATTGGAAGCGTTCCGCTGATCTGACGAATGACGAATCTCTGATTCAGGTTATTCGTGGCGGAGTGCTTCAATTGGATCGAGCCGGGCGGCGGCGCGTGCGGGGTAGATCCCGAACACGATTCCGATTCCCACGGAAATGCCGAACGCAATCGGAAGACTTGCCGGGACGGGACGGGGCTTCATTTCGGCAAACATTTTTCCGAGCTCAGACGTCGCAACACCACCATCAAAGATGGATCGTTCAACGATGAATTGAATTGCCGTGAATGCAAACGGCGTCATCAGCCCAAGAATCACACCGATGAGCCCGCCACTTCCGGCCAGCACGACTGTCTCAGTCAGAAACTGCATGGTGATGTCGCGTTGCTTCGCTCCGAGTGCTCGACGAATTCCAATCTCCCGAGTTCGCTCAGTCACCGTGGCCAGCATGATGTTCATGATTCCGATGCCACCGACGATCAGGCTGATGGCAGCGATGGATCCGAGAACCACATTGAAAATCTGGCTGAGCTGTTCGGCCTGACGAAGAAGTTCCAGTGGCACCACAACGGAATAGTCACGATCCGTGCGGTGATTCTGCTTCAGGCTCTCACGAATGACGTCCGCAGACTGCTCAACTCGATCCTTGGAATCAATCTGCAGCGTGATCTGGCTGAGTTCCACTTGTTGAGCACTGAACGAGCCGGTCGTGCGGTCGATGTCCAGATCACCCATGCGTGCTCGCATGGTTTCCAGAGGAATATAGACATCGTTGTTGTAGTCCTGACCGGACATGCTTCCGCCGATGGCAGCACTGGCCTCACGAGCACGAGTTACGCCCACGACATAGTAATATCGATTAGCGATCTTTACCGATTTTCCGACGGGATCGTCATACTGAAACAGGTCCTGAGCTGCTCCGGAAGCAAGAACAGCCACGTTGGTCTTCTCCCGACGGTCCTTGTCGGAAATGAAACGCCCCTGCGCCATCTCAAGATGATTCACATCCAGATAGTCGGGGGAACACCCGACGATCCGGCAGTTGGTTTCACGATGCAGATGACGACAGGATTTTACCAGTTCCCGGATCGGAATCGCCTGAATGACCGTGGGAATCGTTTTCGACAACAGGTCATAGTCGGCTCGAAGCAGGCCGTATCGAAGCACAAACGAATTCGATGACTGATTGCCGGCGGTTTCCTTGGGAGGTTTCACGCTGCGAACAATGATGTTCGTGGCCCCCAGCTCCAGCACCTGTTCCTGAGCCTGCTGGCTCGCCCCTTCCCCGATGGCCAGCATTGCAATCACCGAGAACACACCAAAGACAATCCCCAGCATCGTGAGCCCCGACCGCAGCTTGTGCAGCATGAGGCTCTTGAGTGCCAGCTGAATTGTTCGGAACAGGTTTGGCATTGCGGCTCGGGAATCAGTGAATGGTGAACAGCGAACGGGTCGGACGGGTGTAAAGGCTTCTGGATAATCTGCTGGTCAGGCCGGGTCTTTGTGAGTCATCAGGAATTGTTCATCCGGGGAAAATACCTTCGCCGGCAATGACGCCGTCTTTCATGTAGATCTGTCGTTTGGCCAGCTTTGCCACTGCCGGTTCGTGAGTCACCATGATGATGGTTCGTCCCTCACGATTGAGCGTCAGCAGCATCTGCATGATTTCTTCTTCGGTTGCTGAATCGAGATTTCCGGTGGGTTCGTCAGCCAGAATAATCTGAGGATCATTGACCAGTGAACGAGCGATCGCCACTCGCTGCTGCTGACCGCCGGAGAGCTGAAACGGGCGATGATCAAGCCGATTCTCAAGTCCAACAAGCTTTGCGAGATACTCGACGCGTTCTCGTTCCTTCGGTCCGATGCGAGGATAGCCACGGCGGTAGTGGAGCGGAACTTCGATATTTTCGACGACGGTATACTGAGCAATCAGATTGTATGACTGAAAAATGAACCCAATCATTTCGTTTCGGATGGTGGAGAGTTCATCATCATTGAGTGTCGACACATCACTGCCGCCGATGATGTACTTTCCTGAGGTGGGTCGATCGAGAGCTCCCAGAAGATTCAGCAGCGTGCTTTTGCCGCTGCCTGAAGACCCCATGATGGCGACGAAATCCCCCTTCGGAAAATCGATGGACACACCACGGAGTGCCTTCACGACGACCGCACCAAGGTCGTAGTGTTTCTGAAGGTTGATGACCTGAGCCGCAAATTCCATGGTTCTGATTCTGCCCTGAGACCGGACTACCGCTGAAAACTCTTCATGGCTTCCTGAAGTTCCTCCAGTGTCACCTTTCCGTTTTTGTCGGCATCCATTCGTTCGAAGAATTCCGGTCGGCGAGCTTCATCCTTCGTGATCACCCCGTCTTTGTTTGCGTCCTGGCTTTCAAACATGGCTTTTGGATCACGGCCCCCCGGAGCTCCGCCGCCGGCGTTACCTGGCGGGCCATTTCCTGATGCGCCACTGGCAGCACGACCATCTCTGCCGCCACCTTCTCGGCCTCCACCGCTGCGTTCACCACCGCTGCGTTCACCACCGGGAGGTCTTCCTGAATCTGACGTTCCAGCTCCCTTCGGGACAACCACCCGTTCTCGATTTGCTTCAACCTGATCCGAGAGGCGAGATTCGAGTTCGCTGAGTTCTCGGGAGAAGTACGTTCGAGGGCTCATGACGACCCTGTCGCCGGCTTTGATGCCGTCGAGAATCTCCATGTATTCGTCGTTGGCATCGCCGACCTTGATTTCTCGTCGTTCGGGAGCTTTGTCCGCAGCAACGTATGCAAAATACTGACCGGAAAACGAGACAATGGCCTGAACCGGCACCTGAAGAACATCCTCCGCCCGGTCTTCCACGATGATTCTGACTTCAGCATTCATGCCGGGTTTCAGCTTGCGGACCTTGGCGGAGTCTTCCTTGATCTCAATGCTGGCTTCGTATTCCTTCAGATCCGTATTCGGCCAGCTGCCAGGCATTGGCACCGACGATACCGTCTGAAGCACGCCGCGGTATGTTTCACCCGGCAGAGCATCCACCTCAATCTCCACGGGCTGTCCGACGGAAACGCGACTGATTTTGGATTCATGAATCCGGGCATCGATCTTCATCATCTCAAGGTCAGGCAGGTTGATGATTGCCTGACGTTCTCGGACTGAGGCCCCCTCTTCAATCACGACCGGCTCACTTCGTGAACTCTTCTGCGATGCGTAAACCACTTCTCCTGCCTGGGAAGCGACAAGCCGACTGGCTCGAATCTGTCGTCGGAGCAGCTCCAGCTTTTCAGTCTCCACACCCTCCGTCAGCTTGGCCGCATCGAAATCAGCCTTCAGCAGAGCCAGTGCGGCCTCACCTTCCAGCCCGGCTCGAAGCGTTTCTCGCTTTGTGTCCTCCGCCAGCTGGCGAAGTTCACTGACCGTGCGTTCTTTCGTAAATCTTTCGAGAACACCACGTTCGCCCTGTTTGACGGTGAGCAGATTCTTTGACTGGTTGACCTTGATGCGAGCCGCCTCGAGTACGTTCAGATTGGCGTAGCCGCGTCGCGCCTGCTCCCGGACTCGCTCGTAGTCCTCCTGAAACATCGCGACTTCTTCCTGGTACTTTTTAATCTCACCATTGACCGTGCCCATCAACTGCTCGTACTCGCCACCTTCGGCTTCATACTTCTCGAGATCCAGGTCGGCCAGTTTCTCCGCCAGCTTTGCCTTCGCCAGATTGCTCTCGTTGGTGGTTTCCTGAATCTGAATGTTCTTCGTTGCCTTTTCGAGGCTGGCTCGAGCGGCTGTCAGCTTGATCTGCTGTTCCTTTTCTTTCTCGATGAGCACTGACGCATCGAGTTCGCAGACGACATCTCCTGCGATGAAATCACCTTTCCGCACGGGATCCCGATCTTTGATCAGCAGTTCAGTGAACTCGCCCATCGAGACTTCGAAGGTTTTCGACGTCCCGTCAGTGCCGACCAACTTGACAGTTTTCTGAGATTTTGAGGAGACATCGACGTATTCAAGAACACCGTCGAATTCGGCAACCACGGGCTCACGGACTTTGCTGCCTTCGGGAACAAGACGAATGATCGTTGTTGAACCCTCGATGCGGCTGGTGAGCGTTGCGTTTCGCAGGCTGTCCACAGTTCCGTTTTCGGTAATCAAAATCCGGAACGGACCTTTTTCAGCGGGACGAAGGATGAACCGAGTGTTCAGGTCAACCGGGCCCGATGAGACGATCTCGGAGATTTTCAAACGCACGGAAGGGATCGAGGCTGCGGACACAACGCCTACGAAAAACAGTGCCGCAAGAATCTTTCCTGTGGTCACTCCCGATCGCTGTAAGTTTTCGAAATGCAGAGAACGAAATCGTGGCAAATTCTGACCAGCATTTAATCGGTGCATTCGCGGAAACCTTTTCTCTCTGTCGCCGATCAGATCTCACTGTCGATCAGATCTTACTGTGATGAGGCAGTCAATTCTGCCTTTCAACCGAAGTTCGGCAGTTCCGATTCACTGTACCTTCTGAGCGGGTGCTTCTGGTACAGGGAGATCCGGAATCGGGAGAGACTCAGTAGTGGTGGGAACTGGATCGGCGGGAGTTTCGACTTCGATGACAGCGGGTGACATTGCCGAGGATGACGTGGCTGTTCCGGAGGCAGTATCCATCTGCAGGTAAAATCGATCCGTCCAGAGGCCTCCGGGATTCACCTCCATGATACCCATATCTCGGAAGATGTTAAGCCGATTTGTCTCATAAGTGACCCAGTCCGCAACAAGGGCATTTTGTGCGCTCAGCACTGCGTTCAGGGCCTGCAGGAGGTTCAACGCGTTGGTCTGCTGTGTTCCGGTCGACAGAATCACCGCATTTTCGTACTGTTTTGCGGCACTTCGCACCGTCTGACGATCGAATTCGATTCGGCGTTCCTGAGTCTGCAGCTGCCGCCAGCTCTGACGGATCTGCTGTTTTACCTGATCTTCCAGCAGCATGTAGGCTCGCCGTTCGCGCTGGTATGCCACAATCGCCGTGTTGTAGGCATTTCGCTCGATGACCTGGTCCAGTGGTGTCGTGAAGTTCAGTCCGGCCCGATAATTCGAGGTTCCCTGATTCTGCTGAGACAACCCGGCGGTTCCTTCGATCCGAACATCCAGTGCTGCTTCGAGCTGATTCGCAGCGACCTCGACAGCACGGCGGCGATCCATCACACGAGCACGAGCGTTCATGAGGTCATGGCGGTTCTCCAGACCGATCTGAACGACTTCCTCGACATCCGGTGACTCTGCGGGGTTTCCAAGATGGAACTTATTCAGAGCAATACATTCCACGCGAACAGTGGCCTGAACTCTCTGCAGACTCTGAGCTGCACTCATGAGATCTTCACGGAGATTATTCGCCGTGGCACTCACCGCAGCCAGAATCTCGTTATCGTCAATCGAAGACTCAGTTGCGTCGACAGCGTTCCGGATCGTCTGGATGCTCCGCCGAAGGCCGCCGGGAATTTCAGCGATGGAGATATCCCCGCTGCCGTCCCGATCAAGACTGTTCAGCAGGGATTGTTCATCAGAGATTTCAAGAATCCATGACAGTTCTCGAAGTGTGTTCGTGTGCAGAGCGATCTGACGTTCCTGAGCTCGGTACTCACGCCGATCCTCTTCGATGTCCGTCACGACACGTTTTCTTTCCTCGGCTGTCAGAAAGTAACGCTTTCCTGCAGTAATCTGCTGCCAATCGGAACCAGTCAGTTCCAGCACTTCATCCACCTGATTGAAATCCCGCTGAAGCTGCTCGATTCCATCGCCGTAAAGCTGATCGCGAGCTTCAATGAGCTCTCGCAGGTACGACTGAACATCGGTCAGTTTGATATCAGGAATGCCATCGTCAGTTCTTTCAGGCAGCAGTGCAGGTCCGAATTTCAGCTGTACTTCCCGAAAACGTGCATCGGCCAGAATCAACGCCTGACTGATCAGCTCAAACTGCCGAAGCAGAGTTTTTTCCTCGACTTCAAGTGTGACGTTTGTTGGAAGTCCGAGAGCGATCTTGAAGCTGTCCTGAAGATCTCCAAACTGTCTTCGGAAGTTTTCAAGCTGGCTCTGTGCGGTATTGAAGGTGTTGATCAGCTGCAGCGCGGAAAGCCCTTTTGTTTTGCCGAATTTCCAGTTGACGATCTGCTGTGCGGCAATCTGGTAGAAGGGATCATCAGACAGTTCAAGGAGTGCGTCGCGCTGTTCCAGCGTCATCGGCCCATTCCAGAACAGGTTTCCATCTGTATGCGACAGATTGGGGCTGAGTGATTCCGGAATGGTCACGCCTTCAGGAAAGTTCGCAAGCGCATAGTGAAGCAGATTCGATTGGTATTCGTCCTGTGCCTGCTGAGCCACCAGGCGTTCATTCAGCTGCCGGATGTTGTTTTCCGAGTTCAGGATGTTCTGACGCTGCTGTAGCAAGGCGAGGTAACTTTGAGCGGTCGCTGTGAACAGGCTTTGTCGAAACCTGGCGAGTATTCGCGCCTGGTAGAGAACGTTGCGTTCCGCCTGAGTCAGTGGTTCGAGTGCAATCTTTCGGCCGGCACGAAACATCAGCGGCTGCGTCAGACTGTAACTGAGCGACGATGCTGAAGACGAGCCGGGAGATCCGAACAGCCAGAGTGTTGAGTTTGCAAGTTCCACGGCGATCTGACCACCGGTGGGCAGTACCTGGCTGATACCAAAGCTGGAATTCAGCGTCCCGGTCGTGTTTCCGTTTCGTCGTGTCGTACTGAAGAGGCTGGCGCCGGGTTCTGTGCCGTTGACACCCAGATAGCGAACTCCCAGTTTGAATCGTTCCAATGTTAAAGCCAGAGCGCTCAGATAAAGATCTTCGATCGCAGTCTGATACTCACGACTGTGGATGTAGGAGAGCTCAACGGCCTGCGGCAGCGTGACGTCGCGAAGTTCAACCCGGGAATGGCCGATCACCGGATCAGCACCCTGTACAGCGATTCCAAATGGTTCCAGCCACTGAGGGTTTTCGATGCTCAGCGACCGCCCCATTTTGTGCCAGTTCTTGTAACCCCTGCGACCGTTGACCTGATGCATGAATTCGTGAGCAGCGGGATCATCGGGAGGCAGTGGTCCTTTGTCGGGATCCCAGGGATCAAAGAAGCGACTTCGATGATCCGGCGCCAGATGAAATCGGGGAACCTGCCAATGCGGATGATTGAGTTTCTCGACTGTGGCGTTGTAAGTGTCGCGGTCTGCCTGACGCCGCCAGAACTGTCGGGAACAGCCCGAGACACTCAGCAGTATCACTGCGACCAGCGTCGTGCAAGCAACGTGACGAGGAATCACCTCGTGCGATCTGCGCCCGTAGTGCATTGCTATCAGCATCCTGCTGCCAGAAACCACTTCAACATTCATCCATGAATGCTGAACCTCGGAAGAACCGGTATTTGTGATTTCGGCTGCACAGACCGCAATGCTCCAGGTGATCGGACTCCTGCCGGCAAACAGTTCAGGATCGACAGATCCGATTCCTTCGGACCGTCAGGAAGTGAAGAGGCGGACGAATCCAGATCCCCGGCACAACGAAAATGATTGATGCAATCGTTCTTCATCGAATCACAGGAACTCTGTGCTCAACCCCGGATCCCTTCTGAACGGCATGACCAGCAGATCCGTCACAGTTGTTACAGATTCTCTCACCCCTGGAATCCAGAACCAGGAGAACGTGAGTGGCCGGGGTTGAATGCGAAGCGAACAGATTCTGCTGCCAAATCAGTCTGTCGCTGAGAACTTCATCGAGGATCGTCCGCAGATGAGTCACGGTTCTGAACAGGAAAATGCGGATGCGCCGGCGGATTCATCGGCGGATTTTTCGAGGCTCTAACAAAACCGGGACAGGCACCCTTGAAAGTCACCTTTCTCAATCGTTTCAGACTCTCGGCGGGAGCCAGTCCCGGTTTTGTTACGCGTTCTTATTCAAAAATCCGGCGGCTCCTGTGATCACCATTTGAGTCCGGCTATACTTCCGAAACGGCCTGAAGAGCAGCAATCCGTTAGTGGAAAGAGCGGTTGGAGGACCGCAGTATGCTGACTCGATGGAGTTCCTGTTGTCTGCAGATTCTGCTGTTCGGAGGACCGAATCTGAGAGGCCGTGCTCGGCATTGCCGGGCGACAACTTCGGAACTGCAGACTGCCACTGTCAGCAGGCCTTTACGAATACTCTGGTCATTGCTGTCAGCAGATTCTTTATGCTCGAAAACTTACCGCTCCACTCTGTCCGCCACAAGGCGATGACCATTGAAGGTTATTCGCGTGCCGCTGTGCAGACGTACTGGCGGATTCCGGAGTTCAAGCTGGGGTTTGACCTGGGAGGCAGTCCCTGGTCGTTCATGGGAACACCGAAATTCTTCGCGTCACATGCTCATCTTGATCATCTGGCGGCACTGCCGGTTTACGTGGCTCGTCGTCGGATGATGAAAATGGAGCCTCCGGTCGTTTATCTCCCGCGGGAAGTCGTGGATCCTGTCTGGAAGCTGCTGCAAGCGTGGCAGTCACTGGATCGTGGGCAGATGAAATGCGAGCTTGTGGGGGTCGTTCCGGGCGACCTCATTACGCTGTCACGTGAACATAAGGTTCGTGTGTTTCGGACGAAGCATACGGTGACCTCCGTCGGTTACATCGTTTATGACTGTCGAAAGAAGCTGAAAGCAGAGTTTATCGGACTCACAGGTGACCAGATTCGGGATCTTCGGATGAGCGGCACCGAAGTGACAACGGAAACGATGACACCTATGATCTGCTTCACCGGCGATACAGCCCCGGCCGGTCTGGATGCTCATCCTGATGTTTACGAATCGCAGGTGCTGATTACAGAAATGACGTTTTTTCGGCCCGATCATCGTAAGGAGAAGATCCACAAGTTCGGACACATGCATCTCGACGATCTGCTGGAACGAGCTGATCGGTTTCACAACGAGCTGATCATTCTGTCTCACCTGAGCACTCGGACCAGCGAGCAGGAAGCTCGACGTCGTCTGTCGCGAATGCTGCCGGAATCGCTGAAGGAGCGAACAATTCTCTGGGAGAGCGCCGTATCGGAATTTCCGTTATCAAACGGCGAAGACGACGGACTGGGATAGTCTGCGAGATTGAAAACACTGAATTCGGAACCGTAGTATTTGCGATTCTGAGAAAACCGAAGTACTTCGGAGATGTCGGTTTTCACTTCAAGGGAGTGTTCTGACAATTTTATCCGTTTATCCGGCTCCTGTGTGATTCACTGGACTGATTACTTTCAATGTACTGAGACGAAGGATTTTCCGTGACGACCCTCGACGACAAGTCTCTGGAGCAGAAAAAGCTGCTCGACCAGCATACCCGGGAGATGGTTCAGTGGCATTTCGGTGACGACACCGGCTGCGAGTTCTGGCTCGAAAAGAAGAAGACCTTCAATTTTGATCCGCTGAAAGACGTCAACTGTTTCGACGATCTCAAGAAATTCCCGCTCTTCGAAGACGAATGGCTGCGCGGTGGACCGATGCGTCGGTGGGTTCCGAAGCCGTTTCAGAACAAACCGATCTACGTGTTTGAGACTGGTGGAACGACCGGGATTCCAAAGTCGCGAGTGGTCGTGGAAGACCACTGGATTGATTACGAACTATTCAGCGCGACTCTCCCCGATGAATCGTTCCCAAAAGGATCGAACTGGTTGATGCTGGGCCCATCGGGTCCTCGTCGCCTGCGTCTGGCGATTGAGCATCTGGCTCAGTTCCGTGGCGGCATCTGCTTCTGCGTGGACCTGGATCCTCGCTGGGTCGTGAAGCTGCTGAAGAAGGGCGACGTTGAGGGAGCAAAAGCCTACAGCGCTCATTGCATCGATCAGGCCATGACGATTCTGTCGGCGAACAATGACATTCAGTGCATGTTCACGACGCCAAAGCTGCTGGAAGCACTTGCTCTGCGGATGATGGACAACGGCAGCAGTGTCGAAGAATCCGGCATCAAGGGGATCTTCTGCGGCGGCACTGAGTTCACTCAGCAGTGGTTCCGCTTCGCCTGCGAAGAGCTGCTCGGGCCGAACGTGTACATCACTCCGACGTACGGCAACACTCTTATGGGGCTTGCCTGCGGAAAACCATTTGATCCGGCTGACAACTACAAGATCACCTACTTCGCTCCACAGCCTCGCGCGGTCATTGAAGTTGTCGACTTCGATGACCACAACAAGGTCGTGGGATACGGCGAGACTGGCCGAGTCAAGCTTTACACGATGACGAAGGAGCTGTTCGTTCCTGGATTCCTTGAACGCGATGAAGGCGAACGCGAGAAGCCTCACGCGAAGTATCCATGGGACGGCGTCAGCAGCGTCCGCCCCTACCACGTCTTCGCCAAAACAACCACTGTGGGAGTATACTGAAGCGAGCTGGGAGGATTGAGGATCGGCAGGATTGAGTCCGCAGCAGTGAATGAGAAGCAACCGGTTTCCAGCTACAGAGATCTGATTGTCTGGCAGAAAGCAATGACGCTGGCTGTCCATTGTTATTCCGTGACCGAGCACTTCCCACGGGATGAACGGTTTGGAATTGTGTCTCAGATGCGACGGAGTTCGTGTTCGATTCCGGCGAACATCGCGGAGGGGCACGGACGTCGTTCAACAGGAGCCTTCCTCAATCACCTTTCGATCGCTCGCGGTTCACTCATGGAACTCGAAACACACCTGATCCTCTCGGAAAAGCTGAATTTCGTGTCGAGTGCGACTATAGAAGAAACGCTGCAGATGACTTCGGAGATCAGTCGCATGATTTCCGGATTGATGCAGTCACTGGAACGTCAATGATCATGCTGGCAGTAACTGAATCCTGAATCCTCACCTCTCACCACTTTGTGATTTCCATGCTCGAAATACCTGTTGTTCGCTGGGGGAAGCCTTACGAGTCGCTCGAGAAGGCTGATGTTGTTCATTTTGAGACCGGGGAGGTCATGGCGAAGATGCATCAGGCCAATGCCGGGCTGGTGCAGATGGATTCGCGGAAATCCGCGAAGGCACGGGAGATTCTCAAACAGTTCTCCTGCGCGGAGCTCATCAAAAAGTGTGAGCAGGCAGCCGACCTCTACCTGACGGCGACACTGCCGATGGGGACAGGAACGCAGACTCCCGAGGAGTTCTGTTCCATTCAGTCTGCGACGACCGGACTGCCGCTGAACATGTGCCGGGCAAACATGAGCAAGAATGCGTTCGTCCTCAAGCACATGGGCGACATGCTGGATGCACTGACTCGCGGGCTGCCGCTCGACATTCTGACTCGCGGTTACGGGATGGAATCTCGGAACGTGATGGTCAGCTTCCAGTGCAGTTCCCCGACACTCGGTCTTGTGCTGCCATCGAATTCTCCGGGTGTACACACTCTCTGGCTGCCGGCGATTCCACTTCAGATCGGCCTCGTTCTGAAACCCGGATCATCGGAACCGTGGACTCCGTACCGGATGTACGAAGCATTCGCCGCCGCAGGAGTTCCTCGGGAAGCTTTCTGTCTTTATCCCGGACCGCACGATGTCGGGAACAAGGTTCTTGAGACGTGCAATCGAGCCATGATCTTTGGTGGTCAGGCGACCGTGGACAAATATCATGGCAATCCGCGGGTTCAGGCACACGGACCCGGGTTCAGCAAAATCCTGATTGGTGATGACTGCGTCGACCGATGGGAAGAGTATCTC
>JBKDKA010000151.1:0-8234 GCA_046345315.1 Planctomyces sp.
TATCTGCTGCATCTCATCGCTGCTGCTCTGTGACACATCGGCTAATACCCAGTGACATTCGTTCGCTCTGCAGATATCAACAAGTTCCTCGGTGCGGCCCAGATAAACGATATCTCTGCCGGCGTCTGACAGCTGCCAGTATTTCTCAGGTGAATCATCAACAACCCCAAGCGGCCTGAGGCCGCGCTGCGGCAGTCGCGCCAGAAAACTGTAGAGAGCGAGGCCCTGAGGTCCTGCACCGATGACAACAGCGGTTTCACCCCACCAGCGGACTGAACCGCAGATCCTTCTTGTGGAAAAACGTGAAACAGGGGCCAGAAAGATAAACAGGAGTGCCGCGAGACAAAGCACTGCTGAGCCACCGCCTGTCATTCGGCCGGCAATGCCGGAAGTCACAGCCTGAATCAGAAATGCTGTTTCCCCGGCCAGAAGAAGGTTTCGCAACTCCGTCACCGGGCTCTTTCCCGTAGCGGGAAAAAGCCCACTCCACATTCCAATCACCAGGTAGATGAGGCAGATTGAGATCAGCTGACTCATCAACTCATGCAGTGGAACAGTTGCGAAGCGTGACACCACAAGTGCAGCCGGAAGCAGACTGACTGCGATCGCGAGAAGATCGGCGGAGATCAGCGGAATGGCCGTCAAGGCGACACGCCGCACTCGCGAACGACTTGAGGCCCGTGAAGGCAACAGATTTTTGGTTGACGAACGGCCATATTCGCCGATCCCCGGCACCACGGACACCAGTCCGGACATCGCTTCCGGGGAAACGATCGGCTGAATCAACGAACTTTGCGATCGTGACAAAGCGCCACCACCCATCCATCGCCTGAAAACTCATGAAGTCTCGACGTCTTCAGGCCGACTCACACGACCCGAATATTCATCCAACACGGTATCCCGGTGGAAGGAGGAATTTCCAGCAAAACTTAATTCGGTTTCACGAATTACCCGGACCTCCCAAACGCTTCATGAGCAGGCCTCTGCACTTTGCACACATGTATACACGTCCAATGCAGCCATTCGCCTGAATCCATGACAACATGCACGAATTTCAGCTGTGTCAGAACTTTTGTTTTTCCCATCCTGAATAAATCCATCAGCTGAAATGCAGGAGTCGACGGTTTGTCGACAGCATCTTCGAAGTGCCCGGAGGAACGCACGCATGGAGTATTCGAATGCTGTGGGGAGGTTCTCCCGGCATGTTAAACTTTTCCATTTGTGCGGATTCTGCCGTCTCTGTCAAAAAAATCAGACACACCTGACATTCGTGATGGATTGATTATGAGTGGCAGACGCGGTTCTATGACGATCTCCCAGCAGATTCGTCATTATCGGAATCGGAGTCAGATCGATGCAAAAAAATGCCATCCAGCACCGCCTGCCCTCCCTTTGCAGTCTCGTGCTGATACTGATCACCAGCGGGTGTGCCGGGATCAGGGACTTTCAATACGACCTTGGGCAGAAAATTCGCACCCATCAGGCCTGGAATTCCTATAACCTTTCACAGGATGAGTGCTTCACCCTGGATTACCGCGACGGGTGGAAAGAGGGCTACTTCGATGTCCTCACAGGTGGCGACGGGGTCCCGCCCGTTATCGCTCCGCGGCGATACTGGAAAGCTCCCGTCTTCGTGCAGCATGACCCATCGCGGAGAGAGGACTGGTATTGCGGTTATCAGGATGGGGCAGCCTGCGCAAAAACGCAGCCGGACTTTCATTATCTCAAACTCTGGCTTCCTGATTCACATCCGGTGCAGATGACTGGATTATCCCGGAGCAACCCGCATCAGCCGGGGGGATTCCGGGGCGTTGCAGATCATTCGGCGTCAGAGATCACAACAGAGCCAGCATTGGTATCGCCCCCAGCGGCTGCAGATTCTCGATCGGAATCTGCAGCCGGCGTCCCAGATTCTGCGACCGCACCGCACGCACCGGCCTCGGAAGTATCCGCCGAACCCAGCGATTCTGAAAGTGGTGCAGGGGATCAGAGGAGCATCGAGTATGAATCCGATCCACCCGGAATGTCGAATCTCGAGCAGCAATTGCCCGGGGATGACCGAAGGATCTCGTCAACAAGAACGTCATCGTCAGCAGATAACGAGGAACGCGATGATCTCGATCGACTCATCGATTCCGGAAACAGCCCTGAAATGGTCCGAACGTCCCGGAGAAACAATCAGGGCTTTGACCTGAATATCGGGCAGGGGAATGGGGTTATCGGAGAGACGAGCGAAATCAACTCAACAACGTCTCATCGAGAGACGCCCCCCGGACAGTGGGAAGACAGACGACTCGCAAGCCCCGGCGAAAACATCACGGTGGCCAGAAATCGCAGATCAGCAGCATCCCGGGAACTGTCTGAAGCATTCACTGAATGACACTGGACCAGCCTCCAGCAGCATCGCAAAAAGTGACTCCGGTGACACCCGCTTCGAGGACGAGAGTATGAAATTCATGAGCCATAGTCTTTCCGGCACACTTCTGGTAACGCGGGGAATTGTGTACGCCTGCCTCGTGACATGCTGTGGTTGCCATGCGATCACCTACGTGCATGATGCCGTCCCCGCCAGCCGCCTGCCACGCGACTTCTTCGGCGAAACAAAATCAGGAAAGACTCTGTTCCCGATCAGTGCCCTGGGACAGCAGCGCCCGAAGGCTCATATTGTCGGCCCGGGAGATCAACTGAGTATTTATGTCTTCGGGGTACTCCCTCCGACCACGGACGAGTCTCCCGTACTCCAGAGAACACAGCCTGTCAACCAGCGTTACTATCCTCCGCACGGAAGTGTCGTGGCTTCGACGCTGGGTCTGCCGATGGAGGTTTCTGCTGACGGGACACTCGATCTGCCCATCGTGGGCTCGGTTGATGTGAACGGCAAAACCATTCCGGAGGTCACGGAGGCTGTCAAACAAGCTTATCGGGCTAAGGATGTGATTCAGAAGGATGCAGAGAAAGTTCAGATTGCGCTCGTCACTCCACGTGTGAGCCGAGTGATCGTGATACGCGAAGATACTCCCGCGACTCCGGTACAACTCGTCCCCCCCGGCCAGGTGGATCACATCCATCGCGGTTCGGGTGAAGTGATCGACCTTCCGATTTTCGAAAATGACGTCCTCCACGCCCTGGCATCCACCGGTGGAATGCCGGGAACAGACGCAGCTCGTGAGGTCTGGATCTTCAAACGCTCAGGACTGACAGACCCGCACGCGATCCTCCCTGAAGAGCTTCAGGTCAGGACTGCGGCCTACACTCCGGATTGCCCGGATCAGCAGGTCATCCGAATTCCGCTCGCTGGTGCAGCGGGTGAAGATCTGCCATTTCGTCCGCAGGACGTGATTCTGGAAGCTGGCGATGTTGTTTATCTGCCACGTCGCGATGAATACTTTTATACAGGCGGACTTCTGAATGGTGCCAAGGTGCCGCTGCCTCGCGATGAAGATCTGGATGTGATCGAAGCCATCGCACTCGTGACCGGCTCCGTTGGTGGACCTCTCGGACAGTCCGGTGCTGCACTCGCCGGAGGTTCCCCCGGACACATGATCAAACCGAGTCGCGTGATCATCCTTCGAGAACTGCCTGACGGTCGACAGATACCGATCCGAGTGGACCTCGGCCGAGCCATGGAAGACAAGAAAGAACGAATACTGATTCAGCACAAAGATGTTGTGATGCTGCACTTCAAGCCGCATGAAGCTGTGACAAACGGATTTATGAACTGGCTCAGCCCGACACTGATCTTCCAGGGATCAAACAACTGATCTGATCCGAGCATCACTGTCACAAACCCAGCCGGATTCGCCAGGCACACCACTCAAAGCAAAAGGCCTGAAAGCTGTCACCAGCTTTCAGGCTTTTCTGCGTCTCCGGTATTACTTTAAGAAAACATCAGGACTTCTTCCCGCTGCTTTTTCGTTTTGATTCTCCATTCTGCGCCTTGACGGTCGCGCGGCCATTGACTGATGACAGATCGCGATAAGAATCACCGTAATAGCCATAGTATCCAACCCGTTCAAACTCATTGCCGCTGCCCACTGTATTCACGATACAACCGACGAGATTCGCTCCGGCAGCTCTCAACATGGTAACAGTTTCCTGAACCTGCTGGCGAGTATCGTTCGCTGAACGAATAATCAGAACGGTTGCGTCAGCTTTCTGAGCCACAATCATGGGATCGGAAACTGCGAGCACGGGTCCTACATCCACGACAACAAGATCAAATCGTGACCGAAGCTCATTGAGCAGGTTGTCGTACTCGGCTGACTGAAGAAGCTCAGACGGGTTCTGCGTTCCGGCACCCGCTGTAATCACGCTCAATTTAGGTACTTCCGAAGGCTTCAGGGCCTGGTCGATCGTGAGTTTTCCAGTGAGGATATCAGACAAACCCGACTCTTCAGGCACGTTGAATCGCAGATGAGCATTGGGACGCCTCATATCTGCTTCAAGGTAAAGCACTCGAAGGTCAAGCTTTGCAAATGAGGCAGAGAGATTCGCGAGAATTGTAGACTTGCCGTCTCCTGGAACCGGGCTGGTCCCCGACAGCATTCGAATCTTTCCTGACCGAACCTCTCCGAGCATAATCGTACGCAGCATCCGGAACGCCTCACTCTCCGGCTCACTGTCGCTCAATAGGACCGAATCCTTACCGATTCGCAGTCTTCCGATTCTGCCGAGTACGTTCAGATCGATGAGTGAATCAATCTCATCGCTGGATCGGAATCGACCATCCAACTGGTCGTTCATCGCACCAAGCACAATCCCGACAAACAGTCCCAGAAGAAGACCACCAACACCACAAATACTGAGCTTCGGCCAGACCTTCTCCCCACGTCGTGGTGATTCAAGAATCTCGTGTATGAATCCTCGCATCCCTGACACCATGTCAAGATCTCGAAGCTGTTCCACCAGCCCGTCAAAGAGCTGCTGTGTTCGATCAACTTGTGATCGAAGGATCCCTTCTTCCAGCTCAAACTGAACAAGCGTCCTCGCCTGCTCTTCAGAATCTTTCAGTCGAGTCTGAAGTTCCTGCCTTCGCTGATCGTATGCCGACAGGTCATTTTCGAGGAAGCCGATGTAGGCGCGAAGGAGTCGCTCCGGAGTCAGTTCTTTCTCAGTTGATTCCGGGATCTCTTCGTCTTTTCGCTTATTGACAAATTCTTCAGTGAGCTTGATCTGTTCACGAAGTTTCTTCACCTGAGGATGGTTGTCCCCGAAGTCGGCCACAAGCTTCTTCTCTTCCGCCATCAATCCAAGCAGAATCTTGTAGGTCGTCGCAGCCTCCTCCACACGCTCCGGCTGCGACTCAAGAAATTCCTTCGACTGCGTACCATGGATCTGAAGACCGGCAAAGACCCCGAGCCGCTGGAGGCTGTCCAGGTCGATGACTCCCAGCGCTTCCAGATCAAGCTTTTTGCCATCCCCTGCGGAATCAAAGACGGCTTTCGCTTTTTCCAGTCGCAGCTGCACGCCGGATCGCTGGATTTCAAGCTCAACCAGCTCTTTATGCAGTGTTCGATACTGTTCGACATAAACGTTGCCGCTGCCTTCTCCCTGGAAAAGTACAGGAGCCTTCTCTCTGACATTCACGTACTTCTGCTGTGCTTCCGTCAAGTCCTTTTCCAGATTGCTCTGGGCATCCTTAATCAGACTGTTGGCTTCTGCCATCGCGTTTGAGAGCTGCTGATTCAGAAACGTCTGATACTCAAGGACAATCGATTCAAGAATCTGTCGAGCATTCTCTGCGTCGTCATGCACAAAACTGACGGAGAGAATTCTCGCTTCTCGCGCACTTCCGACTCCCCCGCGAGTCAGCTTGAGATTACCGGTGACATAGTCAACAGCATCTTCGTCCTGCTTCAGTTTCGAAACGATCGAAGGCAATTCAGCTAGCCCGTGCCGACTCAACGCAGCCTCGACAATCCGGCGACTCCTGATCACTTCCATATGGTTCGCCAGAACGTCTTCGTCCACCATCGACTCCGAAGCCGCTGAAGTCCCGGTGGTGCTGACCTGCGGGCTCCGCTCACTGACCATGACTCTGGCCCGTGATTCATAAAGCACCGGTGCATACATCCAGTACAGGACTGCCAGACCAATTCCCTGACAAACGCAGGCCATGATCAGCCACTTCTGACGCCGAACGATGGCTGAAAGATTGATTGATGGCTGCTGGTTGCTGACGCCATCTGAAAGAACAAACGTCCCCAACCCAACACCGTCGGTTGACGTGCTGCGACCCGGTTTTGCTGCTTTTAACATGTCTGCTTTCGACCGACCTGCGTCAGCTTCTCACCAGAGATAATTCAGAGGAAGTCGTTAATTCAGAAGTCAGTCTAACCGCCCGGAGAAAGCGCTCCGAACCATTTTACGAAAACTTTGGCAGATTCCGCGAGCTGGTCAGGCGGTTCGACAAAATTCCCCAAGGTGTATTCAAACATATACAACCGATCACAAACTCAGCCTTTCCGGTCAAGAAATCATAAGAGGTGTGAGATTGACACGTCCACTTGGCGAACTCAAACGAAATTCTGAACATCAATATTGTTCCTGCCATCAGCAATCAACAAATCTCGAACTTTTCGGATATTTCGGATTGAGACGATCCGTTGTCGAAATGAACACATCCGCGCGAAATCCCTGATGCCGCTCACGATTGAGTTGTCGGGACGAAAAAAAACCTGAACAATGCCAACCCCCGCGTCTCGCATCGTTCTCAGAACAGACACTTTTTCAGAACTGACAGAAGAGCATCATCAACCATGAAGGCGATCGCCGTCCGCCCGGGAACTCCGGGAAGTGTTCATCAGGCTGAACTTTCCGAACCGAAGGTTTCTGACATTCCGAATGATCGAGGTGTCAAGGTTCGCGTTCTGAAAGTGGGCGTTGATGCCACCGACAGGGAGATCAACGACGCGCTTTACGGAAAGGCACCCGCTGGCGACTCATTTCTGGTGATCGGACACGAATGCTTCGGGATCGTGACGGAGATCGGTGCGAAGGTCACGCGTGTTCGACCGGGAGACTACGTCACCTGTACTGTTCGTCGGCCCGGAAATTCGATTTTCGACCAGATCGGCCGATCGGACATCACCAGCGAAGAGGAATACTACGAACGCGGTATCAATCTGCGTCACGGTTTTCTCACCGAGTACTTCGTTGACGACGAAGAATTCATCGTTCGTATGCCCGCCGGCCTGAAGCATCTGCATGTCCTGGCTGAACCGATGAGCTGCGCGGCCAAGGCGGTCGAGCAGGCATTCCTCGTGCAGAAGCGACTGCAGGTCTGGTCACCCAAAATAGCCTGGGTGACCGGAGCAGGGCAGATCGGTCTGCTTTCCACTCTGATCCTTCGCCTCCGCGGAATTCAGGTCTTCACACTGGCCCGCGGCCGGAAACCGAATCTGAAAGCCGAAATCGCTGAGGGATTTGGAGCCACTTATGTCAGTACGGCAGAAACAACCATGGCCGAACTGGCGCGTGATCACGGAAAACCAGACCTGATTATCGAGGCAACGGGAAGCAGCGAGATCGCATTCGGAGCCATGAATGTGCTTGGTCACAATGGCTGTATGGTCTGGACCAGCATCACTGGAGGCAGCAAAAACGTACAGGTCCCGGGCGACGCCATCAACCTGCAATGGGTGCTCGGGAACAAACTTCTGGTCGGTTCCGTCAACGCCAATTTTCGACATTTCGAATCGGGTATCGCCGACATGGCACTGGGCGAGCTCATGTGGCCGGGCGTGATCCAGAAAATCCTGACAACGCCTGTCAACGGGCTCGATGAATACAAGGAAATGATGAGGCTTCTCGTTGAAGACAAAGACGCGCTGAAGGTCTACGTCAACGTAGCAGAAGGCTGATCTGAACTTCGAGTTCCTTCCAACGCTGCGACTGGATAAAGAATCGGCAGAGACTCCAATCGAAAAGGCTGGTCATTCCCGCGACCGCGGGAATCCAGTTCCTTGCGCATGATTGCCGCAAGCATGCGGGTTCCTTCCCGGTGAAAGCTCACACCGGTCGAGGGTTTCAGTTTTCCAAATCGCCCGACATTCTGCCCCCGGCAGCAACTGCCGAACTGACTCGATCTTTCGGCTGAAGATTCTTTTTCCTGCGCTTTCCGCCCGCGGATCGGTGTTGCAGCAGTTTTCGCCACGCCGTATTCTCTCCCGAGACTCAATTCAGGGATTCTCCTGACTTTCCCTCAAGTCCACCAAATCACCTCTGTTTACCCC
>JBKDKA010000152.1:0-8654 GCA_046345315.1 Planctomyces sp.
GCTCAGACGGATGCTCAGTCATCACGCTTCGGTTTGCTCTGGAACTTGACATCGACGTGGCGGCTCAGCAGGTTCAGGCTGCGATCAATGTTGCGGGAACGCTGCTTCCGGCGGATCTTCCGGGGCCACCCACGTACACGACAACAAATCCTGCGGATGCTCCCATTCTGACGCTGGCCCTGACATCGGATTCCCTGCCGCTGTCCCGCGTTCAGGATCTGGCCGATACTCGTTTTGCCCAGAAGATTGCGCAGCTCTCCGGAGTCGGACTGGTCAGTATCAGTGGCGGTCAGAAACCGGCGATTCGAATTCAGACCAACCCGATTGCTCTTTCGTCGCTCGGACTGAGTCTCGAAGACGTCCGGACTGCTCTGGCAGCGGCGAACGTGAACCAGGCGAAGGGGAGTGTAGACGGGAAACGCCAGGCCTACACGATTGGTGCGAATGACCAGCTTCTGACGAGTGAACAGTATCGTCAGATGATCGTCGCGTGGCGCAACAATGCTCCCGTACACCTCAGAGACGTTGCTGACGTCACGGACAGCGTTGAAAACGTTCGTCAGGCGGCGTGGATGAATGATCGTCCGGCGGTCATTCTGAATATCCAGCGACAGCCTGGCGCCAACATCATTGAAGTTGTCGATGAAATCCGGCGCGTTCTGCCTCAGCTTCAGGAATCGCTTCCGGCGGCGGTCGCTGTTCACGTGCTCACAGACCGAACGAACACGGTGCGTGCCTCCGTGCGTGACGTCCAGCGCGAACTTCTGATGACGATGTTGCTTGTCGTTCTGGTCATCTTCGTTTTTCTGCGAAGCGTGTCGGCCACAGTGATTCCCGGCGTTGCCGTGCCGCTGTCGATCGTTGGCACGTTCGGCGTGATGTATCTGCTTGATTACAGCCTCAATAACCTGACGCTGATGGCGCTCACTATTTCCACCGGTTTCGTTGTCGATGACGCGATCGTCATGGTGGAGAACATCATGCGATACATCGAAGAAGGCGAACCTCCGCTTCAGGCTGCCATCAAGGGAGCAGAACAGATCGGATTCACGATCATTTCTCTGAGCGTGTCTCTGATCGCGGTGCTTATCCCGCTGCTGTTCATGGGCGACATCATCGGGCGGCTGTTCCGGGAGTTTGCGGTCACACTCAGCGTGTCGATTCTGGTGTCCGCAGTTGTTTCGCTCACGCTGACGCCCATGATGAGCGCTCGACTGCTTCGGCATGTTCCCGACACCGAACGTGGCATGCTTTATCGATGGTCAGAAGCGGCATTCAACGCCGTGATTCGCTTCTACGGGGCGACTCTGCGGATCGTCCTGAGGTTTCAGATGCTGACGATGTTCGTCGCAGTCCTGACGGTGATCGGTACCGTGGCACTCTTCATGATCGTACCTCGAGGTTTCTTCCCCGTTCAGGATACCGGTGTGATCCTCGGGATTTCGGAAGCTCCTCAGGACATTTCGTTCGAACGAATGTCGGAACTTCAGCAGGCCCTGAATCGCGTCATTCTGCAGGATCCCGCGGTTGAAAGTCTTTCGAGTTTCATCGGCATTGATGGAACCAATGTGACTCTGAACTCCGGACGGTTTCAGATCAATCTGAAACCCCTTGACGTCAGAAGAATTTCAGCCTCCGAGGTCATTCGTCGGCTTCAGAGTCAGGTGGAAGCCGTGTCAGGAGTTCGACTGTTTCTGCAGCCGGTGCAGGATCTGACGGTCGAAACGCGAGTGAGCCGAACACAGTATCAGTACAGTCTCGAAGATCCGGACGCCGCGACGCTGAGGGAATGGGCGCCCCGGTTCGTGGAGGCTCTGAGCCAGCTTCCTCAGCTCACCGATGTCAACAGTGACCAGCTGGATTCCGGCCGACAGCTGCGGATCGTGATTGACCGTGATACCGCATCGCGTCTTGGCGTTACACCGCAGATGATTGACGATGCGCTTTACGATTCGTTCGGTCAGCGACAGGTTTCGGTCATGTTCACGCAGCTGAATCAGTATCGCATCGTCCTGGAGGTCAAACCTCAGTTTCGGGATTCGCCGATGGACCTCAGCAGCGTCTACATTCGGCTTCCCGCAGGCGGTCAGACACCGCTCGATACGTTCTGTCGAACCGAGGAGACACGTTCATCGCTGACCATCAATCATCAGGGACAGTTTCCGGTCGTCACGGTGTCATTCAATCTGGCCGGAAACAGCTCGCTGGGCGACGCGGTTCGAGTCATCAATGAGGTGAAGGCTCAGATGGAGATGCCGGAGAGCATCACCGGAAGTTTTCAGGGAACTGCCGAAGCGTTCCAGGCATCGCTTAAAAACACGCCCCTGCTGATTCTGTCGGCGCTTGTGACGGTCTATATCGTTCTGGGGATTCTTTACGAAAGTTACATTCATCCGATCACCATTCTTTCGACACTGCCGTCTGCAGGAATCGGGGCCATCCTGGCGCTGCTGATGTGCCGAACGGACTTCACCATCATCGCACTGATCGGAATGATTCTGCTGATCGGAATCGTGAAGAAGAACGCGATCATGATGATCGACTTCGCACTCGACGCTCAGCGTACCCAGGCCATGGCGCCGGCGGATGCTATTTATCAGGCATGCCTTCTGAGATTTCGACCGATCATGATGACCACTGCGGCCGCTCTTCTGGGAGCCGTTCCGCTGGCGTTCGGATCCGGGACAGGTTCGGAACTCCGTCAGCCACTCGGAATCACCATTATCGGCGGTCTCGTTGTCAGCCAGATTCTGACGCTCTATACCACGCCGGTCATCTATCTCTGGTTTGATCGTATTGCCGGACGATTCATGAAGAGGGATGGTTCATCGATCGGTGCAGAAGATCGCAGTGCATCGGATCGAGCTCAGGCCGATAAGCTGTCGCTGCTCGGACATCAGTCTGCGTTTGGTGCAACGGAGACCGCAGGAGAGCTTCCGTGAGTCTCTCCGATCCGTTCATTCGGCGCCCCGTTGCAACCACTCTGCTGACAATCGCCATCTCACTGGCCGGAGTGATGGGATACCTGCTGCTGCCGGTCTCCCCGCTGCCGCAGGTGGATTTTCCGACGATTCAAGTCACGGCGAACCTGCCGGGTGCCAGCCCGGAGACCATGGCAGCCACAGTCGCAACACCGCTGGAGAGACAGTTTGGAAGGATCTCCGGAATCACGGAAATGAGTTCCGTGAGCAGTCTCGGGATGACCATGATCACGATGCAGTTCGATCTTCGTCGCAACATCGATGCGGCGGGACGGGATGTTCAGGCGGCCATCAATGCCGCTCGAGCTCAGCTGCCATCCGCCATGCCGTCGAATCCCTGGTATCGAAAATTCAATCCGGCCGATTCGCCGGTTGTTGTGTTGGCGCTGACATCAGAAACCCGGACCAGGGCCCAGCTTTACGAATTCGCGACAACAATTCTTCAGCAAAAGCTGTCGCAGGTGTCCGGAGTTGGAAATGTGACTGTGGGAGGCGGTTCACCTCCGGCAATCCGAGTGTCTCTGAATCCTACGGTTCTGAATCATCTGGAAATCTCCACCGAAGAAATCCGAAACGTTCTGGCCAGTGCCAATGCCTGTCGCCCGCTCGGCAGCATTGCTGATCACCAGCACACGTGGACGCTTTCCGCGACCGATCAGCTGTTTCGCGCCGAAGAATACCGTCAGCTGATCGTCGCCTGGCGTGGCGGCGCGGTTGTCAGACTGAGAGATGTCGCTGAAGTCGAGGAGTCCGTCGAAAACATCCGGACAGCGGGGCTCATCAACGGGCGGCCTGCGGTGACTCTCGAAATCTATCGTCAGCCTTCCGCCAACATCATCGACATATCGGACCGTGTCAAGATGCTGCTTCCGCGACTGAAAGCGCACGTTCCCGCTGACGTGGAACTGACCGTTTCGGCTGATCGCACTCAGACCATTCGAGCATCCGTGCATGATGTTCAGGTCACGATGATCATCTCCATCATTCTGGTCATTCTGGTCGTCTATCTGTTTCTCGGTGATCTGAGATCAACGCTCATTCCCAGTGTCGCGGTTCCGGTTTCGCTGCTGGGGACCTTCGGTGTGATGTATCTGGCGGGTTTCAGTCTCGACAATCTGTCACTCATGGCGATGACCATCGCCACCGGGTTCGTGGTTGATGATGCGATCGTTGTGATGGAGAACATCACGCGGTGCCTGGAAGCCGGCATGTCACCTCGTGAAGCGGCGCTTCGAGGGGCTCGCGAGATCGGATTTACCGTACTTTCCATCAGTGTTTCGCTCGTCGCAGTCTTCATCCCGATTCTGTTGATGCAGGGGCTGATCGGTCGCCTGTTTCATGAGTTTGCAATTGTACTCAGTGTTGCGATTGCTGTTTCGCTGATCGTATCGCTGACGACCACACCGATGATGTGTGCGCTTTTCCTTAAGCCACGTTCGTCATCACATCGCAGAAACTGGAATGAACGTTTCTTTGAGCTGACTGAGCGACTTTACGCGGCGTCTCTCCGGTTTGTACTCCGGCATCAGATCAGCACGATGGTGGTCGCCGGACTGACGGTGGGCGTGACAGTCTGGTTGTACTTCATCATTCCAAAGGGCTTTTTTCCTCAGCAGGACAACGGGCGGCTGATCGGAAGCGTTCAGGCGGATCAGAACACGTCGTTTCAGACAATGCAGGGAATTCTGAAACAGACGGTTGATCTTGTCGCGGCGGATCCCGCAGTGGATGCCGTTTCCGGCGGGATGGGCAGTCAGGGCGGATCTCCGAACTCGGCCAGACTGTTCGTGTCGCTGAAGCGTCGAGATCTGCGCAAAGACAGTGCGGATCAGGTTGTGGCGAGACTGCGTGGGCTTTCGGCACGAATCCCGGGAGCCACTCTGCTCATGCAGGCCGGGCAGGATCTTCGCGTGGGCGGTCGACCGTCTGCCGCACAGTATCAGTACACACTGAACGGCGAATCGCCCGGGGAACTCTTCGACTGGAGCGAGAAACTGCTGACGAAGCTGCGTCAGATTCCCGGCATGGCCGATGTGAATATTGATCAGCAGAGCAAAGGACTTCAGTCGCGGCTTCAGATTGATCGCACCGCTGCAGCTCGCCTGGGAGTCACAGTCTCCGACATCGACAATTCACTTTATGATGCGTTCGGTCAGAGACAGGTGTCCCGGATTTACAACGGCCTGCGGCAGTCGAACGTGGTGATGCAATTGATGCCGGAGTTCACTCAGAGTCCGGATGATCTGAAGCACTTGTTCGTTCGAAGTTCATCCGGATCGCGTGTTCCGCTGAATGCACTGTATGAACCGACATCTCGAAACGTTTCTCTTTCCGTCAATCACTCAGGACAATTCCCTTCGGTCACGATTTCCTTCAATCTGCTGCCGGGCATATCGCTCGGAGATGTCGTCCCTCAGATTGAGAAGGCCACCGATGAACTGGGGCTTCCGGGCAGCATTCAGGGCCGATTTGAAGGTGCGGCTCAGGTGTTTCAGGAGTCTCTTCGAAATCAGCCGCTCCTGATTCTGGCGGCTCTGGCGACTGTCTATATCGTCCTCGGGATGCTCTACGAAAGTTACCTGCATCCGATCACGATCCTGTCAACGCTGCCTTCAGCGGGAGCCGGAGCGCTCTGGGCACTGCTGCTCTGCGGAATTCCGCTCGACGTCATGGCGATGATCGGCATCCTGCTGCTGATCGGCATCGTCAAGAAAAACGCCATCATGATGATTGATTTCGCGCTGGAGGCAGAACGCACACGCGGACTGCCTCCGTTCGAAAGCATTTACGAAGCCTGCGTTCATCGCTTCCGTCCGATTACAATGACGACCATGGCGGCCCTTCTCGGAGGAATTCCGCTGGCGGTCGGCACTGGAATCGGTTCCGAACTGCGACGCCCGATGGGCATCGCCATCGTCGGGGGGCTGATTGTCAGTCAGATTCTGACGCTCTACACCACCCCGGTGATGTACCTCTGGATGGAACAGCTTCGGCTCAGGTTACGATCGAAGACCGCTGCTGAGCCAGCTGAAGCATGAACTGCTGAAGTCGCGAGGCCATTTCTCTGCCGTCCGGTGCCAGACCGGCCATGATCATCGCATTGGCGTGCAGCTGTCGTCCGCATTCACAGATGAATTCCGCATTGTCGGCGTTGACTGCGATGTCGGAGAGTCTTCGAACCAGTGCGGACTTTGGATTGACCTCGAAGATCATCTTCGCCATCTCAAAATCCGGAGTATTCATCCGAAGCACACGCTGCATCGTGGTGCTCATGGATCCCTGTGCACTGACGAGACAGCAGTCACTCTCGGTGAGCCGTTCTGACTTGCGAACTTCCTGCACCTGATCGCCCAGCGATTCCCGGAACAGCGTCAGGAGTGACTCGAATCCTCCCGGAGCCTCGCTTTCACCAGGCTTCTCGGAATCATCCTTCTTCTCTTCATCGTCCTTCTTTTCCGGAAGATTCAGCGACGCGGAATCGACGGAAATGATTTCCTTTTCCTGGAAGGTTCCCAGAGTCGACAGAACATATTCATCCACCGGATCCGTCAGCACGAGCACTTCCAGATTTCGCGAACGGAAGATTTCGAGGTTCGGGTCCTTCAGGATGCTGCGAGCATCAGTGCCAGTGACGAAATAGATCTGTTTCTGATTTTCAGGAGCTCGACTGCAGTAGTCTTCCAGGGAAACCATGGCCCCGTCGATCGCAGTAGTCGTGGATGCGAACCGAAGAAGCTTCGCGATCCGATCTCGATTGTCGAAGTCCGAGCCAATGCCTTCACGCAGGATTCCGCCAAACTCCCTATAGAACTTCAGGTAGTTTTCTGCGTTCTCCTCGGCAAGCGAATCCAGATGATCGAGCACCTTTCTTGTGATCGTCTTCTGCATCTTCCGGAAGACGGTGTTGTCCTGAAGTGACTCACGCGACACGTTCAGCGGCAGATCTGCGGAATCCACGATTCCCCGGAGGAACCTCAGATACTCAGGCAGCAGATCACGGTTGTCGTTCTGGACCAGAATCCGTTTTGCACAAAGGTGCAGACCATGATCGGAACGGCCAAATCCCATCTTTTCGAGATTCGCATCCGGGCAAAAGAGAATGCTGTGAAACTGAAACGGCGAGTCCGCCGCGAGGTGAAGATACCACTGAGGCTTCTGACCAGGAAAATGAGTCAGGTACTCATAAAACGCGTGATACTGTTCTTCGGTCAGTGTGCTCTTCGGTTCCACCCAGATTGGTGGCTGATCGTTGATGTGTTCATCCGCGAGCCAGATCGCGTGCGGAACGAACGTGGAGTACTTCCGGAGAATGTACTTCAGCCGAATCGGGTCGGTGAACTCATCGAGATCCTTCTTCAGGTGCAGTCGGATCTGCGTTCCGTGCTCCGGAAGGTCGTTGAACTCCCCAATCGTGTACCGACCGTCTCCCGTGGATTCCCATGCCCAGCCAGTAGATTCCTGATGGCTGCGTGTTCGGACCTCGACGCGATCGGCCAGCATGAACGCTGAGTAAAATCCGACACCGAACTGACCGATCAGACTCACATCTGCTTCGCCACCTTCGGATTTCTCTGCGTTCTTCAGTTTGTCGATGAATTCGCGGGACCCGCTGCGAGCGATCGTGCCGAGGTTGTTCACCAGATCTTCGCGCGTCATGCCGATGCCGTTGTCGCGGATGACCAGGATACGCTCTTCCTTAAGCGGTTCGAGCGTAATTCGAAGATCTGCCGGGCCGGACTGCTTGCCGCCCTGTGTGAGCATCACATAGCGGTACTTGTCGAGCGCATCGGAAGCGTTGCTGACCAGTTCCCGAATTGCGATTTCACGGTTCTGGTAGAGCGAATGAGACAGAAGATGCAGCAACTGGCTGATCTCCGCCTGAAACGTATACTGATTCTTCTCGGTTGCTTCTGCACTGGTTGTTGACTCTGTCATAATCTCTCTCCTGACAACTGACACTGACAATTCATACGAGCGGATGAACTGGCGGATGAATCTGACGTCCCGTCATTCGGGACGAATGGAATTGTTTTCATTTACCGAAGGACTTCAACCGCCCGGTGGTGCTGGTTGCCGAATTCGGCAGTTCCCGGGTGACATCGTCTGGAATTGTACAAATCGAGAATCGTCGCGGTCACCTGACTCCCTCTGTTCTGGCAGAGCGACAGTAGGTCCTTTCTGCCGGAAAGGACTTTCGGCGCAGCCGAACCTGCGATTCTGCGGTCTCTCGATCCTCCAATGACTGCGTTTCCTGAGATCTCTCTAATTTCGAACGCGGAACACTGCGATTCAAGCCGCTCAGGTCGCGGCAAGCCGCGAAGTCCTGTCCGGCAGGCAGGACCTACCAAAGAACGGGATGGGCAATCAGTAGTTCCATTCTGCCGGAATGGAATTTCGGCGCAGCCGAACCTGCGATTCTGTGCTCTCTCGATGCTCCAATGACTGCGCTTCCTGAGATCTCTCTGATTTCGAACGCGGAACACTGCAATTCAAGCCGCTCAGGTCGCGGCAAGCCGCGAAGTCCCGCCCGGCAGGCTCATCTTTACCCACATTTTTTTAGAGCGGCGTTGTAACCTCTGAGGGCGAGGATGAGCACCTCGAGACCACGCCAGATCGTTTGCCAGCCGGGTTCGCCGTCGGATTTGCGACCAAGGAATCCACCGAGGCCTGCCA
>JBKDKA010000153.1:0-2447 GCA_046345315.1 Planctomyces sp.
GACAAGCACCGCGCAGGCACACCAGATTTCAGCACGGATGGTGTGCCTGCGCTTCGCTTGTCACACCCTACAAGACAAATCAATTCAGGAAAAGTGTTGCCGCGAATCCGGCGTGAAGAACTGCCGACAAACAGAAGAGCCTTTCCGAGGATGTTTCGGAAAGGCTCTTTTTGTTTCGTTTGGCAGGGGCTGTAGGGTGTGACAAGCACAGAGCAGGCACACCAGATTGAAGTCAGTTGACGGCGATTTCAATTGGCTTACCGGATTCGACATCAATCTGCCGATCCATGGAGCCTTCCTGAAGGCTCGTCGGAATGGCTGCAAAGGCCTTTTTCGCGTCTTTGACGTCTTTCGAAGCTTCGCTGAAGTACCAGGTGTATTTTCCTGGATTCACCTGAGCCTCGAATTTTCCGTCTATCAGAGTGACTGCCAGCGGCAACGCGCCGGGGCCGGTGGGCTGAAGATTCAGAACCACATCACTGACGGGTTTTCCGTCACGCACGACATTTCCGGAGACTGCAACCGGAGCTGGATTTGCCACAGGGGTCGTACCACCGCAGCCGATGACCATTGAACACAATGTAATGAACGCAACAAGTGAAGCAGATCGCATACGAGATTGTCACTCACAAAAGGAAAGCAGGAACACAGATTGTCTGTTACGCACGGAAAAAACATCCTGCCGGTGACTGCATGGCAGAAACAGACAGGATGCCGAGGGGGTATCGATTCAGATGACCGATCGTTCCTGATCAGGTAAAGTTGATCAGAATTCGCCAATCGTTCGGCCGTCGTTGGCTGCAGTCAGCCACTTCAGCGTGAGAGCGTCAATGTTCTCGCTGATGAATCGTACTGATCCATCGGCCAGAACTGCATTCACACCACCGCTGTGCCAGCTGAACGGCTCGTCATTCGGGCCGCAGTTGTTCTGTGTCCAGAGGCAGCTTGCAGGACCACCCAGTGGCGTTTTGTTCTGGTTGATGCCGACCACTCGAGACGCCGGAGCAATCGCATTGCTTGGTCCTGAAAGACCGTTAGTACCGGAGTCAGGATCGGCCCACGCGTACATACGACGACCGCCGCTGGCACCACCCGACCACTGAGGACCTTCTGTCGGAATCGGTGATGGTCGGCTTGACAGTGATGCAAAGATGCCTGCGGTTGGGTGAGCACGACCGGCGTCTTCAATACACAGAAATGTGTTTGAGGTGCCATCGACGAGTCGTTTGAAACCTGATCCCGGTTTGTCTTCACAGGAGAGCGCACCGTGTTTCTGCATTTCGAGCCGACGGGAAGAGTTGGTCGGACGAGTGCCGACAGGAGTCAGCGTGTAACCGTTTGGATTCGGATCGCCGTCTTCGACGTCAGAAACCGAGATGAACATGTAGTCCCACACACCGTAACCATCGGTCGAACGAGCTCCATGGTCAACCGGGGTCGACGGGCAGAGGAACGTCGGGATGAAGGTCTTGGCCGCCGCAACGGTGTCCGGGAAGTTGGCGTCGTTGTAAACAGCACCAGTTGAGTTCGGGTGCAGCGCAGTTGTTGTGTAGTTGTAAGGTGCTGTGCTCATCTGAGCGAATGTCAGGCTCTGATCCATCTTGTTGTAAACGTTTGCCTGGTCGATGTACGGCAGGATCAGCGTGCATGTGGACTGTGACATGTACACAGTCGATGCACCTCCGGTGCTGTCGCACTGTCCTGGGTGTGGCAGCTTCTGGAACGAACTTTCAAAGTTGTGGACAGCCAGTCCGATCTGTTTCATGTTGTTCTTGCACTGTGTTCGGCGTGCAGATTCTCTGGCCTGCTGAACGGCTGGCAGAAGCAGTGAGACAAGCACTGCGATAATTGCGATCACAACGAGCAGTTCAATCAATGTAAACCCGCGTCGGACCTGCTGGCAGGCCTGACTCTTACGAATCATCTTCTTCATCACAAAAACTCTCCTGTTGAAACTCCGATACCGAAACATGGATTTCGAAATGGCTCACGCGAGCCTGATGGTCATGTTTCGGTGTCTCACCCGGCTCTGCAGACGTCGGACACGACCGTCATCATCAGATTCTCACGACCGATGGTGCACTGCATCGATCGCGAGGTCTACTGATTCAGGTTCCTGTCCGCGTCCACAGCCAATCGCCGACGGCTCGACGTGGGCGAACTTTAGGTTCTTTCGTGAACCGAAAGAGAAGCTTGTGTGAAGAATATGTGAATCCGAGGATTCGGTCGGGACGAATCCTTCCGAGACTCTTCGGCATCCTCTGGAGATGCTCAGTTGATGACGAGCAGATCCATCAGCTCGTGAACCGGAGTTGCTTCCAGTGACGACTGATCGAGGCAGCGATGGAAGATTTCCTGACAACGTGCTTCCGGAAACCGTGTTCGAAGGCTGGTGAGAAACTTTCTCTCGAGGACCGGGATGCCTTCAGCACGACGCCGACGATGAC
>JBKDKA010000154.1:0-78350 GCA_046345315.1 Planctomyces sp.
ATCAGGAGGCGGTCGACAGACCGATGAGGTTCCTGACGACTGAAGAGTTCCTTCAGCTTCCGTCCTTAGTTACCTGGCTTCAGTCGGATGAAACGAATGCCTCGTCGTTTCAGAAGGCTTCGAACCTGCTGAAAATGATCCAGTTCCTCGCGAACAATCTCTGACATCTCCTGACAAAGGTCTTCGTTCTCGACATAATCAAACATCAGGTCCATCGCAGTGGAAGCAGCTTTCTGCTCACAATGCGCATGATCGATCAGGATGTCGTTGAGATGGTGATCGACCTGCGAAAGCCATCGATCCGGTGATGTTGACTGAAGATGCAGCATGCCATCCATGATAATGATCTGTCCGAAATTCATCCATTGGTCAGAATCGTATCCCAGTGAAGAAAATTTATTGTGCCGCCTGCAATCAGGTGTTCGAAACGGCCGATCACCGCTGTCCGCGATGCGGACTTGCCATTCTGACTTCGGCGGATGATTCCGGACTTCAGTCAACAGTCGACGGAATCGCTGAGGCGATTTCAGGCGACGAAAGCGACCTGTCTCACGATGAAATCGAGCGAGCGGCGTCTCTTCCTTCTTTGATCGGGCGGATCCTTCACATCTACCAGTGTGAGCGAATGCTGGGACGCGGAGGAATGGGAGCCGTCTATCTGGCTCGCAATCAGCAGCTCCACCGCCTGGTTGCTCTCAAGGTTCTTTTTCCGCAGCGCGCCTTTTCGGATACGGAGTATCTCGAACGATTTGAAAATGAAGGGCGAGCGGCGGCTGCGCTTGTTCATCCGAATGTTGTGACAACACATGCGATCGGCAAAGTGGACAGCCATCATTTTCTGGAAATGGAGTACGTTGCCGGCCATTCGCTGCAGAATGAAATCGACCTCTGCGGTCCGCTCGGACCAATTCGTTCCACGGGAATGGCCGTCGGAATTTCAAGCGGCCTGACTGCTGCTCATCGTCTTGGAATTGTTCACCGCGATCTGAAACCTGACAACATTCTTGTGACCGCTTCGGGTTCACCGAAGATTGCCGATTTCGGACTGGCCAAACGAATTCGCGCTTCTGAACTGCCGACATCGAAACTGGCGGGAACTCCGCACTATATGGCTCCCGAACTGCTTCATGGGCAGCCAGCAACGCCCGCCAGCGATGTTTTCGCTCTGGGCGTCTGCTTTTATCAGATGCTGACCGGTTATTACCCGTTCTACGATGACTCGCTGAGCAGTCTGTTCGCGAGAATCAGCTCCGGGGATTACATCAGCGTGCGACGCCGGAATCCGGAAGTGCCGCTCGACGTTGCGGAATGTGTCGCAATGTTTCTCGCGAGTGACCCGGCTCAGCGGCCGCGAGACGGAGCAGCGGCATCACAACTGCTTCAGGCCGTGATGGGAGCAGTTCACGACCTGGACGTTCTGGTCTACGAAGCGTTTCAGGGAGTCTCGTCGATCCGATACACTCCGGATAACGATCGGTTTCGAGTGGAACTGTCGCTCCGAAACTCTCGGCATCAGGTCGTGTATGTGGAAAACAGCGATCATGGTGCCGACGAACGTCTTCTGCTCATTTACAGCGTCTGCTGCCCTTCAAATGCGGACTTCTACGAGAACGCTCTTCGACTTAACGCCAACATGCATCACGGCGGTCTGTCCATCCGTGACATCGATGGCCGCCCGTACTTTGTGATGGTCGACACTTATCCTCGTGCAACTGTCAGCGCGGAGGACATCCGAAGAAGTGTTCTTGAAATCGGAATCCGAGCCGATTCGGTGGAACAGATGCTGACCGGACGCGACATCAACTGACAGGACGATTCCGCAGGCCAGATTGAACAGAAGACCACAAAGCACGCGAAGAGGGAGAAGGCTTTGTCTGAATTCCTGCCGAGCTCCACAGCTCTCCGGCGAAATCCTTTGCGATCTTCGCGTGCTTCTGTTGATCAATCCTCGTCCGGATGCTCGAAAATCAGTCGATGCTGACGAGCTCAATATCGAAGATCAGAGTCGCATTGGGACCGATGTCTTCGCCGGCACCCTTTTCCCCATAAGCCAGACCACTGGGGATATAAAGCCGATACTTTGCCCCGACCTTCATGACCTGCAGAATTTCGGTCCAACCCGCGATTACGCCGTTAACCGGAAACGATGTCGGCTTGTCTTCGGCAGTTGGTTCCGGGCCTTTGTAGGATTCATCAAAGACTTTTCCGGAAATCAGTCGGCCACGATAGTGAGTCGAAACTGTGCTGCTGGCAGTGGGAACAGCGCCGGTCCCTTCACGAAGTACTTCGTACTGCAGACCGCTTTCGGTCACTTTGATATTCGGCTTGTCTTTGTTCTCTGTCAGGAACTTCTCGCCTTCCAGTTTGTTGCGGGTTGCAACACTGCCAATGATGCGGCGGACTTCCTTCTGAAGATCCGCGTAGGCGGCACGGACCTCTTCGTCACTCAGGACAGACTTTCCATCGCTGAGGATCGTTGCGATTCCGTTTGCGATCTGATCCGCATTCAGCATCATCAGATTGTTACGCTTCAGGTCATTGCCGATCTGAATTCCGATCTGATAACTCGCCTTTTCGATCGGAGTCATCGGTGCCGGGCGAGCTGCGGGAGCGGCCGGATTCGATTCGGCAGCCGCTGCGGCTTCCTCGGGCTTTGATTCAGACGCTGCTTCTTCAGCGGGCGCCGTTTCAGCTGGTGTTTCCTGCTTCGCAGGAGTTTCTTCGGCAGGCTTGGATTCTGTGGCTGCGTCAGCAGCTGGAGTTTCAGCAGGTTTGGTGTCTTCAAACGCGCGGACGGCTGCGGGGATCAGCAGGAGACCAGCAAGAATCGGAAGGAGAGGACGCATTCAGAATACTTTCAGAAATCTGACAAAGGAGTGAACTCGATGCGACAGAACCTTCAGACTCTGACGCAGACAGGGGCCTCTTGAACCGCCTGTAACGACCTGACAGTTTAACGCATTGACGCCCCGATTCCGAAACGAATTCCGTGTTGTGGTTCCGGAAAACAGACCGAAGTCAGTCCCCGGAATCTGCGGAACTTCTGAGGGAGACGGCAATCCTCACACTGGCAGAATGACCGGAATTTAACCGAACCTGCAGGCTCATTCCGTAGCAGTTGCAGAGTTCCGAATGTAAATTCCTGCTGAGTCATTCTCAGGAGATACGCTGAAACTCCGCTGGCTGTGGGCAAAATTTGATGTGCCCCCGCTTTTAACAAACTGGTTTCGCTGATGCACTGATCATGACCGGGAACGGAACCCGTTCTGAAGCACCTGTTCAGCACCTCTCGAGGAGCCGCCCGACGATGATGAATTCCGCCACGACACTGCCCACACTCATCTGCCTTGTGGTCGCCATCGAATCCCTGTCGTCTCCGAACGTTCAGGCTCAGCAGTCTGCCGTCGAACGAGCCACAGTTCATTCCATGCCCGGCTTTCGAATCAGCAGCCCTCAGGTCGAACTGAATGTCACAGAAACCGGTGGCCATATGGCCCCGGTCACGTTTTTCAGGGATGCTGAGCAGCCGATTCAGCCGTATTACATCAGTCCCTGGCAGGACGAACCCCGAGAACCGATTCCGGCCCCGGTGATGGTACCACTGCGAGGCGACTTCTTCTGCATGCCATTCGGAGGAAATACGACACCCGTTCCTGGTGAGGCTCATCCTCCTCATGGTGAAGTTTCCGGTTCCGAATGGAAGGCCGTGGGAGCTGAATCTCATCGCGACGTGACCACACTGACACTTGAACTTTCGACGAACGTTCGCCGAGGGACAATTCGCAAGGAACTGTCCCTGGTCGACGGTCAGAATGTCGTTTATTCCAGACACACGATCAATGGCTTCGCCGGAAAAGTACCGCTCGGACATCATGCCACACTCGCCATGCCCGATCAGGAAGGCAGTGTCCGGATTGCGACCAGTGCCATTCGGTTCGGAATGACGTTCCCGGGAATGTTCAGCCGTCCGTCTGCTCGAGAATACCAGCGACTGCTGCCGGGTACGAAATGGACAGATCTCAGTCGCGTTCCGCAGGCCTGGAAGAACTCTGAAAATGCTGACCTGACACGTTTGCCAGGCCCTGCTGGATACGCTGACCTCGTTCAGCTGGTCAATGACACTGCCGCAGCACCGAAGGAACCTGCCTGGACGACGGCAACGTTCGCCGAGAAAGGTTACGTCTGGTTTTCGCTCAAGGATCCTGAGATCCTCAGAACGACTGTGTTCTGGATGGAGAATCGCGGCCGCCATGCTTATCCGTGGAACGGACGAAACAACTGCCTGGGACTTGAAGATGTGACCTCCTTCTTTGCCGAAGGACTCGCAGAATCCACCTCAGAGAATGCACTGACACAGCAGGGAGTTCCGACTGCCCTGGAACTGAAGAGCGATCATCCGACCGCGGTCAACTACATTCAGGGTGTCGCAAAGATTCCGAAGGATTTCGACGTGGTCAAAAACATAAAATTCGAGAGTTCGCAGATTACGCTGACTGCAGCATCCGGTGCACAGGTGAATGTCCCGGTACGATGGCAGTTCATTGAATCAGGCCAGTTGTGATCGAAGTAACCGACTCGGGTATCGTTCTTCAGCTTCCGTGATTGTGATCAGGGCAGCGCGACATCCGTCTGACTCGCCGCTTCTTTCACACGGAATCTACCATCAACCTCAGTGTTCCGCCGCAGCATCAAAGAAAGTATGCCATGTCGCCTCGACTCCAGACATCCCGAGCCGTCTGCCTGTTGATGATCATGCTCGCACTGAGGAACTCAGCCGGAATTTCGGCTTCAGAAACGGCGGGCAGCTCCGACGGATTCCGAAGAATCTTTGATGGGAAGACACTGGACGGCTGGCACGGACGCCCGCATGTGGATCCGAAGACGCTGGCTGAGATGGCAGCCGAAGAACGCGAAAAACAGATAAAGGCGTGGACGGAGGAAGCGAAGCTGCACTGGCGAGTCGAAAACGGAGAACTGGTCAACGACGGAGAAGGCCCGTACCTCACTACCAACGAAGAATTCGGTGATATCGAGTTTCTGATTGAATACCGAACAGTGGCCAAAGCAGACAGCGGAATCTACCTGCGCGGAACACCTCAGGTTCAGATCTGGGATTTCACTCGCGAAGGCGAAAAGTGGAACCGGGGAGCCGACAAAGGCGCGGGAGGTCTGTTCAATAATGCTCCCGGATCCATCAGCAAGGAACCTCTGGTCTTCGCTGACAAACCATTCGGTGAATGGAATCAGTTCCGAATCATTCAGGTCGGCGCCAGAACATCTGTCTGGCTGAACGGTCAGCGGGTTGTTGATCATGCAATCCTCGAAAACTTCTGGAATCGAAACCGCCCCCTGGACCGCGTGGGCCCGATCCAGCTGCAGACTCACGGCGGGGAGATCCGCTGGAGGAATCTGCTGATCCGTGGAATTCCTTCCGAGGAAGCCAACAGGATTCTTGGAGAACACCAGTCTGCCGGCTTTGAATCGATCTTCAATGGATCCGATCTGAAAGGCTGGGCAGGGGATGTTGACAATTATCAGGTCGTCGATGGTTCCATTGTGTGCCGTGAGGGGAAAGGTGGAAATCTCTTCACCGAAGCCGAATACGATGATTTCGTTGTTCGACTGGAATTCCGCCTGCCTCCCGCCGGGAACAATGGTCTCGCAATTCGCTATCCGGGAACAGGTCGTCCGAGCACTACTGGCATGACGGAAATTCAGATTCTGGATTCGGAACATGACAAATACAAAGGGATTGATCTGCGGCAGCATCATGGTTCTGCCTACGGCATGGTGCCGGCTCATCGGGGTTATCTTCGTCCCACGGGAGAATGGAATTACCATGAGGTACGTGTTGCCGGATCCAGAGTCACTGTTGATCTGAACGGTTCAGTGATTCTGGACGCGGATCTCAGCGAAGTAACGGAATTCAAGGACAACGAACCTCACCCGGGCAGGGATCTGAAACGAGGACACTTCGGGTTTGCGGGCCATAGTGATCCCGTGGAGTTTCGGAACATCAGGATTCGGAAGCTGAAACCTCTTGAGGCAGCGTCATCGTGGCCTCAGTTTCGCGGTGCTTCCGGAAACGGGCGAGCTGACATTCCCGCGGGAGTCCCCGCGGAGATCAGCCCCGAAAAGAATGTCATCTGGAAATCTGCACTTCCGCCCGGGCATTCATCTCCCGTGGTGTTCGGCAATCGAATCTTTCTGACCGCTGAAAAAAAGAAGTCGGTCGCTTCCGGAGATATTCCGGCCGTTGTCGATGCAAAAACTCCTTCTGCAGATCCAGCCACCACCGAACTGCTGACGATGTGCCTGGATCGCAGCACGGGAGCCGTTCTGTGGGAACAAACTGCCCCTCATGAAAAGCTGGAAGAGGTCCATGAAATCGGAAGTCGAGCTCAGTGTACGCCGGCAACCGATGGGGAGCACGTCGTCAGCTTCTTTGGTTCGTCCGGGCTGTATTGCTATGACCTCGAAGGTAAAGAGCTCTGGCGCCGACGCATGGGGCCATTTAATGACACGTTCGGTGCCGGGGCTTCGCCGATCATCGTCGATGGTCGAGTGATTCTGGTGCAGGATCATGATACCGACTCATTCCTGATGTCACTGGATGTCAGTACCGGAGAAATCATCTGGAAGACGGACCGCAGTGAGTTTCCGAGAAGCTATTCGACTCCAGTCATTCTGACGGTGGAAGGCAAAAAACAGATCGTTGTTGCCGGAACCCTGCGAGTCATCGGATATGACTTCGAAACTGGAAATGAAGTCTGGACAGTGCGTGGTCTGTCACGAGCCGTCTGCAGCACGCCGGTTGTTTCTCACGACAATCTGCTGATCGTTGCTGGATGGTCTCGTGGCGGTGATGTGAACGAAACAATTCACGTTGATCCGTTCGATCAGGTGATCGGCGCTCGAGACACCAATAAAAACGGCACACTGGAAGATCCGGAACTGGAAAAGGGTGGCGACGTTCAGCAGCGGTTTTCGCAGGTCGATCGAGACAAATCGGGGTCGATCACGAAGGAAGAATACGAGTACTATCGGACGCTCTTCGAGACGGCCAGGAACGTTCTGCTCGCAGTCCGACCGGGAGGCATCGGCGACATCACGAAAACTCATCAGCTCTGGGAATCAAGGAAGTTCGTTCCCTTCTGTGCATCGCCTCTGGCCTGCAATGGTTACGTGTTCACCGTCAAGGATGGAGGTATTGCGACCTGTTATAACGCAACAACAGGCGAGCTGCTGAAGACAAAACGCCTGTCCGGAAACAACAGTTATTATTCATCACCTGTCTCAACGGATGGCCGAGTTTACGCGATTGATCAGCGAGGAAAACTGTCTGTCATTGGAGCCTATGCGGACTGGGCAGAAATCTGGAATGCGGACTTCGGGGAAGATGTCTACGCCACGCCGGCCATCGCCGATGATCGCATCTACGTCCGCACCACCGGGCATCTCTATTGCTTTGGAAATGCACCAAAGGCCGCACCTGAATCGACAAAACCGACAGCGAAAGAACCGGCAGCGAAAGAACCGGCGGCGGCAGCGCGACAAGTCTTCAGCAACGGCCCCATACTGGAGGAACTCTGGAACGAAGGGGAGTTTACCGAGGGGGTTGCAGTTCGGTCTGACGGATTAGTTTTCTTCAGCGATATTCCATCCGATCCGAATACCGATGGGCGAATTCTGCGATGTGACCCGGAATCGGGGATGACGGAAGTTTTCTGTGCCGCCAGCGGCAAGAGCAACGGACTGGTATTCGATGCTCAGGATCGACTGTTCGCCTGCTGCGGAGCCAACGGCGGTACGAGAGCTCTGTGTGAAGTGCTGCCGAGTGGAAAGCTGAAACCTCTCGCCGGGAAGTTTATGAATCAGCCATTGAACGCCCCGAACGATCTGGTGGTTCATCCTTCCGGTGCCATCTATTTTTCAGATCCGAGATACCTGGGCCCGGAGCCGCTCACACAGCCCGGCATGTGGGTCTATCGTTTTGATCCGGCTTCCGGAGTGCTGAACGTGGCCACAAAAGAACTTCGAAAGCCAAACGGAGTGGAAGTCTCACCGGACGGAAAGACACTCTACGTGGCCGAAACGGATAACGGTGTTTCCGGTGCACCGGGAGATCCGGCGAGAACCGATGGTCAGATGCTGCTCACGGCCTTCGACATTGCGGACGACGGAACACTGAGCAATCGCAGAGTGCTGCGAGACTTCGGAAAAGAGACCGGAATCGACGGGATGGCCGTCAGTCCGAAGGGGCTGATCTTCGCTGCCGTTCGGGCGGAGTCTCGCCATGGAATTGCGGTCTTCGACGCTGCGGGTGATGAACTGGATTTTCTGCCGACGGACTCCCTGCCGACGAACTGCGCCCTGGGCAAGGGTTCATCTGCCAGCATGCTTTATATCACGGCCGGTGGCGGACTGTATCGGGCTGAACTGAATGCGGAATAGTTCTGCGGCCGAGTGGAGTATTGACGCTGACAGACCAGGCCGACAGGCTGTCGCGGCCATGGGAACTCGTATGCCGATTCGGTCTTGATCAAGAGGCTCCAATAAAACCGGGACAGGCACACTTCTCCGCCAGTGTTGCAGCTTTTTCAGAGTTGTCCGGGAGCCAGTCCCGGTTTTGTCAGGCTTTTTTCAGAAACAACGGGTGACATGATTCAGCGTATCGGAAACTCTCACCGCTGGTCCGATGTTGTGATTTCGTCCGGGACCGCGTACTGGGTTGAAGTCGCTGCGGACATGACTCAGGACGTTCGCGGCCAGATCTCCCAGGTGCTCGCGCAGATTGACGAAACGCTGGCGCAGATCGGCAGTGATCGCCACCAGATGATCCAGATTCTTGTGTATCTTGCTGATCTTCAGAACATGCCGATCCTGAACGAGCTCTGGGATGCCTGGGTGCCGGCAGGATCAGCACCAGTGCGAGCCTGCGTCGGAGTCCAGTTGGGTCACGGCTGTGAAGTCGAGATGGTCATCACTGCTCACCTGGAATCCTCCGAGGGTTAATCGGGCATGAAATCAGCGCCAACGGAGTGATTCGCAGGAACGTACATCTGTTCGGGAAGGGGGAGGTGCGCAAACCGCGAGATCTGACCGGAACCTGAACTCCAATGAAATTGTGGCGGAAAGAAATGAATTGCGCGAACGCAGTCGAACAACGCACATGCCGCTGGATGACGGCATTTCCTCGAATCCTCGTCTTCCTTTTTGCAGGAGCGTTGTCAGCAGGATGCTCCGATTCGTCGGCTGACAAGTCTCAGATTCCAGGGCTTCTTCCGAACTCCGACAGCATTCCCGCGTCGGAATCAGATAAGATATCAACAGAGGCTGTCGCAAAGCAGGAGTCTGAACCTGACAAGTCGAAGCCGACTGCCAGTGCCACTGGCCCCTGGCCAAAAGTGAAGGTCGAAGCGGTCAAATATAATTTTGGCCGCATGCCTGTGGGTGACACGATCGGAAATCACGAGTTTCTCCTTGAGAACGTCGGAGATGCGGACCTGATACTCAAAGCGGGAGAAGCAACGTGTCAGTGCACCACGTTCAAAGTTGAACGCGAACTTGTTCCTCCCGGCGAATCGACGAAGGTCATTGTGAACTGGCAGACGGTTCACGCCAACGAGCAGTTCCGACATGGCGGTCCTGTTTACACGAATGACCCGGCGAAGCCGGAGGTCCAATTCGAAGTTCAGGGCGTGATCGATGAAGCTTTCGTGGCCGAACCATCTCTGATCTGGGATGCCGGGACACTCCGCGACAAAGAAGTTACTAAGGTCTCGGCTCGGATTTCATCCCGAGTCTACAAGGATTTTCGCATCGATTCTCTGGAGAGCGATTCGCCTCAGGTAACGGTGGAAGCTCGACCGTTGACTCCTGCGGAACTCCAGCCGACCGAGTTTCTGTCGGGATACGAAATCATTACATCGATTTCCCCTGATGTTCCGGTCGGATCATTCCGCAGCAAAGTAACGATGAAGATTGATGTTCAGAAATCATCGCGAACATTTCGTGTGCATGCGATGAAATCCGGCCCGATTCGCTTCATCAGTGCTCCAGGCGATTTTTTCGAACCGGATCGAATGCTTCTGAAGCTTGGAAACTTCCGGGCTAAAGACGGCAAAAAGGGACGGGTGATGCTCATTGTGAATCACACCGATCTGCCGGAGGACCTGAAAATTGTTGAAGTCGCAGCAAAACCGGCGTACCTGAAGGCGTCGCTGGTGTCGGAAGGGACACGGCTTGGCAATGGATCTCAGCGTTATTTTTTGACAGTGGAGATTCCTCCCGGACATTCAAAACGTGATGCGATGTCAGACCACGCTGAAGTCAAGATCACGACGAATCATCCGAAATCGGAGAGCGTGATTCTCGACGTATCGTATAACTCGAACTGAGTTGTCTGTCAGTGCAATCCATTCTTCGGCACTGCAACGGAATTTCGTTCTGTTGACTCCCGATGAATGAGTCGGCTCATTACGATGACGCCATGGTCGCCATCGCTGTCAGCAATCTGAGTCGCCGGTATCGAGTATTCCGAAAGCGGGAAGGATTGGCTGCGTCGCTGCGCGGGCTCTGGCATCGTGAGTATGACACTATTCATGCCGTGCGTGATGTCAGCTTCTCCATCGACACCGGTGAGATGGTTGCCTTTCTTGGGCCAAATGGTGCGGGAAAAACGACCACACTGAAGCTTCTGTCGGGCCTGATCGTTCCTTCATCCGGAACTGCCACTGTTCTCGGCCACATTCCGTGGCATCGTGAGAACGCCTATCGCCGTCGATTTTCGCTGGTCACCGGGCAGAAGGAACAATTGTGGTGGGATCTTCCGGCACAGGAATCGTTTCGCCTGCACAAAGAGATCTATCGGATTCCGACGGCAGACTATCAGAGTCGCCTCGATGAACTGACCGAACTGCTGGAAGTGCGTCGTCTGATGACTCAGCCGGTTCGCGAATTGTCGCTGGGTGAACGCATGCGGATGGAACTCATTGCCGCACTGCTGCATCGTCCGGATGTTCTGTTTCTCGACGAGCCGACGATCGGGCTGGATGTGGTGAGTCAGCGAAAGGTCCAGGAGTTTCTGCGACTCTATCAGCGGGAACAGAAGATCACCGTGGTTCTGACCAGTCATTATATGAAGGACGTGGAGGCTCTCTGTGAACGTGCCATTGTGATCAACAAGGGGATGGTCATTCACGATGGTCCTCTGGCTTCCATTGTCGAACGCTTCAGTCAGCACAAGATTATCGAACTGCAGTTTGCTGATCAGGTGATTCCGGCAGACCTCGAACGATTCGGACAGATTCTGGAGAACCGCGGTCCGCGAGTGCGACTGCAGGTCGAGAAGCAGGATGTCTCAAAAAGTCTGAGCGGCATCCTGTCGGCGTGCAATGTGGAGGACATCAGTGTGCTGGAACGACCTCTGGAAGACGTGATCGCAGAGTTATTTGAAGTGGATGGCGGTGGGGAGGCAGAGGATTGAGGATTTGAGGGGATGGGATTGAGGGAACGGCGAACGGGTAACCGCAATCCCCGTTGCCTGTTCTCCGTTCCCCGACAGGCAATCAGGGGATTGTGCATCCCCCGCTCACCGGGGTTCTTGTGAATCCTGTTCCCTGGTCCTTGTTCGCCGTTCATGGATTCTTTACCACGAAGGACACGAATAGCACAAAGGTTTTCTGAGAGTTGGGGATCAGATTGCTACGGTCTGTTCTTTTTGTCAGAGAATGAAAGGTTTTTCGAAGGGAGCCTGGCCGTCGCGGAAACCGAGATCCTCCCGATCCTCACCCCTGTTCACTGCTCGCCGATCAGTCTTCGTGAACTTCGTGTCCTTCGTGGTGAAAATTCATGGCGTTACCAAAACGGCCTGGCAGGGTTGCTGCAACACCAATCCAGTTCCCTCGTCCCTGATCGCGGTTTCCCCGAAGACAATCAGGGGATTCACATCCCCCGCTCGCCGGTTTTGTACTCAATCCTCAATCCACGATCCTGTTCCCTCACCCCCGTTCCCTGTTCCCTGAAATGGTGTCCAATTGCAGAGTTCGACGACAAATCAACACGGAGTCGCGATGACGGAATCGCTTTGGGACGAGGTCCTGGCGCGACTTCGAGTGAAATGGGTCGTGCTGCGCACGGGGATCGAGGAGCGTCTGGTTTACCGCGCGGACTTTGTGTTTTCGACACTCGTTAGATTTCTGCCTATCGTCACGCAGATTTTTCTCTGGAACTCCGTCTTCGCGAACGACGGTTCCGTGAAAATGCGAGGCTACACCTACGCCGACATGGTGGCTTACTTTCTGCTGGTGATGCTGGCGCGAGCATTCTCCAGCATGCCGGGACTTGCAGCCGGGATTGCTCAGTCGATCGCTGACGGTTCGATCCGAAAGTACCTCATTCAACCAGTGGATATGCTGGACCATCTGTTTTGGCACCGAGTTGCACACAAGCTGGTTTACTACATCATTGCTGGCGGCCCGTTTGCAATCGTCTTCTGGATGTGTCGGGACTATCTTCCGGGCTGGCCGGCCTGGCAGATCACCTGTTACTGGATTCTGTCATTGATCATGGCGTTTCTCGCGGGATTTCTGATTGAATCACTGATCGGGCTCATTGCGTTCTGGATGCTTGAGATCAGTTCGCTGATTTACATTTACATGATTCTCAGTTTCTTTCTGTCTGGGCACATGATTCCACTGGAGTGGATTTCGCAGTGGCTGCCCTGGGTAGACTGGCTTCCGTTTCGATATCTGGCCTATTTTCCGACGGCCATCATTCTGGGAAAAATACCACAGGATCGTGTTGTTCATGAGCTATGCGTTCAGGCAGCCTGGGTCCTCGTACTGCTCATTATCAACCGCATCGCATGGAACCGTGGTGTTCGTCGATACAGTGCGTTTGGTGGATAGGGAAGTGAGGGGTGAGGGGACAGGATTGAGGATTGAGCGATTCCGGTAGGGCGAGGCTCCTGCCGAGCCGTTTTGAGATCGGGGCATTTTGAGATCGGGGATTGGGAACGACCAGAATCACATTCAGGGCAATCAAGTCCCCCCGCTTGCCGGTTTGCAAAGGGGTGGGACAGGGACTCAGCGGCTCGGCAGGAGCCTCGCCCTCCCAATCCTGAATCCTGTCCCCTCAATCCTCACCCCATTCCCCATTCCGCCATCAAGATTCTTCATTGAATCACAGAAACGGATGTTGATTCGTCGAAGGGATTGCGGAAAGAAATGCGTGGAGTGGGGAATTCGCAGGTCGACTGTTGGAATCATTCGCGGGATTTTTCGGTGAATTCGGCAGTTCTCGCTCGTTTGTCAGCGCGTTGCAGTTCAAAGTGCGACATCTATAATTCATGGATCATTCTGAGCCGGCGCCTAGTGCTCTGAATGTGTCTTTTTCCGTGTCGGAACATCTTTTTTGACGGAGGAGCGTGTTCTTGAACGCTCTTACTCGATTGTTCAGTCTTCCTGCGATCGCTCTTTCCAGAGTGCCGGGATGTGCTCCGCTCGTGCGGGCCTGCTCCACATCAGTCGGTCAGAAGATCCTGATGGCGCTCACGGGGCTTTCGCTCTGCGGATTTCTGGTCGCCCACCTGGGCGGCAACCTGCTTTTGTTTGCGGGCGAAGAGAAATTCAATGCATACGCGAAAGCACTTCACGAGCAGGCGGCTCTGCTGGCGATTGCGGAAACCGGGCTGTTCGTGATGTTTATGGCTCACCTGGGCCTTGCTGTCTCCACGACGGCGATGAACCGACAGGCACGGAAACGCGAATACGAGATGAAGGAATCCAAGCAGGGAGTGTTTGCTCTGCCAAACGGCGGCGCATCCAGCTGGATGCTGGTGACAGGGCTGCTGATCTTTGTCTTCCTGTTGATGCATCTGGCCGATCTCCGACTGAAGGTCAATCCGCTGGTGGATTACACGCCTGTTTATCCGACCGCAGAACGAGCAGAAGGGACGGCAAACGAATTTATAGCGGTTCGTCAGGTGCTGTCATCTCCGGTGAACGTGGCCGTTTATCTGGTGGGTCTTGTGGCTCTGGGTATCCACCTGACTCACGGTGTCCGCAGCGCCCTGCAGTCACTGGGGATTGCTCAACGCCGATGGGACAGCCTGATCCGACTGGTCAGCATCCTGTTCGGTTGGGCGATTGCCGTGGGATTCATCAGCATTGTCGCGTGGGGTCTGGCAGCTCCTCGATAATCTTCGGAACAGAAACTCTGAGGTTCAGTGATGGTTCGTGTGTCAGGTGAGGCGCTCAATTCCAGAGTTCCCGATGGCCCCGTTCAGCAGAAGTGGGACAAGCATCGCTTCAACATGAAGCTGGTGAACCCGGCCAACAAGCGGAAGTTCAGTGTCATCGTTGTCGGCACGGGGCTGGCCGGTGGCGCCGCTGCGGCCTCTCTGGCGGAGCTTGGTTACGATGTGAAAGCCTTCTGTTTCCAGGACAGTGCTCGGCGAGCCCACAGCATTGCGGCTCAGGGCGGGATCAACGGCGCCAAGAACTACGCCAATGACGGCGACAGCGTCTGGCGACTGTTTTACGACACTGTCAAAGGCGGTGACTACCGAGCTCGCGAAGCCAATGTTTACCGGCTGGCTCAGGTCAGCAACAACATTATCGATCAGTGCGTGGCTCAGGGTGTGCCTTTTGCTCGTGAATACGGTGGCACGCTCGCGAATCGTTCGTTCGGTGGAGCTCAGGTTTCACGGACATTTTACTGCCGCGGTCAGACCGGGCAGCAGCTGCTGCTGGGGGCTTATCAGGCTCTGATGCGTCAGGTTTCTCTTGGCCGAGTGAAAATGTTCGCTCGGCGGGAGATGATGGACCTGATCGTTATCGACGGTGTGGCACGGGGAATCGTTGTCCGGAACATGGTTTCCGGTCAGTTTGAAGTGCACACTGCTGACGCCGTCTGTCTCTGCACCGGCGGTTACGGCAACGTCTATTACCTGTCGACGAATGCGAAGGGATGCAATGTCACGGCAGCATGGCGCTGTCATCGTCGTGGTGCGTACTTTGCGAATCCGTGTTACACGCAGATCCACCCAACCTGCATTCCGGTGAGCGGTGACTATCAGTCGAAGCTGACTCTGATGAGTGAGAGTCTTCGAAACGACGGGCGGGTCTGGGTTCCGAAGAACGCTGGCGACAAGCGAGCGGCATCCGATATTCCTGACGCGGATCGCGATTATTACCTCGAGCGTCGATATCCATCGTTCGGAAACCTCGTTCCACGAGATGTGGCATCGCGAGCTTCCAAGGAACGCTGTGACTCGGGATACGGAGTCGGTGAATCGGGACTTGCCGTCTTTCTGGACTTCCGTGACGCGATCAAGCGTGATGGCGAAGACGTGATTCGGAAGAAGTACGGCAATCTGTTTCACATGTACGAGAAGATCACTGCGGAGAATCCGTACCAGATGCCGATGCGGATCTACCCGGCCGTCCATTATACGATGGGTGGGCTGTGGGTGGATTACAATCTGATGAGCAACATCCCGGGGCTCTATGTTCTCGGAGAGGCAAACTTTTCCGACCACGGTGCGAACCGTCTGGGTGCAAGTGCTCTGATGCAGGGGTTGTCGGACGGTTACTTTGTCATCCCTTACACGATCGGCGATCATCTCGCGCAGGCGAAGCTCCCGAAGATTGCCGATGATCATCCGGCCTGTCTGCAGGTCAAGGCGGACGCCGAAAAGCGAATGAACGATCTGCTGAATGTTCGCGGACGTCGGTCAGTGGATTCATTCCATCGTGATCTTGGTCACATCATGTGGGACTTCTGCGGCATGGCTCGCAGTCGCACCGGGCTGGAAGGGGCGATCGCAAAGATTCGAGACCTCCGCGAACAGTTCTGGAAAGATGTTCGCGTGCTCGGGTCCGGTCAGACGCTCAATCAGAGTCTGGAGATGGCTGGGCGAGTCGCTGACTTCATGGAGTTCGGTGAGCTGCTCGCGATGGATGCTCTCTATCGTGAAGAATCCTGCGGAGGTCACTTCCGTGAAGAGCATCAGACACCTGACGGCGAAGCAAAGCGTAATGACGCGGAATTCTCGTACGTTGCTGCGTGGGAATCGCATGGAGTCAGCAACGAGCCGACTCTTCACAAAGAACCACTGACCTTTGAAAATGTTCTGCCCTCAACGAGGAGTTACAAGTAATCATGAGTGGTGATGTACTGAACCTGACTCTTCGAGTGTGGCGACAGGCGGGTCCCGATGCGCGTGGCGGATTTCGGGATTATCAGCTGCAGGGCGTCAGCACGCACATGTCATTTCTGGAGATGCTCGACGTCCTGAACGAAAAGCTCAATCAGGCGGGCGAGGAACCGGTCGCGTTCGACCATGACTGTCGCGAGGGAATCTGCGGCATGTGCAGCCTGATGATCAACGGTCAGGCACATGGCCCCGATCGTGGGACCACAACCTGCCAGCTTCACATGCGTCGTTTCCGAGATGGGGATACGATCGTCATCGAACCGTGGCGAGCGAGTGCGTTTCCGGTTCTGCGGGATCTGGTTGTCGACCGGTCTTCATTTGATCGCATCATTCAGGCCGGAGGTTATGTTTCCGTCAACACCGGGAATGCTCCGGACGGAAACGCCATCCCGGTCCCGGGGCATCGTCAGGAACTGGCGATGGATGCAGCGTCCTGCATCGGATGCGGGGCCTGTGTGGCAGCCTGCAAGAATGCGAGTGCGATGCTGTTTGTTTCGGCCAAGGTTTCGCAGCTGGCGATTCTCCCACAGGGACAGCCGGAACGAACCACTCGAGTTCTCCGCATGGTGGCTCAGATGGACAAAGAAGGTTTCGGATCCTGCACGAACACTTCCGAATGCGAGGCGGCCTGTCCGGCAGAAATTTCGGTGTCGAACATATCTCGACTGAATCGCGAATATGTTCGAGCCGTTCTGACCGCGGAAGCGTGATGAAATTCTGAAATGATGGACGACGAAGGACGATTCCTGCGTGCCTTTGTCGATGGCAGTGCAGTTGGAGCGGCTCGGCGGGAGAATCGAGCACCCGATCCTGAATTCTGTTCCCCAACCCCTGTTCGCCGTTCATGGATTCTTTACCACGAAGGACACGAAGAGCACAAAGGGTTTTGTTGGAGCCTGGGATCAGATTGATTCGGTCTGTTTTTTTTCCGCATCGAATGAAAGGTTTCTCGAAGGGAGCCTGGCAGTCGCGGAAACCGAGATCCTCCCGATCTTCACCCCTGTTCACTGCTCTCCGATCAGTCTTCGTGAACTTCGTGTTAAAGATTCATGGGTTTACCAAAACGGCTTGGCAGGGTTTTCTCAATCCTCTTGCCTGCTCACAGATTCGGGACAAGTGACAGCGGCTCGGCAGGAGCCTCGCAATCCCTGTTCCCTCATCCCTGCTCGCCGTTCCCCGATTTCTTTACCACGAAGGACACGAAGAGCACAAAGGGTTTTGTTGTAGCCTGAGATGAAATTGATTGGTAGTGTTTGGTCTTCGTGAGCTTCGTGGTGAAAACTTATGGGTTTACCAAAACAGCTTGCAGGGTTTTCTCAATCCTCTTACCTGCTCACTGATCCGGGACAAGTGACAGCGGCTTGGCAGGAGCCTCGCCCTCCCGAAATCGCAGATCTTCCCAATCCTCAATCCTCAATCCTCAATCCTCAATCCTGTTCCCCGTTCCCCGTTCCCCGTTCCCTGTTCGTTCATCGCTACTGGCCTGAATCAGCTCGCTTGATCAGGAACAACTGCCGTGTGGCCTGGTCATCAGGCGCGAGTGCCGTTGTCAGCACTGCTGTGCCGGAACGATTCCATGCGGGGGCGGGGTCAATCCTGAGTTCGCCCGCTCGCCATGGGCCGCGTAGAAGTGGCCCACCGGAGACTGATCGCCCTTCAGCCATGTGGTAGAACAGATAGAGATTATTCGGGCCGGCACTGTAACCGTTGACGAGCCATTTTCGGTCCGGGCTGAGTGCGATATCGCCACCCGGATTGACGAATGTTTCCGGAGCTCCGATCGTCGAAACGAACCGCTGCTGCACCACATCGTAAACGGCCTGACGTGTTCCCTGCCTGCCGATCATCTGTTCGTCATTGAGCCATTCCGGATGACCTCCGAAGTGATCTTTGAGCATTGTCAGTTCGGAGCCGTCCGGGCGAATCGTGAACGGGATGTCGACGCGAAGCGTTTTGTGTTCAAACTCACCACGACAGAAGAAGAACAGTCGTTTCCCACCGGGGCTCCAGAGTGTGTGATTGATGAACAGATCGATCTGATCGATATCTGACCTGATCGTACGGATGACATCTGCAAGCTGCCGGTAGCTGAAGATGAGCTGCTGTTCCCCCGTCCGGGAATCGACCACGAAGACGCCGTCGCGGTCGGGATGTTTCTGATCAGATGTCGGATCGACTGCGCCTGGATAGCCTGTGACCGGACGCAGGCGAGCAAGTCGTCCGTAGTTGATGGCGGCAAAATGATTTCCCACAGGACAGACACCGCTGTTCGCGATCTCATTCTCAGATGAGCGATAGACCTGCAGACGTTTTCCAGCGACCTGTCCGGAATCACCAGCGGGTGTTGAAATCTCCATCAGAACCGTCATCAGATCGCCCGACTCCGGATCGCGATCATTGAAGAAAAACTGCGACTCCGGTGAGGATGGGTTCCAGTAGAACATGGTCCCCTGCTGAAAATTCCAGGCGTATGTGCGATCGACGACTGTTTCCCTGTACTGATTGTTGCAGTCGAGCAGAACGATCTCGGCTGCCTCTGACGCGGTCGGCATTCGATCGTGAAACGGTGTTCGAAGACAGACAATCCATCGCTCTGATGCGTTCCATGGGATCGTCTGAACATGACCGATGTAACCGAAGAAATGGTGACGTGGTCCGTGGGTAATCTGCTGAAACGAAGCGCGGTCATCAGCCATGGCCGCACTCTGAATCGAGATATCCACAAATCTGGCAGGATCAGCGCCGGAAAAGCCGACAGCGACAAGAGCAACGATCTGCAGGAATGTGATTCTGATCAATTGAGGGTTCTTTTTTCGCAGATTTTGTGATCCGACTGTTATTCCGTGAGCGTTGAGTGGCACACTGCAGCGGCTCAGTTCTTCCGAGATCATCATTGGAATCTCCTGACGGAGCCATCAGACTCAGAGTCGGCGAAGAGCCGCAGAGACCTGCTCACCGATGCGGACGCCGGACGCTCGACGTTGTGAGACGTTCCGCAGGCGTCTATGATGCCGGTACCGAGATTTTGTAAGGGCAGGATAATCGAAACTCTGTCGGTAAAAAGTCCGTCTCCGCAGAATTCGGTCATGCTGCATCTCAGCCGACTATGACAGTAATTTTCAGACTCACAGCAATCTGCATTTCATTGCTGATGGGCGATTCTCTGACCAGTTCATCAGAATTGTTCGCACAGAATCCTCCGGCGGCAGAGACGCAGCCAACGCAGACGGATGGAACCGTCGACAGTGCACCGGCGTCCGAAAAGCTGATCGGAACGAGCGAGACACCTGATACGGCCCAGCCTGAGGCTGAACGGGCGGAGGCTGAAACAGCAGATGCTGAAACGGTGCCCAATCAAGCTCCGGCACCAACTCGCCCTATTGGTCAGATGGTGACCATCACCAGTCCGATCGACGATCAGCTGGTCAGTGAAGTCAGCGGTGCTGCTCGTCGACTGCAGGCTCAGGCGGAGCGAGAAGAACGTCCGGCTTATCTGATTCTGGAGCTGACTCCCGGCAGCAGTCGTTTCGGACAAGTCAGCGATCTGGTGAAGATTCTGACGTCGTCGTCACTGTCGAAAGTTCGTCTGATTGCGTGGATTCCGGAACCTGTCGACGGACTCAACGGAGTGCTCGCTCTGGCGTGTCATGAGATAGTCATGCATCCGGACGCATCGCTCGGCGACTTCGGCCGTGGAAGTTCCCTCGCCGAAGATGAACAGCAGTTTGTTCTGAGCCTTGCGGATCGTCGGAGAAACATCCGGCTGTCGCGAGGAATCGTTCGCGCGATGGTGTCACCTGAGACAACACTGGTTCGAATTACCGTCGAGAATCCGGAGGGAAAGCCTGAGAAGCGATTCGTAACCTCTGCGGAACTTCAGGGCATACTGGATGACAAGGGAGTTGTCTCCGAATCGGAAACGATCAAGGAACCCGGAGCGCCGGGAGTGTTCTTCGGAGCAGACTCACTTCGTTCCGGCTTTCTGGTTTCGGCAACCTGCAATGACCGTCAGGAACTTCTGGCACTGTACTCGCTTCCGCTGGAAGCCATGCGAGAAGGAACGAATCGCGGACCGGTGAATGCTCGCGTGATCCAGATTCGAGACATGATCGAACCCGTGCTCGGGGACTTCGTGATTCGTGAAACACAGAAGGCTGTGAGTGAGGGAGTAAACCTGCTGATCTATGAGATTGACTCGCCGGGCGGTTTTCTTCAGACCAGCGAAGAATTGGCTCTTGCGATCTCAGAACTGGATCCAAAGAAGGTCACTACGGTTGCGTGGATCCGAAAAGAGGCCATCAGTGGCGCAGCAGTGACTGCTCTCGCGTGCGACCAGATCATTATGCATCCGGAAGCAAAGATTGGTGACGCAGGGGTCATTCAGGAGACTTCTGAGGGCGGGGCATTCGAACGAGCTGAAGAGAAGATCGTCAGTCCGTTTCTGCTGTTTATGGGTGATCTGGCAAAACGTAAGAATCGTCCACCCGCCCTGCTGCAGGCGATGATCGACAAGGATCTGGAAGTCTTCGAAGTCACGAACAGGAAGACCGGCAAGGTCACCTGGATGTCTCAGTTCGAAATCGATGAATCCGGGGATGAATGGGTTCGTGGTCCTCTGGTGCCTGAATCGCGTGTCGGCATCCTGCTGACGCTGAATGGTGTTCGAGCTCACGAACTGGGACTGGCCGAAGCTCCGTGCCGCGATTTCGGTGAGCTGCGAGTTCGACTGGGAATCGCCGAGCAGATGGATCTTGCTCCGCGTGAACGCACCTGGGTCGACACGCTGGTCTTCTTCCTCAACACCAGTTTCGGCTCCTTCGTTCTGGTCTCGCTCGCCATTATTGCGATCTACCTCGAACTTCACCTGCCATCGGGATTCTTTGGAATTCTGTCGGCAGTGCTGTTTGCTGTTTACTTCTGGAGCCGTTTTCTCGGTGGAACTGCCGGTTCGCTCGAACTGATTCTTTTCCTGCTGGGCATTGTCTTTCTGGCCACGGAGTTGTATCTGATCCCCGGATTCGGGGTATTTGGAGTTTCCGGGATTCTGCTGATTCTTGGCTCGCTGGTCATGGCCAGTCACACATTTGCGGGCATGTCAGCGGGAGAACGGTTCGAGGAATCGCTGGGAAGTCTGGGTGCACTGGCTGGCGCCGTCGTCACAGTCATCATTGTGGCCGTGGTGATGAATCGATTTCTGCCGACGATCCCGTTTCTGAACCGGCTCATCCTGACGCCGCCGGGTTATGCACCGGTTGATGAGAGTGCTCCACGGCTGAAGCCTTCGCTGATTGCTGAGTCGCCGGTCAGAAGCATTGAGATCGGTGCGAAGGGCAGCGCTGCATCGGTGCTGAGACCGGCTGGCAAAGCCATGTTCGGTGTTCAGCTGATGGATGTGGTCAGTGAAGGAGGTTTTATTGACGCGGGAACCGCCGTGGAAGTCGTTCAGGTATCCGGGAATCGGATTGTCGTTCGCAGTGCGGAAGACTTTTCGACATCATCCGGTCCATCCGATGAGCCTGTTGAACCGTCGGACGGATTCACCACCTGAAGACTCGGTGTCATGACGTTCCTGCAGCCCATTCTTTTGCTGGCCCTGCCATTCATCGCGATGCCGATTGTCATCCATCTGATGAATCAGAGTCGGTATCGGACCGTCCACTGGGCAGCCACGATGTTCCTGCTGCAGGCTCGGCGGATGGCACGCGGCATGGCAAAGCTGCGTTACTGGCTGGTCCTTGCGGCTCGAACCCTGGCGGTTGCCGGACTCATTTTCGCAGTCAGTCGTCCGATGGCAGGCGGCTGGGTCGGATGGACGACCGGAGCAATTCCGGATCAGACGATCATCGTACTGGACCAGTCGGCAAGCATGGAGTTTCGTTCTGCAACCGGTTCCGCCGTTTCACGTCGCGAAGCGTCACTGCGAAAGTTGTCGGAACTACTGAGCGATCTCGGAGGGCAATCGGAACTGATTCTTTTTGACGGAGCGACAAATCGGCATCGTCAACTGACTCGCCCTGAGGATCTGCTTGAGATTCCGGACGTCAGTGCAACATCGACGACCACCGACATGCCATCGCTGCTTCGAAGTGTTGCTGATTTTGTTTCTGCGCAGGAACCGGGCCGAACGGATATCTGGGTCTGTTCGGATCTTCAGACGGGTGACTGGAATCCGGACAGTGGCCTGTGGCAGACAATCCGTTCCCGGTTTCGAGGTCTGAGTGGTCTTCGTTTCTGTTTTCTGACCTGGACTTACGATGCTGGTGCTCCGCCGGGTCCATCATCAGAGGCGGCGACTCAGAATTTTGCCGTGACGGCTCAGGGTGTGCATCGAAGAGAAACGGAACATGGAGCGGAACTGGTGATGGATCTGCGTATCCTGAAGACGAGATCTTCGGTGAACAGTTCCGAAGGGATTCCGCCGGACAATCAAGACGAACCTGTTGTGCGGCTGCCTGTCAGCTTTGTGATCAACGGGGCTCGAACGGTGACGGAACTGGATGTGAGCGGAAACCAGCTGATCCGGAATGGCCATACCGTGCCTCTCGATCAGGAACTCAAGCAGGGGGCGGGAACCGTGGAGCTTCCGGCAGACCTCTGCCCGTCCGATAATCGGTGGAATTTCGTTTTCGAAGAGACTGCACATCAGAAAGTTCTGATCGTGGCGGAGAATCCGGAAGTCCGCGACATCCTGCGGATCGCTGCGACAGCGTCCGTTGACGGAAGAACTCAGTGTGAATCCGTCAGCGTGACGGCTGACGAGATGACCGAAGAAAATCTGGCCGGTGGATCGCTGGTGCTCTGGCAGGGCGCACTGCCCAGGGAGACTCAGAGTGTTCTGCTGCATAAGTTCGTTGCAGCGGGAGGCAGTCTGTTCTTCTTTCCGTCGGAGTCGTCTTCCGATGCGGCATCATCCAATGCAAACTCATTCGGACTTCGCTGGTCAGAATGGAAACAGGCTGACAACGACAATTCTTTCTGGTCGGCAATTCGCTGGAAAGCCGACGATGACGTACTGGCCAGTTCCCGAAGCGGCACACCGCTCCCCGTTGACCAGTTGCGCATTCAGAAGTACAGCCGCATCGAAGCCCAAGCCGTCACACCACTGCTTCAGATTGATGATAATCGCACACTCATCGGCCGGATGCATTCGAACCAAGGGGGAGTCTGGTTCTGTTCCACACTGCCTCTGGCGACGCATTCCAACATGACAGACAATGGAGTCATCCTCTACGTGATGATTCAGCGAGCTCTGGCGCGGGGAGCGGCTTCGACGGGTGGCACTCGAACCACAGAGTGTCGATACACAGAAGAACTGCAATCGGAACCGTGGCAGCCGCTGGATGAACATTCCCGACTGATACCAGCATCCCGCCGATCACTGCTCGATGGACTCTACCGTTCTGATCGGCATCTGATTGCGCTCAATCGCCCGACGTCAGAAGATCTGCACGAGACGGTTTCCCGCGAAAAGCTGAGTCAGCTGATGGATGGTCTCGACTGGAAAAAGATTGACGGGCAGTCGACGGGCGAATCAGCACTTGTGAGTGAGGTCTGGCGAATGTTTCTGGTGCTGATGATTGCCGCTCTGCTGCTCGAAGCTGTGCTTTGTCTTCCGGAACCATCCAGATCTTCGAAGACGGTCGGGCTGTCATGACCTTCCACTGGACCGGATTCACTCTGTTGCTGTCCGTTGCAGTGATCGCCACTGCGGTGATTTTCGGCACGCTGACCTGGTTACGAAGTGGTCGCAGGCGGTCCGTCGGTCTGCTGGAACTGCTTCGTTTTCTTCTGATTCTGATGGCGATCATCACCCTGAATCAGCCGGAACGAACTCAGGAGATTCGTCCAGCAGAGAAGCCCACCGTGGTGGTGCTGCGGGATACGTCGAAGAGCATGCAGACTCGTGATCTTCTGGCCGAATCCGGAGTGGCACAGACGACGATGACTCGAGCGGAAGCTGTTCGTTCTGTCGTCGAGCCTGACTTCTGGTCGACGATTCAGGACCGGATTCAGGTGGTTCAGGAGGAGTTTTCTTCCAGCCTTCCGGATCCGGCATCGGGAACTGACATTCACTCGGCTCTGCAGACGGCTCTGGAACGAACTCCTGGGCTTCGAGCGATTGTGCTGCTGTCGGATGGTGACTGGAATACCGGATCAGCTCCCGGTGCGGCAGCGACTCAGCTTCGAATGAAGGAGATTCCGATTCTTGCAGTAGCCGCCGGAAGTGAAGAACGGCTTCCGGACCTGCAGCTGACGGTGACGGATGCTGCAGCCATCGGAGTTGTGGGAAAGGTCATGCGCATTCCGTTTCGAGTCACAAGCTGGATGCCGATGTCGCGGGACATCACGGTGACCCTGACGGATTCTGCCGGGAAAACGTTTTCGAAGCAGTTGCAGGTCAGTGGTATGGGGCAGGCACAGGAAACGATCGAATGGCGGCCGGAGGCTCCCGGCAGTTTTTCGCTCACACTGAAAATGCCTGTGGATGACGGGGAAACGATTGCAGAGAACAATGAAGTGGTCCTGCCCGTGAGCGTTCGGGAAGAAACGCTGAAGGTTCTGATCGTGGAGTCGTCACCGCGATGGGAATATCGATATCTGAGAAATGCACTGGAACGTGATCCGGGAGTTCGAGTCAGCTGCCTGCTGTTTCATCCGGACCTTAAGTCAACGGGCGGTGGTCGTGGATATCTGGATCAGTTTCCATCGGAACGGGAGCTCTTCGACTATGACGTGGTGTTTCTGGGAGATGTCGGTCTGGAGGCCGGCCAGCTGACTGTTGAGCAGTGCGAACAACTGCGTCAGCTCGTTCGCAGTCATGCCGGCGGACTGGTTTTTCTTCCGGGATTCCGGGGTCGACAGGCATCGCTGCTCACCACAAAGCTGGATGAACTCTATCCGGTTGTGTTCACTCCGGGCGCAATGCCTTCAGGGCAGTTGAGTGGTGGCGGTGAGCTTCCGGGCAGTTCGGCCGGTCGATCAGGTTCGACCGTTTCGCGATATCGGCTTACTGAAACGGGACGGCACAGTCTGCTGACTCGACTGGAATCAGGCGATGATGATAATGAAAGAACATGGGCTTCGCTGCCCGGGTTCTACTGGCACGCCGGCAGTCAGCGAGCGCGGATCGGCAGCCAGGTTCTGGTGGTGCACGATTCGGAGCTCAATGAATACGGACGCATCCCACTGATTGTGACTCGTCCCTCGGGGACAGGAAAAGTTCTCTTCATGGGGACTGACAGTGCGTGGCGATGGCGCCGCGGAATTGAAGACCTGTATCATTATCGATTCTGGGGGCAGGTGGTTCGCTGGATGGCTTATCAGAGGAATATGTCTCGCGGCCAGTCCATCCGACTGTTCTACTCACCCGATCGTCCGCAGTCAGATTCCATCATGACGCTCAACGTGAACGCCATGAACACGGACGGAGAACCACTCCGCACGGGGACTGTGCGCGTCAAAGCGGTCGCACCATCGGGGACGGTGACCAGCCTGCAGCTGCCGGCTGCGGGAGAAGATTCGTGGGGCTTGTTTACCGGCACGCTCAATCCCACTGAGGCGGGGACGTGGACGCTGACGACAACGTGCGACGAAACATCGGCTCGCATTGAAACAATGATCACCGTCGCCGGACAGGCTCGGGAACAGACCGGTCTTCCACTGCGGTCCGATGTTCTGCGAGAACTGACTGAGATGACTCGCGGAAGGCTGCTCAAGACAAATGAGCTGTCTGAAATCATTCCGGCGATTCACGCACTCCCCGAACCTCGCCCGGAGATTCGTCGCATCAGAATCTGGAGCCATCCTGTCTGGGCCGGCCTGATGATTGGTCTGCTGGGAGTATTCTGGACTGGTCGAAAGATGGCTGGATTGATGTAGAGCGCATTTCAGAACCGGGGCAGGCACCCTTGCTCATGCAGATACCGCTGGAAACACTTGAGCTCAGCGGGAGCCAGTCCCGGGTTTCGAAACGACCTTTCGTGATTCGAGCTGTCAACGCCACTGAAACACACACTGGCAGAGCCAGTGGCACACAGTGTGAACCGGCAGATCCAAAACAACAACTTCGATTGCGTGGTGCTGGACAGTTGTGAAAGATAAAACTCAAACCTCTTGAGTTTGTGTGCCACTGGCTACGCCAGTGTGTTTTGTGGCTGATGACTGTTTAGACGGTTGAGTCACAACTGGGTGCCACTGAGCCATGGCGAAAGATGAGATTCGTGTGCAGTGATTTTGTGTGCCACTGGCTCTGCCAGTGTGTTTTGTGGACTGATGGACTCGTTTGATGGCAGAGTCAAACCGAAAAACTCTTCGTCGATTTGAAACGGTTCGTCATTTGCACGAACTCACGTTTTCTTGTTACCGTCGGCTCCCACTGCTGACAAACGATGGCTGGAGGTTGATTTTGTCGCAGTCTGTTGACAGGGCTTGTCAGGAGGAGGCCTTCACACTTGTCGCGTTCGTGTTCATGCCGGAACACGTGCATCTGTTGGTCCTGCCGCAGACCGACAATTCCAGAGTCAGTCGGCTCCTGGCTCGCATCAAGCAGCCGGCGTCAAAAAGAATTCGGCAGATTCTGGAGGCAAATGAATCTTTGCTCCTTCAGAAACTGACCGTTCAGGAAAGACCGGGAAAACGTTGTTTTCGGTTCTGGCAGGAAGGTGCAGGGTTTGATCGAAATCTCTTCTCCCCGGAAGCAATTTCTGCGTCGATCGATTACATCCACATGAATCCAGTCAGGCGGAAACTTTGTCGGGCCGCTGTTGATTTCCAGTGGTCCAGTGCTCGATTTCACCTTCAGGACATCATCGATCCAGAACTGCCTTCACTTTGCAAACCTGATCCAGAATGGTTTCATCCCTCTGGCCATCGCTTCCACTGAAACCCACACTGGCAGAGCCAGTGGCACACAGCAAGAAACAGACAGACCCGATTTCCTCGCTTTGTTTGGGTGGCACTGGTCAGTTATGAAAAAGATAACACTCAAATTTTCTGGGTTTGTGTGCCACTGGCTACGCCAGTGCATTCTTCACACTGCAGGAGGCTGCCTCCACTTCGTAGAAACAACCCGGTATGTTTTTTTTCCACGGAACCTCGGTGCCAACGAAACCCACACTGGCACAGCCAGTGGCACACAGCAACAGATTGGCAGAGCCGGAATACGATCCTCCCGGTTCATGCGGCTCGCTGATCAGATCGTGGCCGTTGCTCAGTCATCGGTGCTGAGTCCTTCATCCGTTCGCGGAAGGCGGCTTCGAGAGCGGCCTGTCGTTTCTTCTTGCTGCGACTGAACTGATTCATCAGATCGATCAATCCCGGAGCAAACCGTTTCAGCTGGTACAGCGCATGAGCCATTGGTGTGATCAGAACCTGGCGACGGTTTTTACGAATGGCTTTCAGAGTCACCCGTGCCACGTGTTCCGGGGATGCACACAGCCAGGCCGGAGGTGTCGGAACCTCGCGATCCGATCGTCCGCTGGCTGCTGACTGATAAAGCTTCGTCGTGACCGGTCCGGGGCACATGGCGGTGACTCCGATTCCCCGACGTCCGTACTCGGCACGAATCGCTTCTGTGAATCCGATCAACCCGAACTTGCTGGTGTGATAGGCCGCAAAGCGACCTCCGGCGACGATACCGGAAATACTGCACATGTTGACGATGTGAGTGTCCGGGCGCTCCAGCAGAGACGGAAGCAATTCTCGTGTGATCTGAATCGGAGCCAGAAGATTGATGCTGAGAAGCCAGTTCCACTGCTCCGCGGTCATCGCTTCTGTGGCGCCGTAATATGCGACGCCGGCATTGTTGATCAGAAGGTCGATTCCGCCGGTCACTTCCAGTGCTCTGGCTACTGCTCGAGAGACCGCAGCTGGGTCGCTCAGATCACAGACATGAGTTGTCACCTGAACCGGGCGATCGGCAAGCTGATTCTTCAGCAGCTGAAGGCCGGATTCGCTGATATCCACGAGGAACAGGTGGCTGCCGGCTTCTGCAAGCTGAACAGCGAGGGCAAGGCCGATCCCGGAGGCCGCACCTGTCAGAAAAACCTGTTTGCCGGAGAGTGATTTCATGGGGGGAATTCCATTTCCCGAGGAGATTTTCACAATCATGAGCCCTGCGGCCCGGGATTCTAACCGGAGTGAGCCATGTTCGGAACGCCAACAGCCGCAAGCTGGCTGGCTTCACATCAGTTCCGTATGAATCCTGCATGTTTCGGGCGAGCGGGGCACGTGAGAGAGGATTGAGGGGACAAGATAGAGGATTGGGGATAAAACCAGTTCAGGGAGGGCGAAGCTCCTGCTGAGCCGCTGAAACCATCGACGTCGAGTTTGTCAGGGGCCCAGCAGGAGTTTCGCCCCACCGAAATTCGTCAACCCTCTCGTCGCAATCCTCCACCCTGTTCCGGCAGTCCGGGGATTGACCTACCCAGCTCGCTTTTTGGCACACCTCAAAACTTCGAAAATGAAACGTTAACTCGAATCGTCGGGAGCGAAATCCCAGGTCAACACGATATGCTTCCGATTTGACCAGACCCACTAACTGCGATTCCTGCACCTGAATGAAAGATCTCTGACAATGCTGAACGAATTCAAGAAGTTCATCCTGAAGGGCAATGTGGTGGATCTGTCCACCGGCGTCATTATTGGCGCTTCGTTCGGTGAAATCGTCAAGGCTTTCACCACAGGGATCGTCAATCCTCTGCTGAGCATGATGGGCGGAAAGCCGGATGTTTCACTGCAGCTGGGCCCGTTTGATATCGGAATCATCATCAGCGCGGTGCTCGGATTTCTCATCACGGCTGCCGTTGTATTCTTCGTCATCGTCAAGCCTGTCAATAAGCTGATCGAACTGACGAAAGCTAAAGAAGCGGCAGCTCCTTCGGCTCCACCGGCACAGGAAGTTCTGCTGGCTGAGATTCGGGATCTGCTGAAGAACAGAGCCTGATCGGAATCGCTGGCGACAGGTCAGACGCAGGTTCTGCGATCATGTTGCCTGAAACCTGACGCCGTGAGTTCAGGTAATCAGATCCTGAATGATGGAGGTCGGCAGAACGCCAGTGAGCCGCTGATCGAGGCCCTGAAATTTATACGTCATACGCTGGTGATCATAGCCGAGCTGGTGCAGCACCGTCGCATGAAAGTCACGAATGTGAACGGGGTCGCGGACGATGTTGTAACTGAAATCATCCGTCTCCCCGTAGATCGAGCCGCCTTTGAACCCACCACCGGCCATCCACATCGTAAAACAGCGCGGATGATGGTCGCGACCGTAGTTTTCCTTTGAAAGGCCGCCCTGAGAATAGATTGTCCGTCCGAACTCTCCACCCCAGATGACCAGCGTTTCATCAAACAGACCTCGCTGCTTCAGGTCTGTCAGCAGACCATAGGTGGCCTGATCCAGATCTCGACACTGGTCAGGAAGTCGACCGGCGGCATTGGCATGTGTATCCCAGTTGTTGTGATAAATCTGCACGAAACGCACACCACGCTCGACCATGCGTCGAGCCAGAAGCATCGTATTGGCCAGAGTCCCGGGCTTTCGCGACGCATCTCCGTACAGTTCAAACGTGGAACCAGGTTCCGTTGCAAGATCCGTCAGTTCGGGGACGCTCGACTGCATTCGAAATGCAAGTTCGTACTGCTGAATCCGCGTATTGATTTCCGGATCCCCCAGCTGCTGATAATTCATTTCATTCAGCTGTTTCAGACCATCCAGAGTCGTCCGCCGGACTTTTCCGCTGACACCCTGCGGATTGTTGATGAACAGGATCGGATCGCCCGACGATCGAAATGAAGTGGCTGCGTATTCTCCCGGCAGGTAGCCGGATGACCAGAGTCTGGCTGAAATCGCCTGAACCTGTTCCGTGTTCGTTGGTTTGGCCACCATCACCACAAATGCCGGCAGATTCTCATTCAGCGAACCAAGTCCGTAAGACATCCAGCTTCCGAGACAGGGGCGTCCGGTCACCTGATTACCTGTCTGCATCAGGCTGATGGCAGGTTCATGGTTGATCGCTTCCGTGTACATACTCCGAACGAACGCCATGTCGTCTACCACCTTCTTCGTCCACGGAAGAAGTTCGGTGACCCACATGCCGCACTGGCCGGCCTGCTCAAACTGAAACTTCGACGGAGCAATCGGAAAGCGAGCCTGACCGGACGTCATGGTAGTCAGCCGCTGCCCGTTGCGAATGCTTTCCGGAAGATCCTTGTCATACCATTCGTTCATCTGCGGCTTATAGTCATAGAGATCGATCTGCGACGGTCCGCCGACCATGTGCAGATAGATGACATGTTTGACCTTCGCCGGAAAATGCACCGGAATTGCACCGCTGATTCCGGGGGTTGGTGGCTCACCTGAGGTCGCACCGGATGCGAAATCCGGCCCCATCAATGATGCGAGAGCTGCTGTTCCCAGCAGATGTGACCCGCGGGAAAAGAAATACCGGCGAGTCAGATTCAGTCTCAGTTCTTCGAGCAGGCTCATGATGGTTCCTACTTGTTGAGGACTTCGTCGAGATTCATCATTTCATTGCACAGCATCGTCCAGGCAGCCAGCGTGACGACGTCCAGCCTGGCATCGGCGGTGGACTCACCAACATCAACGAGTGCTGCAGCATCCGCAGGCTGCTGACTGTATTCATTCTTCAGTTCTGTCAGAGAGTCTTTCAGGATGGCCAGTTCGTCCGGCCGGAATTCTCTCGACATCAGCCGCAGTGCCACCCACTGAATCCGTTCTTCATCGCTCTGACCGGCACGGGTCAGAGCATTCTCCGCCAGTCGGCGAGCGGCTTCGACAAACTGTTCATCGTTGAGCGTCACAAGTGCCTGGAGCGGTGTGTTGGTGCGTTCTCGTCGGACTGTACATTGTTCGCGGTTGGGTGCGTTGAAGATATCCAGCGACGCCGGAGGGGCCATGCGTTTGACGAATGTGTACAGGCTGCGTCGATAGAGATTCTCACCGGAATCACGAACGTAGTTCTGCGTCGTGCTTCCGATCATCGCGATCGATTCCCAGACTCCTCCGGGCTGGTACGGCCGGACACTGGGTCCGCCGATCTTCGGAACAAGTAACCCGCTGACGGCAAGCGCGTTGTCTCGAACCATCTCCGCATCCATTCGAAAACGCGGACCACGGGAAAGCAGCCTGTTCTCCGGGTCCTTCTCAATCTTTTCAGGCGTGACCAGAGCTCTCTGCCGATACGTTGCCGAAGTGACCATGAGGCGAATCAGTCGACGAATGTCCCATCCGGATTCCCGGAACTCCACCGCCAGCCAGTCCAGAAGTTCCGGATGTGTCGGCAGCTCACCCGAAACACCCAGGTCTCCGGTCGTTCTGACGATTCCTGTTCCGAAAACCTCCTGCCAGAATCGATTCACGGTCACACGAGCCGTCAGAGGATGGTCTGGTCTGAGGAGCCATTTGGCGAATCCCAGACGATTCCTGGGAACATCTCCAGGAAACGCCGGAAACACCGAGGGAATATCCGCTGATACCTGCTCCCGCCGCTGATCATATTCGCCTCGATACAGAACCCAGGCCATCGGCGCTTCGGTGCGTTCGTTCATCACGTGAGCCACTGTGCCGCGGGAACGGATGTCCGCCTGTTCCTTTTCGAACGCTGCGAGAACGGCAGAGCGTTCACGAAACTGTGCATCAAATTTCTTCAGCCAGTACTCGTAAAGCTCTCCGGTTTCCTGCTCCGTACGCTCTTCGAGTTTCTTTGTCAGAATCTGAGCGTAATGACGATAACGAGCCAGCCCGTCGACCTCCGATGGAGACAGAACACGCTCATGAATCCTCAGATCCTTCACGGAACCAGTGAAAGGTGAGCCTTCCGTGCGATCACCAAGACGCCATGGCACCTTTGTTCGAATGCTGGCCTCACCGAGCCGATTTTCCTCGATGTTCTTTTCCTGAAGCTCACCATTCACGTAGATCTGAAGTCCCGATGCATTTCGGGAGCCATCCCATGTCACAGCAACGTGGACCCATTCATTGGCCGGAAACTGCTTTCGGCAGACCGCTTTTAGTGCCTGATCAGGCCACGAACTCACGATGTGCATACCAATCCGACGCTGCTGAAACCAAAAGTCCCAGCCGCGATAGCCCGGGCCCGGTTCCATGCGAGCACAGATGGCACCCGTTCCGTCGCTGGCTGGCACTTTAATCCATGCCGAGCAGGAGAATGGTTGATTGCTTTCGAAATCGCCGGCGTCCGGCAGACTGCAGAGAGCTCCCTGAACGGAGACCGCGTGTCCGTCGGCATCCTCCTGCCAGCTGGCTGTTGAGTCCATGGTCACCTGCAATGGCTGGCCCCGGAACGTACCGGTGAGTTCTGAACCGGTTCCGCCATCGAGAGGAAAATGCAGATGCTGTGCATCAGAAGATACTGGTGCTCCGAGTTGTTCCACAGTTGCGGTGGCTGACCAGGATGAAAAATCAGATCTCGCCGTCGATCGTCGTTCTTCGACGGATGCTCTGGCAGTTTCGATCAGCGTTGTCAGTTCCTCAAACCGCAGTCGTTCCGATTCCTGAGGGACCGGAATCACTGGTGGTGTATCGCGAATGTTGCCGTCACGAACAGGCTGTGTCGTGTTGTTGAAGAAGGCAGCCAGCTGATAAAATTCCTTCTGGCTGATCGGATCGAATTTATGGCTGTGGCAGGTTGCGCAGTTGGCTGTCAGCCCCATCCAAACGGCTGATACCGTTTCTGTTCGATCTCGCGTGTAAAGCACCGCGTACTCTTCGTCGATGATTCCGCCTTCGTTTGTCGTCATGTTGCAGCGATTGAAACCGGATGCGATCTTCTGATCGAGCGTGGCATTCGGCAGAAGGTCACCGGCAAGATTCTCAATCGTAAACTGATCGAACGGCATGTTGCGGTTGAACGCTCCGATGACCCAGTCTCGATATGCCCAGATTTCCCGATAGTTGTCGAAATGAATGCCGTGAGTATCGGCATATCTTGCATAATCGAGCCAGTAACGAGCTCGGTGTTCTCCCCACTGAGGTGAATCCAGAAGTTTGTCGACGAGTTTTTCCCAGGCATCTGGTGACTGGTCATCCACAAACGCCTGCACCATTTCGGGCGCCGGCGGAAGCCCTGTCAGGTCGAAACTCACACGTCGGGCCAGCGTTCGCCGATCCGCTTCTTCGGCCGGAGTCAGTCCATTCTGTGCAAGTTGATTCAGCACAAAATGATCAATCGCGTTCTTCGGCCAGCTGCTGTATTGACCGCTGATCGTGGACGGAACAGGGGGGACAGCCGAACGAACGGGAGCAAGATACGACCAGTGCTGCTGATACTCCGCTCCGTTCTGAATCCAGTCCGCGAGGATTTTCTTCTGAGCCGGAGTCAGAGTCTTTTTCATCTCCGGCGGTGGCATCACGGATTCCGGATCTTCCGAAAGAATCCGCCGGATCATTTCACTCTCGTCAGGTTTTCCCGGAACGATCGCTCCCTGCTGCACGGCTGCGTCGCGCTGATCGAGCCGCAGATCGCCTTTTCGAGCTGCACTGTCGGCGCCATGACATGCAAAGCATGCGTCAACCAGTATGGGTCGAACATCCCGGTTGTATTGAATCTCATTCTGAGCGTGTATCGTGCTGCAGAAGAGCAACGTGCCACAGAAGAGAGATGCAGTCAGGATCGCACCCGAAATCCGTCGTAGCGAAGACATCATGAGGATCTCGCTGTGAAAGAGAACTATCGGTGAGTCAGTCGGTACAGCAAAGTGACGCCGCACGGCAGGGAGTCTCAAGGGTGACCTGAACATAGCCTCAAGTCAAGAACAGCAGGCGACCGGAAGTACGGAATTTTCTGCAGCTTCTCAGTCACAGGAACGGCATCGTTTCTGCTGACTTATCGCGGTGGCTCCGAAGAGCTCACAGTGTGCGGAATGGCCCAGTCTCAGTTATTGAGTTCGCGGATCAGTCGATTCACAATATCGCTGCTTCGGATACCTTCGGACTCTGCATTGAACGTGGTGAGTACACGGTGCGTAAGCACGGGAACCGCGACGGCCAGCACATCTTCCAGTCGAGCCATGTAGCTGCCGGTCAGTGCCGCTCGGGCCTTGGCTCCGAGAATCAGATACTGAACGGCTCGCGGTCCGGCTCCCCAGCTCACCAGTGGCTTCAGCCATTCGGGTGAATCGGCCGTAGCCGGCCGTGTCTTTCGAACGAGGTCCACTGCGAATTCGTAGATATGAGCAGGAACCGGAATTCGACGGACGAGTTCCTGGAAGCGGATGACTGCCGCACCGTCGAGAATATGAGCCAGTGCCGGTTGTTTTGCTCCGGTTGTCGTCCGCGCAATCTCGATCTCTTCACTTCTTGATGGATAATCGACGTGAGTGAGAAACATGAATCGGTCGAGCTGAGCTTCCGGCAGTGGATAGGTTCCTTCCTGCTCCACCGGGTTCTGAGTCGCCAGCACAAAGAATGGTTCCGGCAGAGCGTATCCTCGTCCCACGACGGTGACACGGTGTTCCTGCATGGCTTCCAGCATGGCCGCCTGAGTTTTCGCGGGAGCCCGATTGATTTCGTCCGCGAGAACAATGTTCGCAAAGACAGGCCCCTGAACGAACTCGAAGATTCGGCGTCGGTCCTGTGTCTCCTGCAGAATGTCAGTGCCGGTAATGTCCATCGGCATCAGATCCGGAGTGAATTGGATCCGACTGAACTGCAGCGAGAGCGTTTCAGCCAGCCGGCTTACCAGCAGCGTCTTTGCCAGACCGGGGACACCCATCAACAGCGAATGACCACGCGAGAAGAGACAGATGGCCAGCTGTTCGATCACCGATTCCTGCCCGACAATGACTCGCGAAAGTTCACGTCGCAGCTGCTGATAGACGTCACGCAGTTCGTCGATGGCGGTGACATCATCATCGGTCACCTGTCCGGAACTCGGTAATTCACCCTGCATGCTTGACCGCTGCCTTCTGCACTGTCTGAGTGCTCTGCCCGATAGATCTTCTGTGGAGCGTGATTGCTCAATGGAGCACGACTGCTCAGAGCGCATTTCAAAACCGGGACAGGCACCCTTGCAGTTGCTGATTTTGTAGTAAAACACCGGGTACTACGGGAGCCAGTCCCGGTTTTGAAACCACCTTTAGTGGAGCACGATTGCTCGACCCGGTCCGCCGTGACAGTCACGAATTCGGAGTGCCGCGAACAGGAAGTATCCGGTCTGCGGAACCTTATCAACGCCGGAAAGAAACTCGATTCCCACCATCTCCCGACTTCCCAGCGCCCAGTAGGTCATGGCTGCATTTCGAGGATTGACGCCGCCGAGGTCAGGGGCGTCAGTCGCCACACAGCGAATTCCTCGGCCTTTCAGCAGCTTGATGGTATCCGGACTCGGTGCCGGCCAGCCTTCGGTCTTTCCACCAATCGGATCTGACCACATCCCGAGATCATTCGGAGCTGCTTTCAGAAAACGGTCTACGTGTCCCGTCTGGAAGACCACAATGTCGCCGGGTTTCAGTCGTCCGGATTTCGTTTCGAATTCTTCCACCATCGCTGGAGTGATCTCCGGTGATGCCGGCCAGTTTGCTTTGTTCGTGCTGCCAATGAGACCCCTGACGTCAATCACTCGAACAGGACCGCACGTCCATTCCAGAGGCACCTTTTCCGTTGTCATGCTGCTGCGACCCAGGGGACCGAAGCGACGTTCGTATTCTTCCAGCCAGCCCCGGACTTCCGCGGAGTACTCAGGAGAAACACCTTCCGGTGGAAGAGCGAAAGCTGGCGGAACCAGATGAGTTCCGGCCATGGCATCCATCAGATGACCATGGTGCCAGAGATCGAGGTATTCCGAGTAAAGAAAATCAATCTTCAGATATGACTGACGATGGTGCCCGTTGCGAAATCCGGGATGAGTCAGCGGTAAACCCGCCGTCATCACAGGCGACAGATCAACCGCACGCTTCTGTTTCGCCGATTCAATCAGCTTTGCCGGCAGTTCTCCCCCGACAATGGAGAAGGCTCGCCCTTCACTGTACGGTCCGTCCTTGTGTCGCGGCGGCAGCAGACAGTAGAAGGCTCCGGTCGGAGGAATTGCCGCCAGATTCGTGGCCCCTTCGGTCCAGATCATTCCGTGTCGAAGCCCGGCATAGTGAGTCGGTTCTGCCAGGGTCGGCAGCGGCCCCATACTGGCGCTGTCACAGCCCAGATTCATGACTCCCCGCGTCGCCAGAAACTCCATGCATTCAGGCCCCGGATCCGGATATCCGGGAGCGGTTCGGTCCAGAATCTCAGCAATATAACGATGGCCCATCGGCAGGGGCTGGTAATACTTGTCTGAGTAGTCACTGCGAAACAGGACGACATCTCCGAATCGGACCGGTCGATGCTGCTTCTCGAAGCGTTCCACATGAGACGGCATCACCAGCGGACTCACCCCATTGGGTGCCTGATCCAGCAGATCACGAACGTCGACCACGCAGGCTTCACCGCCGAACTGCCATGCCTCCGTTTTGTCGGTGAACGCCAGCCCGAGCGGCCCGGACTTTTCGCGTTTGAGATCCGGGCGAGCAACAGAATGCGGCGGGACGTCCAGCTGAGTCCCTGTGTTGCCGTCGATCAGGAGTGAATCGATGTTGTAGACCGAATCCGGCCCGATCGTTCGCTCATGATTGATCTGAAATCGAGGAAACGGATACGCGGGCCACGTGCAGGGATACTCCGGCGCGATGAGCAGCGAATGATCCACCCATTTTGATGGTTCAGCCCCATTGGCGCTGGATAAGAAAACTTCAGCGCCGGATAGAATAAAATGGCACATCCGTCGCGAATCAGAGACCATCAGCGACAGCAGAAAGATGCCAGTCAGACACGCTCGGAACAATCTCCTGAAGCGAGAATGTCGGTTCGACCACAGAGAATCATTCTTCATCAGGAGTCTCCAGCAGAATGTGTCAGATTTGAAATCAGTTCAGGCCGGCAACGATTTCAGCACCAGTTGATAATCGGAAGCCACGGTTGTCAGTTTCGCGACGACGTCAGCCGGCAGGTCGATCCCGTGAACCTGTGACTTGTGGTATAGAATCCATTCACGCTCACCCGGCAGCAGGACTTGCTCAACCCCGTCCGCCGTTGCAGCCCTGTGAATCTCATCAGTCAGTGACTGCAGTCGTTGATGAAATGATGACAGATCGGTCATCGCAGCAACGTCAACGGCCACGAAAGATGCGTTATGCCATGAGGGTCTTGACGGATCATCGAAGATCCAGCTTCCAACCTGCCATGTCATATTACCCCCCGGAAGAATCGCCGACAGAATCTCACACCAGAGACCGAAACCATATCCCTTATGACCGGCCATCGGGGCCAGTGAGGCATTCTGTGGATAAAGGCTGCCGTCTGTTGTTGGATGACCATCGGGACCGATCAGCCACGTCGGTGGAATTGGTTCTCCACGCTGAAGAGCCGCATAAACCTTGCCGCCGGCGACTGCGGCGGTCGCCATATCGAGCAGGATCGGATCGCCGGACGCTGTGGGAACTCCGTACGCAATCGGATTGCTGCCCAGCACCGGTCCACGAGAACCCGGAGCAGCAACGCTTGGGATATCATTTCCGGTGACCATCGCGATCAGCCCGCTGCGAGCTGCCATCGCCGCGTAGTAACCAGCAGCCCCGATGTGTCCTGTATTTCGGAGACCGACGTAAGCAATCCCTGTCGAACGAGCTTTCGCAATGGCGGTGTTCATGGCCATCACACTGCCGATCTGCCCTAGTGCGGACTGACCGTCGACGATCGCCCACCCCGGGCCTTCCCGTTCAATGACCGGAACTCCCCCGGCTACGTAGCCACCACCACGCAGCTTGTGGAGATAACCGCTGAGAAGCTTTGTACCGTGTGTGAAGACTCCCATCGCATCTGTCGTCACCAGAGCGTCGGCCGTGATGCGAGCGTCGGCGGCTGATACCCCGGTCTGCATCAGAGCCGATCGACAGAATTCTGTCAGTGAATCAATCGAAATCTTCATGGTGAGATCAGTCAGGACTCGGGGAATCTATACACGAATCAAGGTCGCCGGATCAGAAGATTAGGGGATCTTTCGCAGAATGAAAACTCTCGATGCGAGGGCGACGTGTTTCCGGATTCGAGCCATCTCCGTCAATTCGACAGGACGACGCTTTTCATCGCTGACCGATCGCATCAGAATTCCGCAAGCAGAACTCACATGAGAATTCATGTGCGGAATCGTGAGGAATCCATTCGATGACGATGAATAAAAAGCAGAAGAAACAGATCGACGCGCTGAAGAATAAGCTGCAGCGACTGCAGCAGTTGCTGAACGCGGCGAGGAAGCAGCCTGATGACCCGAAGGATATTCCGGTGCTCGAAAAGCAGATTGCAGAAATTAATGCCGAGATGGAAAAGATCCGCAACGAATGACCAACGCAGGCTGTCGTGACGAATTCCCAGGGCACTCCCTTCCGGTCTTTCCGGACCCGGTCTTTCCGAACACTGTCGCACCACATCCACCGACAGTGATTGTGGTGCATCCGCGTGAACGTCGTTCCAAGTGTTCCGTCGAACCACTCCGCGGGAGGGATGGATTCTGCTTCGTCACGTTCCCGCGTCCGGTCACAGTGGATCTCAGTGGCTACATCCAGCTGGGCATCGGAGGCCCGACGCTTTCCGAACGAGATGCTGATCATGGGCTTCTGCTGCTGGACGGAACTTGGAAATTGGCCGCTCGAATGGCACCATTCTACAGCCAGGTTCCCGTTCGTACGCTGCCAGCAGTCGCGACTGCCTATCCACGACGATCTCAGACGTACGATGATCCGTCGGGAGGGCTCGCAACGATTGAAGCTCTTTATGCCGCTCTCAGAATTCTCCGCCGCCCGGTTCATGGTCTGCTGGATCATTACCACTGGAAACAGAAATTTCTCGAATACAACGGCTGGCAGGATCTCGATACTGACCAATCGGACGCTCACAGGTGAGACACTGACAGGTGAGATTGTGATGCATGAGCTCTTGATTCGTGCAACCCAGAATCAAGTGCAGACCAGAGGAGAGACCAGAACGTGACAATATTTCACCCGGGCGTGGCAATTCTGAATGAACGAGCCGATCGACTTGTGCAGCAGGCGACTAATAATCGCGATGCGCTCAGGATCGGTGTCAGCGAATCCGACGGTGCCACGCTGCTGGACTTTGGAGTCTCCGCGCCCGGTGGAATTCAGGCCGGTCTGCTGCTGGCTCGAATCTGCATGTCTGACCTCGCGGAAATCCGTATCAGTCCAGCCGACGCTCAGATCCCGGAGCTGCCTCAGGTCTTCGTGCATACCGACCTTCCAATAGAAGCATGTCTGATGAGTCAGTATGCGGGCTGGAAGATTTCACCGGATGGATTCTTCGCCATGGGGTCGGGACCTATGCGTGCCGCAGCCAGAAAGGAAGCACTCTTCGAAGAGTTCGCTCCGCTTCCGTCGGAGGCTGTGGCGGTCGGCGTCCTCGAGTCCGGAAGCATGCCGAATGCGGCGGCGATTCAGCAGCTTCAGGAGGGCGTCGGCTCTTCGAGAAAGCTGAGCCTTGCTGTGGCTCCGACGGCATCTCAGGCGGGCAACATTCAGGTTGTCGCAAGATCCGTGGAAACTGCGCTGCACAAACTGCACGAGCTGAAGTTCCCTCTGGATGCTCTCTGCAGCGGTTCCGGTTGTGCTCCTCTTCCGCCGATCGCAAAGAATGATCTGCACGGAATCGGTCGCACCAACGACTCAATTCTTTATGGTGCAACAGTGAATCTCTGGGTGCGCACGGACGATGAGCTCATCGATGCCATCGGCCCGAAGGTTCCATCGAGCTCTTCGTCGTCTCATGGTCAGACGTTTCTTTCCCTGTTCAAAGCTGCGAACTACGATTTTTATGCCCTCGATCCGGCACTGTTCAGTCCGGCAGTTGTCGTCTTTCACAACATGAAGACCGGTCGGACGTTTTCGTTCGGACACCGTGTGCCAACACTTCTCCGCGAATCATTCGGGCTTGCAGCATCGTCATGAAGATCGGCGTATTCGGAAATCCAGACAGCTGGTACGTCGCGGAACTCTGTCGCACCGGCGAGCTGCGCGGTCACACTGTGCATCGGCTTCAGTTTACTGATCTGAACGTTCGCGTTCGAAGCGGCAGTGTCGAAGTCTGCTGCGGAGATCATGACCTGATTCAGCTGGATGCTGTGTTCGTCCGTACGATGCCACCGGGAACTCTGGAGCAGGTGGTTGCTCGAATGGACCTGCTGTCCTGCCTGATGGAACAGGGGATTCCGGTGATCAATTCACCGCGAGCTCTGGAATGTGCGGTCGACAAATATCTGACGACACAGAAGCTTTCCCTCGCCGGGCTGCCGGTTCCCGACACGATTGTCTGCGAAAATTCCGAGACCGCGATGCTCGCCTTGGAATCGTTGGGAGGCGACATTGTCATCAAGCCCATCTTCGGTGCGGAAGGTCGAGGCATCATGCGAGTCTCCGATCCGGAGCTGGCTCTTCGTGCCTTTCGAACACTTGAACGTCTCGGCGCTGTCATTTACGCACAGCGGTTTCTGAACGGACCGGGATTCGACCTCAGACTTCTGCTTCTGGATGGTGAGCTGCTGGGCGCGATGAAGCGCATTCCGCGACCAGGTGATTTTCGAGCGAATATCTCGCAGGCCGGCACGGGGGTTCCTCATGAGGCGACGGAGCACGAACTTCAGCTCGCGCAACAGGCGGCCAGTGTCACCGGATGCCGGTTTGCGGGCATCGACCTGATGTATCAGGCCGACGGACAGCCGGTCATCATTGAAGTGAATGCGGTCCCCGGATGGAAAGGGCTTCAGTCGGTGTGCGGCATCGACGTCCCGGCTCGAGTTTTTCAGTCCGTTGAAGATTCGTCACGCCGTTGATGAATGTGAGCGGAATGTCGTCAGACATCCGGTTTCTCCACGTCACTTGTCGATGCGGTAGACTTTCCAGTGTCGACCACTGAAGACGGGTTCTGTTTCGAACGGGCCGAGAATTCGCGTGACAATCAGATTGATTCCTGTTTCGTCATGAACCTGACGGACTTCTGAATTGCTGAATCGGTTGTCACGTGAACTCTTCAGAGTCCAGTCGTGCAGATACCACAGCCGGCGATTCCATTCGAGAATGCCTCGCGGATCCTGAGGACAGTCCTTGTAGGTCACGTATTCCGCTCGTTCAGCATACCACTTGAAGTTGAACGATTCTCGCGGTGTGTACACAAGTGCTTCTGAGTCCGTGTGATTGCGAATCCATCGGCAGACACTCAGCCAGTCGTCAAACTGCTCGCGATTGTAACCGGATGGCACTTCTTCGCGTTGATACCATGCCACCGCAGGAACGCTCAGGCAGAGGATCACCGTAAGCCAGATGGGTACCTGATGAAGGGGTGTGTTTCCTGATTCGGTGGGCGTTGAACTTCCAGCGGAGACGCGGCGGCGGACGATCGACCACACCGAGACAATCATCATCGATGTGAGCGCCGGGAGAAATCCATCGATGGCTCGAAATGGATAAAACTTCAGCAGAGCCGCTCGCCACTGCCAGTCCGTCATTCGTTCTGCCGGGATCGAATGCCAGCCAATCAGAAGCCCGACTGCGGCCAGAAGAATCGATGACACCACGATCCGCACAATATCGCTGTCAGAGCCAGTTGTCGCCGCGGCTGCATGAGAAGCCGAAGCTCTGCGGGAACGCAGTCGGAGGCAGGCTGTGATCAGAATCAGCAGAACGCCGGTGTAGATCCACGATTCCGCGGAAAACGTCGATGGATCCAGATGGTGCTTCAGTCGCCAAAAGACCTGAATGTAACCGGCGTAATTCTTGTCAGCGACGGAAAGTGACGGATCAAGAAACAGATCTTTCAGCGGCAGCAGTCCGGGCAGAGAGCTAAGAATCAGAAAAATTGTGAAGATCGACCATCGCTGAATACGCCGGGTTCTGTCGCGTTCCGTCGGTCGAACAACGCCGATCAGTTCTGCAATCCCCAGCGCAACGGCCGTCCATCCTCCGACGACCGGATGAATCGACACGGAAAGCCCGCAGAGCAGAGCTGCTGTGATCGTGGACCTGGGATTCTGTGTTCTTCGGCATCGAATCCAGTCTGCAACGGCGGCAAACGCCAGTCCCCATGCGGGAACTTTCGATTCGTAACCTCCGATGATCCATTCGCCTGACAGGCTGCCGATCGAAGACATCAGCAGCCAGAGTGATGCAGCAGCGAGAGAACTTCGCCCTGACAACCCGAGCGCCGTTCCGAGTCGCTGCCATCCCCATGCCACCGCCAGAAGCGAGACGCAGCGTCCGATCAGTGCCACCCAGTGGAATTCCATCCACAGCGTGAGCGGTCCCGTCAGAAAGTAGAACCAGTAATGAGGGTTCGAAGAACTCAGAAAGAAATCACCGGCGCACCAGGTCGGATCAGCAAAGTGTCTGGCCTTGCACAGATAGTGAGGCTCATTGGGGCCAGGTATGGCTGTTCCGACACCAGATAAGATGAAGAACACGGCGGCGATTGCTGCAGTCGTTCCCCAACGATCGCGTGCGGAGTGATTCGCTTCGGTCACTGCTGTTTCTTCGCGACGATGCTGGATCGGCTGAGCAGCCGACGCTCTGCTTTGCACTGTCGAGTCATTGATCTGGTCTGTTGATTCGTTCACGTCAGATAAACGGCTCTCAGGATTTCGGAAGTTCAACACAGACCAGTTTTCCATCAGCGTTTCGGCCGTAAACACGGCCGTGTGAGAGTACGGGAACGGTCCAGCAGCGTCCATTCAGAAATTTTGTTCTGGCCAGTTGTCGGAACTCGCTGGAAGAAGCCTCAGCAAGTACCAGATCACCCTTCTCGGACAGAATCAGAAGCTTTCCGTCAGCAATCATCAGAGATCCGCAGCCCAGATTGCGCTGTTTCCAGGCGACTTCTCCGGTCTCCAGCTTCATGCAGTTGAGCGTCACGCTGCGACTGTTGTGAGAATTCCCGTCGAAACCATAGAGGTGTCCGTCAAGCAGCACGCAGTTATTGAAGTGATTCTTCATGTTGCGGTTGCGATAGATTTCCTTCAGCTCATTTCCCTGCAGCTGAAGCAGCACACAGCCAACATCGTAGCCGGTGGAGACAAAGATCCGATCGTCTGAAACGATCGGTGTCGTGGAGTTTGTCTGATACGGTGACTTCCAGTCGAATGAAGCCACAACGGTTCCGTCGGTGGCGTTGATGACTCGGATGGCATCGCAGTCCAGAGTTGCCAGCAGCGTGCGTCCTTCATTCTGAAAGACGGCGGCAGAACCGTAACCGGCGGTGTGCTTCTCCGTCTGCCAGATCTTCTTCCCGGTCTGCCGATTGAACGATGCGACGCGACCGCATTCGAGGATGAGCTGATCGCCGACCACTCTTGGCGAACTGCTGAAGCCCCATTCCGGAAGCGGAACATCCAGTTCCTTCTGAAGTTCCACATTCCAGACCACGCTGCCATCGGAAAGCTTCAGGCAGAAGAACTGACCTTCCTTGCCAACGACATACACAACGTCTCCGTCAATTGTCGGAGTGGCACAGGGGCCGCCTTCGTGAAGGTTTGGAATGAGCTGCGACGGATAAGTGTGTTCCCAGAGCACTTCGCCGGTCGTCGGATTCAGACACCAGACATGCTCCTTTCCGCTGATATGACCCATGGTCAGAAGACGGTCGCCGGCGATCGCGATGGAACTGAATCCAGTGCCGATCTCCCGTGTCCAGAGAGGCTTGAGCCCTGCTTTTGGCCACTCTTTTGCAAACCCGGTCTCCCGAGAGATCAGGTCATAATCAGGCCCGGACCAGTTTGGCCAGTCACCGACCTGTACGGCAGACATCGACACAGAACGAACCCGCATATCACGCCGGATCGTTCCGGAAATGCCTCGTCCTGAAACCTCTTTTGTTTCTGCTGCATAGCACTCTGAGTCCGATCCGAACTCTGAATTCGGTGCGTTCAGAAGGAGCCATGTGGCAACAAGAAGATAGATTCCCCTGACCACGCCGGATCCCATCGAGACGTTGCCAGAGTGACCTGTGGAAATCAATGACGAACAAACACTTCCTCGAACAATCCGTGACAGCCACCTCATGTGTGCTCTCCTCTGAGTCAATCCGTTCGATGATACCTGCGGTTGTCGGCCGGACTTTGGTGTGTTGGCCGGCTGATGAAATCAATTCGCCCGAAGTGCCTGATCTAGATCTTCAATCAGGTCGTCTGTGTGTTCCAGCCCCACAGAAATACGAACCAGACTGTCGGTGATACCCGCGGCAGCTCGCGCTTCCGGTGTCATGGACGCGTGGCTCATCGTAGCCGGAAATGAGATCAGGGATTCGATTCCACCCACGGAGATGGCCATGTCGAAGATCTTCGTGCCGACGCAGAGTTTTTCCGCTGCGGATCTTCCGCCTCGAACATCACAGCTCAGGATCGCACCGGGGCCTTTCTGCTGACGCGTCGAGAGTTCATGTCCCGGATGCGACGCGAGTCCCGGATAATGAACTCGCTGAATCATCGGATGCGCTTCGAGAAATGCAGCGATCTTCATGGCACTGGCCTGCTGAGCATCCATTCGACAACCCAGTGTTTTGACACCACGCAGAACCAGCCAGGCATCGAAGGGCGAACAGGCGAGTCCGAGAGCATTGCAGATCCATGCCATCCGCGAAGCATGTTCCTTTGAACGCGAGACGACACATCCTCCGACGACATCGGAATGACCATTGATGAACTTCGTCGTTGAGTGAACGATCAGGTCGACACCAAAATCAAACGGTCTCTGCAGATACGGTGAAAGAAACGTATTATCGCAGATGCTCAGCGCCTGATGTTCCTTTGCCAGATTCACCACCGCCTGAAGATCGACGACTTTGAGCAGCGGATTGCTCGGTGTTTCAATCCAGACGCAGCGAGTGTTGCTTCGGAATGCCGATGCGACGGCATTGAGGTCGGTCATGTCGACGAAGGAGAAGGACAGTCCCTTCTCGGCAAGAAACCGATCAAACAGCCGAAACGTGCCACCGTACACGTCCGACGGCGCGATCACATGATCACCCGGCGAGAACAGCGACATGGCACAGTGAATCGCCGACATTCCGGAGGATGTTGCCGCGCAGCCGGCTCCACCTTCGAGAGCTGCGATGTTCTCTTCGAGCGCGGTTCGTGTCGGATTTCCCGAACGGGTGTAGTCGTATCCGCAGTTGGTTTCGAGATCGCTCCAGGAGAACGTCGAAGACGGATAAATCGGCGTGGTGACGCTGCAGTACTGCTGATCTTTATGAACACCACCGTGAACACATTTTGTTTCAAACTGCATGAAGTGATCCAGTGAGACACTATTCCGAAACGGCCGCTGTCACATCAAACTGTGACAACAGTCGTCTGAAGATGTCGTCTGAAAAAAGGGAGTCGTCAGTCTCCGAGTGACGAAGTGCGACTGAAAAACAGTCCATTGATGACTGCTGATGACCGGATGTGAATTCGGAATCGGGAAAACTGTGCAGTCCGGTTCGAGCCGCGATTTCCCGGGATTGTGGCGGAATATTCGGTCAGCGACAATCCGATTTTGCTGAGCGCACGGACAGGTCCGGGGGCATCCGGCGGGAGGATTACCAGAAATCGGGCAAGTCTGTCGTCAAATGAGTCAATCGCATCTATATTTCCTCACCCCTTCGGCAGATTCCTCGGAATTAAAACCACGTGTCACTGATTCGCGACTCGATTCTGTCAGCATTCAACCGTCTCCTTTCCATCGATGAGAGGTTCTTCAAATTGTTGCCTCTGAGTAAGCCCATCCCTCTTTACATGACGGAGGAGGAACGAAACGGACTGAGGAAGGCCAGTCGGTTCAATGCGCAGCTGATGGATTTTCTTCGACCGCAGGTTGTCGAGGGCGTGACCACAAACCATCTCGATCAGCTCGCAAATCGCTACATTCTTGATCACGGACACGTCCCGGCGTGTGTCGGATACAATGGATATCCGAAAACCATCTGCACGAGCGTCAATGAGGTGGTCTGCCACGGAATCCCCAATGATCGAGCACTTCGCAATGGTGACATCATCAATGTCGATGTGACGACGATTGTGGACGGCTGGTATGGTGATCAGTCAGAAACGTTCCTGATCGGTGACGTCAGTGCTGCGGCGCGGCGGCTGGTTCAGACCACTTTTGATTCTCTTTTTATCGGAATTGAAGCCTGTCGTCCCGGGTGTACTGTCACGGAGATTGGTCGAGCGATTCAGCAGTTCGCTCACAAAGCCGGATACTCCGTTGTCAGAGAATATCAGGGGCACGGAATCGGACGGGAGTTCCATCAGGAACCGGGAATTCCTCATTTCCCTCAGCTGATTTCCGGTCGATATCACCTGCTTCCCGGGACCTGTTTCACCATCGAGCCCATGCTCAACATTGGTGGACGCAAAACCCGTCTCGACCAGAATGACGGCTGGACGGTCCGAACAATGGACAACTCCCTCTCAGCGCAGTTTGAACACACCATTCTGATGACAGAGTCCGGTCCGGAGATTCTGACTCTGACTCAGAACGGACCTCAGAAGGGCTTCGTATTCTGAACTGCCATGTATGACCTGATCGGAGACATTCACGGACACGCTGACGAACTGGTGGAGCTGCTGGAGAAGCTCGGCTGCACTGAGCAGCAGGGAATCTTCCGACACCCGACGCGGCAGATCGTCTTCTGCGGGGACTTCATCGATCGTGGAGCTCAGATTCGCGATGTCCTGAAGATTGTCCGGTCCATGGTTGAATCCGGAGCGGCTCAGGCTGTCATGGGAAACCACGAGTACAACGCCATCTCGTTTCACACTCGTCGTTCAGACCATGACAACAGTTTCTTTCGTCGGCACAATGATCACAACGTCCGGCAGCATCAGGCCACACTGGATCAGCTTTCTCCGAAGGAACTCATCGAAGCTGTCGAATGGTTTCGGACGCTTCCCGTGGCACTCGATCTTGGCTGTGTTCGTGTCGTGCATGCCTGCTGGGATGCTCAGTGCATCAAACGACTGAATGATGCTCTGAACGAATTCGGGCGTTTTACCGTTGATTTCCTCCAGCGATCATCGGACTCTCGCCATCCGTTGTTTCATTCTGTCGAACGGGTTCTGAAAGGCCCGGAACTCAGGTTACCGGACGGGCTTCAGGTGACAGACAAAGACGGCAGCAGCCGCAGTCGCATTCGAATCCGTTGGTTTGATCGAGCTGACCGGCACACGCTGGCCAGCTTCTCGCTTCCGGCCTGCGATCTTCCGGAGCTTCACAGTCAGACTGTTCGAGGAGATTTCCGAGCGATTCCGTATCATCCGTCATCTCCGCCGGTCTTTTTCGGACACTACTGGATGCCCGAGGATGTTCCGGAACCGCTCGCGGAAAATGTCGCCTGCCTTGACTACAGTGTGGCAAAGGGCGGGCGACTCTGCGCTTACCGATTTGACGGCGAAGCATCGCTCAGCAAAGATCGATTTCTGACGGTTGCCAGTCGAAGTCATCCTTCGAAGACAGATGCTCAGACACACAAATGACCGAGGTCATCCGATTTCACACCTTCTCCGACAGACACATTCGAATTCGAGGTGCCGGGACTCATAATCTGAAGAAGATTGATGTTGATATCCCGCTCGGACGCCTGGTAGTGTTTTCGGGTGTCAGTGGTTCCGGAAAGAGCTCGCTCGCATTTGACACCATTTTCGCAGAAGGGCAGCGTCGTTTTCTTGAGTCGCTGTCAATCAGATCACGATCTTTCGTGAAACAGCTGCAGGCTGCAGATGTCGATGAGGTGACCGGACTTCCTCCCTCCGTCTGTGTGACACAGCGAGTCTCCGCCGCATCCGCTCGCAGTACTCTTGCCGTCACCGCAGAAATCTACGACTACCTGCAGCTGCTGTATTCGCGAGCTGGAACAGCTCACTGCACCGGCTGCGGGAAACCAGTGACCAGCCGAACCGTCGGACAGATCGTCAGTGAGACGCTCCGGCTTCCGGAACGCAGCCGGCTCATGATTCTGGCTCCGCTGGTGAAGTCTCGACGTGGACGCCATCAGGAAGTGATTGAACGTCTGCGTTCCAGCGGCTACGTTCGAGCTCGAATTGACGGCGAGCTGCTGGATGTGACGGAACTCCCGACACTCGCGGCTTCAAAGGCTCATTCCATTGACATCGTGATTGATCGCATCGTCGTCAAGGAGGGCATCGAGCAACGACTGCGGGAATCCATTCAGCTGGCGTGTCGAGAAAGTGAAGGAACATGCCTGATCTGCCGTCAACAGGATGAAGGCTGGGAAGAAAATCGGTACAGCATCCGCTACAGCTGCGCTGACTGTGACCTGCAGTTCTCGAATCCGGAGCCGCGCCAGTTCAGTTTTCAGTCTGTCACGGGAGCCTGCCCGGTCTGTCAGGGAACCGGGATTCAGGGAACAGCAGAGACCGATGGAACCTTTGTGGACTTTGTTGTCGCTGCCTGCCCGGCATGCGGCGGAAGTCGACTCAATCCCTTCGCATCCCGAGTGACGTTTCTGGGGAAAACGATCGGTGAGTTCACCGGTCTTACGATCTCCGATGCCGCAGTACAGATTCGGCAGTGGATTCATGATGTCGCTTCGGATACGACACTGCTGCGGGAGTCTGTTCTCGTGGCGGAAAAGGTTCTGCCGGAGATACTGCAGCGACTTCAATGTCTCGAAAAGACCGGTATCGGATATCTGACACTGAATCGGTCATCTCGATCGCTTTCCGGTGGTGAATACCAGCGAGCTCGTCTGGCGGGTTGCCTTGGTTCGGGACTGCATGGCACCTGCATCATCCTCGATGAACCGACAGCCGGCCTGCATCCGCGAGATACCAGGCACCTGATCGACACCCTGAAGGACCTTCGGGATCGTGGTTCTTCCGTCATCGTTGTGGAACACGATAGTGAAGTGATCCGATCGGCGGATTGGCTGGTGGACCTTGGCCCGGGAGCCGGCGCAGACGGTGGCCGTGTACTTTACTCGGGGCCACCCAATGAAATTTTCGGGATCGCCGATTCCGTGACAGGATCCTGGTTCCGTGGTGAGCTTCTGTTGAATCCGGAGCCGTCGGAGCCAAACGCTTCTTCGGTACGTCACGGCAATACAGATGGATCCGGTTTCCTCACCATCAAAAACGCCAGACGAAACAATCTGCAGAATGTGACGCTGGATGTTCCTCTGAATAGTCTGGTCTGTGTGACGGGGGTCAGCGGTTCGGGAAAGAGTTCGCTCATCATGGAGACGCTGCTCCCCCTGGCTCGGCGATGGTGCCTGGAGGAACCGCGACCGGTGTCCATTTCAGAGCAGTCCCTGCGAGATGCAGACTGCGACGGACTTGTCGGCCTTCATCAGATTAATCGTGTCGTAGCGCTGAACAGTGAACCTCTCGGACGGAATGCACGATCCTGTATCGCGACAATCAGCGGACTCTGGAACGAGGTTCGCGTCCTGTTCTCGAAAACTCGTCTGGCTCGAACGCGCGGCTGGGGCTCTCATCGTTTCAGCTTCAACTCGGGAACCGGGCGATGTCCGGAATGTCGAGGCACAGGCATCAGAAATCTCCGAATGAAGTTCCTGCCGGATGCTTCCGTACCATGTGCTGCATGTGGAGGCCAGCGGTTTCAGGCCTCCACACTGTCCGTTCGATTCCATGATCGTTCTGTTGCTGATGTACTGGCAATGCGAGTCGATGAAGCGCATCAGTTCTTCAGCGGCTTCAGTCGAATCCAGCAGATTCTTTCGACTCTGATCGAAATCGGGCTGGGGTATCTGAAGATCGGTCAGCCGTCAACGACATTTTCCGGCGGCGAATCTCAGCGTGTTCGTCTGGCTCTGGAGCTCTCAGAACCACAATCTGGAAACACGCTCTATGTCCTCGATGAACCGACATCCGGGCTTCACCCGGCAGACATTCGCACCCTGATGGCGGTCATTAGACGGCTTGTACAGCACCGACACAGTGTGGTTGTCATTGAGCACAACCCTCAGGTGATGCTGAATGCTGACTGGCTGATCGACGTGGGTCCTGAAAGCGGCCCGTCCGGAGGACAGATTGTGTTTACCGGAACCCCCGAAGAGATGCTGCGGAATGGTTCCGGTCACACGGCAACGGCTCTGAAAGCTGAGATGGAATTCTTTCGGAATCAACTCTGACCCCTCCGAGGATTCCGAGGGAGCTACAGACCAGTGCTTTGTCACGACTAAAAACAGGGTTTTCTTGTCATTCCCGCGCAGGCGGGAATCCAGTTGCCGCTATCTGGATTCCCGCCTGCGCGGGAATGACGGGACCCCAAAAATCAAGGTTAGACAAGGCACCAGATCTGTCGGTCAGTGAATCATGAGTTCCGCATCAGCCTGCGATGGCTTCCAGCTCAGCAATACCCTTTCGCTGACAGAAATCACCGAACGATTCGCTCGGTCCCTTTCGGTCTGCTTTGAATGCCTTGAGCAGCGGAGCAATCTGAGTGGCCAGTTCTTCCTGAGGTACGTGATCCTTGTAGATGAAGCCGAGACGAGTGCCTTCGACGTTTCCACCCAGAAAGATCGTGTACTTACCGGCTGCTCGACCGACGAAACCGATATCCGGTGTATACGGTCGAGCACATCCGTTCGGACATCCGGTCATGTGAATGGCGATTTTTTCTGACTGCAGTCCGAGCCTTGCAATCTCCACATCCAGCTGGTCAATCACGCCGGGGAGTGCTCGTTCGGATTCTGTGATCGACAGTCCGCACGTCGGAAACGCCGGGCACGCAATGGAGTAACGACGAAGCAGAGACAGTTCTTCCGCCTTCTTGATGCCGTACTCGGACATCATTCGATCGATTTCCGCACGATCCTTCGGATCGATGTCGCACAGGATAACGCTCTGCAGTGCAGTCAGGCGAGTATTCATTCCGAAGCGAGTCAGAATGGCACGCAGTCCGGTTTTCAGCCGCAGACTTCCCTCGTCCTTGATGCGCCCATTTTCGACGTTGATACCGAGAAACAGTTTCCCATCGCCCTGTTCGTGCCATCCGATGTGGTCATCCACCCCGGTGACATCGGCCGGATGCGGTTCCGGCAGGGACTTCCCATAATACTCTTCGACTTTCGCCTTGAACCTCGGAAGACCCCAGTCGGCAATTACGTACTTCATTCGAGCTCGTTTGCGGTCTTCGCGATTACCATAGTCACGCTGAACCTTCACGATGGCTTCGCTGACAGCGATCACCTGATCCGCTGTCACGAATGTCATTCGCTTCGCAACGGCAGGGAACGTCTTCTCCGCAGCGGGCGTCCGCCCCATACCACCACCGACCAGCACGTTGTAGCCGATGATCTTTCCATTCTCGACAATGGCGAGCAGACCCAGATCGTTGCAGTAAACATCGACGCAGTTGTCTTCGGGCAGAGCGATCGCCATCTTGAATTTGCGAGGCAGGTAGCGAGTACCGTAGATCGGTTCTTCTACCGGCTGAAACTCCGTCACATCGGTTTCATTGCCATCGTCGTCCTTCAGCCAGATGTCGAAATAGGCAGTCGTTTTCGGTCGAAAATGATCCGCCATCTGCTGAGCCAGCTGCTGCATCTGGTCATAGACCGGATTATTCTTGTAAGGAGCCGGGCAGCACATGACGTTTCGATTCACGTCGCCGCAGGCGGCCATCGTTGTCAGCTTGGAATGATTGATGGCTCGGACGGTTTCCCGCAGATCCGACTTCAGAACACCATGCAGCTGGAAGCCCTGACGTGACGTAATGCGAACCGTACCGTTGGCAAATCGATCGCAAAGGTCTATCTCTGCGAGAAACTGAGCCGCCGTGACTCGCCCACCCGGAATTCGAGTGCGCACCATGCAGGAGTACTGTTTGCCTTTGGCTGTGCCGTCTTCGTTTTTCGCCCGACGCGAATCACGATCATCCTGAAGATACGATCCGTGATGCTTCAGCAGTTTCTCTGCATCATCCGAGAACTCCGGCTTATCATTCTGCAGTTCCTCCGCCAATGTACCGCGGAGTTGTCGACTGCTGTCTTTCAGCAGTTCCATTTTGCTGAGTTTTTGTTCTTCGGACATGATCGAAAGCTTCTGACTGTTTGCTGTGTCTTAAGTAGGCGGCAAATTACTGACAGTTTGCCAGAGTCGGGGAGCACCAGCGCCGGGCAGCACCGGAATGGAAATTATAGGTTGCCAGGGAATGTGTGACCAGCCCTTCAGAAAAGGCCGGAATCCCCGGAATCTGCGGCTTTGCAACAGCATTCTGTGATATCAGACAACCGGTTCCCAGCCGGGTTCGTAATTCCGTGACCAGAGTGCTTCGGCTTCCGGAGAATTCAGAATACGGCCGCTCGCTGGGTCACAGTGAAGAACTTGTCCGGTTCGTTGAGCGATGTTTCCGAGGTGACAGAGCAGCGTCGAGCGGTGTCCTTCCTCGATTTCGGCATTGAGCAGTGCAGGATTATTCTCACGAATGGCAGTGACAAAATTCGTCAGATGAGCCACCAGACCGTCCGGACCCGTTTCACGCGCTGTCTCTTTGCCGCGCTGGTCGTAGATCGCGTATCCCCAATTATCCACGCGCATGCTGCCGGTCTCACCGTGAAAAGAGGCACCGAAACCATCACCATACAGCCCGTCGCGACTGCAGCTCAGCCCTTCCCAGAAAATCTGTTTGCGGTCTTCGAATTCAAATGAGACCACGTGAGTGTCAGCAGTTTCCTGATCATCCTGAAATCGATACCGACCACCCGACGAAACCACTCGCGTCGGATACGTCACCTGAAGCCCCCAGCGGCAGATATCCAGATAGTGGATCCCGTTGTTTCCGAGTTCTCCGTTTCCGTAATGCCAGAGCCAGTGCCAGTTGTAATGAATCCTGTTCGATGAATACGGAAATCTGGGAGCCGGCCCCTGCCAGAGGTCGTAGTTGATGTGCTTCGGCGGTTCGGTCACCTTTCCGTGCCCCATGTCACCTCGGGTTGCGGCATACCAACCGCGGCTGTAGTACACGCGCCCGAGTTTTCCCTCATGCAGCAATTTCATCGCCTCAATAATGCGATCTCCGCTGCGACGCTGGCTGCCCATCTGTACGCAGCGATGATGCTTTCTGGCAGCTTCGACCAGAAGCTCACCTTCACGCGGATTGTGGCAGCAGGGCTTCTCCACATAAGCATGTTTCCCGGCTGCACAGGCAAGAATGGCAGCAGGCGCATGCCAATGGTTCGGAGCCGCCACAATCAGCGCATCGACTTCACTGTCCTTCAGAATGTCGCGGAAGTCTCCGACTGCCCGAACTTCATACGAAACAGATTTCGCAAAGGACTCCCGAGCAGATTCCAGTCGCTGACTGTCAACATCAGACAGATATCGAACTTCAACGCCCGGAACACTGCGAAAGGCGTTGGCCAGAGCCAGCCCTCGCATCACTCCCATCACTCCGACGACGACGCGCCTGCCCGGATTCTGCAATGCCGCAGTGGCTGACGACGTCTCTGCGGATGCCTGCAAAGCAGTCAGCGACGACAGGCCGGCACTCAGTGCTGTGGAACCGGAGATGACCCCCGCAGAACCAGTCAGAAAACGCCGGCGTGTCGTTCCCGAGTCCTGTTCGTCGGCCATGATCACACTTTCAGATTCATTGAGGACGCGTGTCAAAACCGGGACTGGCTGTCGCCAGGAGCCGGAAAACCTGGTGCATTGTCAATCAACAAATGATGGAAATCGAAATGTGGTTCTTGTGTGCCACTGGCTATGCCAGGGTGTTAGAACCAACAGCACTGGCATAGCCAGTGGCACACATCAATGGATCGTTGACAGAGCACTGGAGAACCTGATTCTCCAGGGACGCCCGTCCCGGTCTTGTTGCCCACTCAGGCCGGAAGTACTTCACTGAAAAATCGAATCCAGTTGCCATGCATGATGGCGCGGATATCGGAATCGGAGTAGCCTCTGCGGCTCAGCAGTTCCACCAGTTTCTGCAGATCACTGATGCGGTTCAGATCGGCCGGAGTCTGTTCGTAGCCGTATCCGCCGTCGAGATCGCTGCCGATGCCGACGTGATTCACGTTTCCTGCCAGCTGGCAGACGATATCGATGTTGTCGACCGCTGTTTCGATGAGTGCTTCCGCCTTCGAAACACCTCGCACGTATCCATGCTGCATCATGATGACATCAAATGCCATCCCGATCACACCACCACGTTCAATAACGGCTTTGTACTGTTCATCGCTGAACTGACGCTGCCAGCTGGCGATGCGTCGCGAGTTCTGATGACTGGCATGAATTTTCCCATCAAACAGATCGAGCACCTGCCAGAACGCGACGTCAGACAGATGAGTCATGTCGACGGTCATTCCCAGCTGACTGATTCGTTTCAGCAGCGGGACGGCATCAAGAGCAAGACCGACTTCAACTCGAGTTCCGCCACCATAACGATTGGCTCCGTAATGAGTCAGCCCGATGGCTCGCAGTCCATGTTCATGGTACTCATCGATCGTCTCCGGACGCAGGACAGGGTCGGCGCCTTCCATGGTCAGGATGAATCCCAGTGGAGTCCCCTTCGGATCTTTGTTCCAGGCGGCAACATGATTCTGAAGATCGGTCTTTGTCTTCAGCATCTTCATGTGACCACCCCGCTCCATGGCCCGATACCAGGCCAGATGAGCATGAGCCATGGCGTAGCAGGTTTCCGGAGTCGTCCAGCCCCAGGCGTGATTGATCTCTTTTTCCTGTCGAGCCAGCAGCGTGGCAAGGCAGATACCGACTTCTGCTGTCTTCAGTTCGGGCAGGCTGAGCGTGTTCGTGCATCGCCCTTTGTCGGTCATTTCCAGCGTGCGTTCCTGAGCACGGATTTCATCGACGGAACACCGCATGTCACGATTCCAGTCCACGGCATTCAGTGCAAGGTCCAGATGGGCGTCGAAAAGCAGCACGGGGTTGACTCCGAAAAGCAGGGGGGCGGAAAACCGATCGGTGAGACTCAGCCGTTGAGCCGGCGAAATGAGGACTCCCGAATGATAGAGCACCCGGACTGCCGTCGCCAACTCATTGATGGGATCCCGACATCATCCCGAAAAACGAGATGAACGGTCCACAGCGGCAACTCCTCGGACGCTCTCATCACAGAAATGAACGTTCATCAGCCGACGAAACGTTCAGTCAGCGGGAAGCAGATCGGAATCCTTCAGCGGACGAGGCTTTCTTTTCTCCGGAGTGTTCTCGGTCTGCTTTCCGGTGAATGTCTTCGCCGAGGAGGGCGATACTGGCGCATGCTTTCGGAACTGGAGGTCTCCGTTACCCGAGGGCGGCAGGCCATCATCCTCCGGAATCACCGGAATGACTTCCGTTGCATTCGCTGCTGCAGCAACTGCTCCCGGAATATCGGGACCAAGGTGGACTTTGTAAGTATGCCCGGAAATAGTGACACGGTCTCCGGGCAGAAGCATTCCGCGGACGACTCGCTGTCCGTTCACACGAGTTCCATTGGTGCTGCCCAGATCCCGCATGTAGATCAGGCCGTCGGTCTTGACGAGAATACAGTGCATCTTCGAAACACTGGAATGCCGGATGACCAGATCACAGAGCTTCTCGCTGCGACCGATCACCGTGATCGCTGAGTTCAGAGTGACCGCAGGGCCACCATCAGCCGGAATCAGTTGAGCAAGCATGAAGAGTGCCTTGATCGTGTCATTGAGTCGTCAGCCGACTATCTCATCATTCATCCTGACCGGTTTCCAGTACAGAAAGGAACGCTTTCTGCGGAATTTCGACTTCTCCGAACTGCTTCATCCGCTTCTTGCCCTCTTTCTGCTTCTGAAGCAGTTTGCGTTTTCGAGAGATATCCCCGCCGTAGCACTTCGCCGTCACGTTCTTTCGGAGGGCGGAGATAGTCTCGCGAGCAATGACGCGACTGCCGATGGCGGCCTGCAGAGCGATTTCGAACTGGTGTTTGGAGATCTCGTTCTTCAGTCGTTTCACCAGAGCTCGGCCACGTCGATCGGCCGTCGAACGATGAACGATCGTTGACAGAGCATCCACGCGGGTGCCTTTGACGAGAATGTCCATCTTCACGAGGTCAGCTGGATGAAATCCGAGCACTTCGTAGTCCATCGTACCATAACCGCGCGTGACGCTCTTCAGCTTGTCGTACATGTCATAGACGATTTCACTCAGCGGAAGTTCGTAATGAATCTGAGCGCGCTGCGGACCGAGATATTCGGTATTCCTGAAGATACCTCGCCGATCCTGACAGAGCTGCATGATTGTGCCGACATTCTCCGACGGCACAATGAAGCTCACTTTGGCAATCGGTTCACGGAACTCTTCAATCTCACCGGCGTCCGGGACATCCTGTGGATTATCGATCGTCAGCACATTGCCGGCAGTGGTCAGAATTTCGTAGGTCACGTTCGGAGCGGTCTGGATCAGATCCATGTCCTGCTCGCCCTCGAGCCGCTGCTGCACGATTTCCATGTGCAGCATGCCGAGGAATCCGCAGCGGAATCCGAATCCGAGCGCGTCGCTGGTTTCCGGGAAGAACGAGAAACTCGAATCGTTCATCGAGAGCTTCTGAAGTTCCTCACGCAGGGATTCAAAGCCGGTCGCATCCAGAGGAAACATTCCGCAGAACACCATCTGCTTCGGCTTCTGATATCCCGGAAGTGCTTTGTCACAGCTGTTATGCATCAGAGTGACGGTGTCACCCACCGTGATTTTGCTCAGATCCTTGATGCCTGTGAGGATGTAGCCCACCTGCCCCGGTCCGAGCTCATCACACGTTCGCATCTCCGGACGGAACTGCCCGATCTCCAGAACGTCGCTCACAATCCCTTCCCGCATGTAGCGAACTTTGTCGCCCTTCTTCACAACACCATCGACGACTCGCACGTACGTGACCACGCCTCGATAGTTGTCATACTTGGAGTCGAAGACCAGCGCCTTCAGCGGGGAACTCACAAGGCCTTTGGGATACGGGACGCGTTTGATAAGTGCATCGAAAACGCTTTCGATATTCATTCCGGCTTTCGCACTCACCTGAAGCGCATTGGACGCATCGAGCCCGAGTACGGTTTCGATTTCTTCCTTCACTTCGTCGATGCGAACAACCGGAAGATCGATCTTGTTGAGGCAGGGAATGATTTCGAGATCGACATTGATCGCCGCGTAGGCGTTTGCAACGGTCTGTGCCTGAACCCCCTGAAATGCATCCACGACCAGCAGGGCACCTTCGCACGCTGCGAGACTTCGACTGACTTCGTAATGGAAGTCCACGTGCCCTGGCGTGTCGATCAGGTTCAGCTCGTAGATCTGCCCTTCAAACTGGTAGTTGATCGTCACCGAGCGGGCCTTGACCGTGATGCCACGTTCCCGCTCAATATCGAGGTCGTCCAGAATCTGATCGCGGAACTGTCGTTCGGTGATCGTTCCGCTTTTCAGCAGCAACTGGTCGGCGAGTGTGCTCTTGCCGTGGTCAATATGAGCAATAATGCTGAAATTGCGTATGAACTTCGGATCCATGGTACTTCAGTTACTTCTGTCGAAAACACGCTTTTTTCGCCTGTGTCGGCGCTGGAAACTACTCATTATAGTACGGAATGCGGCGGGGTGCGGTCGAGCCAGGATTGGTCGGAATCCTGTGCTGAAGAATGACTTCCGTGCTCTCGGAGGGTTCGGACGATTCCTTTTGGCAGAACGATCGGTATCCTGAGCCGGTTTTCGCTCCCCATGATCAGGCGTTGAGTCAGAGGACCATACAGGTCGAATTCTGCAATTCAGCCTGAAAACACCGTTGTCATGGAATGCGTGTCCTGAAACACGACGAGATATGCTCTTTCAGAATTCGGGCTCCCCAAGATGGCAGAATCCTCTCCGAACGAACTCCAGGATCGACGACTTCCGCAGGACGTGGTACCACCGCCGGCAGATCTTCGCAGAATTATCCTTCAGATCGGCCCGGGGCTGATTATCGCAGCCAGCATCGTCGGTTCCGGCGAACTCATCATGACCACCAAAGTCGGCGCAGAGGCCGGAATCACTCTGCTCTGGCTGATTATTCTGGGCTGTGTCGTCAAAGTGTTCGTCCAGCTGGAACTCGGACGTTTCACAATCAGTCACGGCGAAACAACTCTCACTTCGCTGAACACTGTCCCCGGACCACGGCTGGGCAGGCTGAACTGGGTCGTTATCCTCTGGATGATCATGATGGTGACCACGATTGGTCAACTGGGAGGTATTGTCGGAGGTGTCGGGCAGTCGCTCGCAATCACCTGCCCCATCACGGGGGATTATCGTGATGCTGTACTCACCCCTTCAAAGCATGATATTGCCGAATACGCCAGCTGGAAGAAGAACGGAGTCCCGCCGGAACTGTCCGAGGAGGCTGCTGCTCAGCTGGTTCGCCGGATCGAATGGATTGAACGCGATCTCAATCGGCTGGGTGACAAAGGTCGCAGGATTGCAGAACTGTCTGTGGCCGGTCAGGAACTGGTCGATGAAAAAGGCGTTCCGCTCGTTGACCCTCCGACAAAGGATGACCGAAACTGGGTCATCATCATCGGTATCCTGACATCCATCCTGCTTTTTCGAGGTCAGTACGGCCTGATTGAAAAGGCCTCAATCGCTCTGGTGGTCATCTTCACCATGGTGACTGTCGGGAACGTGATTTCGCTTCAGTCGACCGAACGTTATGCCATTTCCGGCGAAGAAATCCTGCGAGGTCTCAGCTTCCATCTGCCGAAGGCACAGGGGGCACTGCTGACGGCACTTGCGGCATTCGGAATCATCGGTGTCGGTGCCGTTGAGCTCATCGCGTATCCCTACTGGTGTCTGGAAAAAGGCTACGCCCGATCAACAGGGCCTCGCGATTCTTCGGACGAATGGCTGCAGCGAGCCCGAGGCTGGTTCCGCGTGATGAAATTCGATGCATTTGCTTCAATGGCCGTTTACACCGCGGCAACGGCAGCATTTTTCTTCCTGGGGGCGGCGGTTCTGCATTCGGACGGACGGAACCCGGAAGATATGCGGATGGTCAGCACTCTCTCGGAGGCCTACGTTCCTGTCTTCGGTGAGTATGCCAAATGGCTGTTTCTGCTGGGCGCGTTCGCAGTGCTCTATTCGACATTCCTCGTCGCCAACGCCGGACATGCTCGAATGACGGCAGACTTCTGCGGCGTTCTGGGGCTGATCGGCACCGATTCCGTCAGCCCGCAGCGGTTGCGACTCGTCCGCTGGCTTTCGGCAGCACTGCCGCTCATCTGCGTTTTCGTATTCATGTACTTCCCGAGAAGTCCGGTTCTCCTGATCTCCGTCGCAGGACTGACGCAGTCCATCATGCTGCCGATTCTCGGGTGGAGCTCCATCTGGTTTCGCTATCGAATCACCGACCCTCGTCTTCGCCCGGGGCTTCTCTGGGATGCCGCACTCATTCTGTCTTCACTGGCACTTCTGATTGCCGGGCTCTGGGGTTCATATCAGGCTCTGCTCAAGCTCGCCCCGTGACGGCCTTTGTATCCGGAACGATTTTGTTTCGTTACGTTTCGCGGATTGCGATCGACACTCAGGAAAATGCGCCCGAATTCCCCCCACCCCAGCTCCCCGCTCCCCATTCCCCGCTCTCCAGTGCATTTCAAAACCGCCCGTCGCGATTCTGGAACTGAGTTGGTTTTGACAGAAGTCGTCCTCCTCGCTGAAGCCAGTCAGCCGTCCAGGCGATGAGCTGATCGAGCGAAACACGAGAACCGCCGTATTGCTTTCGTGCCAGGTTTCCATTGTTCAGGAGTGACGTTGTTCCCGGAGAACCCCGGAAACGCGCCACCACACCAAAGCGTTCGGCGAATCGCTCCGCAACATCCTGTACCCGGAAGAGCTCCTCGCCGGCGACATTCAGCACAAACGGCGGTGTCGTGGCGTCTGCCAGAGCTGCCAGGGAGAGAGCGTTGGCATCTCCCTGCCAGATGACATTCGCGGCGCTCATCGAGAGATCAATTTCACTACCGGAAAGCACCTGTTGAGCGATATCGACGAGAACACCGTACCGCATCTCGACGGCGTAGTTCAGACGAATGATTGTTGATGGAATTCGGAGTGTTCGGGAAAAGTGTTCGTAGATTCGTTCCCGGCCGAGTGCCGACATGCCGTATTCACCCACGGGGCACAGCACATCCGACTCCTGCGACCCGCCGGATTCGAGTGACACCAGCGGATAGACGTTGCCGGTGGAGAAGGCCATGATGCGACTTGATCGAAACTTCCGGCAGATCAGTGACGGCAGATATGTATTCATGGCCCATGTCATTGCTGCGGCCGAGCCGGTGCCGAATTTCATCCCGACCATGGAAACGACATTTTCCACATCCGGGAGCGATGCCAGAAACGCCTCATCCATGAGGTCTCCGCGAATGACTTCGATTCCGGATTCGCGAAGCTGATTCGGAAGCGATTCATCGCTGAACCGACTGACAGCTGTAATTCTTCGAGACACGCCGGCAGCAGCATCTGCACGTCGAGCCATGGTGGCAAACGTCGGCCCCATTTTGCCGCCGGCTCCCAGCAGCAGAATGTCGCCTTTCAGGCGAGCCATTGCGTTCACGGCGGCATCTGTCGGCGTGCTGAGCAGGTCGTTGAGGTGCGCTTCGTTCTGAATGGAGGAGCACGCTGAATACTCAGAGCGATGGAATTCAGGATGATTCATGGTTTCGGTGGTTCCGCCCGTAATATATTCTTCCGCTCAGTGTTCAGGACACTCTGTATATCTTTCACGTCGTTCCGCTGATCCACTGGTGGGGGACTTTCACACTATCATGATCGCACAGAATGGACAATCATGATCGCAACGATCGGACAATGTCGGCTGGAGCTGACTCAGGGCAACATTGCTCTGCAGACAACAAACGCCATTGTGAATGCTGCCAACGAACTGCTCGCCGGCGGATCCGGTGTTGACGGTGCCATCCACTCTGCAGGAGGTCCATCCATTATGGAGGAAACTCGGCAGAAGTATCCGCAGGGATGTCCGCCTGGCAGCGCTGTGGTGACCAGTGCCGGCGATCTGTCGGCGAAGTTTGTCTTTCATGCCGTCGGGCCTGTCTGGCGCGGCGGACGGGACGGTGAGCCGGCGCTGCTGGCTTCTGCGATTCGCTCCTGTCTGAAACTGGCAGTGCAGCACCAGTGTCACAGCATCTCCTTCCCGGCAATCAGCACGGGAGCCTATGGTTATCCACTGGATCTTGCAGCAGGGAATACACTGAAGACGACGTTTGATTTTCTGAAATGGCATAAAGCTCCTTCGCTGGTCAGGTTTGTTCTGTTCAGTGAAGGTCCGTTTGGAGCATTCGCGAGAGCTCTCGAAGAAATCGTGCCGCAATGACCGAAGCTGTCATCCGCACGTTTACGAGCTCCGATGGGTATCTGCATCATTTTCGACACTGGCCCCATCCGAATCCGCGTGGAATTATCGTTGCCACTCACGGCATCCAGAGTCATTCCGGATGGTACCTCAACTCGTCGTCACAGCTGGCTGCGGCAGGCTACAGCGTTTACTTCGCAGATCGCCGCGGTTCCGGAATGAACACGGAAAAGCGGGGCCACGCCGACCACGGAATGCGGCTCGTGAACGATCTGAGACAGTTGCTCGAGACAGCTCGCCGTGACTACGCCGCGAAGACGCCTCCCGTCACTCTCATGGGAGTCAGCTGGGGGGGAAAGATTGCTGCGGCAGTTGCGGCTGTCGCACCGTCAGAAATCGATCAGCTCGCCCTGTTGTATCCCGGACTGTCTCCGCAGATAAATCCCACCGCACTGCAGAAGCTGCAGCTTCGCCTTGCAGAATTCTTCGACGCGCGATTTCACGAGGTGTCCATCCCGTTGAATGATGCTCGTCTTTTCACCGAGAACGCGGACTGGCAGGCGTACATTCGCAGCGACTCGCTGGCGCTGCATACTGTGACAACGGGTTTTTTGAATTCCGGGCGACACCTCGCGGAGATTCTTCACAGCGGTTCTTCGAGAATCACACACCCGGTACTTCTGATGCTCGCAGGACATGACCGCATCATTCACAACGAGATGACTCGCCGGCTCGTGTGCACATTCGCTTCACCACGCATTCTGATTCGAACCTGGCCTGAAGCCTGTCATACACTGGAGTTTGAATCCGATCGCGAGACCATATTCTCCGAAGTCATTGACTGGCTGTGATTGAGGAGTGAGTCACGACACCCGAAAGGGAAACCGGTCGTATTTTCAGGCTCCGTACCGTCTGCCTCCAGCGACCGGACGGCTGACACCGTTCCACTCTTTGTCGCCGGTACAGCCAGCTCGCAATCCAAAGCCACCAGTCGATCCGACTCAGCAGTCGGATCGTTACCGCCCTTCGCTCGCCAGCGATCTGAGTTCTTCGATGACGTCTTCGAGGTCCGGAACCTGTGTTCCAGGAATGCGCGCTGCCCGATCGCACTCCCCCAGCAGGAGCAGATCCTCGTAGTCAGGCGATGCTTTCAGACGCTGATGAGCTCGATATCCGATGGATCGATCATGAATCTGGTGAGCTTCCATGTGGTGCTCAATCAGCCAGGCAGTTCGTTCGGTGATGTGGCCTTCGAGAGCGTCGAGCCCGGCGCGGACGTGATCATCCGGATCGAGACCCTTACCGACGTCATGCAGCAGTGCAGCCAGCTGAAACTCTTCGTCGTACGGTAACTCTTCAGCAGCGACGATATAGCACTGGAGCAGATGGTAAAGAACGTCTCCTTCCGGATGATACTTCTTTCCCTGAACCACCGATGCCAATGGCAGCAGCAACGATCGATAAACCTGAAATCGATCGACAGCGTTCTCTGCAGCAGCGATCTCTTCTTCCAGTCGCTGATCCGGATACTCCGTCCTCAGAAACTGCTCAAACTCCGGGAGCGTTGCTCGTTCAATCGCTTTGCCGGTAATTGAACTGCGAAATACGAACGACGTCTTCTCCGGGGGATACATCGTCAGTTCGACAGGAAACTCACCGGCCACGTGAATGTGAGTGTAGATCTGCTCTTCCTGATTCTTTCGCACCAGTTTTCTCTCCACCTGATACTCGAAACCTTCCTGTTCCAGACAGGCAATGATCGGTTCGGTGGAGACAGAAAAGACATGAAGATCGATATCAGATCCCTGTCGGATATGTCCGGTGAGTGTGCTGCCGATGATTTTCGGACGAAAGTGTTCCAGCAGTCGCATCATCCGAACTGCACAGACTCGCATGGAACGGAGACGATCCAGCCGGGAGTCACCTTCAAACAGAGTCGCCATTCGCTGAACTTCGTCACGAATTTCGGCATTCGTGGGTAGTTCCGAGGGCTTGACCCAGCCCTGGCAGAGCCGTTCGGCGGCCTTCATTTTGGCTCGATAATATTCCGTCTGATTTCGGGAATACATCAGCCGGGCAGCTTCCACGATGATCGCTCTTCGGAGCTTCGGATCAGTCATGTGAAGAATTGGTCTGCAGTCGATGTTGCAGACAAAATGCACTGCCACTGCGAAAACGTTCGCAGTGGCAGGCAGAGCAGGAACTCAGAAAAAACGGAGAGGGAGGGATTCGAACCCCCGGTGGGTTGCCCCACGCCGGTTTTCAAGACCGGAGCGATCGGCCACTCTGCCACCTCTCCCTGTGGTCAGCCATCACCGGCATGCTAAGGTGCGATGACCTTCATGTCAATCATTTCAATACCGAACAGAGCCTGCATCTGTGCAGTCACAGCAAAGCAGTTCCATCGCGACGCCGGTAAATCGCGTCGCGATGTCGAAACCCGCATCAGGCAGCTCGTCGTCGGTTCGCGTCGGTTGCTGCCTTGAACGGCAGGCTGACTTCCCGGCCAACCGCTTTCACGAGGCCGGTGACGACTGTCTCAAGATGATCCGCTGGCAGCTCAGAGTAAATCGGAAGTGAGAGAACGTCTGCGGCAGCCTTTTCAGATTCCGGAAGATCTCCCGGACGATACCCGAGATACTCAAAGCACTTCTGCAGATGGAGCGGAATCGGATAATAAACCGCACAACCAATCTGTGCAGCCTTGAGCGACTTCATCACCGCATCACGACGACCGTCAGCAACGCGTGTCGTAAACTGATTGAACACATGGCGTCGCGCCGGGGCAACGGCAGGCGGACTTACGATATCCGTAATCCCTGATTCGCTCAGCAGCTGGTTGTATCGTGCGGCATTTCGATTTCGAGCAGCTGTCCACGAATCGAGGTGACGAAGTTTGACTCGCAGCACAGCGGCCTGCAGAGCATCCAGCCGACTGTTATAGCCCACTTCGACGTGGTTGTAGCCACCGGTGTCTCCGTGGACTCGCAGACGGCGGAGGCGAGCGGCGATTTCCGGATCGTCCGTCGTCATGATCCCGCCGTCACCGGCACCACCGAGATTCTTGGTCGGGAAGAAGCTGAAGCATCCGATTGTTCCCAGTACGCCTGCTCGACGACCCTGATACTCAGCACCGATGGCCTGAGCAGCATCTTCCACGATCGGAATATTGAAACGGGTCGAAAGTCTCCAGAGCGGATCCATATCGGCACACTGTCCGAAAATGTGCACCGGCATGATGGCGCGGGTCCGCGGAGTGATCGCCTTTTCAACCTGTCGCGGGCACAGATTCATCGTCGATGGTTCAATGTCCACGAGAACCGGTCGCGCGCCGACTCGATGGATCGAACTCGCTGAAGCGAAAAATGTGAATGGGCTGGTGATCACTTCATCCCCAGGACCAACACCGAGAGCAAGCAGTGCGAGGACCAGTGCGTCTGTTCCGGATGCACAACCGATCGCAAATCGAGCATCGCAGTAATCTGCAATTTCCTGCTCAAGGAGCGTCACTTCGTCACCCAGGATGAAGTGCTGGTTTTCAAAACAGCGATCAACCGTCTCGCGAATCTCTTCACGGATGGTCTGATACTGCGCCACCAGATCGATAAACGGAACCGGGGAACAGACATTCGCCGACGAAGCGCCGGACTGGACGATTGACATGAGCGACTCCATTCGCTGCAAAACGCAGGACACCCTGGCTGCGAGGTGGGAAGGTACGAGCTGATCCAGTTGCTGTCAAGAGAAAGACTTCGGCCGAAAATGCCGATAAACACCTGTTGCCAAACGACTTACAACCGACAAGTTTTTCGGTTGCCGCAGGTTGGGTATCGACCGAATCTCTGAACAGGCCGCAACGATCACAGCATTTTTTCCGATTTTCCCGGATTCGCAGCTTTCCGATTTCAGCGAATGGTGAATGCTGCGTGTCCCGCTCAGGTCCCGTCCGGACCGAGCTTCTGCAGGACGTTGTCAATCAGGTTGTAATGTCGGGCCTCGTCTGCAGACATGAAGTTGTCACGATCCGTGTCTTCTTCGATCTTCGTGAGTGTCTGCCCTGTGTGCTTCAGGAGAATCTCGTTCATCTTCCGCTTGATGCGGAGTACTTCTTTTGCATGAATCTCAAGTTCTGTCGCCGTTCCTTCCATGCCGGCGAGAGGCTGGTGAATCATGATTCGAGCATTGGGAAGAGCATTCCGCTTGCCGGGAGTTCCGGCTGTCAGCAGGATTGCCCCCATACTGGCAGCCTGACCGATGCAGTAGGTCGCGACATCGCAGCTGATGTACTGCATGGTGTCGTAGATTGCCATTCCGGCAGTGATCGACCCGCCAGGAGAATTAATATAGAAGTGAATGTCAGCTCGCGGATCGTCAAACTGCAGAAACAGCAGCTGTGCCACGATGCTGTTCGCGACGTCGTCATTGACTCCACTGCCAAGAATGACAATGCGGTCTTTCAGCAGTCGGCTGTAGATGTCCATGGCGCGCTCATCGCGGCCGTTTTTTTCCACAACGTAAGGAACGAGCACTGTCATCTCTGGAATCCGTTGAAACAGGATAACGATCGAACAACGATTCCGGACCACCATCCGGAATCCGGATTCCGATTTCGGAATCCAGGTTCATTCTCAGGCACTATGAACTCTTCTTCACGTCTTTCGGCGGTCGCTGAAGGATCTCATCCACGAGTCCGTATGCTTTCGCCTCTGCGGAGGTCATATAATGATCACGCTGAGTATCCTTGGCGATGCGTGACACCGGCTGGCCTGTATGGCTCGCAAGCAGTTCGTTCAGAAGTTCCCGAGTATCGATGATGTCTTTTGCCTGAATCTCGATATCGGAGACCTGTCCGCCCACCTGACCGTAAGGCTGATGAATCATCAGTTTGGAATGCTGCAGCGCAAACCGCTTTCCGGGAGCACCTCCGGCAACCAGAATTGCCCCGCCGCTGGCCGACAAGCCGACGCAGTAGGTGGCTACATCACACTCGATGAACTGCATGATGTCATAAATGGCCAGAGTCGCAGTGACAGAACCACCCGGGGAATTGATGTAAAGGTGGATGTCCTGGTGCCGATTCTCTGACTGCAGAAACAGCATCTTCATGACGACCAGATTGGCACTGCCATCATGGATCGGACCGTCCAGGAAGATGATCCGATTATCAAGCAGCAGATCGCCGACGGTCATCTGACGCTGAGCCGAGTATTCTCGGGCAGCCATCGGAACGTACTGAGTTCGAGGATCCTTCATCCTTTGGATTCCTGTATGGCAGATTCTGTAGGCAAACCAGCGGGCACAATGAAATTTCCCGCGGCATTAAACACAAAGAACAGGCGACCCGCTGACTGCAACGAGAGCCTGCTCTTTCAGTTGTCTCGTAAAATCAGACTTCCTGCGACGAGCTGGTATCGTCAATCAGACTTGCGTCCATGTTACCGCAGATCGCCAGACGCAATCCAACAGCGTCATTACTTGCAAATGGCTCCCGCGGCACGTCCTGAAACTTCGCTTTGCTCAGAATGAAATCCACAGCCTTACGTTCTCGCAGCTGAGCTTCCAGATTCTCCATGACTCCGGATTTGGCAAGGCGAGCTCGAATACGACGAACAGGCTCACCGCTCTGGAATGACATCATCAGGAGTTCCCGATCAATGTCTTCCTGCTCACACTCAATCTTCTCTTCCGTAGCAATCCGGTCAAGCACGAAATGTTCTTTGAGTGCCTGACGAGTTGTATCAATTGCATTCCTGCGGATCTCATTCTCGCGAGCCAGCACCTGCTCTCGAGTAAACCCGGCCTGCTGCATCTCCAGCAGTTCACGGCGGAGAGCATTCTCTGTCTGCTGACGCACAAGGCTTTCCGGCAGATCCCAGTCAGCGGATTCAACGATCTTCTCAAGAACCTGCTGACGAGCCGACTGCCGCTGCTGAAACTCCAGCTGACGAGCCAAGGAACCTTTCAGCTCCTTGTCCAGCTCTTCGGGCGTTGAGGCACCCACAGATTCCAGAACCTTTGAATCGACGGCAAGTGCTTCCAGGCGAAGCACACCACCAACCGCAATGGTCACAGAGACCTCTTCACCCCGCATCTCAACAACAGGACACTGCTTCGAGATCCGAATCTTCCCGTCACGAGACTCGCCCGCAGTTACACCGGCCATCAGGGTATCAAACCCCTCAAGCACAGCATCCTGAAAGTTCAGCTGCGGCAAAACCCTGACACTGACTTCCTCGACTTCACGAATCACCTTGCCGTTGTGTGAAAACGACATTGAGCAGTTAATGAAATCACCACGCGATACAGGACCGTCGTGAGGAACTCGAGCTGCATACGAAGACAGGAACTGATCTCGATAGGCCGACAGCTCCGTTTCCGAAATCTCGCCCGAAGGCCGACGAATCGGAAGCCCTGTGTAATCCGGAAGATCGAAAACAGGCCGCACTTCAACTTCGAACGAATACTGGAAATCACCAGACTCAGGGATCTCCAGACTCTCAACGTCGATCTTCGGCTCGTTGATCGGATCCAGCTTGTTATCAGTCGACAGCTGATCAAGGCTTGCCAGAAGCACTTTTTGCTTGATTTCCGCAGTGATTTCATCACGAAAACGACGCAGCAGGAGCTCTCGCGGTGCACGCCCGATCCGGAATCCCGGAACCTGCGCCTTGACCGACAGATCTTCAAGACACTGTTCTCGAATCTCTTCAATGTCAGATTCAGGAACGGTCACTGTCACATGCTTCCGACACGGGCCGACATCCTTGATATCGACCACCAGCGCCATCCGCTCAGCCGACTCTCCAGCCTCGGACGCAAGAAGCTCTTCGGCTTCAGAAGTCATCTCTTACCCTCTGCGACAATGAACTCTTAATCTTTTTTCTCGCCGGATCTGAGCCTCACTGCGTGACAGCAGCAACTCGACCGAGAGCGGGTGAAGGGACTCGAACCCTCGACAACCACGTTGGCAACGTGGTGCTCTACCAACTGAGCTACACCCGCATTCATCGAAAAAAATCAGCTGAAAACCGTTCTGCCAGAAGAGTTTTCTTATCGAACCCGGTTCACTGGTGCTGCCGCATCAGAAGCGGAAGCCAGAATACCGAGACCACTCAGATGGACAGATTATGGACGATTCACAGGCAACGTCAACTGATCAGACAGACATTTCACCTCGAAATCAATTCCGGCAATAGCGGTTGCCACGATCAGAAAACTGAGGCAGCAGAATCCTTTCTGAGAATCCTTTTTGGCAATTTTCTGTTTCCGCCGTGGATTCAGATGAATTCCGAAGCATCCATCGATCATCCTGCTGCGTTCTTTGTCTGATTTTCACAATCCAGCCCGCAAATTTCGGAAAACGCCCGCGTTATCCCAAGAGTCGACGATGCAATATCGAGTCACGAATCTCAGGCTGCCGGTAGAGGTTCCGGAATCAGAGATTTCTGATCGGCTGTGCAGAGAGCTCGGAATTCGGGCGGATGATCTCGCGGCGTGGAAGATCCTTCGAAAAAGCCTTGATGCGAGGCAAAAGTCTCAGCTCGAGTTCGTCTATACCGTTCAGCTGAGATTTTCAGAATCCAGATCCGGGAACGGAAGCAGCCTTCGGCCAGCGACTAGCCATCTCAAGGTGGAGCCGTACGAGCCGGAGCCATTTGAAGACCCGCTGCCAGGGTCCGAACCGATGCCGTACCGGCCTGTGATCGTGGGTTCGGGGCCTGCCGGGCTGCTCGCCGGCTATTTTCTGGCTCTGAAGGGATACAGGCCGATCATTCTGGAGCGAGGCGGTGCTGTGAAGGAACGCGTTCCGGCAATCCGCTCCTTTGACAGCGGTGGGCACCACGATCAAGAGAACAACTACCTTTTCGGTGAGGGCGGGGCGGGGTGCTTCAGTGACGGCAAGCTGACCTGTCGCATCACGGGTCCGGACGTCGACTGGGTTCTTCAGAGCTTCGTCGCCTGCGGTGGTCGCCCATCGCTCGTCTATGAAAACCGCCCGCATCTCGGAAGCAACAAGCTCCCGATGATCTGCAGAAACTATCGCCGAAAGATCGAATCGCTCGGCGGAGAGTATCGCTTTGGATGCTGCATGGAGGGACTGCGTTTCGAGAATGATCAGGTCGTCGGTGTCGAAACGTCTTCCGGACCCATTCCGACTCAGCACTGTGTGATTGCGGTCGGGCATAGTGCTCGGGACACTTATCAGATGCTGCTGGCCGCCGGGCTGCCGCTCCGGCCGAAGGCCTTTCAACTCGGTCTGCGGATTGAACATCCTCAGGAACTCATCAATTCACACAAATACGGTCGCTCGGAGTACCTGCAGGTTCTCGGTGCGGCTGATTATTCGCTGGTCGCCCGAGGCCGTCGCGATCTGTTCACATTCTGCATGTGCGCCGGCGGTATCGTGATTCCGAGCGTTTCGGAGCCGCAAATGTTCTGCTCCAACGGCATGAGCAATTCTCGCCACGATACACCGTTTGCAAACAGCGGGCTTGTCGTGACACTGGAGCCGGAATGCTTCGGGAGTGACCATCCGCTGGCGGGTGTTCACCTTCAGCAGAAGTACGAATCACTGGCCTTTCGACTCGCCGGGGCAGACTATCTGGCGCCGATTCAGCGTGCGACAGATTTTCTGGCAGGCAGAACACCTGCCGCCGATCAGAAGATTCCGTCGTCATACCAGCGAGGAACTGCGCCCAGAAATCTCTGTGAGTTGCTGCCACCGGAGATTCTGAGGGCCATTCAAGCCGGGCTGCCTCTGATGGATCGTCAGTGGCATGGAAAATATCTTCGCGAAGCGGTGCTCGTCGGGCCGGAGATGCGAGGAAGCTCGCCAGTCCGAATTGACCGCGACCGCGAATCGTGGCAGCCACCGGGAATTCGTGGCGTTTACCCGGTTGGCGAAGGGGCCGGTTATGCGGGGGGGATCGTCACAGCGGCCGTCGACGGCCTTCGAGCCGCCCGGAAGATTGTTTCCCGGTTCAGTCCACCGATATTCGCCTGAACATACGCACTGGCATGAACAGGTTGTCTGGAAAAATGCCAGAATCCCCTTCTGGTCTCTTGCCTCCTACCCGTCTCAGCGGGGAAGCTTTGCCGTTGAAATCCCGGATGGTTATCCTCACCGGACGCCAGTTGACTGTCGTCCGATCGGAACAGACGCAGGCTGAAATCGTCGTCCGGAGTATCGTCGCCCCCCCGTCCCTGAAAATTTTTGTTGAATTACTTCGAAACATCTATGCTCACTTTCAACAAACTGCTCGTCTGTAATCGATCTGAGATCGCCATCCGCATCTTCCGCAGTGCGACGGAACTTGGCATCAGGACAGTGGCTATCTACACGCACGAGGATCGCTACGCGCTGCACCGTTTCAAGGCCGATGAAGCGTACAAGATCGGGCGTCAGGGAGAACCGATTCGAGCTTATCTAGACATCGACGGCATTGTGTCGCTCGCAAAGAGCGTCGGTGTGGATGCCATCCATCCCGGTTATGGGTTCCTTTCGGAACGTCCGGAACTTGCCAGTGCGTGTGCCGCGAACGGAATCAAGTTTGTCGGACCTTCGGTTCATTGCCTGGAAGCTCTCGGCGACAAGACGGCCGCTCGCGACATCGCGATGAAGGCGGGGGTTCCGATTCTTGGAGGCACCCCGGAATCCATCGAGACTCTGGAAGTGGCTCGACGGAAAGCCGTCGAGATCGGTTTTCCTGTGATGATCAAGGCGGCCAAGGGTGGTGGTGGCCGCGGAATGCGCGCTGTAAAAACGGCAGCAGAGTTTGATCAGGCCTTTGAGTCAGCTCGAAATGAAGCCCGGTCAGCGTTCGGATGTCCGGATGTGTTTCTTGAAAAGTTCATCGCACGGGCCAAGCACATTGAAGTGCAGCTGCTGGGCGATGAACACGGAAACCTCATTCATCTCTTCGAACGCGACTGTTCGGTTCAGCGTCGTCATCAGAAGGTCGTGGAAATTGCTCCGTCGCCGAATCTGTCCGAATCATTGCGGGAAGCGATTCTCGATGCGGCCATTCGGATCGGGCGACAGGTGAATTATTCCTGTGCCGGTACGGTGGAGTTTCTGGTCGATGTGGATGCTCAGAAGTTCTACTTCATCGAAGTGAATCCTCGAATTCAGGTTGAGCATACCGTTACTGAAGAGATCACGAATGTCGATATCGTGAAATCCCAGATCCTGGTGGCTCAGGGATATCGTCTGTCAGATCCGGATATTGGCCTCGGAACTCAGAGTGATGTTCGAACGAGCGGATTCGCGATTCAGTGTCGCGTGACGACCGAAGATCCGGCCAACAACTTTATGCCGGATTATGGTCGAGTGACTCACTATCGATCATCCGGCGGGATGGGTGTGCGACTGGATGCCGGAAGTGCGTTTTCCGGAGCGGTCGTCAATCCGTTTTATGATTCACTCCTGACAAAAGTGACGACACGGGGTCGACGCTACATCGACGCGATTCACCGGATGGAACGGACTCTTCGGGAGTTTCGTGTTCGCGGTGTGAAGACGAACATCCCTTTCCTCATCAAGGTCAACCGGCATCCCGTTTTCGTCAACGGTGACTGCACGACTCGTTTTATCGACGAAACACCGGAGCTCTTCGAGTTCGATCAGCGTCAGAATCGCGCGACGCGAATTCTGAACTATCTGTCGGAAACGATCGTGAACGGAAACAGCCTGGTCAAGGGACGGCCCAAACCGCTGCGTCGCGAGCCGGCTCCCATCCCGGCAATTCCGCCGGGACACGTCATTCCTGACGGCACACGACAGATGCTGAAGAAACTGGGAGCCGAAGGGTTCGCGAAATGGGTTCGCGAACAGAAGCACCTGCTCATCACCGACACGACCTTCCGTGATGCGCATCAGTCACTTCTGGCAACTCGTATGCGGACCTTTGATCTCCTTGAGGTGGCTGATATCTATGCTCATCTCTGTTCCGACATGTTCAGTCTGGAAATGTGGGGCGGGGCAACTTTCGACACCACGATGCGGTTCCTTCGCGAGTGTCCGTGGCAGCGGCTGGTTCAGATGCGGGAGCGTGTGCCGAACATCCTGTTTCAGATGCTGCTGCGAGCTTCCAACGCCGTGGGATACACAAATTATCCGGACAACATCGTCAAGGCGTTTGTCAAAGAAGCGGCTGATGCGGGAATCGATGTCTTTCGAATTTTCGACGCGCTCAACTGGATTCCGAACATGAAGGTTGCGATGGATGCCGTGATCAGCACGGGAGCCATCTGTGAAGCCTCCATCTGTTACACCGGCGACATTACCAATCCGAAGCGTACGAAATACTCGTTGAAGTACTATGTTGACCTCGCCAAAGAGCTCGAAAAAATGGGCGCTCACATCCTGGCCATCAAAGACATGGCAGGGCTCTGTAAACCCGACGCAGCATCAACACTGATTCGCACTCTGAGGCAGGAGATCGGAATCCCGATCCATTTCCACACTCATGACACGGCCGGAATTCAGGCCGCTTCAATTCTCGAGGGAAGTCGAGCTGGTCTGGACATTGCTGACGCTGCCATGGCCGCGATGTCCGGCGGAACGTCTCAGCCGAATCTGAACACGCTCGTGGAGATGCTCAAGTTCGGGGAGCGCGACACGCGACTCAACTCCGATTCACTGGATTCCATCGCGGAATACTGGCGAGCTGTTCGAGACTACTACACACCGTTCGAAAGCGTGGTGCTTCCGGCGACTGCGGATCTGTACCATCACGAAATGCCCGGTGGCCAGTATACGAATCTGTTTGAACAGGCTCGGGCTCTGGGTCTTGCGGATCGATGGGCAGAAATCTGCCGTATCTATGCCGGTGTCAACCAGCTCTTCGGTGACATTGTGAAGGTGACTCCGACGAGCAAGGCTGTCGGTGACATGGCACTCTTCATGGTCGCGAACAATCTGACGAATGAAGACGTCCTCAATCCGGATCGCGATATTGCTTTCCCGGCCAGCGTGATTGATCTCATCGGTGGCGGAATGGGACAGCCACCCGGTGGATTTCCGGAGGCTGTCAAAACGCGAGTTCTGCTTGGGCGTGAGGAGTTTCAGGGACGTCCAGGGGAAACACTGCCTCCCGCTGATTTTGATGCCGCTCGCACGAAAGTGGCAGCTCTGCTTGAACGTGAGCCGGAAGAAAAAGAAGTCGTCTCGTGGCTGCTGTATGAACGTGTCTTCGAAGAGTTTGCTCGGCACCAGAAGAAGTATTCTGATCTGAGTATCCTGCCGACGCCGAACTTCTTTTACGGCCTTGAACACGGCGAGGAAATTGCTGTCGACATCGAACCGGGCAAGACTCTGATCATCAAATTTCTGACCGTCAGCGATGCTCACGTCGACGGAACCCGGACGGTCTTCTTTGAACTCAACGGACAGCCGCGAGAGATCACCGTCACTGACAACTCGATTGAGTCAGCTGGTGCCACTGCGGTTAAGGCCGACACAGCGAATCCGTGCCACGTGGGGGCCACGATGCCGGGGATGGTGGTCAGTGTTGCCGTCAAGGAAGGCGACACGATTCAGAAGGGCCAGAAACTGGTGACTCTGGAAGCAATGAAAATGGAGACGACCATCAACGCCGAAGTCGACGGTCGAGTAAAAGGTATTCTTGTCCGTCCGGCTCTGCCCGTTCAGACAGGCGATCTGATGATTGTTCTGGAATCGGCCTCAGAACCGAAATCGGCCTGATGATCTGTCAGATTACGTGAGTGGCTGATCAATCAGAACGCTTCATCCGATCGTTTCAGCATCTTTATCTGCTGATTGATTTTATCTGCTGATTGCCGGTCCTCCCGAAAGTGAATTCTCCATGTCTCCATCCCGAATGTTGGTCCATATGACAGCGGCTGCCTCTGCACTGATCTGGTCTGCGGTCTCAGCTCCACAGGTATCAGCTCAGCTGAAAGATGACGAGACGATCGTCTTCCTCGGAGATTCCATCACGCAGGCTGGTGATGCAGAAGGGGGATATGTCGACCTGTTCCGAAAAGCGATCCAGCTTCGACGACCGGATTCCGGCATAAAAGTTATTGGTGCAGGAATCAGTGGCAATCGCGTTCCGGACATTCAGAAACGTCTCGACAAGGATGTTCTTTCGCATCATCCGAACATTGTCGTGATCTACATCGGCATCAACGACGTCTGGCATTCTCTGAACGGAAAAGGCACCAGCACTGCAGATTATGAAGCCGGTCTTCGAGATGTCATCGGTCGATGTCAGACTGCTGGTGCGCGAGTCATTGTGGCGACTCCCAGTGTCATCGGCGAAAAGACGGACGGGACCAATAAACTGGATGCCATGCTGGAGGAGTATTCGGAAATCAGTCGCCGAGTAGCGGCTGCGACAGGAGCTTCCGTCGTGGACCTTCGGAAGTCGTTTCTCTCGCAGCTGAAGGAATACAATCTCGCCGGGGAATCCAGCGGTGTTCTGACCTCCGATGAAGTTCACCTCAATGCTGAAGGAAATCGGTTCGTCGCAGTTCGAATGCTGGAGGCAGTCGGAGAGGTTCCGGCCCGATCACGTGTGCTGCGGCACATTGTTCTTTTCCGGTTCCGCCCTGAAGTGACTCCGAAGCAGATTGATGAAATCAATATGGCGTTTCATCAGCTGAAGAATCAGATTCCGGCGATTCAGGATTTCGAGCGAGGCGTGAACAACAGTCCCGAAAAGCTCGACCAGGGTTTCACTCATGGATATGTCGTGACCTTTGCAACGGAAGAGGATCGTGCCGCTTATCTTCCGAACAGTGATCACTGGAAGTTCGTTGAAATGATCGACGGAAAGATCGAGAAAGCTCTGGTTTTCGATTACTGGGCTGTGGAATAACGATCACTGCGAAGTTCACCATCCCATCCCCGCAGTGCACATCAATGTGTGCCGGATCGCCCATCGAATCTTCGACAAAATCATCGCAAACGGTTTCCGGCGGATTTTGCACGGATGCGGAGTCGGCATCGACGATAACCACTTCAGTGTTGTTCACTGTCTCTGATGCTCATCTTCGTGCGCTGTTGAGATAACTGCGACCCCATGCTGTGACGGTCGTCGTTGCGTGACGATTCCGGCGAACGCCCGCGCTTCGCCTTTTAATACGAAAACCGTTTTTCAACGGTTTCCAGCCGTCGCCGTCATCGTTCAACCCCCTCTGAACGGTGACGGCGATTTTTCGTTTTATTCGGGTTCTGATCCTGTCGGAGATTCTGCGGAGTTTTCATGTCATGACTCGGCGCAAACAGCCTCCCGCCGGAACCATCGCAGTCACTTCCGGTTTTCGCGACCCGGCGACCTGGCTGTCTCCCTACCTCGCATATCTGGAAGCCGAATGCGGGATGGCGAAAAACACCATTGAGGCGTACCGTCGAGACCTCGAAAAATTCTTCCGCTGGAATCGAGATCATGCCCGCCTGACGGTGCAGGAAATTGACCTGAAGGCCATGACCGGTTTTCTGGAGCACCTGCAGACGTTCAACCTCGCCGCGGGGAGCATCGGTCGAAACCTCGTCGCCATCCGGATGTTCTTTCGATACCTGATGCTCGAAGGGGTTGTCGCTGAAACCACGGTCGATCTGATCAACTCGCCGAAGCTCTGGCAGCGACTGCCCCGAGTCCTCAATCCCGCGATGGTTGATGAACTGCTGGCGGCTCCCGTGGCTCCGGTCGATCGTTACTATCGTCGCGATCGTGCTCTGCTTGCTGTGATGTATGCAACCGGATGCCGGGTGTCAGAAGTTGTGGATCTGAAGCTGAGCGACGTAAGTCTTTCCGAGGGATATTGTCGCTGCACAGGAAAGGGAAACAAACAGCGAATGGTATCGCTCAATCCGTTCGCGATTTCCGCAGTGCAGACCTATCTCGAAAAAGAACGCCCGGATCTGCTGCTCACAGCCGGTATCGATCCAGGCTATCTCTTTCTGACTCGCAGCGGCCGCAGGATGAACAGAGAGACTGTTTGGGCGTTGATCCAGCGATATGCGTCTCGCGCAGGCTGCGGACCGGAGATCAGTCCGCACACACTTCGACACAGCTTCGCGACTCATCTGCTGGCCGGTGGCGCCGACATCCGAGCACTTCAGGAAATGCTTGGTCACGCCAGCATTCGAACCACTCAGATCTACACTCATGTCGATCACAGCCGACTGAAGTCGGTGCATCAGAAGTGTCATCCGCGAGGCTGAACCATCGATCGGCATGACTCAAGGGGCCGGTAAACATTCTTCGGCGTTTCAGTCCGCTGCTGGTTTCTCAACGGAACCGCACGCACGCACACCTCGCCCCGGCTTTTCATTTCCGTCACCGAGTTCCTCTCGAATGCCCTCGGCCAGTCTGGTCAGTTCTGCAACGACCTCCGGATGATCTTTGGCGACGTCAGATGTTTCTCCGGGATCACTGCGCAGATTGAAGAGACTCTGTTCAATCCGCAACTGCTCATATTTTCCAGGCAGCCCATCCTGTCCGGTGACCCCTCCCTGAAGAGATCGATAGGCGTGTGGGAAATGCAGTTTCCAGTCACTGCTGCGAACGGCCTGAAGATCCTTTCCCCAGTAAAAGAAGTACGCCTGATGAGGCGATACAGCGGCGGCATCTCCATGAATCAGCGGCCAGATGTTCTTTCCATCGATCGGATGCTGAGGAAGCTCGGCGCCGGTCAGCGACGCGATGGTCGGAAACAGATCGATCGTCATCGCAGGTGTTGAACATTTCGTGTTCGCAGGGATCTTCCCTTTCCATCGCATGATGCAGGGAACTCGACAGCCTCCGTCGAACATTGTTCCCTTGCCTTCACGCAGCGGCTTTGCGGATCCGGCGTGATCTCCGTAACTCAGCCAGGGACCGTTGTCGGACGTGAAAATCACGAGAGTCTTCTCTTCCAGCTCATTCCGGCGCAGAGCCTCCATGATCTGACCGACCGACCAGTCAACCTCCATCAGAACGTCATTGAAGATTCCATTGCCGCTTCGTCCCTGAAACTCCTTTGAGGCGTACAGAGGAACGTGCACCATGGAATGAGGAACATACAGGAGGAACGGCCGAGCGGCGTTTCGATCGATGAACGATACAGCATGCTCCGTGTACTGTTTCGTGAGCTGAGTCTGATCGTCACCGGAAACCATCGGATCCGCGATGTCGTTTCCGGAGATCAGCGGCAGTTCCGGCCAGCGTTTCAGACGTTCCTCCAGCGGCACATGAAGAAACTCCGGATGATACGGCCACATATCATTGCTGTACGGAAGTCCGAAGTACTCATCAAACCCGTTCTGCAGCGGCAGGAACGGATGATGATGTCCGAGATGCCATTTGCCGAAACAGGCCGTTGCGTAGCCTTTCTGACGGACCAGCTCACCGAGCGTCATTTCGTCTGCATGGATGCCGGTCGTCCCTCGCGGCCCAAGAGCTCCCTGAATACTGATTCGTCCGCTGTAACAGCCGGTCAGCAGACTGGCCCGTGACGCCGAACAGACCGCCTGAGAAACATAAAAGTCCGTGAAGCAGCGCCCCTCAGCGGCCAGCTGATTCAGATGGGGAGTCAGCTCGCGGTCTCCACCGAAGGGGCCAACGTCCGCATATCCGAGGTCATCGATGAAGATGAGCACCACGTTGGGCCCGCGCTCGCCAACCGCCTCGGACCCGGGACTCTGCGCCTGAACCCTGGTGAAGGTCATCGTAAGCAGCAGAAAGAAGATCATTCGGACCACTGGAAGACTGTGCTTATCGAAATATTGCCGGTTCATGAT
>JBKDKA010000155.1:0-3306 GCA_046345315.1 Planctomyces sp.
CGCGGCGTGAATGTTCTGCTCACCGGGGCAGGTGGAACACGTGACCGGGAGCTGCTGGCGTCGACCTTCGATCCGATTCGGATCTCACTGACCGACAACAACGTTTCAAGCAACGGTAAAGAAGGCGTCTACTATCGAGCAGATTCTGATATGAATCAGAGCCGATTTGTCTTCCTGCCAAACTTCCCGGATCCTCCGGTCACCGGATTTGACAACGTGAATTACAGCCCGTTCCGTGCTGAATTCCTTGCTCTGAACGTCTTCAGTGTCAATGGAAACACAGCCTACATCGCTCCTTACCTGAATCTTCGTACGGTGCAGAACAGTTATGTGACCGTGACTGGAAACAGGATTCAGAACAACGGAAAAGGTGGAGCAACCGGGGAGGGACTGCTGATCAAGGTTGGCACTGGATCTTATGTCGCAGCTGATGTTCAGAATAACATCTTCGGCGGTAACCTTGAGGAAGACTTCCGCACGAGCTCGTTCCTGTCTGCTGGGAATACTTTCGACTCTGTCAACAACACGGGTGACGGAACACGCGACTTTGTGTACCTCGACGATACGGCTCAGCTGGATGTCCGATTTGTCAACAACAGCGGGAACCAGATCGACGCCTTCTCCGGTGGGGATACAGAGATTGCAGGAGAAGTACTCGGTGCCACCTACACGAATGCTGATCCTCTGAAAACGCAGTTCTTCGGAGGAGTGGATGTTCTGCGTCGGCAGGCTGATCTCTTCCAGGTCGAGAACGGTCCGAATCTGAATGCTACCAACCCGTTCGTAAACTTCGGTATCGTCCAGAATATCAACGACAACTTCTCGCGACTCGGCACAAACTACAACGTTCGCGGTGCGGCTGACCCACTCTTCCCGAACATCGGATTCGCACCGTTCCTGCCATAAAACAGCCTGAGGGCTGGCGAATTGCAATTCCGGCCTTCGTGGGCACGTAGACAGAATCAGAAGCGGCTGGCTCGAGATAATCTCGGACCAGCCGCTTCGCTTTTGAAGAGAATTTTTTCGCAGGAAGTAAAATCAGAACGCATCAATGACTGGTGTGTTCTGTGCGGATCCGGATGTGTCTGCGGTCAGGCCCTGAGGAGATGTCGTCATTGGGGGGCTGCCTGATGTCACAGAGACAGAAGTGACTGGTCTCTGTGCGGACGGTGCCGAATTCCCAAAGACGACAGATCCGGAAATCGCCGGATCGGGTGTTGGTGCCGGAGTTGATGTGGCCATCGTCGCAGGGCTCATCGTGCCATTACCCTGCTGACCGGCTCCGGAATCAATCACACGGTAGCTGCCCGGGACGACCTTCCATTCACTGTCCCCGGAAAACGGCATCGCAGATCCGTTGACGTTCGGCATCGACTGAGCGAACGCGGCCGGGGAATACGGATTGGGCTGCTGAGCCATCATGCCGGGCGCTGACCATGGCATCTGACTGGCATAAGGCCCGAAAGCGCCTGTGGCCTGAGCCATCTGAGACTGCTGCCATGCCTGCATGCTCGCAACCTGTGATCCCTGACTTGGGGTTCCCAGGACCGATGGCTGTCGAGCCATCTCATAAGGATGAACTCCTCGAGCCATGGCTGTCGCTGACATCGGGTGAGCAGCCCCTGCAGACTGTGAAGCGGCGGCCAGCCGTGAATGGACCTCCGGCTGATTGAAGTCAGCTCGAAGTGACTGCTGATACATTGCGACAGCCTGATCCGGGCGACCAACGTCCTGATAGTACTGGCCCAGATGAGCCAGTGCTGTTGCGTGTCCCGGATTCACCTGAAGGGCCTGCTGCAGTGATTGGGCCGCTCCCGCAGAATTGCCAAGTTCCCGCTGCAGCCATGCCATTTCCAGATGAGATTCCGCTACATAGGGCTGAGTGGCAACCCAGGTGCCCATCATGCTCGTCGCTTCCTGGCCCCTGCCCTGAGCCAGCATCAGCTCTGCCAGTCCATGGTATGACGGCTGGTGCGACGGTGAAACACTGAGCGCCTGTCGATATAGCTGCTCTGAGCCCGAAGCATCGCCCATCTTTGCACGAACCTTCGCCAGGTTCGCCAGATAATCAGGATTTGTCGGATCCGTCCGAACCGCCTGCTCGAATTCAGCGGCGGCAGCGGGCAGGTTTCCCTGCTGATAGTAATTCTGTCCCGAGGAGTTCATCACGAATCCGTTACCGGTGGAGCAGCCGACGATGGTGACTGATCCGGCTGCAGCGAGAATGATTCGCGAGAGAGTTTTTCGGTAGTTGCACCGCATGGCGCATCCCTTTCAGTGAATTTCACGAACTGCTGTAGGTTCTGGAGAATGAGGGCGAGTGGAGTGTGGGATCACAGCGTCTGCTGCCGCTCAGCCGGGTCTTTGCAAAGAAGCTGCTGACAAGCCAGAAGGATCAGACGCTGATTGGGGAGATGGGGTGGATTGGTGGTGTGAGAGGACTTGAGAGAAAGTCGGGAGAATTCATGGATTCATTCTCAGGAGAGAATACGGCGAGGCGAAAACTGCTGCAACATCGATCCGCGGGCGGAAAGCGCAGGAAAAGAAATCTTCAGCGAAACGATTGGCTTAGTTCGGCAGTTGCTGCCGGGCCGAAATCTCGGGCGATTCGTCACGATTCATGACACAGTCAGCCTCCGCCGGCGTATGCTTTCCGTCTCAAGCGAACTGTATTCAGGCACGGATCATGCAAACAGAAACCGTTTCCCACCTTTGCGGGATTGACAATGGCGGACTTGGCAATGGATCGAGATTTCAGTCGTAGACAGGATTCGATCTCGCTGCCTTCCGAAAGGAAACAGGTGCTCAGATCAGCCTTCCGCCACGTTGACGTAAACTTTCAATGCGTCTTTGTCTTCAACGAGAAGCCTCATCATTTCCTTGTATTGATCGAGCCCGTTCACTGGCGTTGTCAAAATCTTCTGGATCACGCCTGGCCACATGAGCTCACCGAGCGCCATGTCGGCGATACCGGATTCAAAATGTCGAAAGTTGGCGTTGACTGATCCGACCAGAAGTTTGTTGCCCAGGACCCACTGCAGGTTGATGGCGTCGCCTGGAACCTGAACTTTTCTGCTGCCCCCGGTGATGCTGGTCCAGACCATGCAGCCATTGTGGCCGAGTACTTCCATGGCACCGAATGCCACTTCACTGCTTCCGGTTGCTTCGATGATCAGGTCTGGTTTTCCGTGATCACGTGCCAGTTCGGCCATTGTGATTTCTGAAGTACTGACGTAAGTTGCTCCGAAGCCCTCCGCAATCTCGGCCTTCAGGTTCGGTTTCCGGCCGCGGGCGAGTGTGAAAACC
>JBKDKA010000156.1:0-2690 GCA_046345315.1 Planctomyces sp.
CGCCGGCTCCACTGAATCGCAACAGCATCCAGTCAGTTACGCCCGGAGGAAGGGCTTTGGAATCGTCAATACGGTTTTGGATGGCCCTTTGGGCCGCAGAACAGGAAGAAGGAATGACGATTGAGGATCGGGAATCGCCGCAAGGCGATTGGTGAGTGTCAGCCCACGAGAACGCACGAGGGCCATCCACTCCTGAAGCACATTACCTGAACTTCACCATCTGTCGGCATCAGCGCTTGACGAGCTGAAACCGATACAGGTTCGCCTCACCATCATTAAAGAACCGATACCAGGCTGCGGTGAACACCAGGTAGCGGTTGTAGTTCAGCACACCGCCAGCCTCGATAGCCTCGGTTTTGTTTGCAACCAGGTTGTTGAACCAGGCTCGTACTGTCGGACGATAGTCACTTACCGTCTGACGCACGATGCGAAAGCCCGCCTGCTCAAACGCGCGAACGTGGAAATGATGCGACACCAGCTGAGATCCCGGAAAGCACAACTGTGTTGCAAGCATTGAAACCGGCAAGTTATCTGTTGGCAGACAAAAAAAATGTTTCACCATTCGTCCGCCTGGTACCAGTGCCTGGTGAAGTTTTCTGAGCAACGGCTGAATTTCATCAGGTCGCACATGCTCCCACGCGCCAATCGAATAAATGGCGTCGAACCTGCCGACTGGATAATCCGCCGTAATAAAATTCTTCAGTTGAATATTAAACTGGTGTGTGGCCTGGTTATGCTCAAACTGCGCCTGCGAGAGCGTGTATCCGTGAAGATGTGCAGGATCTCCAGTTTGATTGCTGATGACCTTGAGCATCGACCCCCAGCCACTGCCCAGTTCTAGAATGTTCTCACCGGCTCGAGGCTGAAGCAGCTCCAGAATTGCGTTGGCTTTGTTCGTCTGCGCTTCTTCCAGCGTTTCATCTTCGCGCAGAAAATCTGCACAACTGTAAAACATGTACTTCTTATCGAGCATGATTCTGTAGAAATCATTCGACACGTCGTAGTGGTGCGAGATTCCTGTGGCATGTGATTGACGCATTCTCCCCCGGAGAAGAATCCGTCGCGCAGCTGCTGGCGGGTATCGGGTCCGAAACCATTCGATTGCCGGGCTGTACTGTCGATTGATGACATCCCAGACCACATCGGGATCAAGTGGCACTGAAATCCGAGCCAGTTGATTCATGAGTCCGTAGGATGGCCCGTAAAGAACCGAGTCCAGCGCAAACGAGAGATAAGAGAAACGAGAACTCATCGGACACCGAGAAGGGAGAATCAAACGCGGAGTCGGCGAGTATCCTTTCACTCAAGTATTGATGCAAACAAAATTCGGTTGTTTGGCACAAAAGCGAATCTCGGGCCATCCATTGCTGAGAGCTCGAATGACCGCGGCTGAATATTCGCGTGTTTCGTGCAATTCGTGGTTCAGGATGAGACCAATTTGATTACCGCAGAGGCGCAGGCCGCGATGTCCTCGTCGGTAACGAGAATCTGCATGCACGTCAGCGACATGTATGCCCGTCTGTGACGCATGGTGCCACTTACGGTGAATCGAAACGACGCGGGCTGGCCGGTCGGGAGACTCGAATTTCGGCCGCACCGGGTGGCTCACGCCATTCCGCTGGCTGGACAGAAATCAGACGAAACCAGTTCGTGCGTTGCCCGGGAGTTGACTTGAGCGAAGCGAACGTGTTCACTGCGAACTGAGAGTCAGCGATCGCGTGTGAAGCCGTATCGCGACGTTCCTGTTGCAAGCGGTTTCAAAACCGGGACTGGCTCCCGTCACTCAAGACTTTTCCTGCAGGATCTGCAGCTGTAAGGGTGCCTGTCCCGTTTTTGAACTGTGATTTATTCAAGTCGGCTCGAAGACACACTGAATGGAAAGACAATCTGATGAGTGACACGAGTCTGCAGACTGATCAGCCAGGGTACGACAGCACACCTGAAGCATGTTTGAGCATCCGATGGACTCCCGTGAACGCGTCGAGCACGTGCGCATGGCGATACGTCGCATGGAGCCTGATTGCGGTTGGGCTCTTTGGCATGAGCATGGCACGTGTCTCGGCGGAAGAGTCAGCAAAGAAGCTTCCCACAGCGCTGATTGACGGAAACGGCCCGGGATGGAAAGCGCTTCATCAGAATGATTTCGTGAATGTGAATTGCGATGAAGACACGTGGAGCTGGCCGGAAGGTGAGATTCATTCCACGGGTCAGCCTGTCGGTGTCATTCGGTCGAAGAAACCGCTGACGAACTTCGAACTGGTGGTTGAATGGAGACATCTGAAGTCCGCCGGGAATTCAGGCGTCTTCCTCTGGGCGACGGAGAAATCTCTGTCATCCCTCAAACCAGGTCAGCTGCCGGCCGGCATCGAAGTTCAGGTTCTTGATCATGGATACACGGAGAAGTATCGTAAGGACACGGGCAAGGATCCGGACTGGTTCACAACGAACGGCGATGTGTTTCCGACCGGCGATGCAAAGATGACCCCATTTCCACCGGTCGCACCCGATGGATCAAGAAGCTTTCCGCGAAAGAACCTCAGCCGAGGTGTCGGCGAATGGAATCACTATTACATTCGAGCGATCAACGGCGAAGTCCGGCTCTGGGTGAATGGGGAAGAGGTGTCCGGTGGAACGGGATGCCAGCCGGCCAGTGGTTTTCTCTGCCTCGAATCGGAAGGATCTCCCGTAGA
>JBKDKA010000157.1:0-145897 GCA_046345315.1 Planctomyces sp.
TGGTACAGGCTGCTGCAACAGAGACCCAAGCTGCTGTGCTCCAGCTGCATGTGGTAACGGCTGCTGCAACAGCGACCCAAGCTGCTGTGCTCCAGCTGCATGTGGTAACGGCTGCTGCAACAGTGACCCAAGCTGCTGTGCTCCAGCTGCATGTGGCACTGGCTGCTGCAACAGTGACCCAAGCTGCTGTGCTCCAGCTGCATGTGGCACTGGCTGCTGCAACAGCGACCCAAGCTGCTGTGCTCCTGCTGCATGTGGCACTGGCTGCTGCAACAGCGACCCAAGCTGCTGTGCTCCAGCAGGTTGTGGCAACGGATGCAGTGACAGCTGCGGCGAATGCTGCAAGGACGACTGCTGCGAAATTGCGAAGCTGATCTACACTTCGATGACTGCCTGCTATGCGAAGCAGCGACGTGCTGCCATCCACAAGCTTGGCAATCGGTACAACTGCTGCTGCAATCCTGAAATCATGAACGCTTTCGTCTACGCTCTTAATGACTCAGACGAACGAGTTCGCAAGGAAGCTGCTGACGAAATCGGCGACCAGATCCGCAAGAACAAATGCTGCTGCAGCCCATGCGTGGTGTCTGCTCTGACATGTGCTCTGGCTGACTGTGACCGTGGAGTTCGTCGTCAGGCTGAAGAAGCTCTCGAACTGTGTGGTTATGAAGTGGTCGACGGCTGCTGCAACGGATGCTGCGATGGATGTGCAACAGGCTGCTGCTCAACTGGCTGCACCTCACACACCGAAGCGACACCGACAGCTGCCCCGGTTGCTCAGCCACAGGCTGCTCCTGCAGCTGAAGTTGTACCAGCACCGGCTCCTCCAGCAGACCCACAGGCCTTCTTCCCTTCTCGTCTGCAGAAGCAGTCAAAGGGCAAGAGCACTCTGGCTGGCCTGTTCGGAATGGCTCGATAATCAGGACCTGAGGCGGGACCACACATCACACGCTGATGTAAGGACTGCCTGGCTGTAACTCAGAAACGCTGCGGCTTCCGGAACAAATGTTCCGGAAGCCGTTTTTCGTTGATGGACTCAGATTTTGCAGAGCGCACTTCAAAACGGCGACAGGCACCGCTGCAGGTACAGATTCTTCAGATAAACATCGTGTCTGTCGAGAGTCAGTCCCGGTTTTGAAACCACCTGTACCAACTTTGCTGCTTCTTCCGATGGGGACGATTGTCAGCGGTGCCGATTCGGCATTCGTGCTCCTGATGGTCGAAGTTTTCGACACCTGTCTCCATTCGGTGACCTAAGAATTTTTCAGGGTCCCGCAGAAACACCAGACAAACTCTGGCCCGTTCAGACACCGGGGCGCCTGTCTTTCTGGAGGCAGCATCTGTCAGCTGCGGGCGTCTGTACAATACACGGCAAGAACTGTGCTGGCTGATTTCTATGTCTGTGCTCAACTTTTCGGCCACTCCGAACAGATCCTGCCACGCGGATGATTCCGCGGGACCTTCAGCGACGCTGGACGATCTGGCGGCGTGTTTTCAGGCATCGCGTGACCGTCTGAAGCGATTGGTGACGCTGCGTCTTGATCGGCGTCTTGCTGCTCGAATTGATCCCTCAGACATCGTTCAGGAAACCTTCATCCGAGCCAGTGCGGCATTTGAAGACTTCCAGCGATTCGAGAATCCATCGCTTTATCACTGGCTTCGAATGCAGGCTCAGTTTGCGGTCGGAGACTGTCACAGGAGGCACCTGGCGACACGAAAGCGATCCGCGGCGTCCGAGAAAGTGGTTTCCTCCGATCTCAGTATCAATGCACTTGAAGAGGTTGCACATTCGATGCTGAGTCCGGGGTCTGCGGTTGCCAATCGAGAACTTGCCGATGAAATTCGAAGTCGAATCTCCGGCATGTCGGATATTGATCGCGAGATTCTCCTTCTGCGTCATGTTGAGGAGCTGACAATCACGGAGGCCGCCACAGAACTGGGGATTCCACTGGAAACAGCGAAGAAGCGACATCTCAGAGCCATCAGAAGACTGCAGGAACTCTGTCAGGGGCTCATTGAAGGCCAGCTCGGGTAAATCACTCTTATGAACAGTGTCTGCACGGAATCAGAGACGGATCTGTAGCTTTATGAGCTGCTGGAAGAATTCATGGCGCTCCTGCGTCGCCGGCAGGGAGTCTCTGTTCGGGAGTTTGCCAGGCGGTACCCTGAATATTCTGACCGAATTCTCTCGGCGTTTCCCGCGCTTCTCATGGCTGAGGGGCTGAAGCCTCGCCTTTCTGCGGCTCCCGGAACTTCGGGGATCCTGATCGCTGAGCAACCTCCTGAGCTTCTTGCCGGTTACCGCGTCATTCGGCAGATCGGTCAGGGCGGTATGGGGGTTGTCTACGAAGCGGAGCATCCTCACCTGTCCCGCCGAATGGCAATCAAAATTCTTCCGGGGAAACGGGAGAATACGACTCTCGGGGAGCGATTTCGTCGCGAAGCCGAGTCTGCCTCACGACTCAATCATCCGAATATTGTACCGGTTTATGACTTTGGTTCTCAGAACGGCGTCCAGTACCTGACGATGCCGCTCGTGAACGGTCGTAGTCTTGATCGAATCCTTGATGAGTATCGTTCCCGAAGGAGTGCTTCGGCAGGAGGATCGACGGTTGCCGGGCAGCAGACCGATGCTCCGGGGCTGCCTCGGAATGACTCAGTTCCGATGACACATCTGCCATTCGATAACCTGATTGGCCCGGATGCTGATTTCAGGCGTCTTGCGACTCTGGGAGCTGAGGCTGCCTCTGAACTGGCGCACGCTCATGCAAACGGTACCATCCATCGTGACATTAAACCCGGAAATCTCATTCTGGATGATGACGGCAAGATCTGGATTACGGACTTCGGACTTGCGAAGGTCCGGAATGATTCCGCAGATCTTAGCAGAACCGGCGACGTGATCGGAACACCGCGTTTCATGGCACCTGAACAGCTTCGGGGGCTTTGTGATGAACGGTCCGATATCTACTCACTCGGTGTGACTCTGTACGAAATGGCATCCGGGCAGCGAGCATGGGAGCTGCTCACATCGGCACAGTTGATGAAAGTTCGTGCGACCTCTGAGCTTCCGGAGCTCTCGGAACGGGCACCATTTGTTCCGCAGCCACTTGCCGACATCATCATGAAAGCGTGCTCCTTTCGTCAGGAAGATCGCTACCAGTCAGCGCAGGAACTTCAGACCGTTCTGAATCGATTTGCTCACGGACAGAAAACAGGAGATCGAAGACGCCGTCCTCGCCACAGCTCGTCGTTCCTGGACCGCCGATGGGTGCTGCTGTCCTGTTTCGGCGGTCTGCCGGCAGTGATTCTGATGGTCCTGTTTTTCTTTCGAGTCGGGCCTTTTGGTGCGGTGTCGTCACCTACACCTGAATCGCTCGTATCTATGGTTCAGGATGAATCGAATCGCGAGAAAATCGTGGAGGAACTTCCCGATATCATCGTAGCCGCGATTACGTCAAAGGATGAAAACGTCCGGCGAGAAGCTGCGGACCTCACGTTGACCGTCCTCGACGAGGCCTTCAAAAAATCGGAAATGAAGCCCGATGCTCGTAAGGCTGCACTTTCAGAGATGAAGAGTATCACTGATGAATACAAAAAGAGTGGCTTTGTTTACGACAAGATGAATCATCCACTCACGAACGCCATACGAAATCTGAAGCTGGCAGATCAGATTGCAGCACTCCGCATTACTGCTGAGGAGAAGCTGACTGCTCAGGGAAAGATCGCGTTCATTGGCGAGGCGCTCCGAGGGAAGTTTGTCACCGACCAGCAGGCGAAGACACTGCTTGCGATCCTTCCATCGAAGGCTCAGAGCGGACCATGTAACGAGACACTGAGCGAAGCAGCGATGCTGCGTTTCGTGAGGACGCTGGATTCCGTATATGAGACTGCTCGCAGACGTTTTGAAGCAGAACAGCAGAAACAGATGTCTGAGATCAGCACCAACGGTTCTTCAACCGGTGTCGCGTCGCCTGCGGAGTCCGGAACGGAATTTCAGATCCCGAAGGGTGTCAAGATTCCCCGAGATCTCAAGATACCTGACGGAATCAAGGTTCCGGCAGGGCTGAAGATTCCGGACTCATTGCGCCGGAGCCCGCAGAAGCCTTGAGAGCATCCATGTCAGATTCAGAACCTGCCTCCGTTCGATGATAACAGCCTGGCCGGTTTACTGCGGAATCCCGTCGTTGATGGTTTTTCCGAGATCCAGGCGGACGGGTTTGCCGTCCAGTTCCAGCAGAACATAATCCGATTCCACTTTCAGCATCCGACCATTGAGTTCAAGCGGTGACAGATTGTCGTTGGCCACGATTGACTGCTCGTTTCGAGTCCTCGAATCGATGAACCAGGCATAGCGCCCCGATCCTCTGCTCACGGATGCCACGAAGCGAATGAACTGCCTTGGATCCGGAGCAATGACCGGAGGTTCTTCCTTCTTGACTGGTTTTGTTTCCTCCCGTCGCTTCTCAGGCTTTCTGACGACGACGGCAGCCGGCGGCTTTCGGATCTGAAACGGATCCTTCTCCCGCATCAGCTCTGAAAGCGACTCGTCTGACCTGACCGCAGCCGGCTCCGGAAGGCTGGTAACGTCAGTTGCTGATCTCATGGCCAGGGCTTCGATGCTGATGGCTGCACGCAGAGTCGTGTCATCCGGCTGCCCCGAGGTCAGGTTCAGACTCGTCATACGATGCAGAATCGGGGTTGCATGAAACTGATCGATAAAAGAGGCGATCTGCAGAGAGGTTGCAGAGCATTCGACGAGAAAAGGAATGCGATATCCGGCGTTTTCTTCTTCAATAGCGGGTGCAGGTGTGACGACCGCTCCCGAAATCGAACTCTTCTGCAGCTGCCGGATGAGCCATTCCTGATAGGTGGCGGTTGCATTGCCCTGATCTGACGGCAGATTGCTGTCTGCAAGGGTTCTGAGCTGCCGGACAGCGTGCTCAACGGTCGCTGCCTGAGCCGTTAACTCGGCCTGAGATCTGCTGGCAGCGCTGATGGAGGTCTGTGTTTCATTGATGGACTGCAGGAATGTCTGCTCGAAGGTGCCCCAGAAAACCGGAATCAGCACGGTGGCAATCAGAGCCAGCAGCAGCACTCGTTCTCGTTTCGACCCCGGCTTCATGGTTGATCTTCCTTCCCGCCAGACGGGACACGCAGCATCGCTTCGAGCCGAAACTGAACCGGCAGTACGCTGCCTTCCGGTGCCGGTTCGATTCCATGAGGACGGACTTCGTAAAGATCCGTTCGGTCCAGAAGCGCGCGAGTGACTCGGATCGCATCTTCAGGGCTTTTCGCAAGTCCGTCGATTCGGAAGACGGTGCTGTCGGAGTCGACCTGGTTGTCCAGCTGCAGCCGAGTCAGAATCACGTTTTCCCCGGAGGAAATTGCTGCACCGAGATTTCGGATTTCGCGAGCGACATTTACGCTGTTCTGAGACCAGTTGGCGACATAGGTCCATTCCTGAACGTTGCTCTGTCCGCGGTCCACAAACTGTGTCAGTTGCTCGTTGGTTTTCGTAAGGTTCTGCAGAGAATCCTGAAGCGAGATCCTGTGAAACTGAATGGCTGCAATCGCCACCAGAAGACCACAGGCAACCATCACGGCCACTTTAGCCACCTGCCGTCTGCGTCGAGATCGGAGAACCTCTGAGGTTCCGGGAGTCAGCAGGTTAATGACTCGGGATGTTCTGATGGCTCTCAGAATTGCGAGTGCTCGCGGAGTCTGATCATCTCGACAGAGTACCTCCGTTTCGATCCCCGCATTCCGCAGTGACTGTTCTGCCTCATCTGCTGCACTGCCGAGGATGCTGATTTTCGACGCGACGGTTCTGTTTCTGAAGAAGTCTGGTAAACCGGCGACCATTCTGAGTCGAGAGGCAAGGAACTGTTCGGCAAATTGATTCGCCTGAGACAGCTCAGTTGCGCCTTTCCGGTCGCTCTCTGCAGACTGCGATTCCGATTCTGCGGCGGAAACCGAACTGCCTGAAAGACCTGTGGAAACAGAAACAGGAACATCACCATGGCACAGGAGCAGTTCTCGCTTGCATCGATTGACGTGGAGAATCAGATGCAGCTCTGATGGCTGCTGAGATCCTTCCACTGTCAGTGCCGGGATGCAGAGATCTCCACATGTCAGAATCGGGACTTCCCATCCGGCGATCTCGGCAGCTTTTCCGATGGAATCCGTGACGGATTGCGGAACAGAGACAAACATCACCTGACTGATGTCTGAACCTGCAGGAAGCTGATGCCGAATGATATCCCATCGCAGGGAATGTCCTGCTGCCTGTGCTCTCGATTCGGCCTGAAGTTCTGCAGCAGCGCGCAGTTCCTGTTCGGGCAGAGCTGGGAACTCGGAAAATCGAACTGCAACGTCCCTTCGAGGAACGGAAACAACAACAACATTGGTCGGAAAGCATGCCTCCGTCGTGATCTGCTTCAGTAAGTTTCCGGCAGCGACCGGATTCTCAAACGGGTTCAGATCTGCGGGCCAGGAATGGAACGCTGATCTCAGTACCTTCTGGTCTGTTCCCGAAACCAGGGAGATCACAATGCCGGATGAGACCCAGTCTGCAACGAGAAACTCGGCATTCTGAAGTCTCTGAAGTGCATGTCGTTCCCGAAGCCATCGAATCATGACCGAACTCCTTCGTGACTGGCAACAAACGCGTCAGTGTTTTTCTGAACGACTGATCTGAAATGACCGCAAATAGGTTGCTGCAGCTGGCAGATAACTGACGCACAGATGCCCCACGAAGAGTCCTTCGATGCCACAGCCGTCAGGAGGGTGGTGTTTCCTGTCAGGCGATCAACAGAGATCAGTCGGGACTGTCCGGAATCAGAGAAGAGTCGAATCGTCACCGGGACAACGGTTCCTTCAGGATGAACCTGAATCTGAATCGGCACCGATTGCCCCGGATGCGTTGTTGCTGAATCGTTTCCGATCAGCTGACAGGAGATCCCGGCTGGCCACTGGAATCGAGAGTCGGAGATGACTGCATTGCCGAGTTTCTCGGGACGAACAGATGTCTGAAGTGGTGAACGCGCTGTTGTTGCAGCGGAATGTGCTGCCGCCGGTGTTCGCTCTCCCGGCATCCCTCCGTGGGGCAGCGTGAGATACCAGATCTGCCCGGAACTGGCCGCTGCAAAGCGAGTTTCCTGGATCTGCCACTGCAGCAGAGAGACTGACTGTTCGAGGGGAAATCGTTTTTGCCAGGTCAGGATAGCAGGCAGAGCGCACGCGGTTGTCGCAGTCAGAATGACGAGCGCAAGCAGCAGTTCCGTCAGCGTGAATCCCGCTGCCTGCGGCATCGACGAGTATCGACTCCCGGTTTCAGTTGTTTTCATAACGTCATCTCTGAGCGTTGCATAACCCTGATCTTTTCGTGATCCGAAAGCTCACTGTTCCCAGTTTCCGATGTCGTCAGCTGTTCCATGCTGATGGTCGGGACCCGGAGAGGAGATGTCGAAGCTCTCCGGATTCCGTTTGCCCGGAAAGGTGTAGACAAATGGCTGTCCCCAGGCGTCACGTGGTTCCTGCTCGAGATAAGGTCCCTTCCATGCTTTGTCAGCTCGGGCGGGTTTCTTCAGCAGGACTGTCAGACCGTCAGCCGTCGATGGAAAATCGCCTGCGTGGTCAAGCGAATAAAGTTTCAGAGCCTGAGCGAGTCCGCTGAGGCTGACTCGTGTTGCGTCGATGCTGGCATATTTCTGTCGTCCAAGGACCTTGGGAACGACCATGGCCATAATGACCCCGAGGATACCGAGAACAAGAAGGACTTCCATGAGTGTGAATCCGGAAGTTCTGTGAGTACGACGTGGCTTTGCGGCAGTGGATGCTGATTTCATAAGTGTGTCTTCCATTCAGAAATGTTGTTCAGTCAGATTGCGACGGCAACAATCGCAGCCGTGAGCAGCACAAGTACGCTTGCAGTGACAAGCGGGTCGGGATGTTGATTCATACGAGTCCGTTTCCTTCAAAAACAGGCATCAGCAGGGCGATAACAAGAAAGCCAACGACGATGGCCATCACGACCATCATCATGGGCTCCAGAAGCTTCATCAGGATGTCAATTCTCTGGTGTGACCGTGCTTCGAGTTTGTCGGCCAGTTTCAGAAGAACAGATTCGAGTTTGTTGGACTGCTCGGCGACAGAGATCATCTCAAGTACATCCGGAGGGAAATGACCGCTGGCAGCCAGCGGAACAGAAAGACTTTTCCCCGCAACGATGTTTTCTGCAGCATCTCCGATCGTCTGGCACAGAATCCGGTTTCCGGTTGCCCGCTGTGAAATCTCAAGGGATTTCAGCATCGGTACTCCGTTCTGCAGCAGTGTTCCGAGTACCCGGCAGAACCTTGCAATGGCCAGTGACCTGACGATCGGGCCGATGCCTCTGATCTTCAGAAGCATTCCGTCACGAATGGTGAGGAACCGATCTTCAGGAATGAAGGAGCGACAACTGACTCCGATTCCGATCAGAACCAGAGGAATCAGGATCCCCCACGATTTCATCGCGGAGCTCGCCGAGAGAAGAAACGTTGTGGGCCACGGCATTCGCCCGGTATTACGGAGTGATTCAAAAAGTGGTTCAAACTTCGGCACGAAGAAAATGAGCATTCCGGAGACTACCAGAGTGCCAACGACCAGAAGCAGAGCAGGGTAGGCGAGAGCTCCCAGGAAACGGCCTCGAAGTTCCTCCTGACGTTCGCGAACGGAAGCCAGACGCTGAAGCGCTTCGTCGAGGAAACCACCCTCTTCGCCAGCCTGAACCATGCTGATATCCAGCTCGCCGAAGAGTTCCGGGTGCTCGGTCAATGCGTTTGCCAGTGTGGAGCCGTCCGCGACACGCTCGATGATCCGATTCAGTGCCGACTTCATTCCGCTTCCGGAGCACTGCTGTTCGAGCACTCGAAGTGCTCGGAGAAGGGCGATTCCGTTGCTCAGCTGATCTGACAGCAGACTGCACGCGGAAGAGACTTCCGACGAACGGACTCGATGCCTCCGACCACGTTTTGTCTGAGATTCGATCAGGGTCAGAGGAATCAATGACTGCTGCATCAGTGTCTTCAGGGCGTCGGAGCGAGTCACAGCATCAAGCTGCCCGGTGGTTCTGCCTCCGGTTGCGTTGACTGCGGTGTACTGAAAGAGTGACATGATGCGGTGCTCTGTGCTGCGCTTCTGCGACGATCTTGTGATCAGGTGATTCGACTCGCCGGATAATCTTGATCAATCGTCCGAGACATGAGCAGCAGTGTTTCGGAGATACGGACCGGAGTCTTCATGCGAATACTGAAACTGCCACAGAATTTCATCCTTTGAATCGGCCGTGAGCGTGTTGCCGTGAGGGTTACTCTGATGCTTTTCGGCAGCACTCCCCGCCACAGGGCTTTCTGCTGACGGGACCGGCGTCTCCGCTGAGGCTCACTGGTATCGCGGCAGAATCACGATTTTCGTCGCTGCGGCGAATTCTGGTTGCGAATCTCTGTCGTTCTGATGTTCCGGCGATGCGGAGGAAAGTCTCGTGAAGGTCTTCCCCCGAGATTCCTGCGGGGATGGCCGTCCATCGGTCTGTGCGGTCGTTACCGAAGGTCAGAAGAGCCGCGTGCTGGCTTCGATCTGCGTCCAGTGTCGGATCGATTTCATAGAGTCCCAGAGAACGACGAAGTGTGTCCAGTTCATTGGTCTCTCCGGTACAGAAAAGCCATTCGGCAAGAGCATCATCAGTTCTGAGTTCGAGTGTATCTGCATACTCCTTCAGTTTCGCGGGCGTGTCGTTCTCCGGATCCAGAGTGATGGAGATGAATGTCAGATCCTGCGCCGAGAATTCACCGTACAGTGCCTCCCGGAGTTCCGCCATGTTCCGGATCGAAGTCGGACAGGTGCCCTGACATTCTGTATAAAAGAACATGATACAGATCACACGGTCTCGAACGAGATCACTCCGAAATCGGTGTGTTCTGCCGTGATGGTCAGTCAGCATCGTATCCGGGAAAGCGTCTGATCTTCGGTCTTCCATTGCAGCTTCCAGGGGTGTGCCTGAGAGCAGGGTCACTCGTGGTGCCGGATTGTTGCTTGGCTGCGGAGTGTTCTGGTTCTTCGGTTCCTGTCTGAACGGATTCCCGGGGAAGAATCCTTCCACAGTGAGCAGCAGCGATGCCGCGAAGAGCAGCAAGCCGGCGCGTCGAAAGCTGATTCCCGGGACAACTGAAACTGGCGTGTTCATAAAACGATTTCCGATGAAGACTGTTTACGGGAAGCTCTGCTGGATCGGCTGCGGGGAGCGGGTATCTGTGACGCGAGGATCGAATGTCAGCATCATTCGCATGTCCTCGTGTTCGAGATTGTGACAGTGAAAGACAAACGGCCCGCGAAACGTTCTGAAGTTCATGAAAATCTCGGCTTCGCCATTGCCGTCGAGTATCACGGTGTCGCTCTTGAATCGATCCTCTGGTCCGGGTAGCCGACCGTTGAGTCGTCGGATCTGGTGAGATTCGAGGTGGATATGCACTGGATGCCACCAGCCCCCGCCGTTGTTTCTCAGAATCCATCGCTCGGCTGTTCCCAGCGTCGGCGTTGCGCTCGCGATATCAGGGTTGAAGAACCGGCGGTTGATCTGCCATGCTCCGTTTCTTCGAGTGAACTCGAAGACTCGTGTCCGTACGATCTGAGTTGGTCGAATCGGCTCGTGAGGTCGCAGGGGCGTTCCCGGAGCGACTGTGGCGCTGTCTGTTGCTCGGTCGCCTTCCACGATGAACTTCAGGAACGGGACTCCCGGATTCAGTCGTTCCCGGTCTTCCAGATCTCCGTTCGGACCTCGTCCATCATCCTGCGACAGAATGTTCTCCAGAAACAGTTCCGGGGGCGCATTCGTGAAATCGATCACGACGTCAGCTCGCGTCGCCATGCTCAGGAGCAGCGTGTTTCTTTCAATCGCATTCGGAAACAGCCATGTATCTTTCCCAAGGCCGATGAATGGCTGACCGTTACTCAGCCGCATCTCAAGAAACCGCGCGTTGCAGCCGTTCAGAATCCTGAAACGATACTTTCGCCGCTGGACACGGAGGAATGGTTGCGCCTTACCGTTTACGACCCAGACATCTCCGAGCGTTCCATCATGGTCCAGGGGATCAAAAAAGAGCGTTCCATTGGGTCGGAAGCGTCGATCCTGCAGTGAAATGGGGATATCGTATCGGGTGTCCGGGAGCACGTTTCGACGAATCAGATCTTCCTCAAGTTCGTCGGTGGTGAGGAAGAATCCGGAAAGCCCTCTCCAGACGTTGGACGCAGCGATATCCATCCCGTGGTCGTGATACCACATTGTGGAAGGGCTCTCCGAGAAGTCCGGTTTTCCGTTCAGCATCGGAACGGTGTTCGTGTAGAAGTAGTCTCGAGCTCGTCCGGGAAGTACGTAGAAATTGGGGTATCCGTCTGAGTGAGCCGGATTGTGTCCTCCGTGAAGATGGATGGATGTCTCGATGTTCAGGTCGTTGTGAGCACGGACAACGACCGGCTGCCCGACTCGTGCGCGAATTGTCGGACCTGGATAAATGCCGTCATATCCGAAGAGCGGTGTTCGAACCCTTGGAATGATCTGCTGAACGGTCAACTGCATTCGCAGTTCGTACCACTTCGTCGGGAACGCTTCGTACCAGTTGAGCTCCGGGTTTTCCGCGACGCTCCGATCGGTGAACTCCGGAGCGATTCCGTGAAACACGTCTCCCGGCCGAAACGGGGCATCGCCGACTGCCAGTGGAGTCTTCTCCCTGGGAATGGGCATCGGAACTGTGAATGGAGTAAATTGCTGAGTCGTTCGCTCAGAGGACGGAATTCCTGAGACGGCCTGTTCAGTTACCTGGGCGATGGAGCGGTCCGTGATTTTGTGAATGAGACCTCCGGAGAAGAGTCCTGCCGCGAGTCCCCTGATGGCCAGCCTTCGGTTCTGCTTTTTCATTAATGCAAGCCCTGTTTTCAGTGACGTGATGTCCAGCGAGCCTCTTTATTGCTCGTTGGTATTCGCTGAGTGACTGCGTAACTCTGCGCAGTGTCATGCCCTGACAGTGTCATCCTCCGCACCTCTGAAATGGACAGAAAAATTGCCGAAGTCTGCAGAGTTTCGAAACCCGGTGAGTGAACCTGCCGAACGATTCGATCTGTCGCCGTTCGGCAACATTGTGGAGCCAATGTATGGGGTTGGTGAGCACTGGATCGGTTCAATGCTGAAATGATGTTTGTGTGGTGACGCTGCTGTTTGTCATCAGCGAACTGCGGTTCAGAATCAGAATGGAGCGTTGGAAAAAGCTCTTCCCGGATAAATTCAGAAGGGTTGAACATTATTCAGGGTTTCATGGTGTCTGCGGAGGTTCTGCTTCTGCAGTCACAGTCTCAATAGGTATCGGGATACCGATGCAGACGTTCGTAAGACAGCAGGTAGCGGTTTCGCTGACCGAACTTCGGAAATGCCCCTGCGGTAACCATCGAGGTCGAAGTCATCGATTTCGTCACTCCGACCGAAGGTCCGGATTGACACTGCTGGAGATCCTTCTTTCTGTGGTGATCCTCGCGACGTCGATGGCGGTGCTGGCGCAGCAGACAACGACAGCGGTGCGGGCTGCGCTCAGGTCGCGGCTCGAAACGGAAGCGGCAGCACATTGTCAGAGCCTGATGAATCGGATCCTCGCTTCGCGGACCCCGGCTTCAGAGGTGGCGGAGCAGCCAATTGAAGATCACAAAACGTGGCTGTGGTCCTGCCGCATCAGTGCAACTCCTTACGAACACCTTCGATTACTGACGATCAGCGTTCGGAAGTTCGGAAAAGACTCGTTGTATTCAGAGTTTTCGCTGTCGCGCCTTATTCCTCTCGATTCGGATCGAAGCATCAGGAAGGGAACGCAGTTCGCTTCGTCAGGAGTGACGAGATGAAATCATCGCTGCGATCCGTACATTCCTTGCTGTCTGCAGAATCAGCAGAACCGCCTCAACCCCGACAGAATGACGAGATATGTCACTTTCACGGGAGGTTGCGTCGTCAACCGGACAACAAAGTTCGGAGCGGCCATCGGCATCTGACGGGGAAAACCGCTTTTGCTCGCGGCTTCACACTGATGGAGACGCTCGTGGCACTCGGGCTTCTTGTCGCCATCATGTCGTCACTGTCATCAGGAATTCATCTTTACTGGAAATATCGCAGGCTCAGTCAGGACAGTATGACCGCGTCGAAGTTGACTCGGGGAATCATTGAGGATCTGACGTGCGATCTCAGAGCAGTTTCTCCTCCACAGTATCTCAGTGCTGAAGTCGTCGACGGGAGAAGGGCAGCAGCCGGGAGCAACCGAATCTCCGGACCGGCATCGAAGGTTCGGATGGAGCAGACGCTGAGCATCACGGAGTCGACTCTTTCGCTGTCCGTCAGCGAAAGTACCCCTGTGCATTTCTATGGCACCGAACGTGTTCTGGCGATGTACACGGAGAATGAAAGCGTACGGTTCGTGAAGTCACTCAGCCATTCCACCGGAATCAGGAAGCGACATCTGATCTGGAAGCTTGCTGGCGGTGATTCAGTGACTCTGCCGCTGATGCAGATCGGCCCTCGGCAGGTTGAGGTCAGGGTACGCAGATCAGAAACAGAACGCGGGCTGATCAGGACTTCGAGGTCGTTTGAAAGCAGCGACGCAGTTGAATCAATGAGTGAAGAGCAGACATTGATTTCCGAAAGCGTGGAATCCCTCACCTTTCGATACTTTGATGGAAAAGAATGGTTCCGGGAATGGAACAGCACGGCTCGGATTGGTCTGCCGGCGGCTGTCGAGGTGAAGATCAGAATGCAGGATCAGAATGAAGATCTTGTGTCCGTGATTCGAATTCTTTCGTGGCAGGCGAATTCACTGGTGAGAACAGAGTGAGCATCTTTACTGGGGGCTCTCAATGAAAAGTCTCCATAAGTTATCGTAAGGGTTAATCTGCAGGCATGATTCGTTTCAGGTCTCAGTCAGAACATCGTGATACACGCAGAGGGTTTGTACTTCTGCTGGTGCTCGTTGTTGTCATGCTGCTGAGTTTTGCTGTGTATTCGTTCGCGCGTCTGACGGTTTCAGAATATGCAGCGACTGCGGTAAGCCTGAAAAATCTGCAGAAACGTGCTCTGGCCGATTCGGGAATCGAGCTTGCTTCATTGTGGATTCATCAGCAGAAGTCAGGGGCGGGAGAAGTTTCTTCCGAGGCTTTTCTGATGCCGAAGCCCGTCTCACTGCCAGGTGGTGAGGCTGGTTCGATTGCTGTGATTCGCGAACTGCCTGATTCCAGTGTCCCGCTGCGACATGGGCTGAATGATGAGTCCGCAAAACTGAATCTCAACACTCTTCAGCTGGATCAGATTCATCGTGAGGAATCTCGGAATCGGCTGCTGGCGATTCCGGGTTTGACAATTCAGATAGCCGATTCCGTGATGGACTGGATGGATTCTGATGATGAAGTATCCGGGCTCGGAGCCGAGACGTCGTGGTATACCGCTCAGTCACCTCCACGTCGGCCACGTCAGGGGCCGCTGAGAGATCTCAGCGAACTGCTTCTGATTCGTGGCATGACAAAAGATCTGTTTTACGGCGAAGACAGGAATGCGAACGGTCGTCTGGATCCTCAGGAGAATGATGGAGACCGCAGCCTGCCTCGTGACAACGCTGACGGAAAGCTTCAGGCAGGGCTGCGTGACTATCTCACGGTTCTGAGCTGTGAGGGGTGTGTGCTGTCCGATGGACGACGGAAAATCAACATCAATCAGCCGGTTCTCGCGCAGCTGTATGATCAGGTTCATGCGGTACTGGGCGCGGAAGCGGCCCGTTACATTGTTGCATGGCGTATGCGTGGCGCGACGTATCTCGATGAGCCGCGTCCGGATGAGGGGCAGGATGCTGAACAGCGACGGCTGGAACGACTGGAGTCTGTGCAGAAGCGTCTCGAAGCACAGCTTGGTGCGTCAGATGCGCCCGGTCAGAGTCTCAGCAGAAATGAGATACGTCGCGGAGGAATCGTGTTGTCGGATGGTCCGCTGAAGTTCCGGTCGGTTCTGGATCTTTTCGGCGGGCAGGTGCAGATCAGTGTCGACAATCGTGACACCTTACTTCAGTCACCGTGGCCCGCAGACCCGGCGACACTTCGTCGTGTTATGCCGGATCTGACGACTCTGCTGACAACAACGGAAATGTCAGTTCTGCCGGGGCGCATCAACATCAATGAAGCGCCTTTACCAGTGCTGATGGCTGTGCCTGGGTTTTCTCGGACGCTGGCGCAGTCGATCGTCCGCCTCCAGCGTGAAATCAGTGTTTCGCGGTCAGATGAATTCAGCACCGTTGCCTGGCTTTCCGGTCGTGGGCTGATGAGTGTTGCCGAACTCCGAGCTGCCGGTCAATGGATCAACACCGGAGGTCATGTTCGAGGCGGTATTGCAGTCGGGCAGATGAAACGATCCCCTTCGATGTCGAGTGTTCAGTTTCTGCTGGACTGTTCCGGGGCACAGACTCGAGTGCTTTTGATGGCAGATCTGCCGATGATGCCTTCGGTGACGTCTGATTCACTGAGGTAATCCTGTTCAGACGCCCTCTCGGCGTGATGGCCCGTTCTGATGCCGTGGCGATTTCTCCACAGCCCGGTAATCCCGATCCTCTGTGAAGGCACTGATCGCGACTGCGGCGTCGAAGTTTCGCAGGATGCGGGTTGCGCCACGATGTTCAGCAACAGGACCGGGGCTTTGTTGTCGGATGGCAACAAGTCATCACGAAGAAGAACTGCATCATTCGCTTTTCCGAAGTGACCGGGGGCACCTGAAATTCCTGTCCATGATCCGGAGAGAATGCTTGTATTGTCAGGTGTGCGGCCCTGGTGTTTTGGCCGGATACCGCAAGAGCAACCAATCTCATTTCTTCGAATCAGCCTGAGAAAGATCTATCGACATGAAGAAAGCTTTTCATCACCAGAGCCGTCAGCTTCCTGAGTCCCTTGAATCAATGATCCTGATGTCTGCTTCTGCCGCAGAACTCAATCCAGAAACTCTGTCGGAGGGGACTTCCGGCAATGATGTGATTATTTCACTGACGCCGGACGAACTGCTTGATGGCGGCGACGGCCATGACATCATGATCGGACTCGGAGGAAGCAACGTTCTTCGCGGTGGTGCTGGTCACGATACTCTGATTTCTGTCCGTGGGGACAACGTTCTCGACGGTGGTGCAGGAATTGACAAGGCCGTTTACTGGAACGCAAATCGCGCCGACTACACTGTCATCGATCATGGTTTCGGAATTCTGGAGATTGCAGGAGATCGTCACTCCGACTTCATAACAAACATTGAGCAGGTGCAGTTCCAGGACGGAACCTATTCGATTGAAGAACTCCTCAGCGGCAGTGCAAAGGCGCCGGCTCAGGGAGATCTTCAGACCGAGGATGCCGCTGAGCAGACAGTTGACAGCCTGAAGTCTCCTACATCAGGGAATGATGTTCTGCTTGCTGGCTCTTCGACTGAAGCTATCGATGGTCTCGCCGGTGACGATGTGATTCTTGGTCTGGGTAATGGAAACTCCATCAGTGGTGGTGATGGCGATGATGCTCTGATCTCAGCCGGCGGAAGCAATCTGATCGACGGTGGGAACGGACGCGATACTGTCATCTACACAAACGGTGTCCGAGCTGATTACACGATCGCTCCAGCGGCCGGTGGTGCCACGTCAGTGACCAGCAGCTCAGGGAATGACATTCTTCTGAACGTTGAGATCATTTCTTTCCAGGATGAAACCGTTCAGGTTGCAGCTCCGCCGGTCGTGACTGATCCGGTTGAAGAAGAAGTGATTGAAGAGGAAGTCGTCGTTGATCCGATCGAAGAAGAAGTGATCGAAGAGGAAGTTGTTGACCCGATCGAAGAAGAAGTGATCGAAGAGGAAGTCGTTGATCCGATCGAAGAAGAAGTGATCGAAGAGGAAGTCGTTGATCCGATCGAAGAAGAAGTAGTTGAAGAGGAAGTTGTTGACCCGATCGAAGAAGAAGTGGTTGAAGAAGAAGTTGTTGATCCGATCGAAGAAGAAGTGGTTGAAGAAGAATTTGATGGCGTTGTTGCTGATTACACCGTACCGGTCGCTGGCAGTGTTTACGGTAATGTGTCTGACGGATCTGCGAGTCAGTACCAGCTGAAATCTGAGCCGTCAGTCGGATCTCTGAACTTCTACGGAAACGGAGCCTTCGATTTCCATGCCCCGGTCGGATTCTCCGGCGTGGTGAGCTTCACCTACACGGTCACAGGAGAAGATGGCCAGACCGAAGAACGTGAAGTGCTGGTCCTGGTCGGTGATGCTGCCGGCAACGAAGTCGATGACAACGAGAATGAAGAAGTCATCGACGAAGAAGTGATCGTTGACGACGAAGATGACGCTGAGATGGATGATGACTGTGGGTACGACGTGGAGAACGACTACAGTGATGATTCAGACGACTACAGTGATGATGACTCAGACAACTACAGCGATGATTCAGACGACTACATCGATAATTCAGACGACTGCTGTGATGATTCCGACGATTGCTGTGAGACGTCACACTGGTGCACAGACAGTGTTCATTCTTCTGACTGCTGGAGTTACGACACAACCTGCTGGTATGACTGTGGGTCTGTGAAAGACAGCTGTGCGAAAGTTGATGACTGCTGCGATGTGTACGGAAACGATGACTGCAACAGCCACTACAGCAGTTCATATTCAACGAATTGTGGAAGTTCTTACAGCTATCACTACAACACGAGTTACTCGTGCGGTCTGTTCTCCGGCTGGTTTGGCTGGGTGGGTAAACTGTTCTCAGGATGGTGCTGGTAAGGCACGCAGGTGAGGCTTCGGGGCGAATCGATCGTTTCTGAGCTTCACTGAGAACTGATCCAGGGAAACAATGCCGCAGACTTCTGAAACACTCTGTTTCAGTCAGTCTGCGGCTTTTTTGTTTCTCTCCGAATGGTCTCTGTCCGAAAGACTCTCAGTCGGCTGAGTTCAGGGCAGTCTGCGATCCGTGAAAAAGACCTTTCCGAAGCGGTGTGGCGTATGGAAATTCGGAGCGACGGTATCCGCCGGAGACCACTGGCTGTACTGGGGATCGCGTTTTCCTCCGTGTCGATTGAGATTCAGGTTCCAGCTGTCTCCTGCTCTGATCGGGAAGTTGTCCATAAAGCTTCGAAAGTTTTCGAGCGGTATGGCAACTTCGACCACCCAGCAGCCGTCTTCGTCTGAGTCATCGTTCACAGTCCCGATGGAGTGTCCTGCAATGCGAACACCCTTTGCATCCCAGACTGGTGCTCGTGGCTTTGATGGTCCATTCGGGCGATGATTGTCGACGTATCCGCCGATGACGTTCCATTCGATGTTGAAGTACACTTCCGGCCGATCAGGATCCGGTGCGAAGATGACTTCAAAACAGTCATCTTCAGGGATCCGGCCGTCATGGTCGGCATGCTGAGCGGTGATGCCGGTGTCGCGACAGACATGAGCGACGTAAAGGTGCTCTTCGTCCCAGAGCATTTTTGCGACGGTCTGCTCCTGACGTCCCTCCTTGTACCACGTGAAGTGAAAATCTCCCACGGATGGTGCGGTGAACCAGTCCGCTTCGTCCAGTCGACCATCAATGCTGATCGCTCCGCTCGTGTGGTGAATCTGATACTGTGGCGGTTCGAATCGGTCTGAAGAAACATTCTGGTCAGACGAGAATGCCGTTGAAACTATGGTCGGCAGAAAACAGATTGTCAGAATCAGTACGCTTCGCAGCTGATTACAGAGAAGAACGGCCGGATGAGTTGTGAACAGGCGGCGGATGGTCATGTCAAGTTCCTTCGGCAGCAGTTTGTCGTTCAGCAGATGTCGCATTCTGTGGATAATCTGATATCGAACCTGAATCGACCAGCGCCCGATAGCGATAATTGAATCTCAGACTCCCGGACTCTGAGGTTTCTGCGTTCAGCGTTGTCAGGCGGTCTGCGAAGCGACCGATGTCGGAAGACTCCGCAGCTGCCCCGGATATCGATAGTTCCCCCGGCCGGCACTGGTCCAGAAGTTCACGAAGTTCAAAAACGGTCTTTCCGAAATAATCCAGTCGTCCATTCATCGTCGTCACAAGAACTGGACCCCGATGGACAGCTGCTCGAGCTGCTGTTTGCCCAGACTGCGATTCCTGAAGAAACGATATGGAAGCTTCAACTGCTGGTGCAGATGATTCAAACGACGCCAGAAATGAATCACCGGTGGATCGTACGATGGCTCCTCCATACTGTCGTGTCAGCGTTTCGGCTCGTTCCATGATGGTTCTGGTCTCGCTGTAACTGCGCGCATCTCCGACGGAATCTGTCCGGTCAGCTGCATTCGGCAGGTCCAGCGCAAGAAGGCAAACGTTTGCCATGCTGACCATCTGGCCTTCCGAAAGTACTTCTCGCGGAAACAGCTCGCGGAACATCGCCATCGAGGCTGCTGCTGCGGCTGTCAATGCTCGTTCACGTCCGGCCGTTCGTTCGATCCGGACCTGCAGATTCCGGGGAGTGTTGTTTCGGAGCGTCACAACCTGACTTCCGCTTCGAAAAGCCGGAACCGTTCGATGATCCGGTGGAGCCAGGAGCTGAAATTCGTGGGATGCTACAGTGGCCGTGCGTGAGACTCTCAGCGGAATCGTAAAGGGAAGCTGAACACTTCGTATTCGATAGTCACCTTCCGGGAGCGTCAGCTCAAGCTGAAATCTCTCGTCGATTGCTACTCGGATCTGAGCGACGACATGCGCTGAAAAAGCCGGGCCTCCGATACAGTAAGTCTTCGTCTCCACGGTGCGAAGTTCCGGATGAGCGCGAAAGATCAGCTCGACGGATTTCGAAAAATCCAGCTCGAACTTCAGGTCACAGGCCGGACATGAGGCGTGCCCCTTCAACGCTGCCAGTGTGTCCTGAATCTCTGACGGAATCTGACACGATGGGCAGAGAATATCCCAGAGCAGCACGAGGGCTCCTTCACGAACGCCCAGAAGGCATGCGTGAATGACCTGCTGCGCGTCCAGCTGAAACTGCTCGGCAAATACCAGTGGACGAATTCTTGCCACTTCCTGATCTGCACCATGCCGGAGGAACAGTCGGAGTTGCTCGATGACCTGAGGGTCGATTCGAGCACCTGTCAGCGCCTCAAGTCTCTGACTCAGCAGCGAAACGCCTCGGCGACTCATGCTGATTGACTTTCCATAGGCGTCCCGATCCGGTCGGCGCCATTCGCTCTGAGAGATGTACTCATCAATCTGCTGGTAGACCTTCCGGAAGGCAGGGGGGGAGCGGCGTCCGAGCTGAAATCTGGCCAGCAGTGTTCCGATCCATCCTCGAGGAGCGACTCGAAAAGTCTGTGTGACTTCTGTTCCTCCGTTTGCAGTCGGCTGAAGTTCGACAACGTTCATGAACCAGTGGAATGGGCCGGCGGAGAACTCTCTGAGCACACTCATCCGACGACCTTCAATCCACTCGTACGGATGCTCCTGCCACTGGAGTTGCTGACCTGCGATGCGGGTTTCTGCAAAGAGCTCGCTGCCTCTTTCGGGATGAACTCGCGTGGTGTAACTGACGGCCGTCAGACCGAGCGACTGATTGACTCGGTCCGTGTTGGAGATAAACGGCCAGAGCTGCGTCGGGGAAGACTTCAGACTGGCGGAAAGGCGGAACTCGAGGACCTGTTCACCGTCGTTCGGGGCAGGTGGGTGAAGGCGGATTGAAGACGGCCGGCCGGCAAGAAAGTGTTCCAGATCAGGCAGCAGATCCTGTGCGCTTCGATAACGAGACTCGGGGGTTTTGCTGAGACAACGGTCGACAATCTGTGACAAAACGTCACTGACATCCTGCCGGCAGGACCGAAGTGAAGGGGCAGGGTCGTGACAATGCTGGTTGATGACAGAAATGTTCGTCGTGCCTTCGAAGGGAGGTCGCCCGGCAATCAGATGGAAAAGCGTTGCACCCAGCGAGTAAACATCTGACGCTGGTGGGGCGACTTCACCTCGACACTGCTCGGGTGACATGTAAAGTGGTGTGCCCAGGATGGCACCGTCACGAGTGATCGCGAGTGACTCCGTCTGCTGTTCAAATCTTGCCAGCCCGAAGTCAGAGAGTTTCAGAAGTGGTGTCGTATCATCGGACTGCAGTTCTGCGGTCTGGTCAGTTATCGAGAAAGAAGAATCGGATCGATCCTTGAGGCGAGTCATCAATCTGTGGCCGGTCTCCGTAAGCAGGAGGTTTTCCGGCTTGATGTCTCGATGAACAATTCCCTGTTCGTGGGCCGCAGCCAGCCCTCGCACAGCGTCCAGAATCAGACGGACAATTTCCTTCTCGCTGCAGATGGACAGCCCGGTTACGTGCCCGGACAGCGTGCCGCCCGGAAGGTATTCCACAACCAGATAGGAGACTCCGCGATCATTGTTGAAGTCAAGGTGAGCTGCAATGCAGGGATGATTGATTCGCGAGAGCAGTCGTGCCTCTTTTTCGAAACGAATCAGCGATGATGGACCGGATACGCCAGCGGGGTTGAGCACTTTGACCGCCACAGTCCGGTCTTCCAGAACGTCGATGGCGCGATAAACGATTCCCGCTGAACCCTCACCAATCTTCTCGACCAATTCATAACGCCCCAGTCGCTGGGACTGAACGTTCGCCATAAAGAACTCAGAGGCTGGCGATTTTGGTTCCGCGATGATTGTTCTGTCGAGGCTCCCTTCGTCAATGGAAACGGGTTGATCTGAAGCTGACTGATCTGAAACAGGCGAATCTGATCGTTCGAAAACATTGAGGCTGGCTGTGTTCGATCCCGAAAGAATCTGAACGGCAGCAGCCGGTTTCAGGGTTCCGGCCTGATGTTGTTCTTTGAGCCTGTTCACGATGGCTCGCAGTTCAGTGCTCAATGAAACGTTGTGTTGATCGGCGTGCCGGATCAGTGACTGCAGCAGAGTGAGGAATTCTGAGATGCTCCTCGCCTGAGACTGTTCCTGTCGTGAAGGTGTCGGCAGCAGGTTGGCTTTCTGGGCTTCGGAGTTCTGTTTCGCTGACGTGGCCCCATGACCTGGCGGCTTTCCGGTTCCCACGGAAGCTGAGGCAGGAAGTGAGGACGTCGATTCAACGCTCTCAGCCTCTTCGCTCGTTGAGAGCGAGGAAAGTCCCGTAATGTCCAGGACGAGCGTATCCGGCGTTCGAAAGAAGATCGTCTCTTCGCTGATGGTTCCGCAGAGGCAGCCCTAATCGATGGAGTTCCATCAGAACACCTGCGACAGTGCCTGCGGCCAATCGGATCTGAGGTTCGCTGAGCGGTTCGTTCTTGAGGCGATTTCGGAGTGATCCGCCGGAGCAGTGTTCAAGTACGATCCACGGGCGCGAGGCGGACAGATCACAGGACTCGACTCGGTGGACGGATGAAATCAGATTTCCGGCTGCCAGTTTCAGGTTTCGCCTCAGATGGGGCCATGATGAATCCGACCGGAGGTCTTCATTCAGAAGGCAGAGTTCCCGGAAATGACTTTCAGTATCCTGAACGAGAAGGCGGGTCACGAAGCGATTGACGGAGATGACACTCTGCGGTGTCTGCGTTGAGGGATCATGAATCGTGGCCATGAATTGCATCCGTGACAGGTGTTTCAGCTGATTCGAATCACGCAAAATTGATTCCACTGAATGAGATGTCCTTCAGCGAGCACATCGACCGGACTTCCGCCCTTGATGCATCGAGTGAAGTTGTCGAAGCACAGATTCAGGCAGATGACCGAGAAGAATTGACGTTGGCCGTGACAGTCTGCGATCGCACATGCAGGCTTGCTGACTGGTGCCTGAATCTCTGATTGGTCGTCCACCGATGACAGGGTAGCCGCAGAGACTGCGGCGAATCAATTCTCTGCCCCAGGTCATTTCATACGAACCGTCGAAATGCCTGGTTCTGTCTTCGCGATGCGGAAGTCAGCAGAAACAGTTTCCTGAGAACGACGAAGGCGTCTCATTGATCCTGCCAACTGAAAAGCCGAGATCCCGGCGATCTCGAACACCGGAGTTTCCACTGTGGTGAGTATTGAGAACCCCACGCGATGGGCGAAGTACGAACGTTGCCACTCCGAAGCCTCAGCATACCAGGTGAAGTATTCGTGCAACGCAAATACCAATGCCCCCGTGGTTGCAATCGCCAGGCCGATGATTGCCCCTCGATGCACCCATTGCGCAGTCAGGGAACGTGATGCGACGGCAGCCATCGGGACCAGCACCACGAGCCAGCTGGCATGGCAGGCCACGAGTGCCTGGAGCGGCGGGCCGCATCCCCAGACACCGCAGACAGAGTTTCCCCAGTTACCGGGCAGATTCGAAATCGACAATGTGCCCGTGAGTGTGATTCCCCAGGCGATCAGCCACGCACAGGATTTCGCGATTGATGAGGAGAGCATAAAGACTTTTCCTGACGGCTTCAGGAACCAGAGGAAGACTTTTTATCGGTGCCTGTGTCTGAACCCTGATCCGGAGATGTTGCTCCCGACGAGGCCCCACTCGGAGGGCTGCCAGATGGTGATTCCCCTGCGCAGCCGAGGATCGCCTCAGGAAGCCGCAGGAAAACGAGTGATTTGAAATGGAGCGTCATCGAAGGTGCATTCGCGTAAACGTTTCAAGAGGATGACCGTGTCGTGAATGGAGAACCAACCGAGCGAGGAGCTTCAGAGATTCTGTGGCTTTTTCTGTGCCTTGTTGCACAGAAGAGAAAGAACTTACCGTGAATACTCGGGTGATCAGGAGATTCGTAAATCGAGTCCATTCCTGACCATGATGAAAGATCCTCAGGTGTCACGTGAACTCCCGACTTCGCTTTCGATACTGGAATCCAGATCTGTTTCCCTCGGTTGTCTGAATGGCATGATCAGCAGGGCCCACACCGGAACAGTTTGCTCTTCTGTTCGCAACTCAGGAAGTCCGAGGGTGAGATGCTCCTGCATTTCAGCCGGTTGAGCGTGATAGGTGCGGAAGAGACGGTCCCAGAACGGGAGATTGAAGCCAAAGTTGCTGTGCATCTCCTCTCTGCGGATGGAATGATGAATCCTGTGCATATCGGGAGTCACGATGATCCATCTCAGGCAGCGATCGCACCAGTCAGGCAGGAACACATTGGCATGGTTAAACAGTGATGTGGCATTCAGAACGATCTCAAAGAGCATGACTGCTTCGACTCGAGCCCCGAGTATTGTCACTGCAACAATCTTGACCATCATCGACAGCAGTAACTCAACAGGATGAAAGCGGACCCCTGAGGCTGCATCCAGATCGAGATCCGTGTGATGAACCTGATGAAAACGCCAAAGCACAGGCAGTCTGTGTGTTGCGACATGCTGTCCATAGATGAGAAGGTCCAGCAGAATCAGGGTAAAGAAGATTTCAACCCAGCCAGGAGCTTCGACCCAGTTGAACACTCCGACACGATTTCGGCTGGCCCAGTCGGCAGCGGAGATTGCGGAAAGGACAGGAAAAAGACGAATAAGAAGCGAGCCGATGACGACGAGAAGAAGATTGTGAAACGATCTTCGCCCTCGATCCGCAACACGCACCCGGCGAGGCGCAATCGATTCCCAGATGACCATGACGATCAGCACGCTGAGAAAGATCAGCATTCGGATTGTTGCTTCGTTCTGCAATCAGAACCTCACAGACTGATATTCAGGAGGCACGAGGTCCCATTTCGGACCATAAACATGAACCTGCGTGGTTTCACGACCATCCGGCGTCGTCAGTTTCTGGCCCGCCTGACACCAGGCAACGATGCTGCCGTTGAATGAGCTGACTGCAATTCCCCTGGTTTTCAGCTTCTGAGCATAATCGGCACTGCGATATCCAACCGTGCAGTAACAGATTACCGTTCTGTCCGAATGCTCCCTGATGGTCCGTTCATACTCGTGAGCCGAAATCGCTCCCGGGATCATGGAAACTCCCCGTTCGGCATCGGTTCGTACGTCGACAAGCACGCAGTTTCCACGCCTCATCAACTCCAGCACTTTCGAGACATCCATCTCGTCTGCCTCTGGGAATGTGCGGCGGTTCAGTTCCATCATCTGTGAAAGAGTATCGCGATGCCCATCCACATCTGGCAATGGCCGCGCAAGAATCAGGCTGCGAAAAGCGAAGGCGATGGCCACCAGCAGAGCCCCGAACACCAGCGTCCAGCGAACCAGGAGGGGGCCGCGATTTCGGGCTCCATGAATCCTCGTACAGGATGAATACCACGTTGCCAGTCGCTCAGTGGATACGCCCAGGCAAAAGCCCGCGATACACATTTGATTGATCAGTGATGTACGCCAAACACCCAGTGTTATCCACCGGCGAGCAGAAGTTCGAATGTGAGATGTTGTGATGCGAATCTGACCATATTGGCGCAGTCGACGACACAGTTCGAAATCCTCCATGAGCGGCCAGTTCCGGAACCCGCCGATTCGAAAGAAATCGCGTGAACGCAGGAACAGAGCCTGATCGCCGAAAGGAAGTTGCAGGTATCTCGCTCTGAGATTTGTTCCCCATTCGACACACCGGAGCGCCCAGCCTGGATGGTCAATTCGGAAACGAAACGCTCCTGCAATCGCTCCACCATTCAGCGTGCGGAGGATTTCCTGAAAATACTCTTCCGGCAGGCGAGTGTCCGCGTGCAGAAAGAGCAGGAACTCGCCGCGACTCATTGCCGCTCCTGCATTCATCTGACGGCCGCGTCCACGATTCGCCGCGATTCCTCGGCAACCAGATCTTTGCGCGACGTTCAAAGTCCCGTCTGTGCTGCCACCATCTGCAATGATGACTTCCACGTTCGCGTGGTTCAGGATCGGTTTCAGCGTTTCCTCGATCTGACCGACTTCGTTCAGGGCTGGAATGACGACACTCAGAAGTCCCTCACACATGCGGGGCAGGCAGTGTGTGAACTCGTTCTCGTGGCGACGACATAGAACCAGGTTCTCAGGTTCGTCGACATCACTGAGCACCGGCAGCAGGCCAACGGACTTCTTCAGTTTCAGCGCGCGATCCTGAGTCTGGCGGAGAACCAATTCCGTTCCCCAGCTGATTTCCTCGAACAGACGAATGTCCGGCTGACTCATGCCGATCAGATAGTAACCACCATCGTCGGCGGGGCCGAGCACGACATCATGCGTCTCCAGGAATCGCCAGGCGCGATCGAGCACCTCATGAGACAAGTCAGGGCAATCGGTGCCAATGACGATGACGGCTTCAGCCTGTTCGTTCAGAGCGGCAGAGATGGCGTTGTGCATTCGCTCGCCCAGATCCTGCCCCTGCTGTTCCTTCCAGTTGGCAGAATTGTCGCTGCGATACGATTTCACCGAGTCAGGTGTGCCGCCGGTGTAGCGGACTTCCATTTCAACCCCGGACTGCTGAGCATGCTCCGCGGCGACTCGCAGCGTTCGTTGAAGCAGGGTTGCATGAACGGCCGCAGCACCGTCAGATCCAAGCGCCGGAATGAGCCGTGTCTTGACTCGCCCCGCCTCAGGAATCCGCGTCATCACGACCAGGCGACGTGAGTATCCGTTGACCTGTCTGGTGTCAGAGTCCGGGGCATTCGTGTTGGAGATCCTCTGATCCAATCCATTCACTCCCCAGATGACCGGTTCGACGAGATGGTCAGCATCGCCGCCAGCATTCCTCATGTTCACCTTTGCGAGCAGAAATGTTGATCCGAAAAGTCAGGCACGCAACCCAAGTATAACTGGATTCCTGCCGGAAACTCATCGACTCCATGCCAGCCACTTCTGAAACATGAACTTTACGAAGGGTGTCAGTCTTGAGCGGTTGTATTGATCGCCAAGTTTTCGAATTGCTTCAGCCTGCGTCGGGTAGGGATGAATCGTGCGGCCGATTTTCCTCAGGCCGAGTCCGTGAGTCATCGCCAGAGTCAGTTCAGAAATCAGATCACCGGCGTGCGGGGCGACGATGGTCGCTCCAACGATCCGGTCGGTTCCTTTCCGCGTATGGACCCTCACGAACCCCTCTGTTTCACCAGCCAGAATCGCTCGGTCGATGTCAGCGAAGTGCTGGATCCAGGTGTCGACTGCGATTCCCTTTTCCTTCGCATCCTTCTCAGACAATCCGACGTGGGCGATTTCCGGTGACGTGTAGGTACACCACGGAATTGTCAGCGCACTGGCTTTGGATCGTCCCAGGAACAGGGCGTTTTGAATCACGATCCGTGCCATGAAATCGGCGGCGTGTGTGAACCTGAACTTTGAACAGACGTCGCCCGCTGCATAGATACTGGGGTTCGTGGTCTGCATCCGATCGTTGACGTGGACTCCGGTTCGTGCATCGAACTCAACGCCGACAGCTTCGAGCCCGAGGTTCTGCACATTGGGTGCTCGACCGACAGAAACGAGCAACTGGTCGACGAGTTCATCGTACTGCTTATCATTCGACTCGACTGAAATACGGATTCCTCCGGCATCGCCGCGAAGCTTCAGGTCTTTACCGCAGCACAGCAGTTTCACTCCATCTCGCAAAATGGAATGCCGTACGATTTCTGCCGCATCGCGATCTTCAAGCGGCAGGATGCCCTGCGATTGTTCGAAGAGCAGTACTTCTGAACCGAGGTCAGCGAACGCCTGAGCCAGCTCGCAGCCGATCGGACCGGCTCCGATAATGCCCATGCGCCGAGGCAGCTCCGTTAACGAAAAAACCGATTCGTTTGTCAGATACGGCACCTGATCCAGACCGGGTATCGGTGGTGCAGTAGCGCGAGCTCCGGTCGCAATGACGGCTTTCCTGAAATGAAGCGTTTGGTCGCCTACCTGAACGGTGCTGGAACTCGTGAAACGGCCACCACCCAGGTAGACATCGACGCCAAGATCGCGAAACCGAGCTGCCGAGTCGTTCGGACTGATCTGAGCCCGCAGCCGACGCATGCGTTCCATTACCCGCGAAAAGTCTGCGGCCGTTCCCACTGGAACCTCGATGCCGAAGTCATCGGCCTTCATGATGGTACGCATGACTCGAGCGCTGCTGATGAGTCCTTTGGAAGGCACGCAGCCGACGTTCAGACAGTCGCCGCCCATGAGTTCGCGTTCGATCAGAGCGACCTTCGCTCCCAGTCCTACAGCGCCAGCGGCCGTCACCAGTCCAGCTGTACCCGCGCCGATGACGACAAGGTTATAGCGGCCGCTCGGCGTCGGATTGATCCAGTTCGGCGGACGAACGTTTGCTTCCAGCTTTTTATTGTGTTCGTCGTTCGGTTGAAGTTGAATCAGTTCTGGCATGTGAAGTCCGTATTGTCTCACAACGAATTCTGTGAATCTACGCGAACTGCGGATAAGGATTCACAGGAGGCCATGTTCGTCGGAATGCGGGCTGGCTGGAATCCCACTTTCTGACGAAGGTTGCTGCTGGCTGATTTTACCTGCGGTTTCCACGGAAACCGTGGGACGAAATCGTTCCACCATTTTCTTAAGCACCAATGGCACAATCCCAAGCATCGCGAACGCCAGGAGCAGCCGTGGTGACAGAACTCCGGTCGCTCCCTTTTCGGTCAGTGTTGTCAGATTCGGCACACTCGACCCGGCGTAGATGTAAACCGCCGTGCCAGGCAGCATTCCAAGTTGGCTGACCCACCAGTAGGTCCGGGTACGCACCGGAGTCAGGCCCATCACAAGATTAATCACAAAGAACGGCACTGCAGGAATCAGTCGCAGCATGAACAGATAGAACGCACCCTCGCGTTCCAGGGACTGGTTGAACGTTTCCATGCGTTCGCCGAACCGCTGCTGGATGGAATCCCGGAGCAGAAATCGGCTGACCAGAAACGCCGTTGTTGCTCCGGCCGTGGAGGCGAAGCTGACCAGCAGCAACCCGCGCCAGAATCCGAAGAACCAGCCGCAGGTGAGCGTCAGAACTGCCGCACCGGGCAAGGAGAGGCCTGTGACGGCAACGTAGATAAGGAACGCCGCGCCGTACACGAGGGCCGGGGAATCCTGTTGCCAGACGCGCAACTGAGCCTCCTGAGCCGCCAGATACTGGAGATTGAGCCTGTCACTGAAATGACGGTACCCCATAAATGCAACAATGGTGACGACCGACACCATCAGGAGTTTCTTCCAGAAGGTGATTGGCGAGTTGCTGATAGCGGGCTGAGAATCCATTGATCGCATTTCAAAACCGAGGCAGGCACACCTGCTGTTGCATAATCTGCTGAAAACTATCGCGTTCGTCAGGAGCCAGTCCCGGTTTTGAAACCATCTGCAGGGTGTCCGTCAGCTGAGGCTCCCCGAGCAACTGGAACCAGCTCCGGCGGTGCAGCCATAACAATGTTTACCCGTGACAATCGAACGACGCTGCAGCTCATCCAGGGATTGATCATCCACGTTGAGAATGCTCGTCACTCCATAGCTGGCGACCCTCAGATCAAGCATCTGGTTGAAGTCGCAGTCGAACAGATTGCCCTGCCAGTCGACAGATAACATTGAACGGCACATCAGACCGTTGATCGTCGAAGGATTGAACGCTTCGACGAGTTTTCGCATATATGCTTCGTATTTGTCGTTCTTCAGCAGGTCTGCAAGAAACCTGCTGATCGGCATGTTCGTGATCGTGAACAGTTGCGTGAATTCAATTCCGTAACGGTTGCGCATTTCGTGACGATAGTCTTCTTCGAGTTTCTGCTGAGAAGGAGGCAGTGAGTAGCCGGTTGGGTTGTAGACGAGTGTTAATCGGAGTTGTGAACCAGTGGCTGCATATCCCAGTGCATTCAGTTTTCGCAAGGCTTGAAGTGAGCGTAGAAAGACTCCATCACCTCGTTGCCTGTCGACGTTGGCTTCCAGGTAGCACGGCAAGGATGCAACGATCTCGACCTGCTGTTCGGCGAGGAACTCCGGCAGATCAGTGAAGCCCGGTGCGACCAGTATGGTCAGGTTACAGCGATCGATCACTCGACAACCGAGAGCTCGCGCACCGATGACGAGTCTCCGAAACTGGGGGTTCATCTCGGGAGCGCCTCCCGTGATGTCCAGTGTAGAGAGTTTTGCCCGTTGCAGCAGCCTCAGACAAGCGTCTGCGACTTCCGCAGACATGCTCTCCCGGCGATCCGGCCCTGCATCGACGTGACAGTGCGTGCAGGTCTGGTTACAGACTTTTCCGAGATTCACCTGCAGCACATCAATCCCCTTCGCCTGTAACCTTTCACATCCCGAGCGGGAAAGAAGGCTTTGGAAATCCGGAGTCTGCAGGTCAGCCTCCAGCGTCGCGACTTGTTCCTTTGGATCGGCGAGGCGATCGCCTGTTCGAAGAAGCGTGAGTTCAGCCATCGGTTCCTCGTTTCGAGAGCAGGCTTTTGGATTGAAAACGCGGCGGCCGTCGCCGGGCGGCGGTCTTTATCTGGATCATCCAGAGTATCCTGATCAGTCACACTCTGGCGAGCGTTGCTTTGGTCTACTATCGGAATTCAATGACAGACTCCTTCAGGATCGCAACATGGTCCGATGGATTCTGTGGTCGCGGCGTAGGCTGATCCTTTGGTCTCCTTTGGAGAACGGATTCTGCTGCGATGGCAATCGAACGGAACCGCTTCCGAAAGCGGAATCGCTTCACGCGGCTCGATGCCATCGAACTGACCGGAGTACGGTGCCTTCTGCAGCAGATGGAAAGTTTTGTCACATGTCGCCGTGCGAACGCCCCGATGGTAAACATGACCGTCGTCGTCTTCTACCTTTTTGAACGGTCCGCGATAGACAACGGCCTGATTACGCTCGAGGCACGGCCCCTGTTTCCCCTTATACGCAACAACGGTGATCGAGCGGAATTCGATTCCCTCGACCGTGCGCCACGGTTCGGCCTGCCGTTTGGCAATTTCGATCCCATGGAAACCAGCCTCTTCGAACGCCTTCAGGAACAGATCCTCGCGGAAGGCGCCTGAGATGCACCCCGACCACAGTTCCGGATTTGTCCTCATGTCCTGCGGTACGTCTTCGTCCGATACGATATCACTGATTGCTGCTCGACCGCCATTCTTCAGGATACGGAAGATCTCGGCGAAAAGCTGATGTCGATCCTGCTGCCGCACAAGATTCAGCACGCAGTTGGACACCACGCAGTCGACGGAACTATCCGAGATCATCGGATGGTCCCGACGCAGACGCTCTTCGAGGTTGCGAAGCGTAAGCCATCCTGCCGGATCAGACACCGGATGCGTCGCCAGTTCCTGCCCGAGCCGATCAAGATCGAGCTGCAGGTCCTGGATCATGCCATATCGAAAGTCGATGTTGTCATGTCCGATCCGATCCGCAACAGTTTTCTGGAATCTTCTGGCCAGCCCCAGCATTTCCTGATTGCAGTCCACACCAATCACACGACCGTGTCTGCCAACCACCTGCGAGAGAATATAACAGAGTTTGCCGCCACCGGAGCCAAGGTCGACGACCGTTTCTCCTTCACTCACGAATCGTGTCGGGTCACCGCAACCGTAGTCGCGCTCAATGATTTCCTGAGGAATCACAGACAGAAAGTCGACAGCGTATTCCACCGGGCAGCACAGGGCATCCTCGCGAGCGTTCGCGGCGGCGGCATAGCGATTGTAGACCGAATCTTCGGTAGTACTTGTTTCTGATGCTTCTGACCGGAGCATAGTGACTGATCCTGCAGGGATTTGAGAATTCTCACAACTGCTGTTGTCTTCTGTCGACCGTTTCAACGGCCATCAGACGACCCGAACCGTCAGACTACCCGAAGAAGAGTCTGTCAGTCTGTGAACCGGACCACATATCGAGAAAAAAGAGATTCTGCCGTCAGCAAATGCAATCAGAGGCTGTGTTCATTGGGGGCCACGACTTCGAGGGGGCTATGACATTCAGGAAGAAGTGTTCCCCCGAAGACTTATTCCGAGCCGTTCGGCATCATGGAACAGGATAGTGTAGCCAGAACCGCAGATAGTAGGCGATCAGCAGTATGGAATCGTCGAAAGCCTTCTGATCGCTTTTCATTCTGGGGAATCGAAGAGTCAGTCTTCGTCGACATTTTTTTCAGCAGCGAGTCCCAGCCTGAGTGATCGAGTTTGCCGACAGGAATTCGATTCGCCGCCGCCACGACTCTCCCCAGGGTAATTCGGTGGTCTGCAAGGCAGACTGCCCCAGCCGAGAGCACTGCAATAAGTGCCAGGCAGGCCAGGATGATTGCAAATGTTTTGTTCATTCCCATTGCTTTCCCAGCGAAGATTCGAACGCCGAGCGTTATCGCAGAAACTCTCTCTCGTGGTCATGATCTTCCATGGCCATAACATGGAGATATTCGGGATTCATGTCTGTGAGCACGCTCACACTCGATCATTGAGCAGAAAAAAAAGTGAACGGCCATCTGAGCTATCGACCATCGGGATTCCGACCTGCATGATGTATGATGATTGCACCTGTTCATGATTTGAGGATGTTTGATGGACCACTGATCACTGAGATTCTGAATCGGTGGTGACAGCGCTGTGTTGTCTGTGACTGCAGGTAGAACACACGGCGCTGGATAAAACAGTGGTGTCAGAACTGCCATGATGCGAAAATGTGTTGTTCCGAGACAGAATCGAGCGATCCGGAGTCGCTGGAATACCGGGGTCCGGAATTGCTTTGAATGATAGTAATCCATACCCTGTTTTCGTTCTGATGAATTCCTGCACCACGCAGGTCGTCCTGCAGTCTTGGATGGTGGTCATGCGAATCCTGATGCTGAGTCTCGGATTGGCTTCTGCATTTGCTGCCTCGATGGCTGCGGGTGAGGAATCCACGCACTACATGCAGACCGTTCGGCCTTTGCTTCGGGCGCGTTGTGTTGCGTGCCATGGAGCGCTTCGGCAGGAGGGTGGACTTCGGCTCGATACCGGTGAAGCAATTAGGACTGGTGGCGACACCGGTGCGGCGATCGTGAAGGGTGACGCCGATGCGAGCCTCCTTGTTCGCCGCGTTGAGCATGCGGACGCAGAACAGCGAATGCCACCTGAGGGTGAGCGACTGAATCAGGAGCAGATCCTCGCTTTGCGCGAGTGGATTGCTGCGGGGGCAGTTTCACCTTCTGATGAAAAGCCCGATCCGGATCCACGAGGCCATTGGGCTTTTCGCTCTCCCGTCCGTCCGGAGTTGAGCCCCGAGGAAAGGGTGCTGCATCCGATTGACGCGCTGATTAACCGGGAACTCACTCAACGTGCGCTCACGGTGGTTCCTGCTGCCGACAGCAGAACTCTGCTTCGTCGTGTGACATTTGACCTCACCGGTCTGCCTCCGGCACCGGAAGACCAGCGTGCCTTCTGTGACGATGAGTCCGCGGGCGCGTGGGAACGAGCTGTGGATCGTCTGCTCGAATCTCCATCTTACGGTGAACGCTGGGCTCGCCACTGGATGGACGTCTGGCGATACAGCGACTGGTATGGTCGTCGGAGCGTGCCGGATGTCATGAACAGCTATCCAACCATCTGGCGCTGGAGAGACTGGATCATCAGGTCTCTCAACAGCGACAAGGGCTACGATCAGATGGTCGTCGAGATGCTGGCAGGCGACGAAGTGGCTCCCGATGATCTCGATACAGTTGCCGCAACAGGCTTCGTGGTCAGAAACTGGTTCAAATGGAATCGTGATACATGGATGCGGGATCAGGTTGAGCATACCGGCAAAGCCTTTCTGGGGCTCTGGTTTCAGTGTGCTCTTTGTCATGACCACAAATACGATCCTGTTTCTCAGCGGGAGTATTTTCAGCTTCGAGCGGTCTTTGAGCCCCTTGAATTGCGGCATGACCGTGTTCCGGGAGAACCGGATCCGGGGCCTCATAAAGCGTATGTTTACGGAGCTTCGTACGGGCCGATCACCAGTGGAATGGTTCGCATATTCGACCACCAGCCGGACGCTGCGACTCGGATCTATCGGGGTGGAGACCAGCGGAATATCGCTTCCGATCTTGAGCCGGTTTCTGTTGCGATACCGACGTTCCTCGATCGCAAAGCTTTCGAGATTCAGCCGATCGAACTGCCTGTCACATCCTGGTACCCTGGTCTCAGGGATTCCGTGCAGGCAGAAGAGATTGCTGCGAGACAGAAGGCTGTTGACGAGGCACTTGCAGAACTGAACGCTGCAGATCAGACCGATGTCGCTCCAATTGCGACTCAGATGCGCACTGCTGCTTCTCTGAAGCTTGAAGCGGCTCGTGCGGAACTGAGTTCGTGGGTCAGTAGAACCGCAGCAGAGCGAGCTCGCTATATCGATCGCTCTCCGGATATGGCAGTCACGGCTGCGGCTGCCGCAAATGCAGAACGGAATGCTGCGTTCCAGAAGGCACTCAGCCAGCTGGCTGCAGCGGAACTGGATCTGCTGCGAGCAGAATCACAGCCGGATACGGACAGCTCGCGAACTGAGAAGATTCAGAAAGCCCGCGCTGCGGTGGATACGGCGAAGTCCGCAAAAGCTGCGTCGGAGGAGGCACTCAAGAAGACGGATACGACCTACACGCCACTGAGTTCTGTGTTCATTTCAAAAAGCACCGGACGTCGGTCGGCACTCGCGCGCTGGATCGTCGATCGAAGCAATCCACTGTCTGCTCGAGTGGCTGTGAATCACATCTGGAACTGGCACTTTGGAAAACCGCTGGTGGAGACAACGTCGAATTTCGGAAGGAACGGCAAGCCACCGTCTCATCCGGAACTGCTCGACTGGCTTGCGGTGGAGTTCATGGAGAACGGATGGAGCCAGAAGCATATCCATCGCCTGATCCTGACAAGCGAGGCATGGAAACGGACTTCGTCTGTCGCTCCGGGAAGTGAATTTCAGGATTCACAGAACAAAGATCCGGAAAACCGATACCTGTGGCGAGCGAACACGCGACGGTTGGAAGCAGAAGCGGTGCGAGACTGCATTCTGTTTGTATCGGGACAGCTGGACCTGACACAGGGCGGAGCAGAGCTTGATCAGTCGCTCGGGCTTTCGAGCCGACGGCGAAGTCTTTACTTTTCTCATCATGGTGAGACGAAGATGCAGTTTCTGGAGCTCTTCGATGCTCCGAGTCCGCTCGACTGTTACCGGAGGACCTCTTCGATTCTGCCTCAGCAGGCTCTGGCACTTTCGAACAGCGAACTGACTGAACAACAGAGTCGAGCGCTGACTGGAAGACTTCTGGAGATCTCCGGAAAGGATGAGCGTCAGTTCATTCGTTCGGCCTTTGAATGGATTCTTTCGAGGAATCCGGAAGAACGCGAAACGGAGATCAGTCTGAGCTTTCTGGAGCGTCAGAGGGCTCTCTACAGAGATTCGACGGGGGCAGACGGTCAGCCGATAGTTTCCCCGGAGACAGCTGAGCTTCGGACTCTGGAGAGTTTTGTTCACGCGATGCTGAACCACAGTGACTTTCTTACGGTCCGTTAGCTGATAGCATGGTTTCAACGGTTTGATTGACGCGGCGGGGGAGGGCGAATCAGTGACAGAATGTCGGCAGCAGATTCGGGATCTGCGAAATCGACTCCAACGTCGTGGCTTTCTCGCAGACATGGGGCTTGGTGTCACTGGTCTTGCGCTGGGTGAGCTTCTAGGACGCGACAACCGAACGGCTGCTTCAGAAAATTCAGCCGGCGATCATTCAAGCGCCGAGGAATGGACGCCTGCAGACGGGAGACCACACTTCGCGCCGAAGGCCAGATCCGTCATCTGGGTCTTTCTTTCCGGTGGTGTCAGCCACATGGAAACATTCGATCCGAAGCCGGCATTGAACCGATATGCCGGGATGACATTCGAGGAGACGGGGCTGCCGAATCCGATTCAGTCACCGTTTTATCTCTCTCGGTCGCGTTCTGTCGTGGGAGATGATCGTCAGGTTCACCGCAAGATCTGGCCTCTCCAGGTCGGTTATCGTCCACGCGGAAATGCAGGAATCGAAGTCAGTCACTGGCTGCCGCATCTGGCGAACTGCGTCGATGATCTGTGCATTGTTCGATCGATGTGGACTACAGACAACGATCACGCTGCTGAATTCCAGATGCATACGGGACGGCATGCTCTGGACGAACGCGAACCGGTCATTGGATCCTGGATCCATTACGGTCTGAGTGCGCTGAATGAGAACCTGCCTCGATTTGTCTTTCTGGGTGAGTTCAAAGACAACCGAGTGCGTCAGAATTTCGATCCGTATTACCTCGGGCCTTCGCACGGGGGGATCCAGTTGTCCCTTGATCCGAATGCCCCACTGCCATTCGGCGTTCGTTCAAAGAGCATGCTTGCTGACGAACAGCGCAATGAATTTGAACTCGTTGCGGAACTGAATCGCGTGGCTGCAGCAAAGTATCCCGATGATGAGCAGTTGCGAGCGAGAATCCAGAGTTATGAGCTGGCCTTTCGAATGCAGTCTGCTGTACCGGAAGCCATGGATCTCACTCAGGAGACTCAGGAAACGCAGCAGATGTATGGCATCGGAAATCCGGTGACGGAGATCTATGGTCGAAGACTGCTGGCAGCTCGACGTCTTGCAGAACGGGGAGTTCGATACTCTCTGGTCTATTTGAGTGATTATGGAGAATGGGATTCGCATCAGCAGCTGAAACAGAATCACTCTCGTTCGTGTGAGCGTGTCGACAAGCCGCTGGCCGGCCTTGTCAATGACCTGAAACAGCGAGGGCTGCTGGACGAGACGCTGGTTGTGTGCTGCACGGAATTCGGCAGAACTCCGGCTGTTGAAGCGGGCGGCATGTTCAATGCGCCGGGGACCGGTCGAGATCACCATCCCCACGGATTTACGGTCTGGTTTGCCGGTGGTGGCCTGAAGAAGGGATACGTTCACGGGGCCACCGATGAGCTGGGATTTCATGCGGTGGAGAATCCGCACTACGTCACCGATATCCACGCGACCGTTCTTCATCTGCTCGGACTGGACCGCCATCGACTGGAGATACCCGGGCATAAACGACTCGACATCGATCACGGTCAGGTCATTCACGACATTATCGCCTGATGGCCCATCATCGCCTCAATGATGCTGTCGCTTTTTCTCCAGATGCTGATTCACATTTCCTCGGAGCTCCGAAAAGCATGCTCACTACGGTACGTCAATCTGTGCGACCCTTCCTGTTCTCGGTGATTTTGCTGAACCTCCTGAGCGGCGGAAGTGATTGTCTGTCATCTGGCCTCGCGCAGGATTCTGTGAATCGCCTGACGCCTTACCTGACAAAGGACCTGATTCCGGATGATCAGGCACTTCGTGATGTCAGACGTTTCTCAGCCAGCCGAATCAGGCCGGTTCCTGAGATCTCCACAGTCAGCGAATGGAAGAATTATTCGGAAAAGCTGCGTGAGAGCGTTTTGCGCGATGTTGTATTTCGCGGTCAGGCTGCGGAGTGGCGAACCTCACCCGGGCACGTCGAGATGCTCGAAGAGATGCCCGGTGGGCCTGGCTATCGAATCCGAAAACTCCGCTACGAGGCATTGCCGGATCTCTGGATTCCGGCGCTGCTGTACGTTCCGGAGAAGATCAGCGGGAAAGTGCCTGTCTTTCTGAACGTCAATGGCCATGATCGAAACGGAAAGGCCGCTGATTACAAGCAGACTCGCTGTATTCATCTGGCACGGAACGGCATCATTGCTCTGAATACGGAATGGTTCGGAATGGGGCAGCTGGCAACTTCCGGCTACAGCCACGGTCGAATGAACCAGCTTGATCTGTGCGGAACCAGTGGGCTCGCTCCGTTTTATCTGGCCATGTCGCGGGCGTTGGATCTGCTTCTTGCCCTTGAAAATGCGGACCCGGAACGAGTTGGTGTGGCCGGATTGTCCGGTGGTGGGTGGCAGACAATCCTGATCAGTTCGCTGGATCCCCGTGTCACGCTGTGCAATCCAGTTGCGGGATACTCCAGTTTCCGGACAAGGGCAGAATACTTTTCAGACCTTGGTGACTCCGAACAGACACCCACGGATCTGGGGGTCACAGCCGACTATGCTCAGCTGACAACGCTTTTGGCGCCTCGAGCTGCGTTGCTGACCTACAACGAGAAAGACAACTGCTGTTTTGCATCGGCCCATGCACTGCCGCCACTGATGGATGCCGCAGTCCCGGTGTATCGACTGCTGGGACAGGAATCCCGGCTGAGGACTCATGTTAATTCTGACCCGGGAGACCATAACTTTCTTCTGGACAATCGGCAGGCGTTGTATCGGATGATTCGAGACCAGTGGTTCAATGGGGAGGAAGAGCGATTCTCCACGAACGAAAAGCCGGTTGACCAGGAGATCAGAACTGCAGACGTGCTCAACGTTCCATTGGCTGCCCCCAATCAGACATTTCAGACTCTTGCTCAGTCGCAGGCCCGAAAGAACAGTGAGGAACTTCGGAATTCCATGCCGGATCCGAAGTCTGCTGCCTGGAAAGATTTTGTCGCAGACCATCGCAGCCGGTTGCAGGAAACGGTGAAACCTGTCGGTGCGGAGTTCACCGCAGAAGCTGTGGCATCGCAGGAATCGGGAAGCCTGAAAGTGAAGCACTGGAAACTGGTGGGCGGAACTCAGTGGGTCATTCCAGTGACCGAATTCTCCGACAGCAGAGCGGATCGAACCGCAGTTGTGATCAGTGATTCAGGACGATCGGCTGCCAGCGATCAGGTCGAACGACTCCTGAAAGACGGATATCGAGTCTTTGTTGCGGATCTGCAGTTCCAGGGAGAATTGCGAATCGCTGAACGGGAATATCTCTGGGCACTGATGATTGCCACAACCGGAGAGAGGCCGCTTGGGGTACAGACAGGGCAGCTGACAGGGGTCATCCGATGGATTCAGACTTCTGCCGGAACTGACCAGGTGAAACTGGTGACAAACGGAACACGATCCGGCGTCATCGGGCTCGTCGCTGCCGTTCTTGATCCGTCGCATGCTGTGACAATCGAGGAAGAGCAGTCACTGGGTTCGCTGGGTGAGATCATCGAACAGAATCTGTCCTTCGAGCAGGCTCCGGAGCTGTTCTGCTTCGGACTGCAGAAAGTGACCGATATTCCAGTGATGCGAACCATTCTGAAATCCCGGCTCCCGGAGTGACGCTCATCGCATCGCACGACGTTCAGCTCATGTGTGGGCCATGGTGTTCGAATCGCACAACAGGGCCTCGATTTCTGTGGCTGAGTCAACTATACTCATACGAAGGCAGACACAGGTCTGTAAACATTCGGGAAACAACGAAGAGATCGTGACCTGAAGTCGGTTCGGATTCATTGCTACGAAGATCGAGACTATGGCTACGGACAAGAAAAAACAGCAAAAGCAGAAAGAACGTGAACGTCGCGTCGCTAAAGAGAAGCTTGTTGCGGCTGAGAAACGCCGTTCACTTCTGAAGGAAGACGGAGACGGTTCTGAAGCGAAGAAAGCGAATCGGACATCGCGAGTTCTGGGAGCTGCGGTCCCAAAGATCGACAATCGCGTCCTCGGTGGCGGACAGCCGATGGTGACTCATCGTCGCGCCGGCAGCTGACAAAGGTTGTCTGAGTGGAGGTGACGTGGGCACCTATTTTGGGGCCGGAACGGTCTTTTCAGAACGTTCGTGGTACACATACGTTGTGAATTCGTAGAGCCCGTAGTCGTTTCGCATCACGAAGTGCCGGCTCACCTGGCTGCACAGAAATGCTGCCAGCAGATCCATCGGAAGATGAAAAAGGTCGTCTCGTTCCCAGTCGACGTGTTTCGACATTGCATTGAACGCGATGCCGTGACGCGTGTGGTGAAATGCGAGTCTGACGAGCCGCTGGACGAAGTCCCACATGACATCGAACGACATCGCACATTTCATCGTGAACAGGCCATTGAGCACCGCGTAGTCGAACGTTTCCAGAAGTTCTGGGTGCTTCATGACGTCGAGGCATCGGAAGTCAGCCTCCGGAAACTTCGATCGGCATTCTCCGATGAATCGTTCCGACAGGTCGATACCGGTGTACCGAATGTTTGACGTGCCTCTCGCCTTCAGAAACTCATAAAACTGTCCGCACCCGCACCCCAGGTCCAGAACGTGGATGGGCTCTTCAGCGGGAGTGACGGAAGCGTTGCGGATCAGTCTGAGCATGACCTGATGCCGACGGAGGGCATCCTCGGTATTGGGCCATCCCATTCCCTGCGGCGTATCACCGAATCGATCGAAGAAGCCTTCGATGCAGTTGGTAATCTGAAAATAATCTGGCTCAGGCATTTCTTCAGGGACCACGACTGATGTGCTGAAATCGTAAGAGAGATTGAACTCCGACCGATTGGTACATTTCTGGATGAGTCGCTCTTCAGCCGGCCTCTCGCAGTGGAGTTTCTCGTGGCCTTGACGGATCAGCCGGGTGTCGCGGAATTCTTCCGGAACGCATCCGCAGTAATCGACTGATCTCACCGCTGTTCTCTGCGATGAATCGAAGCATTCGTCCAATGGTGCAGGCATCTTCCGGCTGGATGGCCATTCCTGTCGGTAGCTGCATGATTTCCTGCAGAATGCTTTCGGTGACCGGCAGTGATGTCCGCTGATGGCAGGATGCGCCATTGCTGACATAAGGAGCGGAGCGATGGCAGCCGGGAACGAAGTAGCTTCGAGCAAAGATTCCTTCGGCTCTGAGAAGATTCACAACCTGATCTCGAGAAAGCCCCAGAACTTCCTCATGAATCATCGTCACGAAATACTGAAGGTTGCTTTCAGTCGTCTCCGGAATCGGCAGTACCGTGATGCCGCCAATGTCTGCGAGTTCAGTCCTGTAGATCTCCCGATTTCGTTCGTTGGTCTCCAGAAGTTTCGGAAGCAGGTCCAGTGAAACAAGACCTGCTGCGGCAGAGATTTCATGCATCTTGCCGTTGATTCCGATATCGCTCACTTCAGTCAGATCCGTGATACCGAACGCCCGCAGCCGACGACATCGTTCGGCAAGCTGGTCATTGTTCGTCACGATGGCGCCACCCTCAAAGGAGTTGACGAACTTCGTTGCGTGGAAACTGAAGACTTCAGCATCCCCGAAGTTGCCGACGGGAATGCCGTTTCGCCGACACCCGAATGCATGACTGGAATCGAACAGAAGTCTCAGGTTGTTCTCGCGGGCCAGTTCAGTAAGCTGAGGAACATCACAGGTGTGTCCCCAGAGATGAACGGGGATCAGTGCTGATGTCTTTGATGTGATGCACGCGGCGGCAGATTCCGGATCCATTGTCTGCGACTCAGGAAGGACATCGGCAAAGACGGGGGTGAGTCCGATCCACTCCATTGCATGAGCTGTCGCCACGAATGTCAGTGAGGGCATGATCACCTCACCGGTGAGGTTCATCGCCCGAGCCGCGATCTGCAGAGCCGTGGTGGCGTTGCAGCATGCGACGCAGTGCCTCGCGCCGGTGGCTCTGATAATCGCCTGCTCAAAAGCCCGAACCTGTGGTCCGTTATTGGTCAGGATTCCCGAATTCAGAACCTGTTCCATGGCCGCCAGAAGCTGTTCTCGCGGAGGAATGGAAGGTTGTCCCACATGAATTGGTACCTCATATTGAGGTGAACCGCCGAACGCAGCCAGCTGAAGCACGGATGTTTTCACCGGATGTCTCCGGAAGGGGCTGGGGGCAGAGCTTCGGTGTGGATCCCCTGGCACCAGACCTTCGTCCGTCCCGCCGTCATATGAGTTCGCATCGCGCGGTAGACGGGCCGACCGGTAATGCTGCTGACGAATGTCTCACACGTTGATGGTCGGTAGACAATCGGTTCCCAGCCGAACATGTCCGGTATACTGTCATCATTGCTGAATGACAATGCGATACCCTGAACGAATGCATGAACGGCTGTTGCATTCGGAAGCGGGCCGCTCTGGCTGAGTGTCTGGCGGCGTCCGGAAGTGTCCACAACGAATGAAGAATTCATCAGTTCCACGCGGTTGCACATTCCGATCGTGTCATCGGTTGCCACTGCAAAGACGAACACGGCATCATGTCTCAGAAAGACTTCGACAGGTCGACCGATCCAGCATTCCATGTCCGGGAGAGTTCTGAGCCCGCGTCGAGCAACAAGTCGACGATATCGGCGATTCAGGTCAGCGATTGATGACGGAAGCTCCGAAAGTGACAATGCGACGTCCGGTCCGAACTCTTCGATGTCGTCGGCAAGTACGATCGCAGAATAATTCGGAACAGTGTGGAAGAGCTCACTCTGCGGAGAGTTACTTTGCGACTCAGAGTGAGGCACGCGTCCCGATCTGTCAGCCATTATCTGATGCTGAATCAAGAGCAGACTCCTTGTGCTGCCGGGCTTAGAATTCTCAGTTGTCCCTGATCGAATGCCACTCCGCAGTAACGTCGCCACATCTGGCGATAGACCGATTCAAGATCGCGAGCAAACTGTTTACCGTTGCAGACGGTGGCCTTCATCCGGTCACGAAGAGACCTGCGCATCTCGCAGAGATCTCCCAGTCGAATGGCGAGGTCAGCAACAAGCTCCGGATAGCTCTCGACTGAATCTGAAACAAGATGCGGGCAACCTGCGAAGTGCATGAAAGACGCTGTCTGGCGAGAACGAACCATGGTCCCGGTGATTGCCGGGATTGGCACTCCCATCCACATCGCCTCATATGCTGTCGTACCGGACGGCCACGGAAAGACGTCGAGAAGAATATCGAAGCGGGAGTAGATCTGAAGATGATCTGACGGAATGTTCCACTCCAGATCGACTCGGTCATTACTGATTCCGGCAGCTGACAGCTGCCGCCTCAGATTGTTTCTGAGCAGAGCACTGCTGCCCAGTACATCACGAATGATGAGCAGCCGAGCATCCGGAATGGCGTTCATCACCTGCGACCAGACCTGAAGACACTGCGGTGAAATCTTCTCGAGACGATGAGTGGAACCCAGTGTGATGTACCCATTCTCGAGCACCGGTGGTTCATCGATTTCCGGGGAGCGGGTTCCAGGATCGAAGCAGCAGGCTCCGTGCGGCATCAGCACAAGCTGTTCTGTAAAGCTGTTTGCTGTATTCTCGTCCTCGCGTTTTTCGTCAGACAGGAAATAGTCAACTCGAGTCAGGCCTGTTGTTCCCGGATATCCAAGGAACGAAACCTGAAGAGGGGCCGGGCGGAACGCCATTGCTCCAAGCCGGTTCCCTGCAGTATGTCCTGCGAGATCGACGAGAATGTCGATCTGATCGGAGCAGATGATTTCAGACAGCCGAGTATCCGAAAGGCCGTTCGTAGTTTTCCACTGGTCAGCCAGGTTCTGAACGACGGTTGTTGTTTCATCGTTTCTGACGGTCTCGGAATAGCACAAGATCTCAAAGTGAGTTCTGTTGTGCATTCGCAGAAACGGCAGAAAGAACTTCATCGTGGCATGATTACGAAAGTCCGGTGAAAGGTAGCCGATGCGCAGTCGTTTTTCCGGATCCTGATAGATTCGGTGGGACATTGCCGGCACGGAGTTTTCAATGGCAACTCCCCAGCTCCTGTGAAGTTCAGATACGGCTTCCCGATCGAGTTCCGGAACCAGCGTGGAGCAGTAAAGCATGTTGCTGATGAGGCGACGTCGAACCGGATTGTCGCCTGGAATCTCTGATCCCTGCTGTTGTCTGTTGCGCGCGCTGTCACTCTGGCAGGCGAGACGAAACGCCTCCATGGCTTCAGACCATCGACCAAGCACCTGCAGCGCCTGTCCGATTCCGCTGAGTGCCATACAGGAGTCCGGATTGATCGAAAGTGCTCGCTCAAATTCTACGAGCGCCTGATCGGGACGCCCCATCTCGAGCAGCAGGTTTCCTCGATTGGTTGCTGCTTCGGAAAGGTTCGGTGCCAGCTCCGTCGCTCGATTCAGCGACACCATGGCGTCATCAAAATGACCGAGCTGTCTCTGGATAGCACCGAGATTCAGATGAATCTGTGGCATTCCGGAGTTAATGGATCTTGCCTTCAGCAGCGTGCGATGCGCTTCATCGATGCGTCCAATGTCTGCGAGCACAGCACCGAGGTTGCAGAGTGCGTCGACGTCGGCGGGGCGAGTTCTGACGACAGCTTCACAGACCTCAGCTGCCTCTTCGGTGCGTCGCATGTTTCGCAGAGCTGTTCCGAGGTGCCGCATCGCATCCACGTGCGACGGATCCACTCGAAGTATTCGGCGACACCGATTTTCTGCTTCGGCTGATTTTCCATTGGCGAGCAGTGCGGCTGCCAGATTCGCTTCGTAGGCAGGTTCTTCTGGTCGAATATGCAGTGCTCGGCGGATCAGTGATTCCGCGTCGTCGAATCGCCGCTGCTGGAACGCCACAAGTCCAGAAAGATGCCAGGCGTCGGCATTGTTCGGATCCTGCGTCAGCACTTCAGCATAAATTGCCGCAGCACTTCCACTGTCACCCGAGACGTGGCGTTCATAAGCATGCTGAAGCCGCTTTTGGATGAGCTGTGAAGCCACTTGTGCTCCCTGATGCAACATGGTTGGCGGTGAGAAGACTGCTGAGAGGCGACTTCTTCTGACCGCGCATGGCTGAGACGAGTCCGGGTACGCCTCCGCTCGCTATGCTCATCGACCCCGGAAATCATTCGCATCGGTATTTTTTGGCTTCGGCGGGTAAGCCTCATCGGATTGTCGAACGATACCTGTTCACTCCAGGTACGCGGTAAAGTTGATGTAAGCTGCGTGTTCTTCCTGTTGTTCGCAAATCCTGCAGGGCGGTGAATAGCTGCAGGATCTGCTGCAGATGGAAGAGCCCGTCGATAAACGTGCGAACTCAAGCGAATCGAAGGCGAGATCTGTTTACGCTTTCCGCGTCCATTCCTGTGCACAACGGCAGATGTATTCCATCTGGTTGAGACTCAGATCGGCCGAAGGGATTGACAGCATGTGATCCGAAAGCCAGATCGCGTCGCTGACATCAACGTCATTCCGGCGACGAAGGACTTCCGGATGGACCGGCCAGTGGATGGAACAAAAGACGCCTCTGGCTGCAAGAAACTGTCGGACAGAGTCCCTTTCTTCCCGAGTCTGAAAGATGCGATGATGCAGCAGCGGGATATCACCTGGCTGGTACGCCACCAGCGGTTGTCCGGGAAGAAAATTGTTCCGAAGGTAATCCTCATTCTGCAGACGCTGTTCTGCCATTGTCTTCTGGTCCAGAGATGCCAGAACAGCTACGGACTGGCTGGACATGTCGGAGACGGACCAGTTTCGATCCATCATGTTCTCCGCTTCCCGCAGGTCTCTCCAGTCGCGTGCCTGCCGACGCAGCCAGACGTCTTCACCTCTCGATGATTCATAGACCGGATTGAATTGCCCTGTGATGAAGCCTCCATCAGCGATCCGGAAAGTCTTGCGAAGACTGCCGAATTCATTCTTCGTCATTCCATGCCGGCAGGGCAGCATGTGCGACATGTCGTCCACTCGACTGCATTCCGGCAATGCGGCCGCATTCCTGTTCTGTGCACCAAAGTAATGGATGACAACGACGGAATCGTCCTGTGTCAGGTTTGCTGGAAAATGGCATTCCAGATTTCGGTCGACAGGGTAAAAGTGGAGCGGCGTCTGAGGGAGTCTCTGAAGTGCTGCAGAGACCAGTGATCCAGCAACATACGTCGGAAGCCACAGGCGTTTCGGACGAATGATTCGACCAACCAGAAAACAGAATGCGGCGCGTCCCGAATTAAAAAATGTAGTGTTGGTCGTAAGTGGAATCAGCCGACTGGCAATCATTGGGTCTGACTGAATAGTAGGCACACAGACCGGATTCTCGTCAGGGGCATCATGAAGACTCCTTCCGGTCAGACGCTGAACAACAGCTTCAGCCTGAGAAGAGAGCTCACCGGAACTGTGATCCCCGAACGTTCCTCTGAGCTCTGCGATCCGTTCATTGTCACGAAAAATGCAGTAGCAATAGCTGTCCTGAGTGCCATAATCGGCGCTCGGAAACGTCTCAACACGGTACTCCGGCTCCAGCTTCTGTCTGAGCAGAGAGTAGATGTCGGCATCCCGATGAACCGATGAGCTCATTGATCTTTCCATGATTCTCTGCAACGAACGTCTTCGTTGAATCGATACTGCACGGGCCGCAGGAGGCACTGAAGGAGTTGTCTGTCGTGAGTCATGGCTGAACAGTGTACTGTTCGACCAGTGTTCGGGTATCTGCCGGCGAGTTCCACATCAGCAGATCAATGATCGAGAGTGCTGGTTCAAACGTCGGACGTTTCTGTTCGTAAGGAGTCAGATGCGGCTCCAGGAAACTCAGCTGAATTCCGGCGGTCTCAAAGTCCACCGGATTAAAGAGGCTCCTGCCGCCTGGTGCATTGATGTAGTGGCTTGCATTCATGATCTTTGCGACTTCCAGGGCCCAGTGGCCTGCGTCAGCAACGTAGTCCGGCGCGCCGGACAGTTCTGAGTAGAGCTGATAATGAAAACGAAGGCCGATATACCGGCATGTTTCCTTCAGCATATAGAGAAGTGCGGGCGCCAGCGGTTGGTCTTTGGTCGTTTCGGCTGTCGGAGATTCGGCTTCAGCCGCAGAATCTTCAATGGCAGAACGAAGTGTCTCCTGCAGCCACTCACTGACAGATCGATGGAAAGGCGCCTTTTTCAGTCGATAGTAGTCCAGATTCTGTATCAGTGAGTTGATCCAGGATGTTCTGCCATCAATCAGAATCTCCGAAATTCGTGTCTCCATGTCAGCATGCTGCACCGGAATCCGAATATATTTCCAGGGAGATTCACCTGTCGAAAGAATGCGATTTCGATTGACCCAGCCGCGCCGAATGTACTGTGCTGAATCAAACACGACCCAGTGATCAGTGGCATGAATCAGACTGAAATATCCGACATACGGAAAGAAGTAGGGCTGCATCATTCCAAGACGCATGGGAGTTCTCTGTTCTGCAGTCCGGATTTCGATCTGACTCAGAAATCATACTGGCTGATGTTATCGCGGGTGAAAACAATGATGTCTCCAAGGAGAATGTTATCACCTGCGATCGTCTTCGCCCCGAGGCGACCTGCCTTCAGTGTGGTGTCACCGGGCTTTAATCGGCCACGGACAAGAGCCTCCGCTGCGTGGACCGTGAGATAGCCGAGGTCGATGGTATTCCAGAGCACGAAAGATCTGACTGTGCCGGATTCAACGAACGATTTCATGTCATTGGGTGTTGAAAGTCCTGTGACAAGAATCTGTCCTGACTTGCCCGCCTGCAGAACGGCCTCTGCAGCACCGGGGAATGCCACCGAACTGATTCCGAAGATCCCCTTCAGGTTCGGGTATTTTCGGATGACATCCTGAGCATCTGCGAGTGCGTTGCTGCTGTTTTCACCCGGGAATTTGATTGTCTGCAGTTTCAGTTTTGTCATTTCCAGTGCCGGCTTCATGACGTCAATCCAGGCATTCTGATTTGCGGATGTCGCGTCCGAGCTGATGATGACGACATCTCCGGCTGTCTCAGGGCCAAGGTCATTGACCATCGCCTGAACCATGCCTTCTCCGATGGCCCGGGCAGTTGCCTGATTGACAAAGAACGACCGTGATCCCGGCAGACCGTCAGCATCCCATGTCAGCACTTTGATTCCAGCCTCCTGAGCTTCCTTCATGGCATTCGATACGACATCCGGAGCATTCGGCGCCACGCAGATGGCGTCGACACCGTCGGCAGTCCATTGTTCGATCATCTCCGCCTGCCGGCGTGCATCGCCGTCGATCGGTCCATCGTAGATCAGTTCCACGTTGCTGAGTTCTCTGGCCGCTTCCTCTGCGCCCACTGCACACGAACTGAAGTAACTGATGCCCTTGATCTTCGGGAGCAGGCAGATTCGAATCTTCTTCTGATCTCCTGCTTCCGGATTTCCTGAATCAGTTTGATTGTTGTTTACATCCTCGTTCTTCGTATTCTGAGCAGCATCCGATGGATCGGAAGTCTTCAGCGACGGTTCCGACTGCTGCTGACAGCCTGCCGAACTGATGATGATCAGTATCAGGAGAATCAGCGATTGCCCAGGACCTGAATAAGCTGGAATCCGGCATCGGCTCTGATCAAGCTCAGTGGTGGTCTTCGGAGCGACGGGTCTTTCAGTGAATGAAACTCGGCTGGGAAAGGTTTCCGCAGATTCCCGGGGCAGGTGAGAGGATTGCATTTTCGAGTTACCTTCCGGTTGCTGATGAATTCTGAGCCTGGCTTCCGGACGCGGAATCGGAACGGTGTCTCAGAAACTGATAGATAAGAACTGCGCCGATGAGCAGGCTTCCGACGGCGACTGACCGAAGTTCATCGTTTTTCCAGAACCTGACTGTGAAAAGACGCATTTCGTGGATCAGCAGAACCCCGAGAATTGTGCCGGGAATGGATCCGCGGCCACCAAAGATACTGGTTCCGCCAACGACAACTGCTGTAATCACATCGAGTTCAAGCCCACGACCAGCATCTGCTCGTGCCGTATCAAAACGTGAAACGTAAATGACAGTGGCGATTCCCGCAAGAAGCCCGGAGGTCACATAGAGCCGAAACTTCAGTTTCGAAACCGGTACCCCTGAAAACAGACATGCTTCTTCGTTGAACCCGGCTGCGTAAATAAAGCGCCCTGATGGTGTCCTGGTCAGCCAGATCCAGAAGATCGCTGTCAGCATCAGAAAGACAAGCCCTGGAAACGGGATGCCCGCAAAGGTTCCTCTCGCAACCTTGGAAAAGTCATCTCCGAAACCGGAACTCGACTGCCCCTGACTGATTCCTTCAGCGACACCACGAAATACGGCACCGGTTGCCAGGGTTACGATCAGCGGATGAATCTTCCATCGGGAGATCAGGATCCCGTTGAATGCACCGCAGAATATACCCGAGAGCACGCAACAGCAGCAGCTCAGGATGAGACTGCCGGACCATTTGTGAGTGATAGCGAATACAATTGCAGACAAGCCGATCGCTGATCCGACAGACAGGTCAATTCCTCCAGAGATGATGATCGCTGTCATGCCAAGTGCGAGGATTGCTGTCTCCCAGAGCTGCCTAGACAACAGGATCTGGCTTTTCAGGGAAAGAAAACCGGGAATGCAGTAATCTGCCACCACCAGCAGTATCAACAGCAGAACTGCTATAACAGCTTCATGGCGTAACATGGCAGCCGGACGAAATTGTTGTTTCATGTTCAGCTTCCCGACAGATTCTGATCAGGACTCTGCGAACGCTGCGATCTGAAACGATCACCGAGCACTGCCAGGAGAATGAATATCCCATGAATTGCCCTCGTCCATTTCTCTCCGGATTCCCCGATATTCATGAATGTCAGCACCGGTCTGATCATCGTCATCAGAAAGACCGCAAGGACCACTTCCGTCAGATTTCCTCGTCCCCCATGGATTGAAACGCCTCCAACCAGCACGCAGGTTACGACAAGCAGTTCGAATTCCAGGCCGATTCCCGATTCGATTTTCGGAAGTCGCGGAATGTCAACAACAGTGGCCAGTGCTGTCAGAAAACCTGTCCATGCAAAGACAAAGATTTTCAGTCGGCGGATCGGGAGTCCTGCCATCCGGGCTGATTCCGGACTGCTTCCGCACGCGAATATCTGCCTGCCGGACGGAGTCAGTCGAATGAGCAGCGATGTGAGAAGGATCGTGACACCTGCAGTCCATACGCTGACTGGAATTCCCAGCAGACCTGTTCGAGAAAGATCCCGGAGGCCCTCCGGTAATCCATCAATATTCCTGCCTCCCATCAGAAGCGTGGCTCCACCGCGGTAAACGGAGAGTAATCCCAGAGTCACGATGATGGATGGCACATTTCCGAATGTCACGAGGACGCCGGTGAGCACTCCCGATGCCGTTCCGAGTGCCAGTATGACCGGGATCCCGATCAAGGGCGTGAGATTCCCATGATTCTCTGAGATCAGTCTGCCAAGCGCAGCAGCCAGAATCGCCATCAGAGAACCGACCGAAATGTCAATTTCACGGATGACGATGACAAGCATCAGGCCGCAGGCCACAATCGCTGCCGGCGCCCCTCGAACAAGTATATCGAGCCAGACATCTCCGGAAAGAAATCGAGAGTCGGCAATCCCGGTCATGGCTGTGATCGCAGCAATCAGCCCGACAAGTCCGATGGCTCTTCCTGAGAATGCCCGCTGCGTGATACGGTCTTCACTGCGGATCGCTGTTGATGTACTTTGGGGCGGTCTCAATGCACTCATGGATGATCTCCCGATGCATGAGTCTGATCACGGGGCTCACCCGCGGGGGCTCCGCAGGCTACGGTTTCTTCCTCAGCCGCTGAATCTCCGTCGGGAAGTGAATGTGCAAGAAGTTCTTCCTGCGTCCAGTTCGCGACCGGGCGATCGTCGGACACCTGACCATTCCTGATGACCAGAATGCGATCACAGACAGCCAGCAATTCCTGCATTTCGGATGAGATCAGCAGTGTGGCCATCCCGCCTTCAGAAAGCTGCCGGATGATGGAATGAACCTGTGCTTTCGCTCCGACGTCAATGCCGCGTGTGGGTTCGTCCAGCAACAGGATCTTCGGAGAATTCGCCAGCCATTTTCCGAGAACAAGTTTCTGCTGATTACCTCCCGACAGTGACGAAGCGGCAACGTCTGGACTGTTGCATCGAACCTGAATGCTCTCTATCTGCTCCAGGACTGCTGATCGTTCACGCGGTTTCTGGACAATCCCGATTTTCGTCAGCTGCTTCAGGATCACGATCGAAAGATTTTCCGACACACTCATCTGGAGAATCAGACCCTGATGCTGTCGATCTTCCGGAACCATCGCGAGCCCTGCTGCGATTGAAGCAGTCACTGAACGCGCCGGGAGTCGACGTTTATTGATCAGGATCTCTCCATTACTGTATTCGTCGATGCCGAAGATTGCTCGAGCGATCTCCGTCCGTCCGGCTCCCACCAGTCCAGCCAGTCCCAGAACCTCGCCGCGGTGAAGCTGAAAGCTGATGTTCCGAAAGCGCCCTGGGCTGCTCAGGTTACGAACATCCATCGCGACCGATGTCTGAGACAGTTCGTTCGGTCGTTTCTTTTCCACGGGAGGCAGGTTCCGTCCGACCATCAGGCGAATCAATTCGGACGTGTTCAGTTCCTGAGTCGAGTTTGTGGAAATCAGACTGCCGTCTCGCAGGACTGTAATTCTGTCGGAAACGGCAAAGACTTCTTCCAGTCGATGACTGACGTAAAGAATGCTGACACCTCGGCTTCGAAGTTCTCGAATCAATCGCAGCAGTGTCTGTGTCTCTCGCCCCGACAGTGATGCTGTGGGTTCATCCATAATCAGGAGTCGACAATCCTGAGAAAGTGCTCGTGCCAGAGATACGAACTGCCGCTGGGCCAGTGTGAGTTCCCGGACAGGCACATGCAGCGGAAGAGCTTCTCCGAGCTGGCTCAGAAGTTCTTCCGTTCGCCGATTCATCTCGCGACGGTTCAGAATCAGGCCGCCGCATTTCGTGATTTCTCGCCCCGCGAACACATTTTCTGTGGCCGTCAGATCCGGGAACACCGCAGATTCCTGATGCATCACGGCAATGCCCATGGATTCCGACAGGCGAACGCTTCCCTCGTTCATCGGTCGGCCCGCCACGAAGATCTGTCCGTCGTCCGGTTCCAGCAGTCCGCAGAGCAGGCGGATGAGCGTTGATTTGCCGGCGCCGTTTTCTCCACAGACCGCATGGATCTCCCCGGTCCTGATCGACAGGGTGATGTCCCGCAGAGCACAGACGCCTCCGTAGGACTTCGTCACCTTCTTCAGTTCGACAAGAGGCTTCTGTTCAACGTGAGGGACAGCAGAATCAGCGACTGCGTTGTTCACGTGTTGTTTTCATTCCTGATCGGAACATTGAATGCCCGACGACGAAGAACGGTGTCTTCATACTGCCGCACCTCCTGAAGCCAGTTGATGCCGACGGGGACGTTCTTCCGAAGGCAGTAGTAGTCCCAGACCGCGCCCACTGGCAGTGACTTCTGTTCTTCAAGAACTGCCAGTCTGGATGTGAAATCTCCTTCGTTTTCGCAGGCCCGCAGCCGGTCCAATGGCTCAAGCAATGCGGTGAGAAGTGCACGTAGTACACTTCGTGTTCCGATGACCCAGGCCGCGATTCGATTGATGCTGGCATCGAAGAAATCCAGCCCGATACTGACACGAGACAGAAATCGGCCGCGAACAATCTCCTGAGCAATGGCAGTGACTTCGTCTGTCAATGTCACAACATGGTCACTGTCCCAGCGAATGCCGCGGCTGATGTGGAGCAGTACGCGGTCGACGTACTGAAGCACGGAAGAGATCTTGTCTGAAATCTGTTCCGTTGGATGAAAATGTCCGGAATCCAGACACAGAATCTTTCCGCGAGTGATTGCGTAGCCGAGATAAAATTCATGAGATCCGGCAACATAACTTTCTGACCCGAGGCCGAAGAGCTTGCATTCGACAGCGTCTCCGATGTGCTCCGCAGGCAGCTTTTCGGAGAAGACGGTGTCGAGGGATTCAAGGAGCCGGCGCCGTGGAGCAACTCGGTCGACGGGAAGATCCTTGAAACCGTCCGGGATCCAGACATTATTAATGCAGGGAGAATTCTGTGCTCTTCCCATGGAGGCGGCGATTCTTCGGCAGGCGATTCCGTGTTCCGTCCAGAATTGACGAATGCCCGGATCCGGATGAGCGAGTGTCCAGCCATCTCTCGCCTTTGGATGACCGAAGAAGGTCGGATTGAAGTCCAGGCCGGCAGTATGCTCTGCTGCCCATTCCACCCAGCCACGGAAATGCTCCGGATGCAGCTCATTTCTCTCGACAGCAACACCACCGGTTTCCGCATAACTGGCGTGAAGGTTCAGTCGATGCCGACCGGGAATACACGAGTAGGCTTTGCTGAGATCACTCCGCAGTTCCTCGACCGTTCTTGCCCGTCCTGGGTAAGAACCCGTCACGGCAAGCCCACCGCCGATTGCTTCATCGGCATTCTCGAAGCCCGCAACATCATCACCCTGCCAACAGTGAAGTGAAACCGGAACAGACTCAAGGACTCTCAGCGCCTCTTCCGCATCGACACCCCATTCTGCATATTGTTCCTGGGCGGCCTTCCATGCAGTTTCGATCTTTGCATCCAGCATCGGAGCCTCGTCTGTTCCAGTGTCTGTCTGAGAGTAGTTGTGCTGGTCGTGACAACACGCGTTTCAGCCTGAATCCCGGGAACCTCACACTGACGCAGCATCGGGAATCTCGAAGCCTGCTCGATTGTCGTCCTTCAGGAGTGCGTCAGCTGCCTCAGAAAATTCCCCGGTATGCTTCTCGGTGGATGGATCGAATGTCAGCCACGGTCCGACAGTGTACTCAGCTCCATCCTCCGGAATGCCGACGCCGTCCTTCATGATTGCGTGAAGCTTCTGGAAGTGCTCCGCTGCATCTCGATTATCTCCGAAAGCGCCCGCGCGACTGTTGAACGGGACCTTCGTTCCAAGCCTCCACGAATTGTTCATCAGGTGTCCGAGCACGCAGCCGTAGTGAGCGTCGAGCGCATTGCCGTTGGCCATTTCCGGCTTTCCTTCCCGGCAAGCTGCGGCAAAGCTTCCCCAGTTGCCTCCGGGAGTCACCTTGCCGTCGGGCAGATCCAGCGGTTCACCGGTTGAGCTGCCCGAAGGATAGTACATCCCCTGAATGATTCGCCCGCCATCTTCGAAATAGTATTCATTCTCCACCTGCTTTTGATAACCCTCATAATTGACGTTCCGCACATTGAAGAATACCTGCTGACCATTCGGATACTCAGCAACGGCCATCATGGTGTTGGGAGTCTCGCCCTGATCATTCCACTGGAAACGCCCACCGATCGCCATGACGCGCACAGGGTGTGTCTGATCTTTGTCGAGGGCCCATCGTGCGATATCGAGCTGGTGCGTTCCCTGATTGTTGAGGTCCCCGTTGCCGGTCTTCCAGAACCAATGCCAGTTATAATGCACATAGTTTGGATGAAATTCGTCGATCGCGGCCGGGCCTCTCCACAGATCCCAGTCGAGTTCTGATGGTGGTGCTGAAACAGGTTTCTGTCCGATACTTCCTCGCGGTTTACAACAGTAACCATAGGAGATTTTCAGACGCCCGAAACGACCAGCCTGAATAGCTTCGTGCAGTCCGGCGATTTTCGCACTGCTGCGATTCTGAGTCCCGTGCTGAACCACAACGCCGTATTTCTGTTGCGCAGCGACAGCCACGCGTCCCTCCGCCACGTCGTGGCTCATTGGCTTCTCGACGTACACATGCTTTCCAGCCTGAGCACCCCAGATGGTCATCAGTGAATGCCAGTGATTCGGCGTCGCAACGGAAATTGCATCAACCGTTTTGTCTTCCAGAACACGACGAACATCATTGACCGCTTTGCATCGAAACTGTCCTTCGATCTTTGATTCCAGCTGCTTCATCCGGTTTGCCAGCACCGTAGTGTCAGGATCCGCTAGGTATGCGATCTCCACATCGGGCTGTTTCAGCCATCCGTCGATGTGACTACTGCCGCGTCCATTGACGCCGATCACAGCGACACGAAGTCGGCGAGATGCACCGTCTATGTTGCCAGAGGCTCGCGTGCCGGTGAGCAGAAGTGATGTCCCGGCTGCTGCAGAACAAAGAAAACTGCGACGTGTTGCTGAAAGGCGAGATCTCATGAATCATCTCTCTGTCTGAAGGGGCCGGTGGGGATTTCGAAGATAATAGAAACGTCCGTCTTCAGCCCCGCCAAGAAAATCCGGAACCTGATCACCATTAAAGTCCACCGTCGTCGGGCTGACGTCGTGGCCTTCGATATTCTGACTGACGAGCAGACCTCTGTCATTCAGAAAGACATGCTCGGAATCAAAACTCGTCTGTCGCAGGAAAACAGCATTCGCTGCATTGCACAGGATGTCCGGAAGTCCGTCCTGATCCCAGTCTGTCACTGTCAGCTTTCGACGACCGCTCTTTCCGGCGATTCCATTATTGAGTCGGACCAGCCCCGGTTTCGAATCGATGACATTGTGTCGGCTGCCTGTGACTGAAAAATTCTCTCCCCGGAAGATTCTTCGAGGAGCCTTCAGCTTCAGAATGCCATCGATTTTCGCTCGTTCAAAATACGCCAGATAACCTTCGTGATCGAGCATGATCAGGTCGATGAGCTGATCATGATTCCAGTCGAAAGCCACCGGAGTTGTTCGCCACTGAGTCAGCAGCTGACGTCCTTCAGGTTTCATCCAGCCATAGCTGAGCTCCGGCTGAGCCTCTTCCCACTCCACTTCCACAGGTGCAGCCTCCGCGAACCGGGGTTCCTTCGGTGTGCCTTCATTGCGATACCAGTGGACCTTTCCGAGAATGGAGCTGACGATCATGTCTCGACGGCCATCGGAATCCCAGTCAGCGACCGAGAGTGTTGTGTAACCCCATTTGGCTTCGCAGGGACCCTGAATGCTGCCGTTCGGTCCGGCCTGAATCCGAATCGTCCTGCCACCGGCCTGAATTTTCTCCGGGGCGGCCCAGACGGGAGTTTCCACTCCGGGACCGCTGAGGTTTCTGAAGAGCTCGATGTAACCGGCCGTATTTCCGGAAACAATGTCGTCATCGCCGTCGCCATCCCAGTCACAGCCGACCGGAGTTGCCAGTGCGCCGCACTTGAGGTCCTCGGCTTCCTGCTGAAAGTATACGGGTGGCAGGAAGACCGGTGTCCCGTCTTCAGACTGCTTTCCTGTGTGTTCAATGAAGGCAACGCGTCCGTCTTCGTCGCCGCAGATCAAGTCCTGATCGCCGTCCTGATCCCAGTCAATCGCCGTGGGGGTGATCATCTGCAGGTCCATTCGGAGCTGATGACCATCTGCCGTGCGAAGTCGAATGCCCTCGGAGTATGCGGGTTGATTGCGTGTTCCGACATTTCGGAAGTACGTGAAGCTGTCGAGGAACTCTCCGCAGAGCAGATCGAGGTCGCTATCTCCGTCAAAGTCGGCAAAATTGGGTGAGGGCCATCCAAAGACTTCGACAGGATTTGCGGATGCCAGCACCTTGATCGGAGATTCGTAATTCGGTTTGTCGTCCGTTCCGGTATTCCGAGCGAGATATACGAAACCTCGAAGCGGTCCATTCGTCCATTCACCCTGCGAGTTCCACGCGTTGTCCCATCCGTAATCCGTCCAGTCTCCGACTCCGATGATGAGATCCTGCAGACCATTACCGTCGTAGTCGACAGACCGCCACATGTTCGCTCGAACTTTGTTCGGATGAATATTCGCCGGCAGCGGCAGTGCGACCGGCTGTTCAAGTCCGGAATGCAGAAAGTCGGGATAGATCATTCCCGGAGTCATGACGACTGGTTTACCGTCGACGTAGCTCACCTGCGTGTTCTGTAACCCGCGACTGATTCGTCGAGCTTTTCGAAAGATCGGCGCTGGAGTCACCTTGCCTGACTCCGAAGGGTTCTCAAAAAAATAGACGCCGTTGTAGGGTTTGTCCGGACAGTTCACGACGAGGTCCAGGTCGCCGTCGTGATCGAAATCCATCGGAAGCGGCCACGCCCAGAGTCCAACACCGAGATCCGTTACCAGCCCGGGATTGTTGTACTGAAGGCGAGTCAGTGCAGGGGAATCCTGCGATCTGCACGGTACCGACACGAGAAACAGGAACACTGCAATCAGAGCGATCGTCAGCGAAGATCCATCGAGCTGCATGGGCGTGTATGTTCTGGGCAACATCGCAGCAATGTGCCGGGCGTTCACACCATCAGAAGACTTGCTCATTTCAGTCGCTCCTTCAGCCACGAGTAAGCTTCTTCGCGAATCGGGATCGGGAAATCATGCCCGCAGTCAGGATACCGGCCTACGAGTGTGTTTTGTGTCTGACCGTAGATGGCATACGCCTTGAGAGCTTCGTCCATCACCTTCTGCACTCCGGTATTTTCGAAGTTATCGTCCTTCAACGGCGCATTCACGAAGATGGCTCTCGGCGATATCGCGGCCAGAACTTCGTAAAAGTCGAACGGGACTTTGTCGGGGCTGTTCTGATACACATCTCGGATGTGAGGCATGTATCGATCGCTCGTCCAGCCAGCGAGGTTGCCACCGTAGTAATGGTGAAAAGCGGTAAAACCACAGCTGGTCACTGCAGCTCGAATGCGCGTATCGAACGCTGCCGTGAAGAGCGTGTTGTGACCTCCGAGGGAATGCCCGATGCATCCGATGCGATCGGAGTCTACCTGATCCAGTGTCTCCAGCAGGTCGATGGCTCGAATATTGTTCCAGATGGCCTTCATCGATCCGCTTGCGTAATCTTTTCCCTGAGTTCGGAAGTCATACGCATAGTCTCCGAATGACGGATAGTCGGGAACGATACAGACGAAACCACGTTGTGCCAGTTCATGAGCGTAGTGAAGATTCGGCAGGCCGCCGAGTCCTGCCGGTTCACCCTTGCCGATTCCGGTTGTCTGGTGGAGGCAGAGCATTGCCGGGCCACGACCTTCCAGCGACCGGGGGATCAGAAGCCAGGCGGGAACACGATCTCCCGGTTCGGAGGCAAATGAGATTCGCTTTCGATGGTAATGCTCGGTTGTCTCTTCTGATTCAACGACCATGTCCAGCGGAACACGGCGTTCCGGGCTGGGAAGCTGCCCCATCGCCTCCGACATTCCTGACAGGATCTGATGACGTCGCGTCGCCATTTCGAATGGAGTTGTAACGGGCTGAGGATTCCCGGAGTGATCCTTGAAAAACAGAATGTTCTGATGGTCCGACAAGGGAGTTGAGTCAATCAGTTTGATCCCGTCGGCTTCTGGAGTGCTTTGACTATCTGCAGTCTCTGCTTTTTCCGCCTGCGTGTCCGGAAGTCGAAGGTTCTCAAGCCAGTTCAGTCCGCAGCGGTCTGAGACGATCAGGTCGATGTCGCCGTCGCTGTCGACGTCTTCTGCTTTGGGGTCCAGTCCGAATCCGATATTTCCACCGAGATGGATCAGGTGGCGTCGCCATGTCAGTGTTTTGGGAACGAATTCGAATGAGTAACTGATCAGTGGGTCATATTCTCCCGGATCTTTGCCATCGTGTCCGAGCCAGCGTTTGCCCGCAATCAGTTCCGGCTTGCCGTCACCAGTCAGGTCGGCGAACAGCAGACTGTGTGCCTGAGACCAGGATGTGTCGATCGCATGCCGTTTCCATGTTCGAGCTCCGGATTCTGATTTCGTCTGTTCAAGCCAGTGAATTCCGATCTTATGACCGCGACCCCAGAGGATATCCGCATCACCATCCTGGTCAAAATCGTGGACCACCATCGGAACTGAAGCGTCTCTCTCAATCTGGAATTCATCGTGAAAGATCCATCGACCGGTGCGGCGGTCTTCCGGCGCTTCAGCCCATCCGAATCGTCCGACGAGGTCTGCGCGACGATCGCCGTTCACATCGCCACCACCAATACCGTGCCCCGCGAGTTGCTCGGGAAGTGGATATCGAGTCCATACGACGGGATCTCCCGGGCTGAATCTCCACCAGGCTGCGAATTTGATTCCGTTTGGCAGAATGTCGAGGACTCCGTCGCCATCGACATCAAAGAGCCGACCTGTTTCCATGGCACCTGGTTCGGCGATGACGTGGCGTTCCCATGGAACAGATTCGCTCAGATTCATCGGGCCGGGATTCTGCACCCAGTACAGAGACTGACTGCGATAATTGGCACTGACAAGATCAGTAAATCCGTCGCCATTGACATCCACCGGCAGACTGGAGTAATCATCGAATCGGCCCCGAATCTGCTCGACGGTTCGCAGCGGATGCTTTTTCCAGTCAGGGGCTTCATACCACGAGTCACCGGAAATGATGTCTCGGCGGCCGTCTGCATTCACGTCCATGACAGAACATGAGTCAAACTTTGAGTCTGCGTTGATCTGATGTGGTCGGAAACGGAGAGTCACCTCTTCCGAACGAAGCTCTGTGAACTGAAGCAGGAGAACAGGAATCAGCAGCACTCGAATGGAATTCATCAGTCACACCTCAGGTTTGCTTCGGTCTGCGTTCATCAGATCAGATAACAGGAATTATTTGTCCGGCTCCGTTCATCCCAGTCGACCAAACTGCTGATCAAGCATTTCACGAGTCAGCATCATGGATGTCGGACGACCGTGGGGACAATGATGGGAATCGTTCACAAGATGTCGCTGCCGCAGCAGTTCCTGCATTTCTTCCGGCGTCAGTCTCTGCCCGGCCTTGATCGCAGCTCGGCAGGACATAGTGTGAAGCATTCGGTCCAGCAGGTCACGACGAGTTGTTCGGCCGTCGGTCTGTTCGAGCTGTTCGGCAAGGTCTTTGACAATTCGAACAAGGTTGCCTTTCGGCAGAAGTGTCGGGTACGAAGTGAGAAGGATGGTGGTGCCTCCGAAGTCGTCCAGTTCAAACCCGATTTCCCGCATCAGATCCTGATACTCCAGCAAAACGGCCGCTTCTCTGGCACTGCATTCCACGGGGTCCGGTATCAGCAGTCGCTGTCTCTCCACGCTTCCGGAAAGAATTCTCTGTCGCAGATGTTCGTAAAGAATTCTCTCGTGCAGGGCATGCTGATCGATAATCTCAAGCCCATTGTTTCCGGCAACGACAAGATAGCAGTCGTGAATCTGTAATGCTCGGAAGTCAGCAGGTTCCGTCTGTGATACCTGAGTCGCGACATCCCAAGGCTGTTCTGCCGATGGTGGACTTAATGGAGTTTCACCACCTGATGGTACTTCCCGGCGTTCTGATTCCGAATGATGTCCGTTAGTTCTGTTGAAGCTGAAGCTGGCTGTTTCCGGAGGATACGGACGAAACGGCGGAATCTCAGGATCTGTCCTGACAGAACTCGATGAGCGATCCGCGAGCGGTTGTGTGTCCGTCGGATCGCGTATGGGATCGAGCGGCGTAATGCGTGGCGGCGAAATGGTGACCGCAGAACTGGCCCAGAGATCCAGCTCTGACTTGACTGGATTGGCAGCAGCGGCGTTAAGCCTTATCGCCGGCGCAGAAGATGCCTGCGGGACATTCAGCGCACTTCGAAATTCCAGCTGCAGAAATTTTTCGCGAAGCGCATGCAGCGTCAGCCGATAAAGCAGCTGACTGTCCTGAAAACGGACTTCATGCTTCGTCGGATGGACATTGACGTCGGCCAGTGAGGGCGGCATTTCCAGAAACAGAAAACTGATCGGATAACGTCCGACCATCAGCAGGCCTCGGTAAGCCTCCTCGAGAGCATGCTGCAGACTGCGGTCATGGATGGCGCGTCCGTTCAGAAACAGGTACTGACACTTGCGAGTCGCTTTGCTTATGGATGGTTCACCAACGTAACCTCGCAGTCGGATCAGTCCGCCGTCAGGAAGTTCCGAGTCAGCCTGGATCGGGATCAGATGGTCGGCAACTTCGCCTCCGAAAAAACGGCGAATTCGTTCCAGCTGATTTCCGGATCCGGGAAGTTCGTACACCAGTTTTTCATTGTGTCTCAGTACAAGGTGCAGACTCGGGTTGGCCAGAGCGATTCGAACGAAGTACTCGCTGATATGTCCGAATTCTGTGGAGGCCTTTCTGAGAAAGCGGCGACGCGCTGGTGTGTTGAAGAACAGATTGTGGACTTCCATCACCGTGCCCTCGGGGCATCCGCACTCACGGTGCACAGTGATTTCCCCGCCATTGCACTTCAGTTCGCGTCCCGTTGACTCACCCTGACGACGAGTGCGGATGTGAAATCGACTGACGGAGGCGATTGATGCGAGCGCCTCACCGCGAAATCCCAGGGAGCACACATGGTCGAGGTCTGCATCTGAGCGAATCTTGCTGGTGGCGTGGCTGGTCACGGCGAGCAGCAGGTCGTCGGGATGAATTCCTTCTCCGTCATCAGAAATTCTGATGAGCTGCATTCCGCCATCCACGATGTCGACGACAATTCTTGTCGCCAGTGCGTCGACACTGTTCTCCAGCAGTTCCTTCACGACGCTTGCCGGTCGTTCGATCACCTCACCCGCAGCGATGCGATTGACGACATGAGGATCGAGTTGCTGGATTCGAGACATGCTGACACCAGTGTCATCTTCCGTCAGAGCGAAGAGCTGCTTAAGACGGGTTCAGAGGATTTCATTCGGAACGGTACGGATTTTCATCCCGGATTGTATGCGAAACCGTTCATCCTGTCGTGCCGGTGGAATTCGGAAGGGGCTGTGATTGTTTATGGAGGTCCGAGTTCCGCAGGCATTCGCTGGTCTTCACGGACGCGACCGTGTTCTGTCAGCTGAAACTCGGAGATCAGCTCTTCTCGCTGCTGAGCCACGGCTCGATCAAATTCCTCAAGAACATCCGAGGTTCGATCGCGGGAAGTTATCAGGCCGATGATGAGATACTGAATGATGGCCAGTCCGTAACAGACCCAGCCGACAATCCAGCGTTCACGATGTTGCTGGTATTCCAGACTCTTTCGAGCGACTTCCAGGGGAATGAACTCACTGCGGCCATCAACCGCCAGCTGGCCTGAAATAAAGGCTGCGATCGGAAAATCACCAGCGACCCACTGAGTATGGGACAGAAAGATCATCTGCTGCTGATCAAGTTCAGCGGATCGGAGCGGCATCTCGGGCGGAAGCTCAGCTCCGACAATCGCACACATCATCGCGAGTACCGGTGAAGAACGATTGAGGTGCCGACAGAGGATGCCCTTGATGAAGGCGACACGGACTCTCCAGAGTTCTCGAAAGATTGCTTTTCCCGGCTTTAGACGCGGTGGGCCCGGGTGGATGACGGCAAAAATGTTCTGGTCCGGCATCGCTTCAATGACGCCGATGGCCAGCATCAGACGCAGACCCATGGTCAGCCAGTCTGCACGATCCAGCCAGTCCAGACGAGTCAGCCAGCCGAAGAGCAGGTGTTCCATGTTGGCGGTTGCGGCCAGCAGCAGCAGGGCGCCGCGAAACCATTGTTCGAGGTCTTTCTCAAACTCGGCGCTCATTCCCTGCATGCGAAAAACCCTTCGCATCAGGAAGCGAAAGATTGGAATCGCGATGAGCCCGACCATCAGGCGAGTGATCGGGCGGAGTACTGTCCTGAGAACCGGGAGATTGAACAGCGCCTGAAGCAGACTTCCCACGGTAACCAGTGTTCCTGTTGAATGCGGGGAGTTCCGGAATCCTGTCAGTTGTATCCCCGCGAAGAATCTTCCGAAATCAAAGTCTCAGTGGGGTGTTCCCTCCGAGTTGCTATGATACCACATCCCGTCGGCGATCATTGACGGGGTGAATGTAGCGGTTCAGAACGATGTTCACCACGCTGAACGGAAGGCTCCCGTCTGGTTTCGGCAGGATTACACTGAGGGCAGACGGCAGGAAAAGGAATCAATCAGATGTTTGGGCCGGCCGGCAGCACGGAATTCGATGTCCGCTTTGAACTCTTCGGGATCCCCGTTCGAATCCATCCGCTCTTCTGGCTGACATCTGCCATGATCGTCTGGGATGGAGACTCACCGCCGTTCGTTTTTCTCGGTGTCTTCTGCGTCTTTCTTTCTGTGCTCGTTCATGAACTTGGGCACGCAGTGGTCTCTCGTCGATACGGATTTCCGTCCGAAATTGTGCTTTACATGTTTGGTGGTTACGCCACTGGTGGAGGCCGGTTGTCGACGTGGCAGAGAATCGCTGTGAGCGGAGCAGGGCCTCTGGCCGGAATTCTGCTTTTCGCCGTGGCTCTTTTCATCAGCCATCTGATCGGAAGGACTCAACCGGAGCTTTTTCGCCGCTATGAGGCTCTTTACTACTGCCTGTACTGGCTTGTTCGGGCGAACCTGTTCTGGAGCCTTCTGAATCTGGTCCCGTGTCTGCCGCTGGATGGCGGGCATATCATGCAGGCTCTTGTTTATCGGTTTCTTCCGATCGGTGCACCTCGCCGTGTTCTTCAGATTTCCATCGCGGTTTCCGGAGGTGTCGTTCTTCTGCTTCTGCTCTATGCTCCATGGCTTCAGACTCTGATGATCATGTTCGGCATTCTGTGTGCGCAGAGCGTCATGGCATACCGTCAGTTTCATTACTGACAGGCTTCCGTTGTCGCAGCGGATTTCCGCAGGGCTTCTCAGCCTGATTTTCGCCGGAGCTTTCGTGACTCGGAGACTCTTCGGAACAGTTCGTCACCGAAGACGCCGACAAGCAGTACGACGCCAATGACGGAATCTCGCGCCGGGTCCGGTACTCCCAGCAGAAGAATTGCGTTTTCCAGCAGTCGAAGTGTCAGAGTTCCGACGAGCAGGCCGAAGATCGAACCCTCACCACCGCGAAGGCTGCAGCCTCCCAGAACTGCTGCGGCAATGGCATGCAGCTCGTAGAACTCCCCCGTTGACGGTGGTTGTACGAAATTGTTCTCAAGTGCGAAGAGAATTCCCGTCAGTCCGGCGGCGAGCGAACAGATCAGGTAAGCGACAAACTTCATGCGGTCGGTCTGAATGCCGCAGAGCTTTGCGGCAACTTCGTTCCGGCCAAGCGCAAGAAGGTAGCGTCCCCAGATGGTTCGGTTCAGAAACAATGCCGCAGTGACGGCAAGAATGATCATGAGAATCAGCGGTGAGGGTAAGCGGTAGCCCCAGTTCTGTGTGATCCAGGGGAGCTCCCACTGTGCTTTGACCACCTGTTTCAGTGGCTGAAAATCAGAACCGAAGCCGACATTTTTGTCACCGGTAATCAGACGCGCAGCGCCACGATAGATCAGCAGCCCGCACAACGTCACAACGAATGGCTGAAGGCGCATCTTCGTGATCAGAAATCCGTGGAAAACTCCGATCAGCATTGCGACGGTCATTGTGAAGGCAAGGGCTGCCGGCACGCTCCAGTGCTGTTCTGCCAGCAGAAAGGCGAGCAGTGTGCCTGTGAGTCCGACAACGGACCCGATCGACAGATCGATTCCTCCGGTCACGATGACAAACACCACACCGAGCCCCATCACAGAATAGAGCGAGGTGCGTTTCGTAAGATTGATGAGGTTGTAACCGGAGAGAAAATTGTCACCCCGAAGAACAAGGATCAGAATCACGGCTGCCGCGAGCGTGAGGATTCCCGAATTCTTTTTCAATGTTGCGATCAACATCTGGCAGGAACCTCCGGCCGAATATCAGCTCCCGTTGCAAGTTTCATGACAGCCTCTTCACTGAATTCATTTCGTGTCAGCTCACCACTCAGTCGACCCTCGTGCATCACGAGGATTCGATCCGAGATTCCGAGCACCTCTTCCATGTCACTGCTGGCAAACAGAATTGCCATTCCCTGAGCAGCCAGCTGATCAAGGAGCTGATAGATTTCCTGTCTGGCTCCCACGTCAATGCCTCGCGTCGGTTCGTCCAGCATGAGGATGAGCGGGTTCATGATCAGCCATCGAGCGAGGACAACTTTCTGCTGATTGCCTCCGGAAAGAAGCTGAACAATCTGTCGAGCGTCCGGCGTCCGAATATTGAGCGCCCGGATCATTCGATCCGTCTCTGCGGCTTCGATCTGACTGTTGATGAATCCTGGCCCTCGGCTGTCACGGCGGATCGATGCCAGAGATGCATTTTGTCGAACCGACATCTCCAGAACCAGTCCCTGTTGTTTCCGATCTTCCGGTACGAGTGCCATTCGCCCGCGAACCGCATCAGCCGGACATTGGATCGAAAGTGGCACACCTGCGACGCTGATCGTTCCACTCAGAGAAGGATGAATTCCGAAAATCGATTCCAGGAGTTCCGTTCGACCTGCACCGACAAGCCCGGCGATCCCGACGACTTCGCCGGCACGCAACCGGAATGACACAGCTCGGGATGGGTGTGCGGGCGTTCGGAGCTTGTCCACTTCCAGCAGTATGTCGCCGGGAGTTTGGGAACTTCGAGAATAGAATCCGGAAGCGTCTCTTCCAACCATCATACGAACCATCAGATCATGCGTGATGTCTGACTTCGCAATCTCTCCGGCATTTTTTCCGTCTCTCAGAACAACGACGCGGTCTGCCAGCTCACGCACCTCCGAAAGACGATGCGAGATGTACACGACGGCGATGCCCTGAGACTTCAGTTCACGGACCACCTCAAACAGTGTCTGTGTCTCATGGTGAGAGAGGCTCGATGTCGGCTCATCCATGATCAGAACGCGAGCATTCACAGTCAGTGAACGAGCAATTTCCACCAGTTGCTGCTGCCCGATGGCCAGATTCTTCAGTGGTGTCTCCGGTGGAACGTTCAGGCCGACTCGCATCAAAGCCTGCGATGCTGTTTCACGAAGACGCGAGTTTCGAAGAAATCCGAACCGGTGAGATTCTCTGCCGAGGCTGATGTTCGCCTCCACAGTCAGGTTATCCGACAGGTTAAGTTCCTGATGAATCAGCACGATCCCCAGCTGAGCCGCTCGACGCACGCTGTCGATGCGGACCTCCTGACCGTCCAGCAGAATACTGCCACCTGTCGGCTGCTGAATCCCGGCAAGAATTTTCATCAGCGTGCTTTTGCCGGCACCGTTCTCACCGAGCACAGCCAGGACTTCTCCCGCTCTGAGAGTCAGGCTGACAGAGTCCAGCGCAATGACGCCTGGAAATTCTTTCGATACGTTACGAACTTCAAGAAGTGGTGCATCGTTCACGGGGCAGCTCCGGGCATCAGAACATGAACCTCATTCATCGAGTTGGTTCTGATGATGGGCGGACGTTTACTTTGCCGCTGGTTCTGCAGCGGCAGGCGGATTCTGTTCGGGTGTCTCCGTCTTTTTCATCAGACCTTCCAGCTCAGTGCGAAACTCCGCCACATTGTCCTTTCGAATCATTCGTTCCTTCAGCAGCATTTTTCCTTCCGGCGGAAGAACAGACTGATCACCACGTGCCAGTCCGGCCAGGATGCGAACTGATTCGAAGCCATAATGATACGGATCCTGTACCACTGTGCCATGGATGGCCCCTTCTGAGATTCCGCTCAACGTTGCAAGATCTTCATCGAATCCGACGATTTGAATCTGGCTGAGTTTGCCTGCGTCTCGCACGGCCTCAAGGAGCAAGGGAGGGTTGTACGCAAAAAGCCCGACCATACAGCCCAGATCAGGATACTTGGTGATTGAGTCCTGCGCCAGACTTCGACAGCGAGCATTGTCGAACTCATCCGTTCGCGTATCCAGAATGGTATACTTCGTCCCTTTCAGTTCGCCGGCCGAAGGATCGTCGTAGCGACTGCTGTCCTCAGGTCGATCGAGAAGTTCGTCGATCAGGCCCTGACGGCGGAGCCTTGCATTGGCCTGTTCGAGACGGCCAACGAAAATCATCACGGAACCACCGTCCGGCATGGCTTCTTTCACCAGTTTTCCGCATTGTCGACCTGCGGAGTAATTGTCTATTCCAACGTAACAAAGGCGCTTTGTTTCGGGCGCATCGGAATCGTGTGTGATCAGCTTCGTCGCGGAGGCGATGTTTTCGAGAAGATCGTGCTGATTCACCGGATCGATCGGACTGACGGCGATCCCTTTCACGCCGGAAACAAGCAGGTCCTCCAGCATTCGCTTCTGATCTTCGGCACCGTTGGGAGGCATGCGGACATCCACCTGAACGCCGAATTTTGTCGCAGCGTCTTTAGCACCTTTCTCTGCGACATCCCAGAACGATGCGATTCCATTGGTGACAAAAGCAACCGTCACCGACTGTCCGCTGCCAGCAGGTGCTGCCTGTTCAACGGCGCCTGGAGTTTCAGGTGGAGAGCCGTCAGATCCTGCACCGGGCGGGCGTGCCTGTTCCGTCTGCTGACTGCAGCCGGTGACGAATGTGGCCACAAGGCAGAGGGTCGACAGCAACAGCTTCCGTTTCATGATGTTTCCTCAGTAACGATTTTTCGAATCACTTTTTTAAGCGACAGAATGTTCACCATAGGGACGTCAGCACCTCCGGTCAAATCATTCAGTTCTCTGCGCAGCAAATCTGAGATGGTCCAGTGTCTCTTCAGCAGATTCTGCCAGATCCTCGGAGGGAGAGAAATCAAACAGAATTCACTGGCAAACTGACTCACGAGTCGCCATTGTGGCACGAGCCCGGCGAGAACTATATTCGCCGTGCATCTGACATGGGTGTCCTCGGAAATTGATCCGTAATGACAGCCATCGCCCTGACTAACTCTGCGAGACGACTTCGGTTCCAATGACCAGCACGAAATTGTTTGAAAAAGACGTCCAGTTCATGAGGCTGGTTCGTCGTGAAGTGGATGTCGACCTTGTCACTGCAGCTCTTGAGATTGCGCGTGATGAACAACCCGAACTCGAGTTTGCGCCCGTTGTCGCAAGGCTTCGAAAATCCATCGCCAGACTGACTCATCCGGTAACGCAGGCTGGGTCAGAACTGGAAGAGCTGAAGCTGCTGATTCGTCATATGACGGAGGAGCTGAACCTTCATGGTGATGATGACTGTTATTCAGACGCGGAATGCAGTTATCTGAATCGAGTCCTCGATACGGGGCGTGGTATCCCGATCACGCTCTCCGTTATCTACCTCCACGTAGCGAATCATCTCGGTATTCTGCTGGAACCCGTGGCAGCTCCAGCGCATTTTCTGACACGTCTGCCGACTGATTCCGGAAACCTCTATGTGGATGCGTTTGATCAGGGACGCATCATGCTTGAAGATGAATGTCTTGAATGGCTGCACGATCTGACAGAACTTCCGTGTTCTGAGATCTCCCGCTCGATGAAATCTGTTGACGAACGAACGATCATCATTCGGATGCTGAACAATCTGAAAACGGTCTTCGGCAGTCAGGAGAACTGGAACGCTGCCTGGCGCGTTCAGAATCGCCTTTCGCTTCTCGTGCCGGGATCCTATCGGGAACGTCGCGATCTTGCGATTATTTCAATGAGAGCAGGGCGATCGGGCGAGGCTATCGATCAGCTTCAGCGATGCCTTGCTGTGTGTCCTCCCGATGAACGTCCGGTTCTGCAGCAGCACCTGCGTCAGGCAGAGCGCGAAGTTCCGCTCTGGAACTGAATTGCTGATCAGAGCAGAGATCGGCATTCACCCGGACGGACGTCAGGTCAGCGCCGATGGTGAAAGGCTGCGACCTCGTTCGCTTCGAATGACGCCTGACTGCATGACAGCCGAGAGCTTTGAACGATCCTGAAGAATCGCAATGTCACTGAGGACATCGCCGTCGACGATAAGAATGTCAGCGAGTTTGCCGCTTTCAAGAGTTCCGAGCTCGTGTCCACGCCCAAGAATCTCGGCACCGGTTTTCGTGGCACATTTCAGAACCTCCAGCGGCGACAGTCCCACATATCGAACGAAGAACTCAAGTTCTCGAGCATAGTCTCCGTGAGGATTCCAGGCAAATCCGTAGTCGCCTCCCATTCCGAGGCGTCCGCCTGATCGAAGAATCATTCTGGCGCTTTCGGCACCACCTTCGAGCGTTTCCTTGTGGCCGTCGATAACCGCCTGAGACATACCAAAACTCGGTCCCGCTTCGATGCTGGCGTATTCGAAATAGAGAGCCGGAACGACTGGCACATCGCGCTGCAGAAGAAGGTCGAGCGTTTCATTGTCCATGAACGTTCCGTGTTCGAGCGTGTCGTAGCCTGCCAGAAGGGCATTGCGGATGCCCTCCGTCGCACGACAGTGTCCCGTGACCTTCAACCCGTGATTGTGAGCAGTCTTCACAACTGCCTGCATTTCTTCCGGAGTCATACAGAGGGTGTGATGGTCATTAACATCCGGTGCCGCTGCGTCACCGGTTGGATATGTCTTGACCCATTCCACTCCGTCTTTGACCAGACGCCGGACAGCAGCTCGTGCTTCGTCGGCTCCATTGACGAGCAGGACCAGGCCTTCCATTCCGATCTTTCTGAAGTCGGGGTTCCAGTCCATCAGACCGGCGGCTCCGCAGATCTCACGACCGCTGGCAGCCAGCCTCGGGCCCACGACCAGATCAGCCTCGATGGCCTTTTTCAGCCACACATCGATATTGAAAAGACTGCCGCCACTTCTGGCCGACGTATATCCGCATTCAAGGGCAAGTCTCGAATTTCCAGCTGCCAGCAGCGTGACGTATTCGACCGGATATCGGATGTCCAGATCTTCCAGTGCCGCGACGTTGAAATACGTCGGATGGAAATGAGCTTCGACCAATCCCGGGAGGATCGTGCCGCCGCCGGCATCAATCACTCGAGCATTCTCGGAAACCTGTGGTGCTTCAGCTGCCGTTCCGGCATATGTGATGCGGTCATTTTCAATCACAACCGCTCCATCCCTGACCGCAGGTGCTCCCGTACCGTCAACAAGAGTTCCGTTTCGGATGATTGTGACACCAACTGATGATTTCATGTGTTCGTTCATCCTGAAAAACTGGCGGGGATCGGGGCGTACCTGCTGTGATAACAGAGTCTGTTTGTTCTGATCTGTCAATCCGCTCGGACGTTATCGAACGGATTCCAGAAATGAGTGCACCATGTTCACGAGATCGGTAGTTCGTGTTGAATGGATCATGTGTCCTGTGCCCTGAAAGCGTACGAGCGAAAGGTCGGCTGCAAGACGTGACACAAGGCTGGCATCCTCATCAGTGAGCATGCCTCCGGCTGCGGAATCAGCCTGAAGAAGCAGGGCAGGGCAGTGAAGATTACTGAAGACGGTTTCGACGTCATATCCCTTCAGCCACTCTCCGCTGACGATGGGTGAAAAGACATCCCGATCAACAAGTTTCAGTGCTGCTGCGCTGAATCTCAGCGTTGTTGTGTCGCGAACGGTTCCGAGTCGGATCTTCTTTCCGTTTTCGGGATCGTGCAGGAGAACGTTCGAAAGGTCCGTGGCGATCTCCCGGACAGATCGAGCGTCGCCGGCGAACTGCTGCATTCCCCTGAAGAGACTGAGAAGAATGTTTCTGTGGATTTTCTCTCCCATGGTATGAAGAGGCGGGTCCTCCAGAACAACGGCACTGACATCTGTCCCGAGCCGGGATGCTGCACCGGCGGCAACCATGGCACCGAGCGAATGGCCGTAAATCGCGATCGGACCATTCAGCCGCCCTGAGTGAAGTTCCTGCTTTACCAGTTCCACGATATCGTCGACATAATTGATCACATGATAACGTCCGGGGACGGCAGTCGATTTTCCGTGTCCACGAAAATCTACTGCCATAACATTCCAGCGAAAACTGAAGGCCGGAAACAACGGGACGTAAGTCTGCCACCTTCGTGAAACTCCGTGCAGCATCAGCAGCGTCGGATTCTCGCGGCTTCGCGCCGGATCGTTAATGCACTCAGCAACGTTCAGTGTGACACCGCTGAGCGGCACGCTGCGTTCAGTCATGGTTGTTTTCCGCTTTCAATACAGGTGGTTTCGAAACCGGGACTGGCTCCCGACGGGATCGATGTTTTCAGGCAGATTCTGAAAGAGTAAGGGTGCCCGTCCCGGTTTTGAAATGCGTTCTGGAACTGGTCCCGAGGTTCAGGATCGCGGGCGCTGATCCATCACGGCCGTCATGAATCCTTCGATTCGGTTGTCAGTCAGCTGGATTCGTTCGGCGACACTGCTGATGCGTACGGCAGTTCGGTTCATGGGCTGCCGAGTTTCCCGGATCTCATTTCGAGAAATGATGATGTCCTTTGTTTTTCCCTGAACATCGATAGCGACGCCATCTTCACCTCCATTGTCGATGATGCGATTGCTGTCGATGGTGTTGCGATTTCCCCAGAAGTCGAGGCCACGTGCCTCATCGCGAAACAGAATCCCGATTTTTCCATTGCCTCGAATTTCATTGTTTCGCATGACATTGTCGGTGTCATTGTGGCCAACTGAGATTCCGTAGTCTCGATTGTCAAGAATACGATTTCCCTCCGCGAGACCGTACTTCACACCCCAGCACCAGAACAGTCCCAGACCATTGCGTTCCAGAACGCAGTTACGAATCAGCGGTCGCTGCGATCCGGAACCCGGATGCATGCCAAGGTCGGCATTGTCATGGCTGTGGCACTCATCCGCGACAACATCGTGGCAGATCTGAAAGCTGAAGCCGTCGCCGTTGTAGTTGCGACTTTCCACCTTTCGGAACGTGAATCGAGTGCAGTCCTGCAGGAAAATTCCGCCTCCATAATTCCCGTTGAAATTCGCAACGTTCTCCCGATTGCCGTCAAGTGTCAGGTTCTCAATGGTGACGTCAGAAGCGTTCTCGCTTGTGAGCAGCGGGAACAGTGACGAGCAGGTGGGTTCACCGGACAGCCAGAGATTGTCACGAAGGCCGTCGTTGAGTTTGATTCGGTTTCCGGATCGAGCCACAATCTTTCGCTTGACGACCGTCGGTCCATTGTCGTGCGGGTTTCTGGCCAGAAACACAACACTGTCTCCGGTTCGAAAGCTTCCGATGTTTTCGAGCGTGACTTCCTGATCGTACCAGTCCGAATCTGCTGCCAGGCGAACGGACTCCGACGGAATCCGAGTGATCACCGTTTCCGGCCCGCTGCCGGTCAGACGAATTCCTGATGCAAGTACAATGGCAGCGCGAAGCTTATAAGTGCCCGGAAGCAGGCGAACGGTTCCTCCACCAAGTCGTGCGACATAATCGACAGCCGCCTGAATGACTCGGTCATCCTTTCCCGCAAGATCCGGAGGTGTGCTGCCACCGGACTCGGGACCGACCGTGATGGTGAAGCGTTCCTCCCATTCGGGTTCGTGACGAGTGTCGCCATCGGTGGCTCTTGGAGAAGTGACAGGCGGTCGCTGGTCCGCCTGTGTGCCAGCCAGCCACGCAGCAGGAAGCAGAGACGTGGACATTCGAAGGATTGCGCGACGTGATGAACGCATTTCTCGCTCCTGTTCGATCTTGATACTGTCCGGAAAACTGTATTCTGAAAGCGTAATCAGACGGGCACTGACATGTAAAGTGGCTGAGACATCTGCTGAAGAAATAACGCCGCTGCATTGCCTCTGCGGAATATCGCCGCACCTGAAGACTGTTCGTTTCGATTCTCGGCTGTCATTCTGAATTCGACTGTCATTCTGAAGAGGTTGTTTTCGCTGGTGATGGATGTTGTCAGCGACTACTCTGTCCGGATCTGATGTCCGGAAAGAATGTGTTTCTGGAATGATGCGTCAATTTCCAGTTACCCTCCGAACTCAGATCCTGTGTGCAACGGAACCTTCAGAGATGACTCCAGAAGCTGTTCGTATGAGATGGGATCACTCCTCTGCTGCTTTTCAGCGCCAGTCACGTCGGAGTTTACTCCGGTCGGCGGCCTGTGGTTTTCCGGGACTGTCATTGTCTGGACTTCTGCAGGCTCGATCATTGGCGGCGGAGCCGTCCGCTTCGAAGTCAGAGATTTCTCCGATCAGATCCTGCATTCTGATCTTCTATTACGGTGGACCCAGTCATCTTGATACCTACGATCTGAAACCCGAGGCTCCCGTGGATATCCGGGGGGAGTTTCGACCGATTTCCACATCCGTGCCGGGTCTGTCGGTCTGCGAGCATCTTCCTCGCATGGCTGCACGAATGCACAAGGTGGCGTTGATTCGGAGTATGCATCATGGAAATCGTCTGCATGATTCAGCCTCCACAGAAGCACTGACGGGACGACCGTCTCCCAATGGCGATCGTGAGGAGTTTGCTCCGATCGAACAGTTCTTTCCCTGTTACGGATCGGCGCTCACAGCACTGCGCCCACGTTCGGTCGGCGACGTCAGTCATGCCGCTCTGCCTTTTGTGTTTCGGAATGTGATCGAGGTACCATGTCAGGGGGGCGGGTTTTTAGGCAAGGCATACGATCCGCTGCAGGTTCTTGTCGACCCGGATCAGCAGCTTTACCAGATTGGATCAATGACGCCGCTTCAGGATCTCAGTCGCACAAGAATTGCTGATCGCCGTCATCTGCTGGAAGCAATGGATCCATCATCGACCAGCCTGTCGACGACCGATGGACTTCGTCGATACTACGATCAGGCGTACCGTCTGCTCACATCAGAATCGCTCCATCAGGCACTGGATCTGTCTCGGGAGCCGGCTGAAGTGCGCCATCGATACGGATTTGGTCCGGGGCCATCCGCGATCGGTTCAGGAGGCGGTGGTGGAAATGGTGCTGAAATGGCATGGGGCCGTCAGATGCGCGGTCAGAATCTGCTGCTGGCACGTCGACTCGTGGAAGCGGGTGTGCCATTCGTGAATGTGTACGACTGCAGGCAGCAGGGGCAGAACTGGGATGCTCACCATCAGAATTTTTCACAGCACCGCGATTTTCTGCTTCCACTGGCCGATCAGTCACTGGCAGCATTGATCGATGATCTGGATGATCGCGGACTTCTGGAGTCGACACTCGTGGTTGCTATGGGTGAATTCGGCCGGACGCCGAGAATCAACACCCTCGGCGGACGTGATCACTGGCCGGATTGCTATACAGTTCTGCTTGCGGGCGGAGGTGTTCGTGGCGGTACTGTGTACGGGGCGAGCGATCGGACGGGAGCTTTCCCTGCGGAGAACCCTGTGACTCCGGCGGATCTCGCTGCAACGATCTTCTGGAGATTCGGTGTTTCCCCATCGACCGAAATCCATGACCTGACCGGTCGTCCATGGCGTGTCGCCGACGGGCAGCCTGTGTCGCAGTTGTTCAGCTGACGAATCAGATCATATCCAGTTTTCGATGGCGTCGTTCCGGCGGGCGAGCACACTCAGCGCAGATGCCGTGGACTTCCAGTCGATGCCCGCTCATTCGGAATCCATGATCTGCAGCCACTCGTTCGAGCATCGCTGAAATTTCACTGTTCTCGAATTCAACGAGCTTTTCGCACTTCTCACAGATGAAGTGATCGTGCTGCGGGTAACCGTAATCGTGTTCGTAGACTTCTCGAGCATTCGCTCGAGCGACTTTGCGAATCAATCCGGCTTCTTCGAGATCGCGCAAGGTTCGATAAATTGTCGCGCGACTGACGCGACCACCGTTGCTTCTTGGTTTGGAAAGGCGTGCCACGACCTGATCGGAATCGAAATGGTCATGGTCAGAAAAGATCTCTCGAACGATCGTCTCACGTTCCTGAGTCAGCCTCTTGCGACGCGTTCCGAGGAACTCACGAAATTTTTCAACGGGAGATACTGCAACGTCCTGCGGACCCAGACTACTCACGGTCCCACCTCGATCCAGCGACTGAAAACATTCCCACGGTGAACAGCATGAGCTTCGAACAGGTGCCCATTTGACGTCACATAAAGACAATCAACTGACTTATGGCGAATTCTTAAGCCGCTCAATCATCCGCGTCATAGCCAGTTCCAGAAATTCTTCCGAATCATAATAACCGGAAGCGACAGCCTCACGGATTCTTTCGAGCTTCTGCTCGCGATTTCCAGAGACTTCGTCTGATTGAGAATTCGGATCAGTGGAATTCGGCCAGCATTGAGGTGCCGGATTTATGGATTCTGACGGATTTATTGAGACACACTGTTCGGACGGTGGCTGTTCGGACACCGACCGTTCAGGCGCCGCGTTCTCAGCATTGCTGTTTGTGATTGCGTCTTCACCTGTTGCCATGCCTGATTATAGGCTTCCATCGAAATTTCAGAAGAGCCTGCTCTGAAAATCTCGTCCTGTCGCCTGAACCCGCTCAGCTCAGTCTTCCTCGGGAACGGCCACCTGATCAGATTTTCTGATTTCTGACCCGAACAGCCAGACTGGCAGGTCGAACTGATGTGAATATTTTGTGAGTGTCCGATTCAGTTTCGTCGTCAGATCGCGGTTCAGTTTCTCAACCTCACGCTGGATCAGCGGTTCGGCCCATTCACCGATCTGACGAGGGACCGTACCCTTGCTGTGGCTGATTCTTCTGGCTCGGAAACTATGAAGAGTAAAATACGCATTTCGAACGACGGGCTGAAAGCGAAGTGATCTTCCGGTTGTCGACGAGCTGAACTCCTGCTGCACTTCAAAATCTGCCGTCAGCGAGACTTCAACATCCGCCTCTGCGCTCACGCTCCAGAGCATCACACCATATGACCATTGCTGCTGTCTGGCCAATATGCGGAGTTGCCCGCCGAGTCGAAGTTCATAATGCAGGATGGATGACGATGTTTCGGGCAGTTGAGTCAGTTCAAGCCGAAACGTCTGATCCGGATTCAGGAGTGATGCGGAAATCTTCTCCCAGCTTCCGTGATTCACCGTCTTCCAGCGCCGGCTCGTTCGGACCTGCCCATTTCGCGTCCGGATATTCAGACCGGACTGAATTCGTTTCTCCTGCCCCCAGTCATCGTCATCTTCGAACGTCTCAGGAATCAGTGGAATCAGAATCGACTGAAGTCGATCCGTCAGATCGTTGCCGATTTGATGCTTCTCATCAGCTGCCGGCTCCTCTGGAATGATCAGCGTTTCCTGGGGAGCCCCATGAAGACTTCCGGTGATCAGGACCAGCAGCCATGAGAATATGACAGAAAGTCTCAAACCAGAAATCCGGAAATCGCGACGTGTGGCTGACGGAAAAACCTATTGTTGTGAAGCTCATGCGGAGACGCATCCCAGCGATTTGAGGAATCGTCGCGCCGTTGCAGATCATATGCCTGATCGATGCGAAAGTGCAGGGGATTCTTCAGGAAGTCTGCAGAGTCTTCTCTTCAGCGACCGCCCGATTGATCCAGATCGAGATCGAGATCGGTAGTACGCACCAATCTGAATTCTGCGAAACGATAGAGGATTGGTTACATCACGCAGGATAGTGGCGTGCAGGGGGAATGGTGTGGCTAGGGTGATGGCGTGCTTTCGGAGGTGCCGAAGGTATGTCCGCTCATCTGCGGCACAGGTTGGAAATCTGCGGCCGTGGAAGAAGCATCCGCGGAAGAAGCGTCCGGCGCTATTGGCGAGTCGCTGGGATACACTGCCGCGGAATCAGCGAGAGCCGTCAGTGAAGCGACGCCGCGCATGAGTGCGTTGTCGGCAAGTGCATAGCTGACCTGATTCTGCAGATAGAGGTACTCCGCACTTTGAAGCCGATTCTGAATCTGGAGGAGATCGTTGAGATAGAGTTCTGCCACTCGAACGCCGTCTGCAAGGAAGTCCCGTCTTGTCTGGCTGTAATCCAGAAGCCTCTGTGAAATGATCAGATACTCTCTCTGCTGAGGGAGCATCGCTCCGAACTTGTTTCTTCGGATCGCCTGTTGTCGGACATCCTGACGGACAGCGCCAACAACATTTTCGAATTCTCGCTGCAGGCGAACCATGGATATCCGCTTCTGCTCTGAGGTTGCGCGAGCTGCTCGGAGTCCGGGTTCTCCGGTGGTAAACTGATCGGCGAAGGATTGTCCGACGTTGTACTGGGGTCTCAGCCCGGCCGAGTATCCGCTGAGGGACATGTTCAGAAGCGGCAGCATCTCGCTCTGAGCCAGATCGTATTCAATGGAAGCTGCTCGAATTTCGCGAATTGCCTGATGCACTTCAGACCTCAGATGAACGGCCTGTTCCGCCTGAACATCAGGATCGACTGGCGGTGACTGGTGCGGAGGGATACTTGTCGTGACGACCTCGAAGGCAGTGAACTCCGTGTATCGAGCTGCGTAAATCAGTTCAAGAAGTGTTTCCTGCGCACTGACGACGTCATGTTCAGCCTGGATGCATTGAGTCAGTCTGCTTGAGACTTCAGCCAGGGCACGGTCAAGAGCTCCCGGAGTCACATCCACATTGATTCGTGACTTCATTTCATCAGCGATGGCCGAAGCGCGGCTCCACGAGGTAATCTTCTGAAGAAAATCACCTCGAGTGAGTACCAGAGCCCAGTAAGCTCGGGCGGTTTCCAGCAGATGGTCCTGAATTCCGGCCTGCATCCGGTCGAACGCGATGTCCTTGTCGAGCTGCGCCAGCCTGACGCCTCCGGTGTTGTAAAGCTCACCGGCACCTCTCAGCAGCGGAAGTTCGTAGTTCAGTGCGAGCTGACTGCTTCCCTGATCATTCGGACTGATGAACTGAGAGTTGCTGTTTTTCAGACCAAGCTGCTGGGACACGGAGATCTCACCACCGTAGCGGTCCAGTCTTCGAATTCCCGCTGCGGCGATCCCTGTGCGTGTTCGAAGTCGGCGAAATGCACCGTCGAGCGTACTTCCGACGGGCATGCTGTCTCGATCCCAGACTGTGTTTGCGAACGTAGTCCAGTCGAAACCAGCGTCGCGACGAAGTTCTTCCTGAAGACTGATGTACCAGTCTGCGTGCAGAATCTTGAGTTCCGGAGCTTCATTCAGAGCTCTGTTGAGTGCTTCCGGCAGGCTCATGGCCATCACAGGACGGTTACGCAGAACAGGTGCGGTGATGTCTTTCTCCCACCACACGGCGAGCGAAGCGTTTTCACCGGATTCATCGGACGGCGGCAGGTAAATTCCATCTGACTGGGGCTCCTGGGGCTCAATGAGCTGTTGAGCTTCAGAAGAGTCCTGTCCCTGCAGTTCGGGTAATGTCAGCTGCTGCTCTCCGGAAGGATCAGTGGTCCCGCTTCCGACTTCGGGAATGACTGAAGGCGACGGTTCGTTGTTTTGTAATGGAACCTGGTCTCCGGAATTCGAAACTGCATTCAAGTTTCCGTCTGTCAGCACCGGCAGTGGAGGAACCTCCCGCGGTGCCTGCAGTTCCGGGGTAAAAGGTACTGTTTCCGTTGTTTCTGCTTGTTCAAGCGTTCCGCTCTGAAGAAGAGTGTGACCGCTGTAGGTTGTTGGACGTGTCGTCAACTGGTTCTCTGAGGCTCTGCCTTTACGAAGCGATGACGTTCGATTTAGAGTTGATTCTGAATGATGAATCTGTGGTTCCGGGGCCGAGACTGGAGACGATCGATGCCTGAGTGGCCGCTCCTCTCGCCGGATGTCTCTCCAAGTGGACTGCCGATTGAAAGAGGTTCCTTCAATATCGGAGGAATTGTCATTCGTTTTCCTGGGGAGCCCTCTCGGACTCTGGTCTCGAACGCCCGCCTGAAATGCGTCCTGGTTGACGCTGTACTGCCATGTCGGGCTCAGGGAGGGCTTTTCCACTTGAGAAGGCGGCGTACTCGTTCCTGATTGTCCGAAAGCCGTTCCTCCGACTGACCAGAGGCAGCCATGCACAATCATCACAGTGAACAGGGCGCGCAGAGAACAATCTGCTCGAAAGAAGCTTTCGAAACTCTGTTTTTTGAACGAGTCAGGAGTGAACGCCGGAATCAACATAACCACTCATTGCTAAGGACGCATGCAGAGTCAGGTTCAGCGATCTGTACGCGCAGAACTGACGCGCTGTCTTCGTTTGATTCGACCGTCGCGGTAGTTCAGCTTGAGTTTTACGGTCGTAGAGATTCTTCCGATTATTCCATCGTCTTTGAGACTGATGTATCACGGGCACAGATCCGGCATTTCAGCAGAAACTGCCGAACTGTTCGGCAGACGGTTGTTCGCTGAACCGCAGAAATATGCGCTCACATGAATTGTTCGGATAAGAAAGCTTCACGGCAGGAATTACCCTACCTCGATCTGGTATTCCCTCCTGCGACTGATGTTGTCAACTGTGACATGGCGTCTGTCGGAATCCGGCTGGAATTCCCGTCGACAGGGAATCCGGCTGTCCTCTTTGGCAGATGATTCGCAGATCAACTGATGTCGGATGCTGACGACCAGTCGGTTGACAGCACGGAATCCTCGGTCCATCCAGGACCGCCGGGATTCAAAGGGCCAGTTGCGATGAGCTTGCGCGCACCGGACGGCCTGAATTCAGTTCCTGTTACCCGGGCACGAGCAGATCCATGGAAAAGGAATCAGAATCGTTTTCTGCAGCCGAAGAGCCAACTCTCTTCCTGATCGGACTTGAGGATCGACTCAGTCAGCTTCTTCTGTCCATGAAGATTCGAGTGGATTCGTTCATTCGTCCTGAGGAGTTTCTGACCGCAGGGTGCATGGACCGTCCCGGGTGCATTGTCTGTGAGGTGAGTCTTGCCTCAGGCGTATCGGGATTTCAGCTGCTGAAGTTGCTTCGAGAGAATCGCTCTGATCTGCCGGTCATTCTGGTCAGTGGTGCGGCCGATATGTCGATGGCACTGCGAGCCGTCTCTGAGGGAGCAGTGACACTTCTTTCGTCGAGCTGTGATGCTCAGCTGGCATGGGAAGCGGTGCATCGAGGTCTTCAGCAGAATCGATGCAGTCGAATGGATGGTGCTGCTCGTCGTCGAGTTCTGAGTCTGCTTGCGAGTCTGAGTGAAAGGGAATCGCAGATCCTCCGCTTGATTTCTGACGGACTCGCCAATAAACAGATCGCTGCTGAGCTCGGAGTATCGCTCCGTTCGGTGGAAAAGTGGAGAAAAGACGGGCTCGAAAAATTGGGAATCGAATCTCCTCTGCAGCTGCTCAAGATTCTGATGCAGGCTGGATTTCGCGGCTGGCCTCGGGAACTCTCGGAAGAGACTTCTCCGTCACTTCGATCCTGAGTGATCGCAACGGCCCGCGGTTGTTCAGTCAAAAGTGCGACAAGCTCCAGTCCCCGTACCTGGATGCGATCCATGGCGATGTGGCATCCATGAATTCGGGTGTTTCGTCATTCGCGAAGCTTCAGGATTCCGTGTTGCGATACTGGATTCTCGCCTGCTCAGACCGGAATCCCTGAGTAGTCTGGAGTTGAGATCTCTCTCAGTACTCTGTTGGATCGCCAGAAGCTTTCTCGTCGCGGTCCGTGTGCTCCTGTTGATTTTCGAACGATGGCGGTCATTTCGTCGGTCTTCGATGAGCCCCGGCGTTCATTCACCCTGGCTGTCGTCTCTGGATTCGTGTAATTCGTGCTGTTCGTGGTTGAGAATGACAACCACGAATCAGACGAATAGCACGAATGAATTGGCTGATGCTTTTCTGGGTTTAAGGAGCTCGGGTTTTCCGTCATTCCCGCTCAGTGGGGAAGCGTGATCAGGGCACTGGATTCCCGCCTGCGCGGGAATGACTGTATTCGCTGAAACAACGGTGGCGCTGAGTGCTGGCAATATCGAGCCGGGCACACTTCTTCCTCCGAGGTCTGAAGCATGTTCACTTTTTTCTGAGGCCAGTGCCGGTTTCCAGCTACAGCGACAGGCTCTTTTCAGAGTCTCAATTACCGACGTCATGTCGTGTGACCTGAATTCTCAGCTCGGCAGGTTCACGGTCTGCTGAACTTCCATCCTCTGCCGGCTGAATCCATCCGGCACAGTCGATCATGGAAAGACTGTTGTGCCAGGGGCCGACAGCGATCAGCTCAGAACTTACGGAATAGTCATCCTGGATGACGGCCTGCCACTGTTCCAGCTGACCGTTTCGGGGTACGAAGTACAGAACTGATTCGGGACCATACTGCCAGAGTCCACGAGCATCATACGGGATACCTGAGTCTGAGGTGAGCAGAACAGTCTGAATGGCACCTTCGAGAAGTGTGCATCTGTAAAACGAGCAGGAATGACCGGACGATCGATCATCCGAAGCAATGCAGTGGAACGTCTGATTGTCGCCCGTGCACCAGCCTCGAATACCACGAGGAAGGTCACAATGGCTCAGCAGCAGTTCAGCGGGGCTCCATTCGTCGGACTGTGCCTGCGAATTCGCAGTCGTCAGAATGGGAGCTCGGACTGTTCGATAAAGGTTATGAGATCCGGAATCATCATGATGAACTGAGTAGAATGTCCGGCCGTCAGCGGACGCAATGCAGACAAGACTGTTGGTGAGATTCGAATCTGACCAGGGCGAGTGTCCGATACGCGAATGCACGGGCTCAAATGTTCGGAGTCCACCGTCCGTGGGTGCGTGAACGAACTGAATCAGTTCAGCGCGTGCAGAATCCGTAACTGCAATCTGCAATTGATAGATGCCGTCATGATTCTGATCATGAGGCCTGTCTGCAACTGGAGGACTGCGAAACTGGATGGTTCCCGTGTCCGGATGAATGACAAACTGATCGGCATCCTGTCCTCCCGAGATTCGATACATCACGGAGCGACATTCCGGATCGTATGCCTGCAGTTTCACGTCGTTGAAAGAACGCGTACCTTCCGGAATCCGGATTTCCAGAGTTCTGTCAGCCGACAGCCCGATGAATTCCGGTGCACCGGAATGATGTCTTCCATTGGTCGCGTCGATCGAAACTGCACTGCTCGAATTGACTGCTCGAAGCAGAAAGAACAGGATCACCGAAACAGCGACTGCTGTCAGTCCCGAACGAATGCGATTTCCACGACGAGGTTCTGCCTCTGCTGCTCGGTCGCGTCGTCTGCGATCCTTTGGCAGATGGCCATGAGCAAACTGATTGAGATCTCGAGCGAGTTCTTCTGCATTCTGATAGCGGTCTTCCGGCGAAGCCGCACAGCACTTCATGATGATGTCTGCAAGATTTTCCGGAACCTCCGAATTGATCTCGCTGATTTCCGTAAGTTCAGGCAGTCCCTTTCGGGAACCGGATTTCTTCTCCTGACGATAATCGAATGCAAGCTGTCGTGTGACGAGTTCATAAAGGGTCACGCCGAGGCCAAAGATATCGCTTCGCTCATCAGCGAATCCTCGGATGGCTTCCGGGGACATGTACCGAGGCGTTCCGATGGTATCTCCGGTTCGACTCAGACAGGAGTCCTCGTCGCGAATTCGTGCCAGTCCGAAGTCTGTTACGAAAAGTATACCAGTGCGATCCATCAGCAGATTCGCCGGCTTGACGTCACGATGGATCATGCCGAGCGTATGGGCGTGATGGAGGCCGCTCGCTGCCTGAGCACCAAGAATCGCGATGCCTTCCCATGTGGAAACGGAATGAATGCACTCGGACGGAAGCTGAGTCGCTGTCGATTCTCCTTCCGGGAGAGTTCGACGAATCAGCTGATCGAGGTTGCAGCCATCGATGAATGGCATCACCAGATACTGGTAGTTCTGATCGGTTCCGTAATCGAACACGGGAACGATATTCGGATGCCGCAGCCTGGAGGCGGCTTCTGCTTCAAGAGCGAACCGGCGACGTGTGCGAGTTGACTGAGCGGCTGTCTGAGCAAGAACCTTTACGGCAACTCGTCGTGAGAACCCCGGCTGAATGGCCTCGTAGACGAAGCCCATCCCGCCCCGTCCGGCAAGTCGGAGAATACGATAGTCGTTCAGGCTGACAAGCTGAGGTGCAGTTTCAGCTGTCTCCGGATGCATCGCAGACGCTGAAATGACGTTTTCCATGAACAGCATCAGCCGACATTTGCGACGGACTGTCTCTGCATGTTCCGGATAGCGCGCAACGAGTTCATCAATCGATGGTTTGTTTCCGGATCGAAGCGCAGCCAGAAAGGCATCGATCTCTTCCTCCGGCATTTCCCACGAATCGTGCAGTGTGGAATCTCGATTTCCGCGCTGGGTCGCCATCTCCGGGATTCTCCATGCTTCAGCAGAGACTTGTGCAGGAAATCATTTCCTGAAGTCGTTCGAGGGCGCGGTTATAGCGTTTGCTGGCTGCTGTGCCGGTGATTCCGAGTCGATCGGCACATTCCTGATTCGTCATGTTTTCCACGTGCCGCAGGATGAGGATCTCCTGATCTCCCGGTGTCAGTTGACTGATCATGGCCTGAACCTGATGCCGTGTCTCCGATCGGATCAGGACCGAAGATGGACTGGCCACGGACGCCGAGAGTATGTCAACGAGCTGCGACGATGTGTCCGAAGAATCTCGATTGAGCGGACATTCGAAGGACACACTGCGTTTTCTTGTTCGGAGATGAAAACGCCGCAGTTTCTGAACACACTGTTTGACAAGAAATCGAAGCCAGAATCCAATCGGTACTTCGCTTCGGTCCTCACGACTCTCCAGCCGCTGCGTTGCCTCCACCCAGGCATCCTGAACAACGTCAGACGGGCTGACTCGCTGACGGAGTCTGGCATCGAGGTGATAATCGGCGACTTTGCGAAGTTGCTGATATTCCGCAGTGAACGATCTTTCGAGATCTTCTTCTCGCAGGGACGGCATACACGATCTCCTTCATTCTTCGACACTCGAAAGACTAGCTCACGGAAATCATCGCCGCCGAACCGCTTGATAATTTCCGTTGCCGAGCAAACGAGTTCTGCGAACGCTTGTGCGGTTTTGCGAACATCTCCGTCCGATTCTGATGATCATTTGAATCAGGGGGATTTTTCTGCGAGATCTCAAAACGGGAACACGTGATTTCAGCGACATCCCCGAATACTTCGAGCTAAGAGTCCTCAGGTCATGCCGGAGACAGATTTGCCAGGTGAGCTGAGGACTCGGACGAAATGAAGTTCAACCGATTGATGAGCAGCCGAGGGCGGAAAGGAAACTTCACTTCGACTCTTTTGACGGCTGTTCATTCGAAAGCTGAATCGCTGCGAGCCTGTCGAAATCAGGATTATTCCGGGAGTGCTGATTCTGCCGGCGGCGCTCGCCAGGCCTTTTCGATTGAAATGGCGGAGCTCGAAAGCCTGCTTCTGATGTCTGCTTCGTCTGCGGATGTCAGTGACGCTCTGCAATCGGACTCCGGTGACTGGGCGGAATCTTCGATCGTTCTCGATGAGTTCCAGAACACCACGCCGGTGTTCGAAACTCTTTTTCGTGAATTGACAGAGCTGTCGGATGACCAGCCCACTCCTGAGGTTCGGAGTTCTTCATCTGAGTTCATCAATGACGAATCTGATACTTCAGTTATCCAGAATTCTTTTCTGGAGCTGACAGTCGAGCTGACAACAGCCCGAAAAGAAATCGTGTTCATCGATGCGTCCGTCCCCGATCATGAGATGCTCGTCAGAGACATTCTGAACAGTGGAGCTCCGGAAACAGAATTCCAGACGATCCTGCTTCGGGGGAATGACAGCGGGGTTCGACAGATCTCGGAAGCACTTGCTCTGGCCGGGGAAGTGTCCGCTGTTCACATTATTTCCCATGGGGCGTCCGGTGAAATTCTTCTGGGTCATGATCAGCTGTCACTGAACAATCTGCCGGATTATGTGCAGCAGATTGGCCTCTGGTCAGCGTCGCTGACCGCAGATGCTGATGTTCTGTTCGACGGATGCGATGTTGCAGCTGCTCCTGCTGGACAGCAGTTGTTGTCGGAGATCGGATCGGCAGGGGGATTCGATGTCGCAGCAAGCGACGATCGAACGGGACATGCAGGATTGGACGGAGACTGGGATCTTGAGTTTCGATATGGTGACGTAGAAACTCAGATTCCTTTCTCCGAATCCCTCCAGACCCAGTGGGTTCATACGCTCGACTTTCTGAGCGACTTCAACAGCAGTTCGATATCCACTCAGTTAAACGTCACCGGAACGAATTCGGGATGGACAGTCACTCAGGGGGCCGTGGATTTCTTCGCGAATGGCTACCTGTTTCTTTCCGTGCCTGCCGGCGGGCGAGCTGTTGATCTGAACGGTATCCTGACTGCCGGAAGAATCGAAACCGCGTTAAGCACTGTGGCCGGTCATGTGTATGACGTGTCCTTCTATCTGGGAGGTTCCGGATTCGGTACCTACTCGGTGGGCGTCGAAGCTGCAGGGACGTCGGCATCAATCTCCGCGAACATGCCGCTGTTTAACAGTTTTCTGCTGATGAACTGGCAGTCGCAGACTTTTTCATTCACGGCTGTTGATACCTCAACGACACTGAGCTTTGAGTCACTCAATCTTTTTGCGAGCGATGGCCCGCTCATCAGTTATCTGCGCGTGACAGATGTGACACTGAACGGAGCCAATCAGCCGGCACTCGGTACTCCGATCATTACCGGTCTTACTGAAGAAGACCAGACTCTGGGAGTCGACGTTTCCGGTATCTCAGACTTTGACGGTCTGGGTACATTCAGCTATCGATGGCTGCGAGATGGTGCTGAGATCGCGGGAGAAACCAACAGCACGTATCAGACAAGTGACTCCGATGTCGGGCATCAGATCAGTGTGGAGGTTTCATTCAATGACAGCCTCGGACATCTGGAGGTACTGAGGTCGTCGGTGACATCTTCGATTGCGAACGTGAATGATGCGCCGGTGGGTGTTCCGTCGATCAATGGCGTTTTGACAGAGAACGACGTACTTTCTGCGAACGTTGCCGGGATCTCGGATGCTGATGGTCTGGGGACATTAAGTTATCAGTGGCTTCGCAACGGGAATGCGATCTCCGGCGCCACGAACAGCAGCTACACACTGGGCGATTCTGACGTTGGACGTTCGTTGAGCGTTCGAGTGAGCTACACGGACCTGAACGGCACCGTGGAAACATTGACGTCTTCGGTGACATCGTCGATTGGTAACGTGAATGACGTTCCGGTAGGTCTTCCGTTGATCAACGGCATTCTGACGGAGGACGAGATTCTTTCTGCGAACGTTGCGGGGATTTCGGATGCCGATGGTCTGGGTACGTTGAGTTACCAGTGGCTTCGCAACGGGAATGCGATCTCCGGCGCGACGAACAGCAGCTACACACTGGGCGATTCGGATGTTGGTCGTTCGTTGAGTGTTCGTGTGAGCTACACGGACCTGAATGGAACGGTGGAAACACTGACGTCTTCGGTGACATCGTCAATCGGCAACGTGAATGACGTTCCTGTAGGTCTTCCGTTGATCAACGGCATTCTGACGGAGGACAAAGTTCTTTCTGCGAACGTTGCGGGGATTTCGGATGCCGATGGTCTGGGGACATTGAGTTACCAGTGGCTCCGCAATGGAAGTGCGATCTCCGGCGCCACGAGCAGCAGCTACACGCTGGGCGATTCGGATGTTGGTCGTTCGTTGAGCGTCCGAGTGAGCTACACGGACCTGAACGGCACCGTGGAAACATTGACGTCTTCGGTGACATCGTCGATTGCGAACGTGAATGATGTTCCTGTGATTTCGGGACCCGGAGTTCAGCAGGTCGACCTTAATCATGGAACTGGAGTTCTGGATATTCAGGTTTCCGACATCGACAATCCTGTCGATTCTCTTATTCTCAGCGTGTCGAGCAGTGATGCTGGTGTGATACCTCTTTCGAGCATCCTGCTGGGAGGATCCGGAGCTCAGCGTACCGTTGAGATTCTGCCGATTGTGTCTTCTTTCTCCGGTTCAGTCTGGATCACGCTCAGCGTCACGGATTCGATCGATACTTCGGAGTTTCAGTTTGAAGTCATTCTGGGAGCAGCATTCAATACGGGTTTTCTGGATCAGGGGATACCCATAGCCGTCGAGAACACCGGTGGCAATTCTTCACCTGAAATCGGTGGAACAGTGAACCAGCCCGACTCGTCAGCAGGATCCGATTTTGAAGACGAATCGGATTTCAGCAACACGGAGTCACGTGGTCAGGCGTTTCTGGATGATCTGCTTTCCGGATCAGCATCCGCCCTGATAAATCACAGAAACGATCACAGCGATCAATCAGAAGAGGCTGAACTTCAGAAGGAAGTCGATCAGATTATTCAGAAGGTCGTGAGCCATAGTCACGATCTGATCGAGGAAACACTCAGTGACACTGATACGGAGTCAGTGGCTGACGAAGTAAATGATGAGGCTCTGAGGGCTTATCAGCGGCTGCTGGTGTCAGAAACAGTTCCGCTCGGCGAATTCGGTGCGGAATCAGATGACGGCGATGCGGGTTCTGTCATTACGGCCACGGAACTGACAATTGGCTTCGCGGAGGACTCAACGAATGGTCCTGCTGAGGGAGAAATACCCTCATCGGCGGAGATTGTCGAAGAGGTTGCCGCTGATGAAGTGACGAAGTCTGCATCATCTGCTGTCATGACGAGTGTCATCGCCGTCGGCGCTTTGACGTCGCTGGGGAAAGCGTCTGCTGTCGGAGCAATTGGTACCTCGACAACGACGAATTCATTTCTCAACGTGGTGGCTCGTGGGCGTCTCGCTGCTGCTCGCAGCTTCGAAACCGTCGTTGGTCGATTCGCGACAGAGTCAGGAAGTGAATCTGTCCGGACGCTGGTCTGCGAACAGATTACAACATCAGGCCAGAGCGGTCGAACATTTGATACAGGTGGGACTGCAGTTTCACTGCTGGCTTCCACAACGCCACTGTGGTGGACATTCGATCCGCTCGTTGTTCTGGACCGATTCGCGGAAGATTACGGTTCGCATGATGCAGCAGAGTTGAAGAGCCTGGTCTCGATTGTTCAAAAATAACGAACAGGCGGTTTGTTTCGAAACCGTGGACGACTCCGCCATTGATCAGTTCAGCGGACCCGATCAACAGTTTCAGGCAGCTTCGCAGACCCGTATTTATTCCTTCGCTTCGGCATTCTGCGTTGTGGAGCCGGCGGATTCTGCCGATACACCCATTCGGCATGAAAATCGTCTCCACAACAACTCGAATCTCAATTTCCCTGGCATGTCTCACAGTGACTGCCATGTTCAGCGCGAGCCTGCTTGGTTTGTTTCCGGATGAACGTGCGGAACGGCTGAGATCCAGAAGTCGATTGATTGAAAGTGTTGCCGTTCATTTCTGTGGTGTTGCCCGGAAGGTGGATGCAACAGCCGTCGGAAAGATTCTGGCCGATCTGATCGCACGAAACCCGGACCTGATTTCCATTGGAATTCGTCGTCCGGATGGTCAGTATCTGGTTGAAGCGGGTGAACATCGCGAGCTCTGGGACGCATCCGGCAAAGAAGACCTGATCGATACTCAGATGCAGTTTCCGCTTTACGGCAACTCAGAACTCTGGGGGACTCTGGAAGCGCGCTTCGTCCCCACCATGCCGTTATCACGTTTTCGCTGGTGGCCGGGCAGGAGAACACAGTCCGTTGTGTTTGTCGGCTTTCTCTGCCTTGTTCTGTTTCATCTGTTCCTTCGCAAAGCTCTTCAGCACCTGAATCCCAGTCGTGCTGTGCCACGACGAGTTCACGAAGCACTCGATGCTCTTGCGGAAGGTCTGGTGATTCTCGACGAAGCTGGTCGAATCGTGCTCACCAATTCAGCATTCGCTACGGCGGTGTCGATTCCGAGAGAGAAAATCGTTGGGATGCTCGTTTCGGAGTTCACCTGGCAGCACAAGGCTGGGGCTCTGCTGCCGTGGCAACAGGTACTGCAAGGCGGGGAGACTCTGACCGGCGTCCTGATGAGATCCGCTGAAACCGGAGATCGAACCTTTTCTGTAAGTGCCGTACCCATTCGAGATGACCTTGAAGTCGTCCGTGGCGCGATGGTCAGTTTCGAAGATGTGACTGCTCTGGAGAAGAACAAAGCAGAACTTGTGCGTATGCTTGACGAACTTCGTGTGTCGCGTGACGAAATTCGTGATCAGAACGAGGAGCTCGAGAAGCTTGCGACACAGGATCCACTGACCGGATGTCTTAATCGGCGAGCTTTCTTCGGGCGGTTCGAACTTCACTGGAAGCTGGCCGAGAAGCATCAGCAGGCACTTTCCTGTGTCATCGTGGACGTTGACCATTTCAAGTCCGTCAACGATACGTGGGGGCACAGTACCGGGGATGAAGTTCTCAGTGCAGTGGGCAGGCTGCTCGGGTCTCTCGTGCAGAATCAGGAATGTGTCTGTCGGTATGGTGGTGAAGAATTCTGCATCCTACTGCCCGAAACTTCACTGGATACTGCTGCCGAACGAGCCGAGCTGATCAGAACGGAGATCGCCGGACTTCAGTTTTCACAGCTGTCCATTACAGCGAGTCTTGGTGTCTCATCACGCGATCAGAACGCGGCTGGACCGCTGCTGATGCTGGAACAGGCTGACAAATGCCTTTACGCAGCCAAGCGAAGCGGTCGAAATCGTGTCGTTCGATTTGATGCGATGCCCGTGTTGCCTGACGAGGGCAAAGGACTCGCTCAGTCGCGGCGCGAGAAACGGGAAGAGCAGGGGCCAGTACCTTTTGAAGCGGTTTCCGCACTGCTTGCGGCTTTGTCGTTTCGTGATCCTGCGACGGCTGAGCACAGTCGTCGAGTAGCTGATCTCTGTGTTCAGACCGGCGCATCGCTGCTCAGTAAAGCAGACTGCTATACGCTGGAAATGGCTGCGCTGCTTCATGATATCGGAAAGGTGGGTGTTCCGGACTCGATTCTGCTGAAATCAGGGGAGCTTTCTCACGACGAGTGGACTGTCATGGACAGGCATGAGCTGTTCGGTGTGGAGATTGTCCGCAAGGCATTTGCGTCGAGTCAGCTGGCTGCCATCATTCAGTACCACCGGGCATGGTTCAACGGTCTGGCACGAAACGAGTCACTTCCGGCCGGTGCTTCGATTCCGATCGAGGCGAGACTTCTTGCGATCGCTGATGCTTACGATTCCATGACGATGAATCGCTCATGGCGAAAGGGTCGAACACGCATCGAGGCGTTTGAGGAACTCCGCCGCTGTGCCGGGACTCAGTTCGACCCGGAACTTGTGGAACACTTCATTGCAGGCTTCGAGCCCGAAGCTGCTTCTGATCGTGATGCCGCCGTATCTCGAGCGTCGACGCTGCTGGTGCTGAATGATCTGAATGCTATGGCGAGCTCCTTGACGGAACGTGACTTCGACCGCGTTGTCACGATTTCGACTCATATCGAACAGACGGCAGCACAGATGGGAGCGACTCGCCTCCGAACAAAGGCCGAACAGCTTCGGACTGCCGTTCTGTCCGAATCAGAGATTCTGGAAATCCTGAAGATGGCTCAGGAACTCACGCACGAGTGTCGTCAGCTCAACCAGATCGCAAAGACCTGAACGAGAATTGAATGCGCAGAAACTGCCGATCGGAACAGGTCTCTCTGCAGGTGCCTGAGATGCTGCTTTCCATATCAGACCTGTCGTTAAATTTCCCCTGACTTCGCCAACTGGAGCCCGCAAAGAGATTCTTTGCGTTGCATGTCCTGCAATCGTTGCGAAGCGATGTTCTCAGGTCGATACATTCCCTGAGCGGACAGCGTCCGCATGACCCATGCTGACCGGACAACCGGAGGCCTGCGGAGGCTTCACGCCTCACCGTGAGCCTCCGTCAACTATCGTTCGATGCACAGCGGCATGGAGGCCGAGTGATATGACAGGCGGGCAGGGACGTTCGCAGTTGTTGGTGGCTGTATGGTGCCTGAGTTCACTGTGCCTGAACCCGCTGCAGGCGGACGATCTCGACACAGGATTTCGCACTCCTGCTGGATTGCTTACTCCGTTCGATTCCGTGGCTGACGAACCGCTTCTCCGAATCGCTGAGAGTTCCGAAGACTCTGAGACAAGTGAGGGAGCTGAAGATCCAGGCCCTCGTGCCATGGATTACGAAACGGAGATTCTTCGACTTCAGGAAAGTCTGAAGGAGCTTGAATCCTCGCACAAAAAGCTGCTGGATTCTGAAAAGAAACGGACTGACGCTGAGAAGAAGAAAGACTCAGGCGGCGAGAAGAAGAAAGACGGCGAGAAGAAGGCCGATGACGCCTGGACTGATATGTCGACGGACAAATGGACCGTCAAGTTTGGCGGTCATATCCAGTTGGACTACATCAACTGGGTGAATGCGGATCCCGCGATTACGCCCGCCACAGGTCCTGGAACTCAGGATTACTTTGAATTCCGACGTCTACGACTGCTGGCTGATGGTACCGGATACGGTGTCTGCGACTTCCGCCTTCAGATGACGCTGGAACCAGAGACAATCGAAGACAACACGAGTGCCACCGCACCGACGACACCTGATGTGAAGGATGCTTATTTTTCAATGAACGAGATCCCGGGGCTCGGTCGCGTCCGAATCGGGAACTTCTTCGTGCCGTTCAGCCTGGAACAGGTAACCAACGACACAAACAATATCTTCATGGAACGTTCGATGCCGTCGCAGGGGATCTTTGCCGCGGATCGTGAGGTTGGGATTGCCGCCTACAATTGCACAGACGACCAGAATGTGACCTGGACTTACGGCGCCTTCTTCGACAGTATCAGCGAATCCCAGAAGAGGCGAGTTGACGACAATCAGGGATTGCGGCTCAGCGGGCGTGTCACGTGGCTGCCATACTACGACGAACCATCGAATGGCAGATATCTTGTTCATACGGGAGCCGGAATTCTTTTCACGGACGACCAGAATGACAGTGTTCGGTTTCGGGCTAGGCCGCAGACCCGTGAAGGGCCGCGAATCCTCGACAGTGGTGCACTTGCTGCAGACCGATACACCACGGGCAATCTGGAGTTTGCTGTCGTCTGGGGGCAGTTCACGCTGCAGAGTGAAGCTTTTCTGTCACAGGTCGACATGAACGCCGGCGGAGCTCAGAATCTCGGTGGAGCTTATGTCCACGGGAGCTACTTCCTGACCGGTGAGAATCGTATCTTCGAACGATTCGGCCAGCATGGACCCCAGTTTGGCCGCAACGTACCCAACTCCAACTTCTTTATGGTGCCGGGATCGATCAGCCCGGGGGCCTGGGAAGCGAAAATGAGATGGTCCACTCTGACGCTCGATGAGTTTGATCGAGGGCGCTACAACGACCTGACAACAGGATTCAACTGGTATTTCTCCGACAGAACTCGAATCATGTTTGACTGGATACACCCTGTGACGTCTGCTGAATCGCGTTTCGGTGCAACTCAGTCTGACCTGCTGGCGATGCGTTTTGATGTGAACTGGTAACGCCTTCCGATCCGGCTGCGATTTTGAGCCGCGATTAAGCGTCAAACAAAGCGGGAAGGAACGGGATCGCTCGGGAAGACAGGACTTCCTGAGGATATCTGTGATGCATTGTGAAGTCGATGAGTTCAGAAATCCGTTTCAGCATTTGAATGGACGCTGGAAACGAGCAGGATGCCACCTATGCACCGATACCGAAATCTGATCACACTTGTTGTGCTGCTGACTCCCCTGGTTCTGATCGCTGATGGATCCGCTGGCGGTCATCGATGTTCTCACTGCCGCTGCGAAAAACAGTGTACGCGAGTCTGTCGGCTGGTCCGTGAAGATCGCAAAATCACGACAACCTGCTGGGGATGTGAATGTGAAGAATTCTGCATTCCGGGGCCATCCAGTCCGGGATGCGAACATTGTGAAACCGTCTGTGGCAACTGTACTCCTTCCGAGCCTTCAACGAAGGGCGCCGAAGGCGATGCGAAGCCTGCACCTCCAGCCAGCAAAAAGAAGGTGTACTCGGAACCGAAACGTCTTGTCTGGACAGACTGGATTCCAGACTGCCGCGCAACTGTTCATACAAAGAAGAAACTGATGAAGAGGACCGTCACAAAAACAGTTCCCTCCTGGAAGTGGGTTGTGGTGGACCTCTGCGAAGAGTGTCAGCCGCTTTGTCCGGATGCGCCGGTTGAGCCTGGGGCAAAGATTCCGCCCAAACCGCTCAATTAGTTCGAAGCGAAACGAGATTGAGTCCGGCATTCATGCTGCCTGAACGAAATCCGTCCAGATCAAGTGTCACATACTGAAACCCCAGAGATCGCAGGTGTTCAGAGACACGTTTGCCTGTCTCGGATTCTGCCATCATGGGGATCACGTACATGGGCACCTCAATGCGGGCCAGGTTTCCATGTTCGTGGCGGACACGGAGTTCCTGAGTTCCGAGAAGCGTTTTCAGAAAACGTTCTGCGAGTGCGACGCGGCGAACCCGTTCTTCGGTGACCTCCAGACCATAGGCGATTCGGCTGGAGAGACATGGTGAGGCGGGTTTTTCGGAGACGCTGAGACCCCAGAAGCGAGCCAGCTCACGGACTTCCTGTTTTCCGATGCCAAGCTCAATCAGAGGGCTCAGAACCTGATGTCGAGTGGCTGCTTTCATTCCCGGACGATGATCACCCAGGTCATCTCTGTTGGCCCCGTTGACGATGTTCTCGATTCTCAGTTGATCAACGTTCTGAAGAATCAGCGAATAGAGCGTATCTTTGCAGAAAAAACATCGGTCCGATTCATTGCGGCGATACTCCGGGCGAGAAAACTCATCGGTCTTCAGTTCCGCATGGCGGATTCCGATGGCCTCAGCGACAGATCGAGCCGTCTGAAGATCGTCTTCGCTGAGACTCGGGCTTACCGCGGTGACGGCGACGGAATCTTCACCCAGTGCCTGAAACGCAGCCATCGCGACGACGGCACTGTCAACGCCTCCGGAGAAAGCGACCCCCACGGAATTCAGCGACCTGAGTCGTTCGACGAGTCGTTCAGCGATCCGGGAAATCTGGTCGTGCATGGTTTCTGGCTCAGTGCTGGTTTGAACAACTATTCCGGCGTCACGAAGAATAACGGAAACTCGGGCGGTTCAAAGGTCGACAGCGAATCCGGAACCGCTTCCGAACCGCACGATTATACGAATTCTGCTGGTCAGGCGACATTCGTCGACATTTGGGGCGGCCGAATGGCTGGAAAAGGGATTCTTCGAGGCGTTACTCGAACCAGAATTACGACAGATTATGTTGCCGAGAGTCTGCCGCCGCGTCTTCCATGAAGACTCTGCTGCTGCCGTATCGGGGTGTTTCCTGTCTTTCCCAACCGAGGGGTCGTGCTGGAACGATGTCAAACTGGCAAACATCACAGATTGTGTTTCTGTCTTTTGTAGTGCTCTACACACTCGCCGCTGCGATTTCGGATCTGAGAACGCGCAGGATTCCGAATCGAATGACAGTTCCGATGTTTGTCGCGGGACTTGTCTATCAGGTCTGGTTCTTCGGTCTGGAAGGCCTGGGACATGGAGCCGCCGGATTCGCGACAGGCTTTGGAATTCTGTTTGTGCTGTGGATGATTGGTTCAGCGGGTGGTGGTGACGTCAAGCTGCTGGGCGGTCTGAGCGTATGGCTCGGAACAGGTCTGACCCTCAAGGTTCTGCTCTGCAGTCTGATGTTCGTGGTGGTCGGCACCGGTTTTCTGCTTCTGCAGAGCCTCTTGATGCAGGGATTTCGAAAGACGCGGAATCAGTATGTGAAAGGTGCTGCTGGTCCAGCTAAGTCAGGCACAGCGGAGACATCAGAGCAGCGTGCTGGCCGTCGGGTGATGGCGTTTGCTGCTCCCGTCGCACTCGCGACCTGGTGCGTGTTAGCATTGTTTCGAACGCAGTGGTGATGCCGACGCCCGAAGAAAATGTCGTCCGAAAGCCTGAGTCCGGTCGAAAGCAGAAACCATGGCGTGTTCAGATGCGGCAATCTTCGCCGCTGAACAGTTTCTCTGAGGCCGACTGACCAGGCTCGACACATCATGAAACGGACCAATCAGCGAGCGAATCGACGCGGCGCCATCCTGACCATGGAACTGGTGCTTGTTCTGCCTGTGTTTCTGATTCTGATATTCGCCGTTGTCGAATTTTCTCTGCTGATGTCGGCAAGAATCCGAATGGGAGATGCGGCCCGAAACGGAAGCCGTCGAATGTGCGTCTCCGGTGCTGCTCCCGATACAGTCAATCGTATCGTCAGGGAGAGTCTTGGCCCTCAACTGGCTTCGAGCTGTGAAATTCAGCTGCAGCCCGCGGCTGTGGCCGGTGAGATTGGCAACGTTCAGATACGAATTCCGATGAATCGAGTGTCCCCTGATCTCCTCTGGATGACGGGATTCGGTCTCAGCAACAGGTATCTGCAGGCAGACGCTCCGATGGTGACAGAGCGAGCATGTCTCGAGAACACAGTTGCATCCGAACACGTGAATCGGTTGTAGTTCCTCTCAGGAATATTGTTGAGTTTGAAGAACAATCTGCCGTCCTGAAGGAATGGCGTGCGAAGCTGAATATTTCTGTTCGCTGCTCTGGTCTCACAGGATATGAGAACAGGTCGGACGGAGGCAGAGAAGAATTGTTGTGAGGCTGTCAGGATTCTGGCGTGTTGATGTGGCGCAGGGATGGTTCTGCCTGAAGATGAATTCCGGACATCACAGACTCGTCGAACCGGTCGATTGAGTTTTAGAGATCACCCCTTGCGTTGAACTGGCATACTCTGGAGACAACGTCGTGAAGCTTACGCCGTGGATGCTGACTGTGGCTGCGTTCGGAATTGTGGCGCTCCTGGCCGCAGGATTCATATTCAATCGACTGACGGCTCGGGAGGTCGTCGCTGAAGCCAAAGTTGCTCCTCGGACGCTGCCGATGGCGATTTCCGAGATCGAGCCGGGAACAGTAATCACTCGCGCTCACATCGGGAACGGGCCGTGGACAAATCAGAGCGAACTGTCTCCTGACACCTTCACGAATGCAGAAGGAGTGATCGGACGGATTGCCAAAGAGAAAATTACTGCCGCAAGGCCTCTCCGAGGTTCACAGTTCTATTCACCCGGCGATCTGCCGGATCTGAAGGTCTCCGACGGGAAGCGAGCTGTCACAATCAACGTTGGTGACGAGACTGCAATGGTGAATGGGCTCATCAAGCCAGGTCAGTATGTTGACGTCCACATGACCATTGACAACCCGGCGTCGACGATTCGAAGTAACCGAGATATCGGCAACGATGCAATGACCCTCACGCTGTTCGACGGTGTAAGAGTCGTTGCAATGAATCGAAGTTACATCCAGAGTTCTGTGGATCGCGGACACAACGTCACGCTGGAACTCGATGAGGATCAGGCTCGAATCATGCTGCTTGCCAGGCAGAAGGGATCAATCGCCCTGACCTACAATCCTGCGGGATCCGGTGCTGGTGGAGTCAACATTCGAAGTGAACAGGATCGAGTTACACTTCAGGAGATCCTCGGGATCGTCCCGGAGAAAGAGAAAGAGAAACCTTTCCTCACAGAACACTTCCGTGAGGGTATGCGTTCCACAAATTACTTCCAGGACGGTCGCCGTGTGAACTACTCCGGAGACGACAGCGGCAGCGGTGACGGCAATGGCAATGGTGGTGTTCCGATTTCCGGTCGCGGTGACTGGACAACACAGAATGACAAAAAGTCGGATGCGGGCTCCGGGATCTCACAGCAGCAGAAGGCGGCGTCGGCTGTCCGATAGCGGATCGTGAATCGGCTGCTGGTGCATGCGAATCGTCGTGACTTCAGCCGCAGCGGACTCAGGACTGAACTCACCTCTCCTTTAACGGGGAGGTTTTTTTTCGCAGTTTTTCAGGTATTGCGAGCAGACATGGTTCGAAACCGACCATCCCGATTCGGAAACAGAATCGCTGCAGAACGCACGCGGCGAGGGGTGATCTCCATCTGGTCGGTGTCTGCTCTGATGCTCACCGGACTCTGTACAGCATTTATCATTGACTATCTCTGGATGAGCGGCATCCACGCGGACTGCCGACGGTGTGCTGAAGCGGCTGCTCTTGCAGCGGGCCGATGCGTGATTCGTGATGAGATTCTGCGGAAAGTGACTCATCCGTTTGAGGTCGAGGGACGCCTCCAGAACGGGCGTAACGCAGCCGTGTCCATGGGAGAACGTTATCGCCGTCAGACGGCTGTTCCTGCTCTGACGGCTGACGATGTACGATTTGAGTTTCGGCAGGACCTGACGGGATCGGGCACTCTTCCTCAGGTACAAGGAGCGATCCCGTGCTCAGTGGCCGTCCTTTATGATGGGCGACAGCAACGACATCAGACCGGCATGTTCTTTTCGGGACTGACGGGATTGATCCGAAGCGGAGTTTCCGTTTCGAGTGTTGTTGAGATCAGGAACACACCCATTGGATTTCGTCCGGAGAACGAAGCGTGCGTTCCGATTCTTCCGTTTACAGTCAACGATGGGAAGAGTCATCAGGAGCCGCTGACTTGGAGCTACGAGATTGAGGAGCATCATGGTCATGATGACTTTTCATGGAACTCCGAGGCGATGTCCATTGAAATGAATCCCGATGGCATTCCGGAAATCACAGTGATCTGCAGTGAGGCAGGGATCAGCAGTTCTGCCGAAGGTTGTGGCCAGCTGCTGCCAGTGACGCTCGGTTCCTCGTCGATGACCGCCGCACAGACACTCCACTGTATTCAGCTTGGATTCTCCGGGCCGGATCTGGCCGCTTTCGGGCTGACCGAGATTCGCTTTCCACAGTCCGGGCGATCCTGTGAATTCACATCATCAGAATTGTCGCAGATGGCTGAGGCGATGGGCAGGCTGAAGGGGCAGGAGAGAATCCTCTGCCTTCGCGGTGAACCCGACACGGCAGGTGAAGATCGGAACGAAGAGAATGCTCAGTCCGGCTTACCGGTGAATTCGGTGTCCATGACTGAAGAATCCACCGCCGAAGAAGACTCGAGTGGGGCCATCCGGGAAGAGAACGAGGAACAGAATCACGAACTGATGCTGACACGACCGGTGGCTGTGCGCATCATGAATGTGCGGATGACAAAGGCGAGCGAATTTGAGGTCACCTTTCAGCCCTGTGTCCTTTGTACTTCTTCGGCGGTCATGGGGCAGGGAACTGACGTCACCGGTAACTGTTACATCTATCGTCTTGATGTCGTGAACTGACAGCATCTGCTGCGGATTCTGCCGACTGGTTCTGCTTTCACGGACATCATGGCTGCAACGGCCATCTGTTGAATCTTCATGATCTGGACTCAAAGGCATCGATACTGAACGACAGCGGCGAAACCTGCTGGAGTTTCTTCTCCGGAGTTTCTCGCCTGAACCTGAAAGCAGGACAACGACATGGTCGCACCGACGGAATCCCTTGCCACGTCCTCGAAAGACTTTCAGCGTCTGAAGACATCACTGCATCGTCAGATGGTGGATGTGATTGACTTCAGTAAAGCGGAGACGCTGACGGAGTCAGAACTTCGAGGACAGCTTCGTTCACTCGCAGAACATCTCTGTGCTCGACACGATGTTCGACTGGATGGGCAGCAGCGGGAGTCCATGGTCAGTGAGATCATGGATGAAATCTATGGTTTCGGGCCCATCGAATCGCTGATGGTCGATCCGGAAGTCACGGACATCATGATCAACGGTCCGGACAGAATTCTGGTCGAGCGAAAGGGGCTTCTGGAGTCGACCAATATTCGTTTCGCGGACAGTGCTCATCTGATGCACTTCATTCAGCGGCTGGTTGGTCGATGTGGGCGGCGGATTGATGAATCCAACCCGATTGTTGACGCGCGTCTGCCGGACGGATCTCGATTCAACGCAGTGATTCCGCCGCTGGCACTTTGTGGTCCGACCGTTTCCATTCGTCGTTTCGGCAACAAACGACTGCGAATGGAAGACATGATTCGATATGGTTCAATTGCTCCGGCAATTGCAGACTTTCTGATTCTCGCCGTTCGGGGACGAATGAACATCATCGTTGCCGGTGGTACCGGTGCCGGCAAGACGACGCTGCTGAACTGCATGAGCCGATTCATTCCGGATAGTCAGCGTGTGGTCACGATCGAGGAAACGGCAGAACTGACCCTGCAGCAGCCGGACGTCGTGCCGCTCGAAACAAGAATGCCGAATATGGAAGGGAAGGGGGCTGTCACTCAGCGAGACCTTCTCAGAAACGCACTGCGAATGAGACCGGATCGGATCATCGTGGGGGAGGCTCGCGGTGCCGAAGTGCTCGATATGCTCCAGGCGATGAATACGGGTCACGACGGATCCATGAGTACCGTTCATGCGAACGATACTCGTGAGACACTTGATCGACTCGAGCTGATGATTGCGCTTTCGGGAGCAGAGCTTCCGACACGTGTTGCGCGGCAGTACATCGCCAACGCCCTCGACATTGTTATCCATGTGACGCGACTCCAGTCCGGGGAGCGGCGAGTGACCCGGATTTCGGAAGTCGCCGGCCTGAAAGATGGCGAGTATCGGATGGAAGACATCTTCGTTTACCGAATCAATGGCCAGGATGAGAACGGGAAGGCTCGCGGGGGTTTCTTCGCCACCGGACATCAGCCCGTGGCACTCCGTCGGCTGGCACTCACCGGAGTCAATATTGATCAGTATGCACCATTGTTCGAGCCTCGCGAACTGGAACAGCCCGCTGTTGAATAATCGAGCGTAACCGGCCGGGGATGAATTCTCAGCAGATACTTTCGCACCGAAGAAGCCAATATGATTGCGCCGAACCAGACCCTCAGGACACTCGAACGCAGGCCGGAGTTTGCCGGTCTGCTCCGAGAAGACCAGCAGTTCGCGACGGGAACCGGCGATGGTCCCGGCGAAGCTATCAACGGCTGGTTCGACCGGCTGATGATTCAGTCCGGGATTCAGACAGCTCCTGCCGTATGGCTGGGACTCTGCGTGTTGTGCGGTCTGGCTGCGGGCGGCGGATTATTCGTGCTCACTGAGCGTGCGTTCGCCTCTCTTGTGGCCGGGATTGCGGGAGTCACGATGCCGATTCTGGGTGCAATGATTCTTCGATCTCGTCGGCAGCAGAAGATCATGGAACAGCTTCCCGGGATGGCGGAGGAGCTTGCAAGAAATGCACAAAGCGGACTGAATATCTACAAGGCGTTTCAGTTTGTTGCGGCCGACACACCGGCGCCACTCGGTCAGGAACTTCGCGTCTCAGCTCGACGAACAGAAATGGGTGTGGATCTGGCGTCGGCAGTTCGAGATCTTCCGGACCGTACCGGCGTTGTGACTCTGACCATGCTCACCTCCGCGATTGCCGTTTATCAGGATACCGGCGGTGACCTGATCTCAGTTCTGGAACGGCTCGCTGGTTCCGTGCGGGATCGACTCCATTTCGTTTCACGACTCCGAGCTGCCACGATCGCAAGCCGTCTTGGTTCGATCATGATGGTGAGCGTGCCGATTCTGGTGATCGGGTTTTATCTCTTTCGTGATCCGTTGTACCTCGACAAGCTGCTCAGCACGTTCTGGGGGCGACTATCGCTTGGTCTGGCGATCACGCTGCAGGTCATCGGTGGATTCTTTGTGTTTCGCATTCTTGGTCGGAGTGCTCGATTCTGATCCTGTGCTGACGATGCAGGAAATGGCTGAGGGCGGATTACTGAAAAAGTGACTGAAGGAATCCCGGGATCCTTCGAACAGTGGAACACGATCCCGGACCTGGGTTCCTGAGGCACGCATGGCTTCTGGCCTCGCATTCGTGGAGAACGGCTGATGTATACCTGGCTTCTGATCGCCGGCGGCATTCTGGCGGTGGGTCTGGCGCTGAAAAATCTCGTCTTCGGTCGGAAGTCCCCGAAGATCCCGAGGATGACTGTGCCACGGCCACAGCTGTCCGGAACTGATACTGCGGGGTCAGCACGAAGTCTGTCGGAGCGTTCAGGCGAGAGTCAGACGGTCAACTCACCGCTCTCTGCTCTGGCTGCCGGAGGACAGACATCGAGATTTTCCGAAAACGTCCCACGTTCTGCTGCAGAGATTCCGGCTGGGGCGGTTCGCGACAGCGGTTCCGGAAGTTTCATTCACGCGGGCACAACCGCGTTCAGTTCTGCTCATTCGGAGTCCCCCGGAATTTCCGGGAAGGCGAATCGGATTTCGACCTGGAACGACCGACGGCTGTTTGAAGATTTTCGGGGAATTCTTGGCAACAATGCAGATGCACTCTCTCGACCGGCGCCTGAGGAACTTCCCATCAGAAATGATGAGATGCTCTTTGGTGGTCTGACCCCAGCCATCGCTCAGATGCTTCCGGAAACGCAGAGCAGAAAAGAAGTTCAGTGGAAGGCACTTCAGGGCGCCGGATATCACTCGCGGGCATCGTGGCTCAATCTGACTGCTCTTCGGTTTTCACTCGCATTCATTTCTCTCGTGATCATCGGGTTCTGGCTCAATGTTGCGCCAAGGCAGTTTGAAATTCCTCTGATGGCACTCGTCATCATCGTACCGCTGGTGATTTGGGCTCTCCCGCCACTGATGGTGAGCATGAAAGCCAGCGAACGAAGAATTGATATTGAACGCGGACTGCCGGATGTTCTGGACATGCTGAACATGGGCGTCAGTCAGGGGCTGACAGTGCCACAGTCGCTGTCTCGGATCAGCCGGGAAATCGCACCGGCTCATCCAGCGCTGGCCGAGGAACTGCAGATTGTCGATCGTCAGGCTCAGGTTGGTTCACTGCATCAGGCACTGAAGAACTTCGGTCAGAGAATTGATTCGCCCGAAGTGGCATCATTCACGACACTGATTACACAATCGGAGGCGACAGGAACCAGTATTTCTGACTCTCTGACGCAGTACAGTGACAGCATTCGCAGCACTCTGAAAGAACGAGCAGACGCCCGAGCCAACGCGGCATCGTTCAAGCTTCTGTTTCCGGTGTCACTCTGTCTGATGCCGTCAGTGTTCCTTTTTCTGCTCGGCCCGGCCATCGTTGAGATGTCTGATTTCTTCGGGAATCGAGCTGAAGCGCTGAATGCTGACAGAGACAATGCTCTTGAAAGTCTTCGTCAGCAGCCGAGAATCGATTATTCTCGATTTCAGCAGGTCGAAAACTGATCATCGCAATCGCTTCATGACCTGATCAGAATTCCTGACGGCGTCACGTACTCGCCTGGCTGATCATGTTCAGGTGGCATCCGGAAAATCAGGCTGGATCTCAAGCTGTGAACAATCATTCGTTTCCTGAACTGGCTCGCGTTGTTCAGGACGGAATCGGTCGGGAACTTCACCTCGGTGTTCAGTGCTGTGTTTCGCTTCGCGGTGAGACGGTCCTGAACACGGGGTTCGGAACAGTCTCCGAGGGAGTTCCACTGACGAATCTGGTTCCCATGCTCTGGCGATCTGCCGGTAAGCCGCTGACCGCTCTGCTGATCATGAAGCGAATCGTTCAGAAGCGGCTGGATCTCGGGACATGTCTTCATCAAATCATTCCTGAATCCGGACTGACTGATAAGGCAGAGGTGACGGTCTTTCAGCTGCTGACACATACAGCGGGATTTCCGGATACCGAAACTGGCTGGCCGAGTGCGACCTGGTCGGAATCAATCCGAAATGTTCTCTTCACTCCCGGTACTCTTCCTGTCGGAACGGCTGCCTACCATCCACAATCCAGCTGGTTTTTGCTGGGAGAGATTCTTGTCCGGACGTCAGATGGATTCAGCAGCTTCGAAGAAGTTCTCCGAAATGAACTGCTGATTCCACTGGGAATGATCAACAGTGGTGCAGGTGGAGCAGACGTACTGGCCAATACAACGTCGACTGTCGAGTCTTCAAATGAAGGTCGCTCGGAACTGACGAGTCTTCCTCCGCTTTATGAAAGAAACGCAGGGCGACTGGTGGTGTCACCTTCGAGCCACCCGCCGTTCACAGTGACTGTTTCGCCGGGCGGAACGCTCCGAGGCCCAGTGTCCGAACTGGTAAAAGTCTACGAGCTGCTGATGAAGGGTGGTCGCACATTCGATCATTCTGATTTCCTGCCGGAGACTGCGGTTCAGATGATGTGTTCGAGACAACGTACGGGGCAGTTTGATCAGACGCTGCAGCATGTTGTTGATTTTGGACTTGGTGTCATCGTCTGCAGCAGTCAATATGGTGCCGATACGGTTCCGTATGGATTTGGTCGCTATGCTTCCGTGAACGCTTACGGTCACGGCGGTTCTCAGTGTTCGATGGGATTCTGTGATCCCGAGCATCAGCTTGTGGTGGCCTGGGCCGCGAATGGGCTTTGCGGGGAAGGGCAGCACCAGAGACGTAATCGAGCCATCAACGAGGCCATCTACAAAGACCTGCAGATTGCCTGATCAGGTTGCTGAATGCGGTATTCCGGATTCCGGCAGTCCGATCTGCCGAACCGCTTCGTAGACGACAGTGTTTACTGTACTTGCCAGATTCAGGCTGCGAACTTCAGGACGCATTGGCAGGCACAGATTGGAGTTCGGGTCACGCTGCAGAAGAGATGCCGGCAGCCCTCGTGATTCACTGCCAAACAGAAGAATGTCGCCGGGAGAAAAACTCGCATCCCAGATGTGACGTGTTGCCGTTTTTGTGAGAGTCCAGATTCCGGCTCCGGGAATTCTCTCCAGGAGATCATTCCACGAATCGACCAGCTCCCAGTCAAGATGTTCCCAGTAGTCCATTCCCGCTCGTTTCAATGAGCGGTCATCGAGACGGAACCCGACGGGCCGAATCATCCAAAGCTTGGCACCCACCGCGACGCAGGTTCGTCCGATGTTCCCTGTGTTCTGTGGAATCTCCGGCTGGTAAAGAACAACATGAACGAGTGGTTGAACCATTTTGCAGACTCAGGCAGGAGACTCCGGAAGAATGTGGCTCCCACGATTCAATGCGGGAGCCATTCTCGGGAGTCTGAGCAATTCAGAGGCTGAGTGCAACAATCCGTCACAGTCCCACCGCGAAGGTCGTGCTGTTCCGGGAAGATCCTGAATCTGTGAAGTCGAATCTTCAGGTGTTGCTGCTGATAATGGCCTCGGGCTGTCCGCATTCAGGAACGCGTCACCTGACCGCATCGGCGACGATTTTTGAGTTCCGTGCGTCTGTAAGTGGATGTTCCGGTCGTGTCAGCGTCGCCCAGAGGTACGAAGTGAAGAATTCCCGAAATACCGGCAGTCGCAGCAGTGGACGCGTCCAGCGAGCGTAACGCGAGCCGAACGGCTGGAGTCTCATCGTGAAGTCAAAGCCCGATCGTTTGAAGACGGCTTCGAAATCCCGGATCAGCAGCTTATTCAGATAGTCTTCTGAAATTTTTTCTTCGAGATACTTATCGGCTTTGCGATTTCCGTCGGAATCGAAATCGTGCATTGTCGGCTGATACCAGGGCGAGTCGTAAACACGCCGACAGGTTCGGAGGAGCGTCTTTTCCGACACCAGCACGTGAGCCCAGGGCACTGGCATCGTTGACCACAGATGAGGAGCAAATGGGTGATACCATCCCCATGTACCGATCAGCATCTGACCACCTGGTTTGAGGATGCGGAAACATTCACGGAGGATGTCATCGGGCCGAGACACGTGTTCGAAAACGTCGTAGCAGAGAATGACATCGGCAGACTGGTCGTCGAGCGGTACGCCGTTCACAGTGCTTTCGAGAAATGTGATTCGCTCGTCGTGATTGTTCTTTTGTGCTTTGCGGATCGCTTCCGAGTCGATGTCGACCCCGTAGACGTGTGAAGCTCCTGCTTCCCGGTATGCCGGCGTGATGGCTCCGTCATAACATCCGAAGTCGACCACGATGCGATTTCGGATCTCAACATGGCAGGTTTTGGCTGCATCGAGCACGACACTGGAACGTTCAGATCGATACCGAGCGTAAGCATCAAATGACTGCAGTGCTTCCTTCATTTCATCGGAGTGCCCGAGTTGTGAACGATACATCCGGCGTGCCAGTGCGTACAGGATGTTTTCTGCGAGCTGCATCTGTGACTCCCAAAGGCCATGGATATCATCTGTCCCCGGGAAATATGTCACCAAATGCTGTTGTTTTTCAGAAATTCAGAGTCCGTCAGGTTCCTTCTCTGTAATACAGATCTGATGAAACAGCTTGTGCTCTGACCATGATGTGAAACGGATTTTCCGCGATGTTGCACAAAGGCAACATATTCGTCCGGCGCGTCGTGATAGCTCAGCAATCCACAATCTGCAGGCTTCGTCAGGGCTGAGTGCGGAGCGTTGTTTCGTTTCGCATGCAGAAATGACCGAAAACAGAAAACACAGGTGTCACTGAATACGGGTGACCTGTATGCCGCGCTCACCGCCGCTCTGACGAGATTCCGGCAGTCCGAGAATCACAGCCGGCCGGCCAGGCGTTCGCTCTGACCCTGAATTTCCTGACTGCTGATCAGGCGGATCATGAGCACACTGGTTTCCGATGACGTTCCTGTTTCCGACTGAAAGAAGAGTCGTCCAATATTCCACTGATCGTTGTTGAGGCCGCCAATGACAACCGTTTCACCTCGGTGGAGTTTGATTCGAAACTGCTGTTCATAAAGCGGATGAATCTTCTGCCGAACGGGAAGGCGATCATGATTGCCGGAGACACTCAGCCTCTGAATCATGGCACCGACATGCAGCTGAGGCAGAACGTTGAGCAGTACCCAGCCGTCCTTGACTTCTTCCGCAGTGATTTCGATGACACAGCGAAGGTCACTGAACTCGCTCAGATGGCTCAGCTCTTTGACTTTTTCAACCGGGATCTGAGAAAGATCGATGCGACTCTGAATTTCCAGCTGAGAGACACCCTTTTCAAAGACTGCGAATGTCGGACCGACAGGCTTCTGAAACGGTGTGGTGATCGTCGGCGAGGGGGCTGTGTCGTCATGAGCCACGGCGACACGAGTTGATTCGTTGACGAGACTCTGCAGTACCCACGGGACGGAACTTCCGGCGATCGCTGCCCGAATGCCGCTTTGATTCAGTTTCTGTCGTTCTTCCGGTGTCATCACACCACTCTCATCGAGTTCTTCCCATACTAGCTGTCGGATTCGGGAATCACTTCGAGGACGCCGAACGATATTGGCCTCCAGCGTTGCAGAACGGATCGTTCGGGCAGCAATCGCCTCATCAGACTCCGATCGGCGAAGATCAGCCCAGAGTGTTCTGAGTTCCGAATCGTCGTCAGCTGCTCGAAAAAACGAACAGCCGGATGCCAGTGTGACTGCGGAGAGCAGCAGAGCAGGCGTCCAGAGACGGAGTTGCGGAAAGAACATCGGAGTGTCGGCCTCAATGAGCCCGGAAGGCAGCACTTTCTGAAAGTACAGAGTCTCTACACAGGTGGTTTCAAAACGGGGACTGGCTCCCGACAGACGCGGTGTTTTCCTGCGAATTCCGCAAATGCAAAGGGCCTGTCCCGGTTCTGAAATGCGATCTACAGACTTCGCAGCGCGTTCCGGATCAGGCTGTTCGTTCGGGAATACAGCCTGCCGCCCGGAGTTCGTGGAAGTCCCGTAGATTTTTTGAGAGAGTGTACGGAAACTACGGGATTCTGCGGAATCGAGTCAATGTCAGTCATAAAAATGCGGTCGAGGTCTGGTCGATGCTTTCAGATGAATATCGTGTGGGTTTCGGCCATGACACTCATCGAACAATTCACGGACGCCGACTGATGCTCGGGGGAGTTCAGATCCCTGACGTGGATTTCGGGCTCGATGGTCACAGCGATGCCGACGTACTGCTGCACGCAGTCACAGACGCATTGCTGGGGGGCACGGGGCTGGGTGATATTGGCGAATGGTTTTCTGATCAGGATCATCGGTGGAAAGACGCAGATTCTGCCGAACTGCTGGCGCAGGTCTCAACTTCGATTCGCAACAAAGGTTGGAGGATTTGTAACCTCGACTGTACAATTCATGCCGAAAGACCCCGTTTGCTGTCCTGGAAACCGCTCATTCGTGAACGGCTTTCCGAGATCCTTCATGTGGAATCAAGTCGAATCAACGTGAAGGCCAAGTCCGGTGAACGAGTTGGTCCGGTGGGGAATGGCGAGGCGATCATGGCGGACGCGGTGGTGCTCCTGCAACGCGAGCACTGAATCCTTGAACCCCGAAGGATACTGACCGGCAGCTGTCGGCAGGCATGAGAGATCAGGCAGGCTCGATCACAAATACGAAAATGGACGGAATTCGCGTCAGACGCTCCGGACAGGAGGACCTGTGGCATTCACTGTAACACTCGGAAATCTGGAACCGATCAATTCCCGGTATCTGGGTATTGACCCTGGTTTGAATCGCACCGGTTACGCTCTGATCGAACGGACCGCGGCAGGTCCGGTCCTTCAGGAAGGCGGAATTATTCAGTCAACTGCAGGTACGCCTCTACATCGGCGAGTTCACGAAATTGCCAGCGGGCTGCGTGATGTGATTGCAGAACTGAGGCCGGGGGTTGTGGCCATTGAGCAGCTGTTCTCACTGAGCAAAAACGTAAAGTCCTCTCTTCTGCTTGCTCAGGCCCGAGGAGCGATTCTGCTGACGCTGGCGGATGCGGGGTTACCTGTGATTCATTACACTCCGACGCAGATCAAGCGGCTTCTGACTGGAAACGGGCGAGCACCCAAAGATCAGATCCAGATGACCGTGCGAAATGAACTTCGATTGCAGTCGATCCCCGAGCCCCACGACGTGGCTGACGCATCAGCGGTCGCATTGTGCCTGTACTACTCAGTCAGGATCGCGGCCTGATGATGCTTCCCTGCAGCATCACGAAGCAGACTTTGTTTTCGAACTCAGAATGAGGTAGCTGTCAGTTGATTACTCGAATTACAGGCTTGCTGGTTGCGCTGAATGAAGAGTGTGCGACGATTCGCATTGGTGGCTTCGAGTACGAAGTACTGATTCCTGACCTGGTTCGCCGTCAGCTGCAGGCACGCATAAACGATGAAGTCAGTCTCCGCACGATTGAATACCTCGACGGGAATCCACAGCAGGGGCGACTGACACCTCGGATTATCGGTTTCGCCAGTGATGCGGAGAAGGAGTTCTTCGAACTGTTTTGTTCCGTGGACGGAGTAGGCGTCAAGAAAGCCTTACGAGCCATGATTCGGCCGGTGCGTGAAGTTGCAGAAGCCATTGAAGAACAGGATGTGAAAACGCTCAGCACGCTTCCGGGCGTCGGTCCGGCTGTTGCTGAGCGGATCATTGCAAAACTGCGGAGGAAGATGACCAAGTTCGCGCTGATGATTGCCAGCAGCGTTCCAGTCGGTCAGGAGGCCTCGTCGGATCTCATGTCGGAAGCTTACGAGGCTCTGATCAGTGTTGGGCACAACCCTCAGGATGCCAGAACACGCATCGAGACTGTCATGGAATCGAAGAAGAAATTCAAATCTGTCGAAGAAATACTCGCGGAAATCTACCAGCGTCAGCGGAAGTGACAGAGTATTCTGGCACCCTTTTCCAGGGAGGCCGATCGACTTCATGGAGCGTGTTCGTACTCGACAAGTCCCACTCGAAGGTCCATCACATTCGTATGCGTCGGACCGGTCTTGATGTGACCTCCGACGCGGTCGAAAAAATGCCAGGAATCATTGCCGGCGAGATACTTGTCAGCCTGAACTCCCAGCCGTGCCGCTTCCTCAACGAGGCATCTGTCGGCAAAAGCTCCGGCGGCATCTGTCGGTCCATCTTCACCATCTGTTCCGCCGGATACCATGACGATTCCGGACCAGGAATCAGGGACTGAATCTGCAATGGCCGCGAGGATGAGTTCCTGATTCCGACCGCCTTTTCGATTTCCTGCGGCAGCTGCCAGTCGAACTGTTGGTTCGCCTCCGCTGAGGATGCAGCAGCCTCTCCTGTCTGAGCTTCGCTGTCGTGCACCGGTTGTTCTGCGGGAGTTGCGGACTTCGGTCAGGCGTCTGAAGAGGTCTCGTCCGGCGTCCGCTGCGTCTCCCTGCTGGTCAGAACCCAGAGAGACAATATCGTATCCGAGCTGCTGTGCTTTGAGTTCTGCAGCATGAAGCGATTTCGCGTTGTTTCCAATGATCAGGTTGTGCACGCTCGGAGTTTTCTGAGCCTGCTTATGGAGCGGGCTGGTTGCGTCACTACTGATGATCGATTGCGACGTTTCAGCTTTCTCAGCGGACTGTTCTGCAGATGTCTGTCTTCCGGTCAGGAAGTTCAGAACGTCTTCCGGTACGCTTCCGTTCCGAATGAGTCCGTAGCGGGCCAGGATTTCAAGTGCCTCACGAGCACCTCGAGACGCCTGTTCGCCAGCGGGAAGATCGCTCTTTCCATCGGCAGTTGTTCTGGTGGACTCTGTAAAGGTCGGTCCGGATGCGATCACTGAGAGCGGATCACCGATGACATCCGAGATAATCAGCGAGATGAGAGTTCCGGCAGAGCAGGCGCGAGCCAGTCGTCCGCCCTTGACGAGTGACAGCTGCGTTCGAACACGATTCAGATCCTGAATCGGAGCTCCTGCCGCAGCCAGTCGCTTCGTCAACTGAAGTTTGCTCTCCAGTGTGATTTCCGGCACTGGAAGGCAGAGAAGGGCACTTCCGCCCCCGGAAAGCAGCACGATGCACAGGTCTGTTTCGCGAAGGCTGGAAATCCGTTTGAGGATCTCCCTGGTGCCTCGGACCGCTTCTGCAGTGGGTTCGTTTCGGTGAGCAGGACGGGCAGCGTGGAGGTGAATTCCCGGGAGCGATCTGACGCAGTCAGCCGGAACATTCACCCATCCGGAAAGCGTGATCGTCGCGGGGCGATTCTGCAGAGCTTCGAGAAGTCCGGCAGCCATCCCGGCTCCGGCTTTGCCCGCTCCAACAACCTCGATATGGCTCACGCCGTCCAGGAGAAATTCGTGACCGCTGATCGACATCCGGTCGGGATGAAGTCGTACTGAAGTCTGTACGAGGCGGGAAGAGTCTGCTGCTCCGACCCCCGCTTCCCAGATCTGAATGGCATCTGCTCTCAGATCCATGTTGCGTCAGAATTTCTGTCGTGTCTGCATTTTCTGTTCAGGCCGATGGTCGCATCTGTGAGTAGGCTGACAGAACTTCGAAGAGATCGGAGGAGATCCGAACTTCATCGTCACCGAAGTCATGAATCCACGAGCGATCCCAGATGATCGCATCGGCGAGGATTCTTGTGAGTTCTTCGAGTCTGATGGATACTTCGGGTTCAGCTGCCGCAGTCGCCTGTTGTTCGTCCGCCCCGACGAACAAACGTAGTCTTGGTCGCATCCGCTCATCCTTAAGCTGTACGTCGGATCTGTCGTCACATCGTTTGGGTGGTGCCATCGTCCCTGACCGCAGCATCCCGGATGATTTCTACATGAATCTCGACAGCAGTGATTATCGGGAATGTACGATGTCGCGCTTCATGGAAAATTCGGATTGCGACAGTCCTGTCGTTTTCACAGCATATTCATAATCACGTGAGTGAGGTCCGAATGTCCTGTCCGGGGTGGCTTCAGGAAATTCCCCGAGATTTTTCAGGTGTTGTCCATCTGCGGGAAAATCAGGGCTCCAATCAGCCGAAAATGCCGGCAGAACCTTTATGATCTGCTGCCTGACGTTGACTGATTTGATGAGTAAATTCAGAGGGGATAATGATCTGTGGAATTCAGGGCAGAAGAAGTCTGGAACGATCGCCGGCGCATCGAAGAAATCCAGCTGGCTCGTCTTCAGCATCTACTGAAGGCGATTGTTCCCAGAAATCGTTTCTGGGACACGCGGTTTCGTGAGGCGGGAATCAGCGTTGCTTCTGTTCAGTCTCTCAGTGATCTGTCATCCCTGCCATTTCTTCTGAAGGAAGACCTGGTTCAGAATCAGGCCGCTCAGCCACCATATGGCTCCAATACGACATTTCCCTCCACACATTACTGTCGAGTCCATCAGACTTCCGGGACGACCGGAAGACCGCTTCGCTGGCTGGATACTCGCGACAGCTGGGACTGGATCATGGAGTGCTGGCGTCAGATTTATCTGCTCGCCGGCCTGCGTTCTGACGATCGCCTGTTCTTCCCGTTTTCGTTCGGACCATTCATCGGGTTCTGGGCGGCATTTGAAGGTGCCTGTCGTCTGAATCATTTCTGCCTGGCCGGCGGCGGTATGTCCACTCCGATTCGACTGCAGGCCATGCTGGAGAACGAAGCGACCGTTGTCTGCTGTACGCCGACGTACGCGCTTCGAATGGCTGATGAAGCAGAATCGCTCGGGATTGATCTGAAGGAGTCTTCCGTTCGCATGCTGATCGTGGCCGGTGAGCCAGGAGGCAGCATTGCATCAACAAGAGAGAGACTGGAATCCGTATGGGAAGCTCGCGTCATTGACCACTGGGGAATGACTGAGATTGCATCGCTTGGTTCGGAAAGCGAGAATCGTCCCGGTGGTTTATATCTGCTGGAGACAGAATGCATCGCAGAGATCGTTCATCCGGAAACGCTGCAGCCGGTAAACCACGGAGAGATCGGCGAACTGGTCATTACCAATCTCGGTCGGATCGGTAGTCCGTTGATTCGCTACAGAACGCGAGACCTTGTCAGAGCTTCCGTTGCCGAGGATCCTGCAGGAAGGAAACTGACATGGCTGGAAGGAGGAATTCTCGGACGTTCTGACGACATGGTAATTGTGCGAGGCAACAATGTGTTCCCTTCGAGCATTGAAGCAGTGGTCCGTGAGTTTGCTGAAGTGGCCGAGTACCGTATCGATGTGACGACGGTTCGTTCCATGCAGGAATTATCCGTCACAGTGGAACCCCGTCCGGACTGTTCTGTGACTGACGAAGATCTGGCAGGGCGAGTGCGGCAGACACTTCGGCAGCGACTCGGATTCGGATGCGATGTCCACCTCGCGGCGCCAGGATCACTTCCGCGTTTTGAACTCAAGGGAAGACGACTTCATCGGACCGAGGCTCAGTCAGCGGGCGGTGAATCGACAGAAGACCAGAAATGAGAAAAGAACTCAACGGAATTCTGATTTTCGTCGGTCTGATCTGGGGCGTCTATCTGATTGACCTCATTCTGCCCTGGGCATTCACTGACTGGGGAGTGACGCCGAGAACAATGTCCGGACTTGTCGGCGTCATTACGATGCCGTTCCTGCACTGGTCTTTCGGGCATGTTGTCAGCAATACAATTCCACTCGTGGTCCTGCTGCTTCTTCTTTTTGGATCCCGAACTCGTCCGGTGCTGATCGTCGTGCTGCTGATCCTGATCTCCGGAACACTGCTCTGGATCTTCGGAAGATCATCGGTGCACGTCGGTGCCAGTGGCCTGATCTATTCCATGACGGCATTTCTGATCACTACCGGTCTGATGGAACGTAAGCCTGTTCCACTTGCCACAGCGATTGTTGTGGGGGTGCTTTACGGTGGTACGCTGATCTGGGGGCTTCTGCCGTCCGTTGAGAAAGACGTCTCCTGGGAATCACATGCTCTGGGCGCCGCCGGAGGCGCCTGCCTTGCCTGGGCGATCGTCCGCAGGAAACGCTGATCGACGGTTCTGCAAAGTCGTCACGCTGCTGTCAGGCAGGATTCTTTCTCTCGGACTTCGGTTCCTGCTGCTCTGATTTTGAAGCAGCACTGGTTCGGCTGTCATATTCATCCATCAGAACGGAAGGGCACGTTTCTTCCTGTTCACACTGTCGGCAGACCAGGCGAATCAGATCAGAGCTGCTCAGACGAAGTTCGTGCTTCTCGCAGAGCTGATAAAGTTCTGTCAGGTGAGTGCATACCATGATCTCAACCTTTCTCTTTGACTGCAGAGACTGTTGTCTGACTCTTCGATCGCCAACGGAGCATATGATCAACAGGAATTCAAAATTCGCGAACGGGAATCAGTTTTCGGCGATCACCAGAATCGTCAGAATACCAGAATCGCCCGGATTCTCGAACTGTGAAACCCGGGTCTTCTGATGAAGCACTGATACTGACGATGAAAGAATCTTGAGGGAGAGGCCTGATGCTGAGATCCTGTTTCCTGAAATGGTCGCTGTGTGCGATGTCTTTTTTGACCTGCATGGTCGACGGTCGGACTGCAGAACTTCCTGCCGGATTTCGTCCGCTCTTCAACGGACAAGATCTCTCCGGCTGGCATGGAATGCCGCATTTTGATCCGCGTGAACTGGCAAAAATGACATCCGCCGATCGTGAAAAGCAGATTGCGGAATGGACTGAAGACGCGAAAAAACACTGGTCTGTCGATGCGGGAGAACTCGTAAATGACGGGCACGGTGCCTATCTCGTCACGGATGAAGAATTCACGGACTACGAATTGCTGATCGACTACAAGACGGTAGCGCTTGCTGACAGCGGGATCTATCTCAAGGGAAATCCTCAGGTTCAGATCTGGGACTACACGGACAAAGAGAAGTTTTCCATCGGAAGTGACAAAGGAAGCGGTGGCCTGTGGAATAACAGCGCCGGGGCTCCGGGAAAAGACCCACTGAAACTGGCCGACAAAGCGTTTGGCGAATGGAACAGTTTCCGGATTCGCCAGATCGGAGCTCGTACCTGGGTCTGGCTGAATGATCAGCTGGTCGTCGAAAACGCCTTGATGGAGAACTTCTGGGATCGTAGTGCTCCTCTGTTTCCGAAAGGTCCTATATCTCTTCAGACACACGGCGGAGAAATCCGCTGGAAGAATATCGCCGTTCGCGAGATCCCTGCAGAGGAAGCAAATACGATCCTCGCGGACGCTGCAAAGGATGGATTCCTGTCGAAGTTCAACGGGAAAGATCTGACGGGATGGGCCGGGGCTCGAGACAACTACGAGGTTGTCGACGGAACAATCCGTTGTCGAGCAGGGCATGGCGGAATTCTGCATACCGCAGAAGAATACTCCGACTTTGTGGTTCGCCTCGAATTTCTGCTGCCTCCTCACGGCAACAATGGACTCGCGATCAGGACAGACGGTAAGGGCGATCCTGCCTATCAGGCGATGTGCGAACTCCAGGTGCTGGATTCTGAACATCCGATGTACGCCGGGCTTGATGCTCGACAGTACCACGGATCAGCTTACGGGATGGCTGCCGCCGCTCGCGGATTTCTTCGCCCCGTCGGAGTCTGGAATTATCAGGAAGTGACTGTGCAGGGCAGTCAGATTCGCGTGGAGCTCAATGGTAATCAGATTCTGAATACGGATCTGTCGAAGATCACCGAGTATATGGCCAACAGTCCGCATCCGGGAAAAACCCGAACAAAGGGCTACTTTGGATTTGCAGGACATTCCGACCCGGTTTCTTTCCGAAACATCTCCATCAAGCCGCTGAAGTAGGTCTTTGGCTCAATAAGCCGCAACTGACGCGACGTGGTCGCTCAGCTCCCCGGAGCTGAGCGATCCCGCGCGTGTTGGCCTTCGGAATTCTTCCGGGACAGCGAGCAGGAAATTGGAAACTGCCGATTGATCGCGACTGACTTTGTCAGTCTCTTCGGAAACGAACAGAAGCTTGCGGAATCGTCGCACGTCATGAACGCGATCGGCATGAAACCGGTGAAGCCCAGTTATGGAACGAACCCGGTTTCAGGGGATTGTCTGCTGCTGTCTTCCGACCGAATGGTGTTCACGATCTGACTGACTGCATTTTTCAGCAGATAGAAGGGTTCGGCAACACAAAGCAGCCGGTATCCCTGTCGAAGATTTGACGGACCGTCACCAATCATCCAGAGGAGTTTGCCGGCTGCGTCTGCGGCATCTCGCAGCCGTTGTTTCGCATCGATCATTCGCTGGTCTTCCGGATTCCAGCAGCAGCCGAGTCTCGCGGAAAGATCATAGGGACCGATCGCCAGTGATGTGCAGAGCGGATGTTTTGCGATCGCTTCGCAGTTGGCCAGTCCTTCCGGACTTTCGATCTGTGGCCAGATGAGGACATCGTCTTCGAACTGTGACTTCCAGGTGGCGTACTGAAAGTCACTGACCCATTGATTGCCCATGCCTCCCGGGCGGCGTTCACCTCGAGGCGGCATCAGCACACCGGCCTGAATTTCATCCATCTGGTCAACGGTGTTGACCATGGGGCAGAGGAGTCCGCACGCACCAGCATCCAGTGCCAGACGGATTGATTCCCGGTCGGTACGCGGAGGTCGTATCAGGATCGGAAAATCGGTCAGCCTGCCCGTCATGCAGGCATCAGAGACGAGCGTTGAACCATGGTCCTGATGTTCGAGGTCAATGATCAGGTAATCGAGCCCCGCCGTGATCCCAAGTTCTATCAGCTGCAGCCAGAAATGATTCGTACACATCATGCCGATTACGGGAGCCCCCGACTGCATTTTCTCCCGCAGGATTCTGGCTGATCTCATCGATGGTTCCGATTGACTTGAGTTGTTCAGGGAAATCCAGCTGCTTCCGGCGCAGCGGACCGGTCGCAGCCAAGTGTGTTGATCAATTGCTCGTTTTCACTGAGGAACCAGAAGGTTTGGTAATTTCCACCGAACACGGCCGAGCCATGTGGTACCGTCGGCGCCACGGGCATTTTTCACTCCCCCGAGAATGTACTCGGAGTCTGTCACCCATGACTCCAGTGGTGTAACGCCTGCGGCACCGAAGTTCCCCAGCATGACGCCTCGTTCCGGAAGAAGAACCCGTTCTGTGTCTCTGATGACCTGAAGTGTGGTGGGATTGACCTGAGCGACGAACAGAGGAGCACGGTTGCGTGTGATGTGGTCGTTGTCAGCACCTCGTCGTGTGTAGGTGAGGTATAAACCCTCGCTGTGAGTCAGCCAGTGTGCCTGAGTGTTGTAACTTCCGAGATCCTTGCCATCATCGAATGTCCATTTTCTGACGGGACCAAAATGAAGGCCATCGTTGCCGGTTGTGACATAGGCAGCGTTGTCGTTTCGGAGTGTCAGGAAATACGTCTGTCTCCACCGCGTGAGCGATGGTTCACAGAATCCACGTCCCCCTTCCACGGCAAGAATGTCGCCATGCTCAAGGTAACGGATCTCCCGACCGTCAAAGAAGCAGTGCAGGATCGTTGCCTGATAGTCGTCACCGGAGGGGCCTCGAACATAAACCGGGATGAGCAGCGTGCCGTCAGCCTGTTCCATCCACTGAACACATCCCGGTGCCACAAGAAAGAACTTGTCTTCGGTGTGAGGAAGCTCAAGCGTTTTCCATTCCGTCCAGCGATTCGTCGTCGGACTGTAAGTCGCGTAAGCACATTCATGTGATCGTGGCTGATCCAGCAGCTGAGCTCCGCTGCTGCTGTAGCGGAGTTTCGTGCCGATGAGCACCAGTTTTCGGCTGTGCTGATGCCATCCCGGCGTCACGTCGCAGACGGCGATTGTTTCTTCTTTTGGTCCTTTTTTCCACGCGAGTTCCGGAATCTCAGTTGGTTCTGTCCATTTCTTTCCGAGATCATCTGTCCGCAGAAAATACATCCCTGAATAGTGGTCATCCGCGCTCAGGTGTTTCTGAATCGTGATGACAACCGCTGGGTTTCTCGATTTGTCCGGGTTCTCTGTTCCGTATCCCGGCATCGCTGCTGCTCGCGGATGGAACCAGCAGAAGGATGCGCTGAGTTCCTGAAACACCGGTTCCGCAGAAACTTCAAATCCGGCAGTCGGTATCTCGGCGGATTCAGTGACCAGTGGCAGTGACCACAGTGCAAAAAACATCACACCCAGGAATGTCCGTGCAGCGGCTTCCGTGGTGACACATTCGGTAACTCGGTTTTCTGATCGATTCATTTTTTGTTGGTGCAGAAAAGGATTGTCCGTTTGTTTCGCGCTGATGCGGTAAGTTTCCACTGCGTGGACAGCGTCCTGCCCGCTGGCATTGAATACATGGATTCGGGATAATCGCTGACAGATTGTTTCCAGTTTCGCCGAACCACTTATCTCGGACTTTGAATTGATCGTCAAGCCTCGCTCCCGCATCAACCTGCTTCTGCTGATCTTTATTTTTTTTCGTCCGGAGATCTCAGCCGCTGAGAAGTCCCTGGAACGTTCTGTGGAGTCGCAGAGCTGGCCACCGGTTCTGAGTGTCCGTGCCGGGCAGCTTCGCATCCAGATTCTGGGTGAGCGATTCTGGACGCTCAGCGGAATTGAGTTTCAGGGCCGCACGATGGCGGTTGAATCCAGCGCCTTCGGGACAGCCATCAACTTTCGAGGGGATGGATTCCTTGGCAGTGCGCACAAGCTGGATGTTCCGGGACGAATCGGCGAGGTCGAAGAGGAACGTGTCACGGATCTGCAGATTGAAGTCGACCAGTCGAACTTGTCGTTTCCTGTGACGGAACAGGAGATTCAGTGCCGAGAATTTCAGCTTCGTCGAACGTCATCAATCCGGTCCTTTACACTGAACTCAGAGCTTCGGCTTCAGGACGGTCGGATTGATGAAACCGTGACCATCACTGCCGGGAAGGCTGCCGATCTGAAGATCATGTATCCACTGATGTATGCGTGGTCTTCTTCGATGAAGTTCTGGTTGATGAGCGACAGCGAGGGAATATTACGTGAAGGTGCGTTTTCTGAGGCTGAACAGGGAGATTCAAGCGTTGTCTATCAGCAGATGGCGAAGTGGCTGGCTGTTTACGACCCGGAATCGAAGACAGGTGCCGTGACGGTTGTGTCTCCAGTGTCTGTTTCGCGGTCAACCGATGTGGCTGAAGCTTTCCTGCCCGAAGAGTACGCTGTTCAGATTGTGGATGCGCCGAACGTGTACCGAAAACTTTATCTCGTCAGTTTTTCGGACAGGACAGTTCCGGAAGGATTTCGCGGAACCTATCGAATGAAAACGGCGTTCATGACAGCGGAGCAGGGTGAGTGGCAAACAGCAGCCAAACAGATCGCGGAACAGATTCAGAAGCAGAAAGACTGAGAACGCGTATAGCCTGACGGGATTTTCTCGATTCCTGCGAACGCTGCAGCAACAGGTCGGGCAGAATAAGCGGTTGTGATATACTGCTGCTGCTGGCGACGCGTGTCTGTCGGTCTGATGTTCGACAATATGAAAATCGTGTGTTTTCTGTGACCTATGGCGATTACAACCGGATTGAATGCACCTCAGCGAGAGGCCGTCGCGACGATTTCAGGACCGCTGCTTGTTCTGGCAGGGGCAGGCACAGGAAAAACACGAGTCATTACCTGTCGAATGGCGAATCTCATCGCCCACGGGACGAAACCGGATCGGATTCTTTCGGTCACGTTCACGAATAAAGCTGCCAAAGAAATGCGGGAACGCGTTCTGAAGCTGCTGAATGCTGCCAGAAATGCACCGCGTCCTGTCGTCTCCACATTTCACTCGTACTGCGTGAGAGTTCTTCGGGAAGATATCACGGCGCTTGGCTATCCGAAGGAATTCGTGATCTACGATCGTGGTGATCAGGAATCTGCCGCACGGACGGCTCTTCGCGATATCCGCATCAGCGACACTGCTATGAAGCCCTCCGACCTTCTGAATCGAATCAGTCGGTGGAAGATGATTGGGGTTTCTGAAGATCAGGCGGGCGGATTCGTGGAAGCGGATTTCGATTTCCTCGCTGCAATGGCGTACCGTCGTTATCAGAAGCAACTGAGATCCTGCGGCGCTGTGGATTTTGACGACCTGCTGCTGCTCACCGTTCGCCTGTTCCGTGATTTTCCGGAGATACTCAGAAAGCATCAGCAGAAATTTGATCATGTTCAGATCGACGAATATCAGGACACAAACGGAATTCAGTTTCAGCTGATCGAGAATCTGGTTGCCGGTCATAAAAATCTCTGCGTGGTGGGAGACGACGACCAGTCGATTTACGGTTGGCGTGGTGCGGAGGTGGAGCACATCATCAACTTCTCCTCTCATTTTCCGGGCACGAAGGTTGTTCGGCTCGAAAACAACTATCGGTGCACGGATCAGATTCTGACGTGTGCAAATCGTCTGGTCCGCCACAATCGAAATCGTCACGATAAGACACTCGTGGCTCATCGGAAGGGCGGTGCCCCGGTACGTGTTCTGGCCTTTCAGGATGAAGCCGCTGAAGCAGAGAATGTTGTCGAGGAGATCGGGTATCTCATCAGTGAACTTGGTGTAAAGCCTCGTGATGTGGCCATTCTCTTTCGGACGAATGAGCAGCCGAGAATCTTTGAACAGGAACTTCGTCGACTGAAAGTTCCTTATGTACTTGTCGGCGGGCAGTCGTTCTTCGACCGTCGAGAAATTCGCGACGTGCTTTCTTATCTTCGAGCGATCTGCAGTCCGAAGGACGAAATAGCTCTGCTTCGGATTATCAATACGCCGGCGCGAGGAATCGGTGCGACCACGGTGGAAAAACTGGTTCAGATGGCCGTCAAAAAAGGGCTGACGTTCTGGGAGATCCTTCCGGAAGCTCAGGCCAGTGGTGTTTTGCCGGCGAAGACGATGAGTGCACTCGTTCAGTTTCGTTCGCTGCTGGTTCGTTACAACGAACAGATGCAGCTGGCTCCGCGGCAGATGGCTGACACGGCGCGACGTCTTCTGAAGGAGATCGATTATGAATCGGAGATCATCAAACAGTACAAGGAGCCGGCTCAGCAGGATGTTCGAAAGAACGTTCTCGAAGAGTTCGTGAATTCAATCGCGCTGTACGCAGAAAAAGAAACAGACCCGACACTGAATGGCTTTCTCGAGACCACTGCATTGATGGACCGCGAGGAACAATCGGAGAAGGATGAGCAGCTGTCTGACAATTCCGTACGTCTGATGACACTGCACTCCGCAAAGGGGCTGGAGTTTCCTCGTGTGTATCTGGTGGGAATGGAAGAAGGCCTGCTTCCCCACAAACGGAGCATCGAGAGCGACCTCGAAAAGGACATCGCGGAAGAACGCCGGCTGGCTTATGTCGGCGTCACTCGAGCCATGGATTTTCTGACGCTCACGCGAGCGATGTCACGAATGAAATGGGGAAAACGCCGCGAGTCTGTCTGTTCGCGATTTCTTTTCGAAATGCAGGGTGAGCCCGGAACACCCGTCGATGAAACCGTGGTGACCGATGAGTCGCCTCTGGCATTAAGCCGCAGCGATGCGGCGCCCGCTGATCGGCGTCCTCCGACGGAACCCGTCAACACTGGTTCAGATGAATTTGATTCGCCGCCATTCTGAAATCGACACTGCTGCGATCTGTGAGGGGATCCACTCATTTCTTGCTGGTTGCCCTCAATGCTCGATAGTGTCGGTTTCAGGCAGTCATTTCTCATCCTCACGAAGCAGTGCTTCGTATCGTTTCTGAAACTTGTTGACTTTCGGGACGATGACGGCCTGACAGTAAGGATTACGAGCGTTCAGGCGAAAGTAATCCTGATGGTAGTCTTCCGCAGCATAGAAAACGTCCATTTTTTCGATGGTCGTTACGATTTTCGAATCGAACTCTCCGGATTTGTTGAGCTCCTGAATCATCTTTTCAGTCGCAGCTTTCTGCTCTTCTGAGTGGAAGAAGACAGAAGATCGATACTGTGTTCCCGTGTCTGCCCCCTGACGATTCAGCGTCGTCGGGTCATGGGTGTGAAAAAACACATCGAGGAGCTGTTCGAACGTAATGACACTCGGATCAAACTCGATCTGAATGACTTCTGCATGGCCGGTGGTTCCCATGCAGACCGCTTTGTAAGTCGGATTGGGTATCTTTCCACCGGTGTAACCGGAGGTCACTTTCGAAACACCTTTCAGCCGAAGAAACACTGCCTCCGTGCACCAGAAACATCCGGCGCCGAAGGTGGCAATGGCCGTTTTGGAAGGCTGTTTTTCTGATGATACGGATGTTTCAGACATGGTGAATGGTTCTCCCCGTGAACATTCCTGAGATGGTGAGTTTCTGTGTCACGTTTCAAGGAAGGCTATCAGATGCAGGCCAGTTTTTGCACTGGCTGACTTTTGAGTTGTCTGCTGATCCGCGACGAAACTGGAAATCTTGTGGCAATCCGGATTGACGCCGATTTTTTCACTCTTCCATACTTCACTTCAACTCTTAGATCAGAATTTTCTGATGACCGAGTCTTTAGTGCCCATGATTCTTCTGCCCATGATTCCGAGGTCAATATGAGTGCGTTGTCTCTGCGGCGGATCATCGTCGTTTCTGTGTTGTTCTTAAGCAGTCTGGTGACGCAGAATGCTCCTGCGGAAGATGTCGCAGCCACTCAGAGCAGTAAGGAATCAGCGACGGGGGCACCTCTTCGAGTGTGTCTTCTGTCTGGCTGCAAGACATATGCTTCGGAAGAATCATTGCCGCCGTTTCAGGAATGGCTGGAGTCAAACTGGAATGTTGAGTGTCGACGACTGGTTCGCGCTGCGGATGATGATCTTCCCGGGCTTGATCATCTGGAGGACTGCGATGTCCTGTTTGTGTTCTTCAAACGGATGCATCTGAAGGGAAAGCAGCTCGAAAGTTTTCAGCGCTATGTTCGTTCCGGAAAGCCCATCGTTGCCGTGCGAACGGCCAGTCATGCCGTCCAGACATGGCTGGACTTTGATCACGAGATTCTCGGCGGGAACTATCAGGGGCATTATGAGAAGGAACCCGAGACAGTGATTCAGATGACAGAATCAGGTCTGCGCCATCCGGTTCTGAAAGGGATCGAACAGAAGACTGCCCCAGGCCCGCTGTATAAGAATTCCGGCCACGCAGGTGACATTCAGATTCTGATGACGGGCGTGAATCCGGGCCATTCGGAACCCATTGCCTGGACTCGTGAGATCAATGGCGGGAGACTCTTCTACACGTCGCTCGGTGATCCCCGGACGTTTGCTGATCCGGAATTTCGCCAGATGCTTGCAAATGCTGTTTTCTGGGTTTCGGGTTCGGACGAGCCCCTGCCGAGAAAGAAAATTGAGTGAGGGGCTCAGAATCAAACTGAACAGACTTTCATACTCGCCGCATTCTCTCTGTGGTCGCAGCATTGATCGGGAGTCAATTCTGATTTTGTCGAGGTAAGCTGTCTCCCCCCGGGCCATGTGCGCAGGACATACTGAATCGCAGCGCACGGTTTTGCGATTTCCGGTTTGTCACTGCGCCGTTTCGCAGCGCACGACAGTGTCGCGACACCGCAGTTCAGGCTGGCGTCATTGTGCAGCAGGCGGGATCGCGCAGGGCTTCCAGCAGTGAGTCGATACGGACTGGTTTTGAGAACCAGCCATCCACTGCGAGTGCTGAACTGAATTCTTCCCGAGCTGAGCCGCTGACCGCGAAGACTTTCAGGCTGCGGAGTCTGATGTCATCACGAATCATTCTGATGAATGACGGACCATCAATCTCAGGCATGCGCATGTCCAGAAGCACCAGATCCGGCATCTCGTTCTCATGAAGGTAATTGAACGCATCCAGCCCGTTGACTGCAGTCGCGACGGGAACTCCGGAGAGCTTCAGGCAATTCGCCAGCAGCTCCCGCTCGTTCGCCTGATCCTCAACAATCAGCACTCGCGGGGATTTCTCCGTCACACTGCAGTCCGGAGTCTTCATTTCGAGTTCACTCAACTGGCCAACAACATCAGCAAGCTGAGCATCGGGTTCTACCGCGACACCCCGGGCGAGCTGTTTCTGGAGTAACTGCAACTTCAGTGTGAGTGCGTTGAGTTTGTTGTTGAGTCTGTGACGCTGCTCACGCTCTGTCTCCGAAATCGGCATTCTGCTGCTGGAAGCTGCACTGGTGCTGAAGTCCTCACGAGGGTCTGACTTTTCAAGTACTTCGTGACGATAGACTTCGATTTCAACAGGAGCTTCAATTCCCAGTTTCGTGACAGTTCCCTTCGATTGCAGAACCTCGATTGAGATTCCAAGCCCGGGAAACACGATCTTCTGACCAGGACGACGAGACAGGACGAGCATTCGACAACCCTCCATGGGAGCACAGGCTGCTGCCGATCCGGACGCAAGTCAGGAGAATTTCGGCAGACTTTGGTCTTCAGGGGTCGCATCCTGCGAATCAATGGATCGATCAACTTTACGGCAGGCTCACAGATCCCGTTGGTAATTCAAAGGACTGTTCGATCCCTGCTGCCGCATTACTGGTCGCTTTGTGTCAGCACATTTCCTGATGTGCGACACCGCGCGCTTTGCTGAGGTTAACCAGAGTCTCCAGAACGTCAATAGGAACAAATGACACTTTCAGAATCGTCAAAAAAATAGATTGACGTGCCGATGGGAAACGCCTGTTCTTCTTTTACGGCCTGGGCCGGCTGAACATTGATGGGGCATCAAGAGATCGTCAGTTCACCGGATCGAACTGCCTGAGGGTATTCAGCGATCAGTTCGTTTTCAGTCATTTCATAACCTGTTCTGTGCCAGTTGACTCCGGGCCAGTCGATGCAGAACTTCCGCGAGTTCCTCAAGGTTCACCGGTTTCACGAGATGAACCTGATATCCGGCTTCGAGCACCTTCAGTCTGTCCGACGGCAAACCGTATCCAGTCAATGCGATCAGATACGGTTGCAGCTGGCGGGATTCCACACCGAGTTGTTCTCGTACTTCCTTTGCCACACAGAATCCATATTTCCCCGGCAGCCCGATGTCCACGATTGCCACGTCCGGGCACCACGACAGGATGAGATCGGTGCCTTCGATTCCGTCACCAGCCACTCGGACCTCGTTGCCCTCCATTTCCAGCAGTGTCTTCAGACACATCCTGACATCGGCATTGTCTTCGACGACAGCAATCCTGAGCGACGGAAGAGAGAGTAGATCCAAGGATGTTGCATCGGAGGGTTCCGCTGTTTCTGCTGACGGTGGCTGCGGAGCCAGTGGCAACTGTATTGTGAATTCGCTGCCGAATCCCGGCCCCTGACTGAATGCCCTGATGGTGCCACCATGGAGTTCGATGATCGCTTTGACAAGTGTCAGTCCGACTCCCAGACCTCCTTCAGAGCGATCCAGAGTATCTCGGGACTGCACAAAGAGCTCAAAAATCTGATCCAGCATGTCCGCTGCAATCCCGACGCCTGAATCTCGAACTGACAGCAGCGCGCAGTTGTCTTGTCGCGACAACTTTACCGTGATCGTTCCTCCGTCCGGAGAGTACTTCACGGCGTTTCGCAGGAGATTGATCACGACCTGCTGTAAGCGAGCAGGATCGCCGTCGACGATGTACTCATGATCCAGTCCTTCCACCGCAATGCTCTGTCGACTGGTCGCAGGCAGTGTCTGAATCGTCCGAATCTCGTCTGCGACGATGTTTCCCAGAGAAACCGGTTCACGACGCAGCGTAATCTTGTTCTGTGTGACACGTGCAACATCGAGAAGATCATCGAGCAGAAGACGCATCTGTTCTGCCTGTCGCAGGATCACGGCACTCGCTTCTGAGCAGTCTTCGTTCGGCGATCTGCCGGATTTCAGTATCTGAGCAGCGTAGAGAATTGCGATCAGCGGATTTCGAAGTTCATGCGACAGCATTGCGAGGAAGTGATCGCGATTGCGAATCGTGTCCTGAATTGCCTGTTCCGTTTTTTTGCGAAGCGTGATGTCCCGTGAGATTGTTGAAACTCCGACCACGCTTCCTGCCGCATCGCAGATCGGCGACACAGTATGCAGGACATCGATGATCGATCCATCACTGCGTCGCCGCTGACGTTCCTGTGTGACGGAACGACTGCTCTGAATCGCCGTCATCAGATCGCTGAATGACTCCGCAGATTCAGCGGGATAAAGAAACTCAGTGTCACGACCGATCGCTTCTTCAGCGGAGTAGCCGAGCATTTCCTCGGCACCGCGATTCCAGCTGATGATTCGGCCTTCGAGGTCCTTGCCGATGATGGCGTCGCCCGAGAATTTGACAATGGCAGAAAGGTGCTCCAGCTTTGCCTCTGCCACCTTGAGCGGTGAAATGTCAATCAGCGACAGCACCACCCCGTCAACCATCTTCGTTGAGATTCGACAGGGAAGGATTCGGAGGAAATAGCAGTTTCGTTCGCGATCGTGAACCTCCTTCTCGATGGGCCGGCCCGTCTCAAGCACACTGTTCAGCAGCTCCATCAGTGGTTCGTCAAGTGTATGAGCGAAGCTGCTGAGTGGTCTGCCCTCATCATGAGGCAGCAGATTCAGCAGCCGTGCTGCACGAGGAGTAAACCGGCGAATGCACAGATGACGGTCGAGAAACACGATGCCGACGTCTGTCGCCAGGAACAGATTCTCAAGATCTGCTGTGACCTGTGTCAGTTCTTCGATCTTGTGCTGATACTCCGCATTGACGGTATAAAGTTCCTCGTTGACCGAATGGAGCTCCTCGTTTGTACTCTGCAGTTCCTCGTTCGATGCGACAAGTTCCTCATTCGTTGCCTGCAGTTCTTCGTTACTTGACTCCTGCTCTTCAATCAGTGCCTGTAAGTTTTCTCGAGTCTGGCCAAGCTCGAATTCCAGTGCCTGCAGCTGATCCTGAGAAGCGACCTGCAGGTCCACCGTGTTTTCATCGCGAGGCACCACAGGTAAACCCGTGTCTTCCAGCAGAATGAGGAAACTGGTCAGCCCTGAAATTCGATCGTTCATCGGCTTGACTGTGAGACGAATCATGAGATCCTGGCCGTCGTCTGTCGGCAGCCGAACTCCTGTAAAGACAACCGGAATCAATTGTTTTTCAGCCTTCGCCAGAGCGCCAAGCAGAATCATTTTCAGATCATTGTCGATCATGTCCAGAAACAGAGTTGTCGCTCTGCCATCTTTGACTCGCAGGTACCTGCCCGCTTTCCCGAAACTATGGACAAGTTCTTTTCGATCATTGATCAGAAAGCCTGGTGGCATATGTTCTTCCAGCAGTCGATCATAGACGGCCTGCTGAAGGCGGTCTGACCCGGCAGATGTGGCTCCATATGGCGAGCTGACTCGCGGGCGCTGTGATCCTGCGGATGACAACAGGCGAAAGTCAGTTCGCAGCCGAACATCACGCCTTTTGCGGTAAATCTTCCAGCGTTCATCGATCGATTCAAATTCGTCCGACAGGTCTCCCGGACTCTCGCTGGGTCCCAGAAAAAGTACACCCGCAGCTTTCAGGCCGAAATGAAACAGCGAAAGCACTTTCTTCTGCGCCGACGGCTGCAGATAAATCAGCATGTTTCGACAGGTCACCAGATTCAACCTGGTGAATGGCGTATCTTTGAGCAGATCATGAGGAGCAAACACGATCATTTTTCGAATATGGGGAGCGACCTGAAAGCAGTCTCCTTTAGGGACAAAGAACTGGGCTCTTCGCTGAGAGCTCACGCCTGCCAGCGACGCCTCGCTGTAGACACCTGTACTGGCGAGTTCCAGGGAAGTTCGATGCGCGTCGGTTGCAAAGATCCTGACAGAGATCGGGCGATTCATCAAAGCCAGTTGCTCCTGAATCAGGATAGCGATGGAGTACGCTTCTTCTCCAGTTGCGCAACAGGCGACCCATACACGAAACTCCTGGTCGTCCGCGACCGCCTCCAGCAGCCGCGGCAGTTCTTCAGTCGCGAGCAGATGAAACGCTTCGCGATCTCGGAAAAACTGTGTCACGCCGATCAGCAGGTCCTTGTAGAGCTGATTGAGTTCCGCTCCATTGTCAGACAGCAGCTCGACGTATTGATTGACACTCATCGAGTTGTTGAGCAGCAGTCGTCGTTCCACACGACGAGTCACAGTGCTGGGTTTGTACTGACTGAAGTCAATGCCGTACTCTTTTCGCAGCATTCGCAGGATTGCCTGAAGACCAACCTCGGGAACAATCAGTTCGGCCTCTCTGCCGGTTTCAGGCGAACGTCGCATTCTTACCAGCTTCAGGATGGCATCCGGCATTTCTGCTGGTGGCAGCACCAGGTCGACCAGTCCTGTTTCTCGCGCACTTCTGGGCATACCGTCGAACCGTGAAGACTCTTCGTTCTGGGCGAGCACCAGCCCGCAGGCATCATGAATGTCGCGAATTCCACGTGAACCGTCGCTGCCGGTTCCGGAGAGAATCACAGCGATCGAGCGACTGCCATAATCCTGGGCGAGTGACCTCAGGAAACGGTCGATGGGCAGAGCGAACCCCTGGGATAAGTCTTTGTCTGTCAGATACAGACGCCCCGTCGATTGAATCATCTCCTTTCGCGGTGGCATCAGGTAGATTGCATTGGGATGCAGTTCAATTCCATCTGTCACGTGAATGATGGGTATCCGTGTTCTGCGAGCCAGCAATTCATCCATCATGCTTTTGAAGTCGGGCGACAGATGCTGGACGACGACGAAACACAATCTGGATTCTTCGGGCGCATGTTCAAAGAACTGCTCGAGTGCCTCGAGACCACCGGCCGAGGCACCGATTCCGACAACAAAGAACGGTTCTTCATCGGACAGGCTCCCGGCTGCGCAGGTCAGTTCAGTCGGGGTCGGGTTATCCAAGTCTGTATTCTGCATATCCGCACCGAATCCCCCTGAAAACTCCCTCCGTGAAAGCAGAAGTTCCCATTGCCATCAAGGAAACACACTCAAACAGATGCTCTTCATCGGCATGGTGGATTCAGAGCCGCATCGACCTTCAGGTTCGCTGATCCGTACCGGCGATCAAAGGGTCGAAGGTTCAGCCAAAATCGAACAGTTCGCTCCAGAACGATTCACGCTTCTTCTGTTGCGATGTCCTATTCGACTCAGAGGATTCCTCTGAGTCATAGTGTCGTTCGCGATCTTCGGAGAGTCTTCCGCCACCGGAGCCGTGGTTCGATCGTTCGATGATCTTGTCGAGTTCGCCGCGGTCCAGCCAGACACCGCGGCAGGCAGGGCAATAATCGATCTCCACTCCGGATCTTTCGGTCATCTGCAGATCAGCATTGCACATCGGGCACTTCATCGAACGGACTCCCTCGAAAGTTGAAAACAAGATTCACGTTCTGCAGTGACTGTATTGCGACAGGCCCGGAAGCTCTCGGGGCAGGGTGGGGTGGTGGGCGATCATCTCGAGCGACAACGTACGTGATCTGACAAATCGGGGCGCGGTTCTTCCTGGAACTTCAGTCACGAAACGTCGAGCGTAATAACGGGAGTTTAGACGTCATTGCAGCTATGACGAATAAATACAAATCGGCTAATGCATTGATTATGTGAATGTGTCGTTGGCGGCTTTGCCTGGACCGAATCATTCTCCCGGTTCAATCTCGAGTGTTCTGTATTATCAATGGGTTGAAAAATAAGTTTGAAATATTCAAACCGTGAAACGGGTGTAGAGTTCTGCGTGTTCAGGTGTTGAAGGCTGTCGCTCCGACAGATTCTGTTCCAGAGAAGGGCCCAAAAATGGACGTGCGTCTCCTCGACCGAAACGTTGGCGTCACTGCAGAACAACGTGAAGGTATCGATCGATGTCTGCAGTATGCCTTCGATCGTTTTTCTTCCCACATAAGAACCATCGACGTGTCATTAAGCGACGTCAACGGGCCGAAGGGGGGTGACGATCTTCAGTGTCGAATGAAGATCGTGCTTCATGGAAAAGGAGAACTCATGGTGGAGGGCAAGAGTGTCTCGGTGGAAGCACTGATTTCCGAGACTGCTGATCGGGCAGCACTTGCTGTTTCGAAACGGCTCGATCGGCTCCACGATCAGCAGGGTACCTCGATGTCAGGTCAGTAACTCGACAATAGCGACTGGAAGCGGAATGAGAATCTGGCCATGAGCGCGAAGAGAATTGGTGTTCTGGGGTGCGGCATGATTGCCGAACTTGGCCACATGCCGGCACTCAAGTCTGTGGCTGGGATCAGTCTGCACGCTGTCTACGACGTCAGCTGGAACAGAGCTCTGGCGATGCAGACGAAGTTCCAGATTCCACACGCTTTCCCGACCGAACAGGCGTTCTGGGAATCGGACATTGATGCGGTTGTGATCTGTACGCCGGCACCCTTTCATCTCGCCAATGTTCTGCAGGCAGCGAAGTACGGAAAGCATGTGCTGTGCGAGAAGCCGCTGGCAATGAACGAGGCCGACATCACTCGAATGATAACAACCATGGACGAAGCCGGGCTGATGCTGTTTACCGGCTTCACTTACAGATTCAGCGGTTCTGCAAAAGAGATTCATAAACTGGTTCGAAGTGGCGCCATAGGTGAAGTCCGCGCGTTGCGTCTGAATTACCTCTGGAATCTCCACGGCAAGTGGAGCTGGAATGAAAAAGGCGAACGCATCGCCAGTCCACTGCGGGTTGGTCGAATGCTCGAAGGCGGACCTATGGTCGACTGTGGTGTCCATCAGATTGATCTGGCTCGCTGGTGGCTGGGGTCCGAGGTGGAATGGCAGCGCGGCATCGGGGTCTGGGTCGAAGACTACGTGGCCCCCGATCATCTTTATCTGCACATGGGACATGCCTGTGGGGCACATACAATGGTGGAGATGAGTTTTTCGTACAACGCTTCATCTCGCGAACCACGGACGCACTTTCAGTACGAATTGATCGGGTCAGATGGTGTGATTCGCTACAACCGCGAAGAGCACTCGTTTGAACTCCGAAACTCTCATGGGACGCAATGGCTTGCGTGGCATCCGGAAAAAAACTTCGCCGGGATGCACTGGGAATTTGCTCACGCGCTCTCGACCGGCGATCTTCGGGATATGCCGACAGCAATGGACGGATTGCTCGCCACTCGAATCGCTCGGTCAGCGACCGACGAAGCAATTCGTGATCGCGAGCGGACTAGCAGAGAGCATCCGTCAACAATGGTCCGCGCTGTCAACATCCATACTGACATCACAAGTCCGCTCGATCTGGAAGAACCATACGAACAGCCGTATTCCATTCTCTCCACGCTTTTTGAAAGAACCAGGCAATAAGTCAATGATGGATTTCTTTTCGACAGAATCGCTCGTGGCTTTGTTCACACTGACATCCCTGGAGATTGTTCTTGGGATCGACAACGTGATCTTCATTGCGATTCTGGCGGGAAAGCTCCCGGAATCTCAGCGTGACTACGCAAGGAAAATGGGTCTGACGGTGGCAGTGGCCTCCCGCGCAGTTCTGGTTCTGGCGATTGGTCTCGTGATGCAGTTGAACCAGCCGCTGTTTTCGATCTACGGCACCGGGTTCTCTGGAAAGGACATCATTCTTGTTCTGGGAGGAATGTTCCTTCTGGGCAAAGCGACTTACGAAATTCATCGAAAGATCGAACATGCCACTGATCCGGAATCGGCAGCGGTGGGTGTGACGACATTGAAGGCCGTACTGACTCAGATTCTCATCGTTGATGTTGTTTTCTCCCTGGATTCTGTCATCACCGCTGTTGGTATGACGGAAGGATTGAAGCGCCCGGTTCCGGTGATGATTGCGGCGATTGTCATTTCCGTGGTGGTGATGCTGTTGTTCTCAAAAGCCATCGTCAGCTTTATTGAACGTCATCCGGCACTCAAGATTCTGGCATTGTCGTTTCTGCTGCTCATCGGAACTCTGCTGGTGGCTGAAGGGTTTCATCAGAAAATACCCAAGGGCTATGTCTACTTCGCCATGGCATTCTGTGTGGGCGTCGAGTTGCTTCAGATGAAGGCTGGGAAGCCGGTCGCAAGTGACGTGACGAAATCAGCGTGACGGCAGGTGCTTTTCGCGGCAATACGAGCAGTCCGTCGGCGGAGCTACGGATGGGGAGTACACCCGTCGCTCCGCCGACGGGGCTTCTGATGCGATGGTTCAGGATTTTGATTCCGACTTCCCGAGAAGAGGTTTTTCGATGGTCGCTCTGATGTTGGTTTCCGGGCTCATGGTGCTGACACTCGGGGCCGAGTTTCTGGTTCGTGGTTCGTCTCGACTTGCCATGGCGATGGGAGTCTCGCCGCTGGTTGTTGGCCTGACAGTCGTTGCCTACGGCACGAGCGCCCCGGAACTGGTCGTCAGCGTTCAGTCGTCTCTCGCCGGGCAGCCCGACGTTGCGCTCGGTAATGTGGTGGGCAGCAACATTTTCAATGTGCTGTTTATTCTTGGTCTTTCGGCCATGATCGTCCCCTTGCGAGTCTCGCAGCAGTTGATTCGCATTGATGTGCCACTGATGATTGCCGTATCAGTTCTGGTCCTCATCATGGCGCTTGATGGAGGCATCGGCCGCCTGGACGGGATACTGCTCGTCTGTGGCCTGATCGGGTACACAGTTCTGGCGATTGTGATAAGTCGCAGAGAGAAGGCCGGGATCAAGGCTGAGTACGAAGCACAGTTTGGGCTCGCTGAAGAGGTTCAGGGCCCGGGCAAAATCGTCGTGAACCTGCTGTTCGTCGCCGCTGGGCTGGGACTCCTGGTTCTGGGCTCACAGTGGTTTGTTGATTCCGCCATTTTGATTGCCCGGGAATTGGGAGTGTCAGAACTGGTTATCGGACTGACCATCGTTGCTGCTGGGACGTCAATGCCTGAGCTTGCCACTTCAATCATGGCAGCGATTCGTGGAGAACGGGATATTGCTGTCGGCAATGTTGTGGGCAGCAACATTTTCAATATCCTCGGTGTGCTTGGAGTGTCGAGCGTTGTTTCCGCGGAAGGCGTGCGAGTCTCCAATGCGGCCTTTCAACTCGATATTCCCGTGATGATCGCAGTCGCACTTGCCTGCCTGCCGGTGTTCTTCGTCGGACATATCATCTCACGCTGGAACGGAGTGATGTTCTTTGCGTACTACTGCGCTTACACAGCATCCTTCGTGATCGCGGAGTCCGTTCCGGGTTTCCATCGCACGTTTTCATTCGTCATGCTTGGAATCGCAGTGCCGCTGACAGTGATTACTTTGCTGACCGGCGTTGTTCGCTCGATTCGACGAGGACAGGCTTCAGAACCGGTCGTGGACGAGCTTTCCGCTTCAGCTTGACTTGCCTGAGATGTGCGTTTCCGGATTCACTCGAGCTTCTGAAATTCGGTGGGGTGGCACTTCGTGATGAAGCTGGATTCCCGCCTTCGCGGGAATGGCGAAAGCGTGTGGGCTCACGCTTGAAGTCTTTGGACGACAGGTGGTTTCAAAACCGGGACTGGCTCCCGGCGGATGTGGTGTTTTTGAACTGCAAGGGTGCCTGTCCCGGTTTTGAAATGCGATCTGATGATTTACGCCGTTTGAGGTTCAGTCGGACCATATGCGACGCTTGAATGAAGCCGGTTCGTGAATGAATCACCCCGTGGCTATTGCGGGAACTCCGCCACGCGAACGGCCGGGCCGTTAGCCTTCCCGTGCAGCATCGCACGTCGCAGAGCCGACGCTATGCTCATACCCTCATACCCTCATCCCCTCGTAGAGGAAGAACGATCCGAACAGCGATGCCAATAGAGAATACACGAGGATCGCAATGGTACGCTCTGGCCCGTGCTGGATCATCCAGAACCCGACTCTCATTTGAACGGCTGTGAGTAATGCCCCCAACCAGTACCAGTCCACAGTTCTTTGGTCAATCACCACGCCGATCAACAACTGCGGAACGAAAGCAGGAAATCCGCTTCCCAGGATCATCGACGGCATCTCCAGTAACTGCATCAGGCTGCGATCAGGGGCGTGATCAAGGGCCATCCACAGATAGGGGAGCAGCATGCAGGAAAACAATGTGATCGCTGCCAGGCGAGCTGCCGGATTGAGCAGCATGAGCCATGCGGCGTAGCAAAACAAGCTGGCACAAAGGAAACGACGAGCGGCGAGTTCAGGAGAAGATGCAGTGCCCATCCAGATCACCATGAGGGCGACGATGACCACGACTCTGTTTATTGTGAACCGAAACCGAATGGGATGTTGCTTGTCGGATTCACTGGTCTGGCGGGAAACCAGAAGCCCTGGCAGCAGAAAACACACGGCGATGCCAACCGCCGTCAGTGCAACTCCCGATCGAAAGATGAGTGGAGAACGGTGGCTCTGTTGAGTGCCACTCCATTCATGAAACCAGGGAATACTCCAACCTGCGATTGCGCTGACAACGATGAAGGCGACAAAGATCAGTGTCTGCAGATTTCGTTTGAGTGTTTCCATGTGACTATGGTTCCGTTTGCACGTTTCGGGCCAATATGTGTTTGCTGCGCACAAACAGGTCTGTCATCTACGGCAACTTATCGAATAGCTCTTCAGCAGGGATTGGCTTTTTGACATCAGTCAAGGCGTCCGGAATCTTCACATCGAATTCAGGTATTCAGTCGATCCCCGTGTTCCTCGACAGGCAATGAGGATCGTTCTGCAATATGCCATTCGGTAGCAACCACTTTATCAACTGTGGTAGTATCCTGCTCAGCCCTAAGGAAGACTGCGACTTCGATGATTTCTTCAGTTGGTTCCTTTATGGCACGGAAGTCGACATTCTGACGGCAGCGAAATCTGATTCAGATTTCCCCTTATTCGCAACAGAAGCGTGAATCGCAGTGGTCGACCATACATGACACTGAGTCTTGATTCAATCACTGTACTGTTCATGGATCACAGCCTTCGAGAGGAGTCGATTGTCGATGGATTCAGAGAAAGTGATTCTGGTTGCCGGTGTATCCAGCAGGGCGAGCAAATCGTGTGCAGTTTCTTTTCGAAGGCCGGGATTAAACTGGTCGTGGAGAAGATTCAGTTCCCTGGTAGGGATCGTCTGCATTCTGTTTTCTGCGTTGCTGCTGACGCCAGCCGCAGTATCTGGAAATGATACGATTGTTGAATTCTCCGGTTTGATTCCGGAGCCGTTGCCAATCCCGGAGATCGGTAAATGGCAATTGATCACGAAGTCTCCACAAGGTGTGCTCAGGTCGGCAGTGTGGAGTCCCGATGAGTCACTCTTCGCTGTCTGCGAGGCAAATCATGTACGAATTTACGATGCGAGTTCGCTGAAACTTCTGAAGGTTCTCGTCGGACATTCCCTGCCTGTTCGGTCCGTCGCATGGCATCCGGACGGCAGCCAGCTTGCGTCATGCAGTGAAGATGGAACCGTTCGCCTCTGGACCAGCAGCGGAAAGCCGATTCACACAATTTCTGCGCACCCAGGCGTCGTTTATCAGATTGCCTGGCATCCCTCGGGGCAGCAGCTGGCATCCTGTTCATCAGATGGAAACGTCGGAATCTGGGACGCGAAGGGGAACCAGATTCGAATGATCAGGGAGGGTGATCGGCATGTCTTTGCTCTGGACTGGAGCCCCAACGGAAAAATGCTGGCAACTGTCGGCGGCGATATTGCTCCCGTTACAGAGTTTATCTCCGGATTAGCGGCAGTCAGGGTCTGGGATGCTTCAGATGGAAAACTCATCCAGACGATCGGACTTGATGAAGAGTACGCCGCACTTTGTGTCGACTGGGACGTGGAAAGTAAGCTTCTGGCTGTAGGTTATGGTGAATCATATCGCAGCCTGCAGGAAGCGTACGCGCCAATCCAGGGCGCTGGAATCAGGATCTGGACTATCGACGGTGAACTGGAGGAAGAGGTTGAAACACAAGTGGGGTCAGTGAGTGCAGTTGCCTGGGACCCGGCAGGAAAACGGATCGCATTCGGTGGCCGCCACGCAGACTTATGGGTTCGTGAATCAGAATCCGGAAACGCCTTCAAACGTCCATCCGCAACCCGGGATATGAATTCGGTCTGTTGGAGTCGAGATGGCAAGCGACTGTTGGGTACCGGTCGCCAGGCTGTTGTTGAGCTGACTGCGAGGGATCTGACCAACGGGGCGGCACAGTTCACTCAACAGTTATTGGGACTGGCGAATCGGCAGTTTACCTACGTGAACTGGAGCCCCGATGGAACTCAGCTCGCTGGCGAAACCTACACCGGTTTACATTTCTGGAAATCTGACGGGACGATCATCAATGAGACAGAAGTCTCTGATCATTCTTCGAAATGGTGGGAACATTCGAGAAATCCGGTATCGTCGGATGGTAAGGTCGCGGCGTTGAAGGGCGACGTTCCACGCATGCGTGAATGGGCACGAAGCAGTCAAAACTGGTTTGCCGGCGGCACGTGGAGAGATTCCAGTGTCCGGATCTGGGACGATCAGGGTGCTCAGGTGTCGCTGATTCGAAAACATCGAGGTGGCGTGGAATCGGTCTCCTGGAAGCCTGACGGAGAATGGCTGGTCTCCGGTGGCGGTGATTCGGTCAGGATCTGGAAAAAAGACGGTACGCCAGGCGCAGTCATGACGGGGCACACGGATGAAGTTTATCGAGTCGCCTGGAGTCCGGACGGTGAATGGATCGCATCAGGTGCGACCGACAGCCTGATTCGATTTTGGAAAATGGACGGTACGGCCGGGCCCGTGTTTCGAGGTCATGTCGCCGGAATTCATGATCTCGCGTGGAGTCCGGATTCAACCAGACTGGCCTCCGCAAGCTGGCTGGACAGTACGGTCAGAGTCTGGGATTTCAAATCCGGACGCACGAAGTGGCTGGCGATTCAGCTGACTCCGAGGCAGGTCGCAGTGTTCGACTCAGCAGGCAAGCCGATCAGCCAGGATACCGACCTTCTGCATGAACATCTGATGTGCATCATCCAAACTCCCGATGGAACATGCGAGCTGATGGAGTATAAGGACTTCCGCACGAAATCTGCCGAAGCCTTCAAGGCACAGAACAGTCGTTAGAGCCTGAGGATCAGGCAAGAGTTTTCAGAGGTGGTTTCAAAACCGGGACTGGCTCCGGTCTGAAGAATCAATCTGTTTACATCAGGCTGTTGAGAGTACGTAATCTGAATCTGAATGACCTGCTTATGGGTCGTCTCTGTTCGGTACGGCTGCAGTGCTCACTTCAGATTCAGTCTTCCAAGTGTCTTTCCCAGACGAACATACATTGCGTTTCCTGCAACTGCAGGATGAGCCAGCACGCGGACTGGTGTTTTCGTCAGTTTCAGACGTGAAATGATTCCCGGTTTGTCCTGATCAGTCGCAATCAGAATCAGTTCTCCTTCACCGGACAGTACGAGTGCTCGCCGATCACTGACGATCAGACTGCCGTACTGCCCGAACGCATCGTCTGTGATCATCGCTGCAGTCTTCAGTTGCTGATCGGGATCGAGGCAATAAAACTCGTTCCAGATACCAAAAATTCGCCCGCCGGAAACCGCAGGAGTATGCGAGTCCGGTTTCAGGTCCTCGTTGACTGCGTCCGGCTCAGGATGGAGCGTTCCATCGTCAGCGAAGTGGTAAATTCGCGTTCCATTGTTTTCAGAAGCAACGACGATCCGGTCATCGAGTGAGACAACCGTTGGGACGTTGAAGTCTCCCTTCACAGCAGGACTCAGCCTCCAGAGTCGTTTGCCGGTTTTTGCGTCCCAGCCTCCCAGAGAATCGGCGTCGTAGCCGATCACCTGTTCGGTCTGTTTGACAGCTTTGAGCAGAAGTGACGAATATCCGGCCGCTGTTCCCGGAGTCTTCCAGATCACGTCGCCTGTCTCTGAATCCAGTGCTACCAGTGATCCCTCGCTGCCACCCGGCTGAACAATCAGCCTGTTACCTGACAGTATCGGCGATCCGGAATGTCCCCAGGTGAGCGGTCGAGCATGGAATTCTTTCGCGATATTGACCTGCCACAGGATCAGCCCCGTTTCCAGCTCGAGACAGCAAAGGTCTCCAAAGGCGCCGAGAGAATACACCGAACCGTCGTGGATCAGAGGCGTCGCGCGTGGTGAATTTCCGTAGTCCAGTCTGCCTGCAGCCGGATAAAGGTGTTGCCAGAGAAGCTCCCCGCTCTCGGTATCAAAGCACTGAATCACATCGTTCTGATCGAGAAAATCACGACTCGCCGTAACGACATAATGACCGGACACGGCGACGCCACCGTGTCCATCTGCGGAAAGTTCTGCAGACCATTCAAAGTCAGCGGATTCAGGCAGTCGGTCAGGCAGCCAGTCGACACGCGCGTCGCGTGCTGGCCCACGCCATCCGGACCAGTCACGGACTGATTCCTCATCTGTTCGTGAAACCGTCAGGACTTTTTTTTTGCATCACGGGCGGCAGATTCAGCAGGTGCGTCATCCCATGGTATGAAACCGGACGCTGTTTCCATGTCAATCAGAAGCTGCGCCTCGAGGCTCACATCTTCCAGCGCCTGTAAAATTTCGGACACGTTTTCAGCGGGGAGTGACTCACGTACGAACATCGTAATGAACGGAACTGCGTTCGATCGACCAATGACACGCAGATCACCCTTCGCGACTTTTCCGCAACCCTCAAGCAGGGGTTCGGCATAACTGGAAATGACGGCTGCAGCTTTCGCGTCTGCCGGCAGTTCCATCAGCGTAATTGCCGCATTGCTGCACGAAGGCGCGATTTCGACTGGATCCGGAATCGGTACATGATGCCCCTTCAGCAGCTCCATCACTGCGGAGGATTTTTCGTCGCATTCCGCTGGTCCGAACAGAATGCGATATCCCTTCAGGTCTTCCACTCTTTTCGCCGAATCATTCTGACGGACTACGATCAGCCCCGTCTGATCAACACCATCATTGACGTCTGTCAGGCGGGCCAGTGGCCTGACCGGATGTTTTTTCTTATGAGCGTCTGAAACCACCACTGAGTGCTTTCCGATGATCAGGTCGAAGGTTCCGCCTGATTTTTCAAGTGCACTGTTGAGTGACTCATCCCAGACCACCTGAACCGATCGGTGCAGTTTCTTCTGAAGATACGCGCCCAGTGATTCGTATTTTCGCTGTGCGTAGCCCTTCACGCAGTCGCAGGCCAGTGGAGCTGCCATCGGGTCCATTACAATCAGCGTCAGTTGCGACTGAGTTACTGGGTCAGCACCGCATACCGCGTCAGACCGAACCCCGAAAACAGTCAACAGACAGACGCTGATTACTATTCTGTGGAGTAATGCGCTTCTCATTCGGTGGCTCCTGTTGATTTCGGGCCGGCGATCTCATTCTCGCTGGCGGACGAGGAGTCCTGAGTCTGACCAGCAATCTCAGACCCAGTGATTTCTGATGCCTCGGGTTTGACTCGCAGGTAACGGTGGGTACTCATCACCTGATCGTCGTAAGTCATTGAGATCCGAGCTTCGTCATCGTTGACAAATTCAATTCTGTAATCGTAATACTGGATGCCACCGGAGAGCTGCGAAATGACGAGCGTGCTGCCTTCCTGACGAATTGGTTCCCAGCTGTTTTCAGGTAGACCAGCAAGTTGTCCACCGACCATGGACAACCTGCCGTCATCGTGAAAGACAAATGATGATGTTGCCGTGGGATCCAGAGCTGTGTCCGCGTTCCCCTCAGTTGAGCTTCCAAGAAAAGCCTGAAGCAAGGAACTGACCACTCCGCTCGTTTGCGTCACCGTGCTGGGTTTTCCGGTCAGTGACCACTCGCCAATCAGTTTTTTTCCAAGACCATCGCGAGCTTCTTTTGCCAGGACCTCTTCCTGAGTTGGTGACGACACTTCGGAATTTGGCACCAGAACGCAGATGTGGGACTTACTGACATTCATCATGTAGTATCGATCCCGTTTTGCGTCGAATCCAATCGCGACATGCTTGCACCCGCCGCCAATTCTTGCTTTGCCGACAACTCCCAGAAGCTCGCCGTCTTTCGAAAACCTCTTGATCGTACCAATGCTGGATTCTGCCGTCAGAACATCTCCGTTATCACAGCACCGCACATTCATCGGATTGCAGCAGCTACCAAACCCCTGAACACCGGAGCGATCACCGCTTCCGAAAGAGTTTATGCGTTTTCCGTCGCGATCGAGCAACGCAACCTGAAACTTCGTGTTTTCTGCCAGCACGAGATGTTCATCAGTCGCCTGAATATCACACTGTCCACAGCATCCGCTGAGCTGGTCGACAACTTTCAGGGGCTCAGATAGTTCGCGATTCATCCGCCACACTTCGTAACCGTGGCCTTCTATGGCATTGCAGCAGAGAAAGATATCACGACTCGTGACCGCCAGTGCGGTAATGCCTTTCTTCTGAGCCAGCATGTGTTCCCCTGTAAATGCGTCACGGAACATCTGCTCGCTGGACTTGAGTTGTCCTTCATAAAGAGCCTTCTGTTGTTCCATGGTTGCCAGTCGTTTCTTCAGGCGGTCTGACAGTTCCGCCTCCGGAGTGGCTTTAATCTTCTGGATACGCTCATTAATCCGATCAATCTGCTCACGGAATGATGCGGTAAACTCTTCAGCCTGTTTTCGAGCACCATCCGCCGCTCGCTTTTCGAATGATTCCATGTCTCCGATATGGGGAGAATCAACGGTTGTCAGAAGTTTTCCTTCACCGTTCAGATGCGCCAGCTTGCCGTCACCTGCAACATAAACGGATCCATCAGATCCCTGATTTACCGCAGTTGGGCGAAACGGCAGTTCAGTGGAACGCTGAAGTACGCCGTCTGGTGAATAGACCTGAAGTAAACCCGCAGCTGTTACTTGATGGGTCGCAGTTTCGCCTTGCTCTTTTTGCTCTACGACGACCGGAACCAACGGATTGTGATTCGATACGCAGGCCAGAATGTTTCCGTCGCTGTCCAGACAGAACGTGTTCAGCGAAACGGGAGCTCCTGAGGGATCTGTCGGTCTGATGAAGCGAGCCTGTTTGTGAGTGGCTGTGAACGCCGGAGCGTCCGACGATGGCCCCTCTTCAACAGCCTTCTCAGCGGCTACTATTGGCTTGTTAAGAAACGATGAGACCGAAACGCTGACGAGCATCACGGCGAAGATGCTTCCTCGCACCAGATACCAGACTGGACGATACACATAATCATGACTCATCGGTGAACCTCCGGGTAAAAATGAGCATCTCTCCAGGACTATCCGTGATTCTAACCTAACGCCTCGTTTCGACTATATGTTGGCTTATCAGATTTCATGAAGAGCAGGAATTCCCGCTCCCGCACAAATGTCGCGGTTTCCTGCCGAGAATCGAGTCAAATCAATGAAGCGCTGAGATCCTCAGAACGCTCGGTAAGAAAATCGCCATAGACCTCAGGAACACGCAAACGTCGCAGATTCACTCACCATCTCGGAGCCGCGCAAAGAAACTCGGATTCATCTGATTCAGCACGGTTCGAAATCGAGAACTCGGAATAACAGACAACAAGTGCTCGGACATTCTCACGAGTCAGTTCGGGCTGGGCTCCGTTATCGCTGATAGATCGGCAGCAACTGATATGCAGGTGTCAGAGCCAGCACGGCCAGGGATGTTGTGTAGGTGTGACCGAAGTAGTCACCGTTGTTGTCACGTTCAATGTCCCATGAGCCGTCTTCGGCCTGATTGGCCATCAGTGTTTCTGCCAGTGGCGGGAAGAAATCCTGCCAGTGTTTTCCACCAAGCTGGCACATGGCCTGGCTGCAGTAGTAGGCTCCATAGTGATACGGTCCGATACCCTGATTGTATTTTCGAAATGACGCTCTCAGAATCCAGTCAGCCGCTTTTTGTATGTTCTCAGACTGATGCTCACCACCAAGAGCCAGGGATACGATGGCTCCCCCGACGACGCCGCGAGTTGCCAGATGAGCTCCTCCTGGGAGATTGTATGTGTATGCAGACTGTCGCTGATCGAATCCGCGACGAATGTAACCCCTGGCTTCATCAACGCAGGTCGCCGGTACATCGAAGCCGGCATTGCGTGCACTCCGGTAGAACATCAGCTGCCATGAGGTGACTGAGATGTCTGCGTCCCATCCCTGGCGCGGCCGCAGGTATCGCCAGCCTCCCTGTTCATCAGGATTCGCTCGTGTGACAGCCTGCTGGCTGCGAGTAAACTGCAGTGCACGAGTGATGACGAGCTTCGCTGCTTTTGCCCGTTCGCCGGACAGCATGCCGTAAACTTCTGAAAGCATCATGGAAGCGATGGCGTGGTTGTAGTTTCCAGCGTGCGAAGCGCCATCATGCACATGCCCGGATTCCGGTTCTTCGGCAGACAACAGCCCGTCAGCTCTCTGGCACGAGAGCACAAAATCCACCGCGTTCAGTAACTCAGAACCATTGGGGCCTTCTCCTGGAATATGGCCTCGAGACAGAAATGCAAGTACTGCCAGGCTGGTTATGCCCGGCTGGCCTGTCGGTGGAGAATCGAATGAACCATCAGGCTTCTGACAGGCTGCGATGTACGTCAGTGCTCGATCAACGGATCGATCGACTTCTCGCCACTTCGCTTCCGACAGTACGTCACGCGGGCTGTCCCCGAACAGAGAAAGCGAACTGCTCAGGATTGCTGCAGGAACGAAGATTGTAAGAATCCGGATTCGGAATCCATTCATCTGTCATTCTTCTGTGGGACTTCTGTGGGATTGGTTTCAGGGAAAAAACGACTACAGGAATTCATGGGGATCTGACCCCGCTGAGCGTCTCGAAATAACCCTGGATAGCATGTCGATACTGTTCAGGCGGCTGATGCCCCTGTCCCTGTCGTAGCTGTTCCTCCAGTTTTGATCCCAGAGTGTTCCATGCACGCTCCTTCCGTCGGGGCGAAATTCCGGCGGCGGTGGCGTCATCGGTTTTCAGGAGCTTCCTGATTGCTTCCTCCATCTCACGCCGAATCCTGTCTGCTCGTCCCGACGCCAGACGCCCCTGCATCAGCTGAGCAGAAGCCTGCATGGATTGACCACGTGCGGAACCACCGCGACCAGAGCCAGGGCCGGAGCCCGGTTTAAACCAGTCTTTCTCAATCAACAGATTCGACGGCCGACAGCAGGGAATTCCCAATGCTTCCGCAGCCATGGCCTCGTCCTCCAGCATCGCGAGCAGTTCATCGAGGGAATCTGGTTCATTTTGCGGCAGAGACTTCGGACTGCGATCATAGGGTAGTGAGTCCAGATGCCTGATCATGCCGTCCATGACCAGGTCAAGCTTTTGTTCGGCCTCTGTGAGAAATGTGACAGCCGCCGTCTGACGTTCGATCGCTTCAGGGATGTTGTTCTCGTTGAACGCCATCTGGCTGTCTTCCATTTCCGGAATCAAATCCAGTTCCATTGTGGCGAGAAAATCTCCTGCAAGTCGAGCCAGTTCCGGGCTGATTCCCCGACACTGAGCTCGCAGATTCGTCAGCTTTCTGTTGAGCGTCATTGTGTCGACGGTCAGACGATGCTGGTCGATTTCTGCTGCAAGATGATGCTTGTTCTCATCCAGCAGCTGTTCTCTTCGGATCCATCCGGAAACGTCCGTGATCAGCGAAGCCGCTTCCTGCAATCGATTACCGACATGGATCGGCAAACGAGGACTCTGATGTCTGTCCGAAAGGGCTGGCAATGACGTCTGAAACGCGGTCAGCCGCTGATAGAGATCGTCGGCTGTTTTCAGAGCTTCCGCTGATTCTTCATCGCGAGACAGCCTGGCAAGGTCCGTTGCGGTCGAAACCATCTGCATGATCTCGGTTTTCACTGCCGCTAAGTCTTCCTGTTCAATATCAATGTCCTTCGGCGTCCAGACAACGAAGTTGTCAAGAAGTTCGGACACCTTGTTGGCAATGTGATCGGCAGCGGCTGACCGTTTCTCCCTGCGATCCGGGAGTTCGAATCGTTTCTTCGAACCCTCGTCAGGAGTCTCTTCGTCTGCTGCTTCTGCTCCTTGTTTTGTTGCGATGAGCAGCTGCTTCTGTCGATTGTTCAGGAGAGTCAGCTGATCCCGAAGCGTCGTAGCCTCGAGCCGATTTCGGGCCATGTATCGCTGCAGTAATCGAGGATCCTCTGCAAGGACTTTTGCAAGTTCTGACTGAATTTCGAGCTTCTTCTTCAGGAACGCCTGAAGCTGCTTCAGATATTCATCCGACAGCTCCAGTTCCATGAAAGCGCGTTCTTTCGGATTCAGCAGCGGTTTCTGAGATTTCAGCATGGCGAAAGTGCCTTCGAGAAAGATCTGATGCATCTTCCGAATCCGCAGCATGGCATCTGCCAGCTTTGAATTCTGCTTCACTTCGTCGTATTGCTGTGTCAACTTTCCGAGGAGCTCCAGCGCTCGCTGAATGTGTACGACGGAACCTGAAAGATCTTCTCTGTTGGCGGGACTGTCTGCCAGAGTAACGTCCTGAAGAAGTTCGCGGGCTGGATGAATATGCAGCTGTTGAATATCACGCAGCTGCAGTCCGATGAATGCGTAGGGTGTGCCGGAACTTTTTTCTGTCAGCGATTTCACATGCTGTTCCGCAGTACCCAGGCGATCATCAGTCTTTCGGACGGCGGCACTGTCTGCTTTTTCCCAGTCCGTTTCGGATTCATGACGCTGGCAGACGGGCTGCAGTTCATCACGAGCGAGTGTCAGTTCCTGCTTCAGTTGTTCCAGAATCGGATCGATCTGCAGCTGAAGCTTATCGAGCACTCGAGATGTGAAGGAACCTGCCCATTCATCAATCTGAATTCGGCGGCGACTGCAGCTGGTGCACTGACCTCCCGAAGTATCGAGCGCCTGTTTTGCCATGAAGAAATCCGGTCGCGGCTTCCCTGTGATCTCACTGCCCGGCTTCGCTGGCGGTTGTGCCGGCCCGCCGTCCTTTGGTGACCACTGGTTACCGCCCGCGAGCCTCGGCTTCTGTTCCTGTTCCTGCTCCCCTGCGGCCACTGGAGGATTATTTTCTGGCTCTCTGCCAGGAGTCACATCAGGCGAATCGGGAGGCAATTCCGCACGCGAAGCCTCTGATGGCTCATTCCGAGCTGTTTGCTGTTGGTCTGCTGCCTGCTGGTCTGCCGCTTGCTGCGGGCCTGCCTGGCTCTGCTGAGCGGTTTGAGATTCTGCCGCTGATTCGTTCTGATGGTGCATCGTGGCCACGTTTTTTGTGTCGTAAACACGAATGGCGTAGGCCAGTTCCTGCCCATGTTTCAACTGAAAGTCCTTCAATGCGAGTTCTGCCTGTGCACGAACAGATTTCTCGCCTGACTGTGCGCCGAGAGGAATCGGAATGACCTTCAGTTCCTGGCTTGTTTTCTTTTTGGATGCTCTTGGTTCCGTCACTGATTCGGAATCGGATTTCGAATCAGAATCAGTCGATGTATCGGATTCCGGATCGAACACGACCAGTTCCGCACGAGAGATTCCGAAGTCATCGCTGGCCTGGAAATCAATCATCAAGGTGTCATCCGGACGCAGAGAGATGTTATTCAACTCCTCAGTGACGCTGACGACGGGCGCCTGATCTCGAAGCACGACCAGTTCGCATCGAGACGGATTTTCATTCTGCAGGCCACTGGTATTCTCCAGTATCGGACGAAACGTCCACGAATCCGTCAGCTCGATATTCCATTCGAATGTTTGCTCGGCTGTCTGCTGAAGTGGAACAAGAACGTCGTTTTCTCCCTTCAACGTCAGAGACTTCAGGGCTTCACTCGCTTCGAGCTTCAGTTGAAGCCGACTGCCCTGTGGAATTCGAGTCGACTTTGGCAGGCCGGTCACCCGGGTTTCCGGAAGTTTTGTATAAGCAGGGGGAATTACGACAAACTCGACCAGTCTCAGCTCCGGGCGGTCGACGACGTCGATTCTGTGCCATGGAGTTTGCCCGTCGCCGGCACGAAAACGAAATGAAAACCCCTCCTGCAGGTTTCTGAGTGGAAACTGAAAACTGCTTTTCTCTTCGACGGAAAAACTCACCGGGTGAACGGTCTCTTCGGCATCATCCTGTCGAATCATGACAACTGCCGATCCTGGTACCCTTCCGGTCACGTTAGCCGAAAGATTTAAATCAGCTCCTCGCGCCTGAACTGTCCCGACTGGAGCCGCCTGAACTCTTGTTAAGCTCAGGTCGGTACTCGGGTTGAAGAACCGTTTGACGAGCAGGGCAACTCGTGCAGGGTCGCATAACAGAACTCCAAGCCAGACGGCACACACGGCGGCAAGGCAGATACCAGCAGATTGCACATGCCTGCCGATACGGATCTCCCCGGGTGTCACTCGGTGCTCAAGTTGTGATGCTTCCTCAGCGACCTGACGAATCAACCGTTCTGATCCCAGCATCGTCAGATCTCGATTCGATTCAGCGAACGATGTGAGAGATGTCCAGCGTTCGTTGAGATCGGGGATCTGACTGTCAATAGAACGAACGACCTGCTGTCGCGTCATTCGTTTTCGGAATGCCGAGATCAGGCAGCCCATCGCAAGCAGGAGCATGGCACCAATCGATACAGACGTCAGTGTCCTCCGTGAAGCTGGCTCGAACAGGACCATCCACCAGTCAGTCAGTACCGATACCAGCAGCACCGCCAATGCTGAGCATAACGCCATGATCATGGCTGCAATCAGGACGGCAGTACGGGACCGACGAACGACGGCCGAGATTTTTCTCGAAACGGCCGGTGGAATCGAAATCGCCCTGCGGTCTTCGCCGTCGGAATCACGGTCTCTCTTCAATACAATTTCGGATTCCGTTGACGCGAATTGTTCAGACATCACTCTACTCCTCCGGACGACAATTCGAATTGCTGACAGACGTTGAGATGTCGTTCACCGATCATGCGAGGCCAGTCTTCTTCCGTATCATCCACTCCACCGTGAAACAGCCGATAATCACCCACAGGCACCACCAGCGGTCCCAGATCGGTGTTCTCTTTGAAGATCTGCTGATCTCAGGATCGAGAGACAATGCCCGACTGAGTTTGCTCAGTGCAGCCGGATGAATCACCATTCCTCCTGACTGGCGAGCGAGAGTTTCCAGCATCGGCAGATCCGCTCGCGAGTCCGTCAGTTCCCGGCTGATCGGAGGCTCAAAGGTGATTTCAACCTGAACTGACTCCTGATAGTTCTCGGCGGCAAGGAGTCGCTCCACTTCTGCTCCCGTCGCTCGAGCCTGATACCGGCCGGACTGTTCCGCAGAAAATCGCCCCTGATAGCGTCCGGGAACTTTCTCATCCGGACGAAGCTCGAGCCTGTTCACAAGCTGCTCGGCGCTGAAGATCTGAATCTCCGGTGCAGCATTGGAAACGGGGTGTCCCTGCGGATCGGTGAGGTCGACTGTGAACTGAGCGACGTCGCCCTGTTCGTACTTTAGCTTGTCTGATCCAAGTCGAACAAACCTGGAGCCTTTCACTGACGCCCCGGACAACATCCAGCGAATGAGTTGTCCCCAGAATCGGTGATGGTACTTGTCTCCGTTTCGCATCCTCAACTGATAGGTTGACGGTGACGACAGGAAGGCAACGCGGCCTGCTCCAATCCGATGCCAGGCCAGAAACGCTGCCGATTCTGCTCCGGGATTGCCTGATCTCGATGCTGCTGAAAGCAGAACCTCGCTTGCCGGCTTCGGTTTATGAAACCCTGAAAGCGAATAAACCGGAAGTAGATCGCTCATTTCTCGCCAGACCGCCTCGGTCGTGACCATATCTTCATCGAGTCGCATGGCATCGACACTGCGGCCCTCCGGTGTCAGTTCCACGCGGTATCCCGATTTGTCAGGCTGAAATTCCGGAACCGATTCCACCGGAAGCAGATCGAGCAGCGGCCCCTCTCCGAAATCATGAGGCATGGAATTCTGTCCGGCGATCACGATCAGATTTCCACCTCGCTGAACCAGATATTCACGGAGTGACTCCTGAGACGCATCGGTCAGATGGTCTGGCGTAACGTCGCCGAGGATCACCAGTCGATATGCGGACCATTCGTCGGCAGTCTGTGGCAGTTTTCGATCCTTCTCGCGATGTCCCGTACCGAACACTTCGGGCTGAAAATGGAGCTGATCGAACTCAATCTGCTTCTGTCTGCGAAACAGATTGACCAGGTACTGATACTCCCAGCGAGCACGACTGTCAGCGATCAGAATGCTGACGCTTGCTTCTGTCACATCGACTGCCAAAGTGGCTGTGTTGTTTTCAGCTGTATGTTCTCCCGGCAGTTCCACGGCTCGAAGAGTAAACTCGCGTCGTCCGGAACGAGCTGTCGGAACTTCGAAATGAAACCGCTGATCTTCCTGATCATGAGTGATATTGAGCATCCGTGATTCAAGAACGCTTTCTCCTTCGAGGAGCTGAATTTCACCTGTTGTGCCCGAGAAAAGCGACGCGGTCACAAGGCCTTCGATCAGAATCCGGTCTTTTTCGACGACCATGGAAGGTGCCTGGATGTGGTGCAGAGCAACATCCTTCGCCATCTCGGATCGTCCAATGGGGACAACGCAGAGCGGGATTCGCAGCTGTGAAGCTAGTGTAGTGTCTCACTCAGATGGGATCTTATTGAGTGCCGCTCTCGCTCGCTTCACTTTTTCCAGAATGTCCTCTGCCTTCTTGGTCCAGACGAATGTCTTTGGGTTTGCGTTGTGATGGTCAATGTAGTCCTTGAT